>JAJPJX010000087.1 GCA_021324015.1 Solibacteraceae bacterium | reverse complement strand
CACAAAGCCGACCAATCCATCCGCAACGTCATCCAACTACTTGAGGCCGCTTGACTTGGGGTTTGTTGAAGTATTTCTGTTTACGATTAAAAGCGTAAGGATCTAACATCGTCGCGGGCTTGCTTGCGTCGCTAGTAGTGTAGTCCAGCACATCATCATAGATCTGTGGCTCCAGGTCTCGCTCGAAATGCATCGTCTTCGCAACTAACGCCCAGTTCGCGCGATTGCCCAGCAAGAATTCCTTGATGTTCGGTGCTGCGTTGAAGGCGGCTTGGTTTACATACTCCCATCCTGATAGAAGCCGCACGACAGACGCGGGATGTTTATCGAAAACACTCATGAGGTCAGAGGGGACGCTCGATTCCAGTCTCTTCAAGATATCAGGTGAGACACGAGAGCCAGCTAAAGCCAGTAACGCACTCTTTTGAAAATCGTCATACGACGCATAACGACGCATTTATCGTTTCAATTCCTTTGGATCGAAGGATCTCCTCATCCAATGCGTCTGTGTTCGGTGCGACACGATATGAGGGTGGCGTTTGGGCCGGGAGAAACTCTGCCCGTAGTTCCTCCAATAGGAGTTTCCAATTTGGATCGCGATTGGAATAGCCGATGTACAGAAATGTCGATGTCGCAAACTCCTGCTTGAGAATGTTGAAGAGCATCCGCCTTCGGTCTCGGAACGCCGCATAATCATCTTCGGTGATAATGATTCGCGGCTTCTCGATATTGAATAGTGTGCCATGGAGATGATAGACGGGTACCTGGAACTTGCGCTCAAACGGCACCAAGTCACTGGTTGCTGCGATCGTCACGGGCGTCTGAGGGGGATCTGGATTCTTTGAATAGGCCCTCTGTATCGAGTCGTCGTAGTTGGTGGTGAAGATCGCCCGCCAACGCAGCGTGGTTAGCCAGCGAAACGCGTCATCGGGCTCAAGTCCTGAGAGGCGGCGCTTGATAAAGGCTTCAAGCTCCGTGCGCCCTCTTTTGCGGATTTCGACCAACTGGGAGACTTTCGCTAGATCGAGAGTTTCGCCCACTTCAATGCCGAAGTGCAACGCAAGTTCGCGGGCCAACATCGCTCCGTCCGGGGCCTGGTTGCCGTGCACATCCAACAGATGGGCACCTATACCTGCTCCGACGAACAGTACGCATTCGCCAGATTCCAGGGCTTGTTTTAGCCCTAAACCGATTGCCTCCATGTTGTCTCCGAAGCACATTTTACCGACTTTCTGTTCTGAAAGAACCCGGCGCTTGTAGGAAACCTCGTTTGAATCGGGGCGCCGGAAACGAGACAGCGCCCCGTCACTGAAAGGAGAGCCCATACGTGCGGGGATATCAGCGACCGCCGCTTTGCGGGCATTGCAGGACCTCGGCGCATGAACGCCCGGACCCGGTAATTACTCGGTATCCAGGCCCCGTCATTCACGCCGGCATGTGCGGGGCGAATCGATCAGGCAGGCGACTTGGTGAGAGATCCTTGCACGAACGCGTTCGGCCGCTTCACGACGAGGGCGGTCCTTAACTCAAATCTCACCGTCACGAGATTCAGACGGAAATTATCTCCGTCTTCCGTGGAAAGTTCTACTGTGAGGTCTTGGCGGTCGCGGAGTTCGGCTGCCTGCGGATCACCGGAGCCGACCAGGAACGTGCCTTTGGTGATTTGGCCTGTCTCCACCACCGGGGCGCGCCAGAGGGTCAGGATGGGCGTCTGCGGATAGATGTACCTGCCGACCGTGTCCTTCAATCGGCGGATGGCCCAGGCGTCACCGGGATGCAGCACTACGAACTGCGCCCCGGAGAGCTCATCGTCTTCGTCGATCTGTTGCAGCGCCGCGGCAATCGTGTCGGGATACTCGTACCCGTCGCTGGCCGACAACAGGGTGGAGTCGAACGCGGCGCCTTGCGTGACCAGGCCATTGAGATTCGGCGCGATGCCGCTGCCCAGCAAAATTTGCGAGTCTTCTTCCTGCTTGACGCGGGCGGAAAACTCGTTCCGCAAAAATCCCTCCAATTCGGGCCAGTCAGAGAGAATCTGTTTCGACGCCCGGTAGCACAACGCGATGGTCTGGACTGGCTCTTTCTCGACGCTGAACGTCGGTTCCGCGAGTGGCTTCTGGCCGACGTACTCCTGGATGGGCGAAGCCTTTGTCGGCCGCTTCGTTTCTACGGCCCACAAAATTTCACCCTGTGCGGTCGGCCTCGCCGGGATCACGTCGCGCATCCGCAAGCGCGGTCGCGCCATCGCCACGATTGTGCTATCGCGTTCATACGGCACTACGCCTGCGCTTCCGGTCCCTCCGAGGCCACTTGTGGAGATGGCTTTCGATTCCAGCAATTCGCCGAGAGACTTGCCGCTCAAGACGAACTGCGCGGAGCCGCGGCCCTTCTGGACCATCGCGGATAGGTCCGGATTGCCCTGGAGCTCGGCCAGCAGCGA
Source organism: Solibacteraceae bacterium (assembly GCA_021324015.1). GTDB lineage: Bacteria > Acidobacteriota > Terriglobia > Bryobacterales > Bryobacteraceae > JAJPJX01. The sequence continues at coordinate 138,680 of JAJPJX010000087.1, read as the reverse complement.
ACTGCCGCCAGTGTGTCCCGGTTTCGAGGCCTTCACCTCGATGGTGTCCACCTGCTTCTGGATGGCCTTCACATTTTCGCCCAGGCCGTCCAGTTGCGTTTTCAGGCCCCCAAACAGGCCCTTCGTTTCGGTCGAAAGCGTTTTGATCGCTTCCGTTAATTCGGTATCCATAAAAAATTGCCTCTCTTTGAATGGATTAGTAACTGCACCCGCGAGTAGGCCGACTTCTCCAGGCTTGCGGAGTTAATGGTGCGGCTTCCGGTTGCCGCGAGTGGCCCAATATCAGCCGGCTCGCCGCCTGCGGAAGTGCGTAGAAGGTTGTTAGTCGCCGTCGATCATGCGACGGTGAAAATCCGCCAGATCCCGCGCCGCGTTCCGGAAGCTTTCGAGGATTTCCATGTCGGCCGCAGCGCGTTCCTGTTTGACTGCCGTAACGGTCGCCAAATTGTTCATTGGTACGGGTGTCAGGCTACCCTCGAAAAGCCGCACTTCTTTCAGGTGCCGGATTTCCCCGAGAACCAGTTTGCCCTTCGCCAGGAGCGCTGCGGGCGAGTCGGTCAGTTGCAGAGTTCCGATCGGACTTGTGGCGTCATGCCCGAACAGCAACGGGACGGAGCCCCCGCCTTCTTTCAATGTCTTTGTGAAGGCGCCTGGCTCGATCACGTCGTTGCCTTCGTCCACGTTGCCGTAGACGGCCAGTTTCCCCTCGAAGACGCCGGTTTCGTCTAGCGCCTTGAGCTCGAACCAAAAATCTTTCGTCTGCATTGTTGGGATCCTCCCTCGTTAGTTCACGCTCACTACCGGCCCATCCGGCGCTGGCCGCTTCTCGATCTTCACTCCCGCGAGGCTCGCCAGAGCCTCAATCGCCGCCTGGTGGCCTGCAAACAGTTCGCGGGCCTTCGCCAGCATTGCGGCCTGGATCTTGACGGTGCGCTCCAAGTGTTCGATACGCTGTTCAACTGTCATTTCGTTCACCTCGAATATTGACCCAGACCAAGCCGCTTCCAAAGCCGAGCGAATTGTATTCTGGCTTCGTTCTCGATCCGAGTGGCTGGATGCATGCGCGTACTGCCGGATTTCGTCCGAATGCAGAGCCCCTCAGCCTCTACAATGCGTCCCGCCTCGGTTGCGCGGTCCAGGGCCGCCAATGCCATCTCCAAGAGTGCCTGGCGGTCGCTGCTGCGTGCGCAGCGTGGTCCCTGTGATCGCCAGAGACTCGCCGCCCGCTCAGAAAGATGCGTTGGCGGATCTGGATAGGCAGCAGGCTGGACTTCAGGTTGAACTTTTTTATTTTTCATGCCCCCTCGAATTTCAATTTCGCGGATTTTTGTAGGAACGTCGCCGCGCGGTCCCCGGCTGGCGATGGGCTAAATCCGATCCACCCTCCCCCTCCCCAGGTCAATCCCGCCGCCGCGCCGCGGGTGCATCGAAGTCAACCTCGGCCACGCGCTTCAGCCGGCCGCCGGCCGCAGACGTACAGCACGGGCAGCACGCCGGGCAGAATGCGCCACGCTCACGCATAGGGACGTGTAACACGTCCGCCCGCTCGCCGCAGGTGCTACAGGGTGCGCTCGCGTTTCGGGTGCGCCAGCAGTCCCGCGGCCCGCGCGTCTCGTTCGCCATTGCCCCAATTCACCTAGCCGCGCCCACTGCGTTCGCAATATCGCGCCCGCGCAATGCCTGGCCGCGGGCACACTGGCAGCGTTTCGCCCCGCGGTCTGTCACGATCCAGTACTCGCCGTGGCACACGTCGCAGCCCGGCGGAAAGCTCTGGTTGGGCATCACTTCGCCGGCCAGCGCTATCAGGTCCGCGATTTTGGGCGCTGTAGTACTTCGTTCGAGCCAAGTGTCAACCATCCGTTGTGCATGTTGATGGTCTCGGGCGAGCCGGTGGAGACGGCCCGTGAGCAGACGCCGCACCTCGGCATCACTCGGGAAAAAGTCAAGCCCGGATAATAGCCGGATAAGTCCGGCGCACACCCGGCAATCGGATTTGTCCTCCATCACCCACCCCTTTCTGCCCGCGAGGCCGGTGCGGCGATCCGGTCCCAGGCCTCATCGATGGCCCGTTGCCGCCGGGCCTCGGGCGTTTCCTCTGGTGACGGCTCATATCGCCAACCCTCATCGAGCAGCCACTCATCGAAATACGGCGCCGCCGCGCCGCCCTTCCATCGCCAGCGTTCGGTACCGATCCACAGTTCATGGATTCGCTCGAATTCCGCTCGCCATGCCGGGTCCAGGGCAGCCGTGATCTCGGATAAGAGCCGCTGCGCTGCTACGCGATGGCCTTTTTTCGCATGGCGCGCGTAACGGGATTCGCACCACGCCTCAAGATCGAACGTCGGAGAGTCTTTAAAACCGACTTCTTCAAAACCAACTTCTTCATATATGGACCGGCAGTTTTTTGCCGGGGTGACCGGCATTTTTTTGCCGGTAGGAGCGGCAGTTTTCTGCCGGTCACTCTGGTCTGGATCTTCGGTGACCGGCAGTTTATTGCCGCTCACCGAGAACTCTGAGTGCCAGGGCATGAGGTAGAGGTTCGCCAACTTCTTGCCGCGTTGAACGACCTTGATGTAGCCCGCCGATTCCAACCGTGCCAGGATGTACCGCACTTGGCGTTCTTTCAGGTTGAATCGGTCAGCAATCGTGTTCTGCTTCCATGCCGTTTCGCCATTTTCGCCGGCCGAGAGCATCAACATGATGGCGATGCATGTAGCGGTCGAGGGTAGTTCTGCATCCTCAAGCACGGCCCTCAGGCATGGAATTATGCTGAACTCCTCGCTCATCGCCGGTGCTCCCGCATGAAAGCCTGGACCGCGGATAGGGGTATGCGGAGCGTGACATAAGATCGCCGGCCGCCGCGGGCCGAAGGCCGCCCGAGCTTCAGGACGTCGGGCCGGTCCAGGAATAGGCGCCTGATGGGTGGTGACGTCTAATTTCAGGTAGGCTGCCACTTCCGCCGGCTCGAACAACGGCTCCAAGCCGACGGCTTGGAGAGGCACAGTTCCGGCGCCCGCATCGCCGTTGCGGGTCTGCTCGCCTGGAATCATCAGATTTCTATCGGGGAGTGTGTTCTCGGAGGGTTGCGCCCATAAATTGCCCAGGGCCGTAAATCTTGCAAGTCTGATCTGCCCGCACTCGACGGGTTCCGTCACTGTGATATCGCGCAGCCAACCTCTGAACCGGCGCCGCGTCCGTCAACTGGATATGCCGCCTTGATCCTTTGCCTCGCCACTCGGCCCACTTCCGGTCGCAGAGCCACTTAGCGTCCGCGTGACTGACTCGTGGCATCGGTCTATTCTCAGCGTCGAGACAGACCACCGTCTCAGGTTTGGGGATGCGATCCCCGTTCAGGGCCGGCATGTTCAAATCACACCCTCCGAGGTGCCCTTCCGTTCCAGGAGCACGCCTCTGAGTTGGGTGATAACCTCCTTCGCGATCCTGCCAACGCTCAAAAGCAAACCCGAGGCTGCCTTGCGCGGCAAACCAGGTTCACCCGAACTTGGGTAGAAATGCCAAGTCCCGCCAGATTTAGTGTCTTCCGCAGGAAAGCCAGCCCGCCGCGGGTGATAGATGATCAGCGGGACGGTATCGGGGTCGAGTGCTCCGGTAACGAATTGCTCCAACCAGTCCGGCGGGACTTGGGCGAGTAATTCCTTAACGACGTTGCCGGCTTGAAGCGCACCCATGCCGTACAAACTGAGTTCTTTGAGGATCGCCAACTGAAAGGCGAATTTGGCGGAAAACAGCCGGCGCCCGGCGATGGGTGCCGGGAGGTCCAGATTTGATCTGCGAAGCCAATTCTGGAGAGTGGTGTCATCGGTGCGAAGCACCCGCGCCAGTTCGCCCGCTGCGAATTGCTCGTCCTGTAGTCCCATGGCCATATTGTGTCATATTGACATTTATAAGTCAAATAGAAGTTTGAAAGCCAAGTCGATTTGGTACGTATCTGGTACACAAAATAAAAGGCCCGTAAGCTATTGAGCCTACGGGCCTAATTCTGGTGCGGAGAGGGGGACTTGAACCCCCACGAGATTGCTCCCGCTAGCACCTCAAGCTAGTGCGTCTGCCAATTCCGCCACCTCCGCATTGGGGCGTTCCCGCTACTTTTTCGCCGGCGCAGGGGCTGGCGCGGGCGCCTCCGCCGGCGTCACTTTGCCGGAAGGATCGATCTTCAATGGAATCGTTTTGCTCGGTCCGCCACCTTCCGGCGTCAGCGTCACCGAGGGCTGGCCAGCCGGCGCCGAGGGAGCCGGGACCGCCGGTTTGGCCGGAGCCGCGCTCTTCGCCGGCGCGCTCTTGGACTGCTGCCGCTCCAGCACCGTCGTTCCGGTACCCGCGTTGCGTGTGGCCAGAATAGAAAGAGACAGCGACGTGATCATGAACACCGCCGCCGACACCGTGGTCGCCTTCGACAGCAGGGTGGCGGAACCGCGCGGGCCAAACGCCGTCTGGGAACCCATCCCGCCAAACGCCCCCGCCAGATCCGCGGCTTTGCCGCTTTGCAGCAATACCACGATGATCAGAAAAATGCACACGATCACGTGAACAATCATTAACAGGACAAACATCGGCTTCCTTTTAGTATAGGGGAGCCCCTCCGGCCGGTCAAACGGCCTGCCGGAGCCTCCGGAGCCTGTGATACAATCGCTCGCACATCACACCGTAGGCGTCAGGAATGAAAATTCAACCAGCCGCTTTACTCCTTACCATCGCACTCGCCGGAACCTCCTCCGCGCTCGCTGAGACCACCGTTTTGCGTCATTTCACGCTGATCGACGGCACCGGCCGGCCCCCGCTCGCCGACGCCGCCATCGTCATTCAGGATGGCCGCATCCAGTGGGTGGGCCCGGCCGCAAAACTGCAGCCGTCCGCCGGCGCCCAACCCGTGGACCTCACCGGCAAGTACGTGATGCCCGGCATCATCAATCTCCATGGACACCTGGGAAATACCGTGGGCCTCGTGCAAGACCCCAAGTTTTACTCGCGCGAGAGCGTAGAGAAGAATCTCAAGCTGTACGCCTCCTACGGCGTCACCTCCATGGTCAGCATGGGCACGGATAAGCCCCTGATCTTCCAGATCCGGCAGGAGCAGCGCTCCGGGCGTCCCACCTATACCCGGGTCTTCACCGCCGGCCGCGGCTTCACCGGCGTGGGCGGCTATCCCACCACCGTCCCAGGCATGAAAGGCGTACCGTTTGAGGTGGCCAACCCGGCCGAAATCCAGAAGGACATCGATCAGCTCGCCGACTGGCGGGTGGATGTGGTCAAGATCTGGGTGGACGATCACCTGGGCAAACAGAAGAAGATCTCGCTGGATCTTTGCCGGGATATCATCGCCGACGCCCACAAGGCCCACCTGAAAGTGGCCGCACACGTCTTCTACCTGGACGACGCCAAGACCCTGGTCCGCGAAGGCCTGAGCGGCCTGGCCCACAGCGTCCGTGACAAGCCCGTGGACGAGGAACTGATTGCCGCCATGAAGCAGCACGGGGCCTGGCAGTCCTCCGCCACGCTGACCCGCGAGGCGTCCCTGTTCGAATTCGCCCGGCCGAGTAAGTTCCTCAAGGATCCCTTTTTCACCCGGGGCCTGTCTCCCGACGTGGTCCGCACTCTGGGCGATCCTCAGTATCAGGCTAAGCTGCGCCAGGACCCGGACTTCGACCGCTACCCCGGTTTCCTCGAAATGGCCCAGAAGAATCTCAAGAAACTGGCTGATGAAGGCGTACGGTTCGGCTTCGGCACGGACTCCGGCCCGCCCGCCCGCTTTCCGGGCTTCTTCGAGCATTGGGAAATGGAACTGATGGTCCAGGCCGGACTGACGCCGGCCCAGGTGCTGCATGCCGCCACGGGCAGTTCGGCGGAATTCCTGGGCGCCTCCAAGGACCTGGGCACCCTGCAAGCCGGGCGCTGGGCGGATCTCCTGGTGCTGGCCAGGAACCCGCTCGCGAACATCCGCAACACTCGCACCATCGAGGCCGTGTACATCGCCGGCAACAAGGTGCGGTAGCCGCGACAGGCCGCTTTGCCTGTTTCCCCGGAAGGAGGCAGACCGTGACACTCAGCCGCCGAGACTTCCTGGCCGCGGCCGCGGCATCGCCGCTAGCCGCCGCCTCGCGCTATCGCGTGGGCATCACCACCAATACCCGCGGAGGATGGGAAAAGGACGTCTTTCTCTCCTTCCGGGAAGCCCGCCAGGCCGGCTACCACAACGTCGAATCGTTTGTGAACTATTTCGTCTCCTACTTCGACCGGCCGGAAGAACTGCGCAAGAAGATCGCCGAGATCGGTGTCCGTTTCGTGACGATCTCCAACGGCGGGTCCATGGAGACGCACTTCGAGGATCCCTCCCGGCGCGAGAAAATCCTCGAGGATCACCTGCGCCTGGTTCGCTTCATCCGGCAGTTCGGCTGCGACCACCTCAAGATCAACACGGGACCGCGCCGGCCCACCGGCACTACCGCGGAGGACCTGAAGAACATGGCCGTGGTGTTCAACGAACTCGGCCGCCGCATTACCGATGAGGGTCTCAAGTTCGGCGTTCACGCCCACATGTGGACCCAGTTCGAAAACCGGCACGAGATCGACACCATCATGGAGGCTACCGACCCGCATCAGGTCTATTTCGTGCTGGACACCGGGCATATCACAATGGCCGGCATGGATCCGGTGGAAATGACCCGCCGGCTGGGCCATCGCATCATCGAGTTCCATCTGAAGGACACCAAACCGGAAAACCGCGGCGGCGCCAGGCAGCGCCGCGACCGCAACGACGTGATGAAGGATCCCATCTTCTTCCAATTGGGAACCGGCGGCGTGGACTTTCCCGGGATCAAGGCAGAACTCGACCGTATCGCCTGGCAAGGCTGGCTCACTGTGGAACTGGACTCTTCGCCCTACCGCCCGCCCGAGGAAAGCGCCCGCATCTCCCGGGAATACATTGAAAAGGTTCTGCAAATCCGCGTGTGAGGGCGCGGCCGGCCTGCTCCTGGCAGCGGTGCTGCCGGCCGGGGCCGCCGTCTGCGGATCCTGCCACCCGGAGATCACGGCGAGCTATGCGCAAACCGCCATGGCGCGCTCCAGCGGGCCGGTGGATGCCGACGCCGAGCTGCCGGGCGAGTTCACGCACGCCGCCTCCTCCACCCGTTACCGGATCGTGGCGGACCACGGAACGCTGGAACTCCACTGGCCGGGCGGGCGCGTGGAGTTGGACCTCTACATCGGCTCGCGCCTCCGCGGGCGCAGCTACGCCTGGCAGGAGGCCGGATTCTTTTACGAGGTGCCCGCCGGCTATTACACCGCCCGCCGGGCATGGGACTCGGCCCCCGGTTACGAGCACGACCGCCGGCTGGATCTGGATCGCCCGCTCACCGCGGACTGCCTGTTCTGCCATGCCGGCAACGTGCGCCTCGCCCCGCAAACGGTCAATCGCATTCTGAACTGGCGCGAAGTGCGCGGCGTCCCGTGCGAGCGGTGCCATGGCGACGGCGCCGCGCACGCCGCTCATCCGCGCCGGGACAATATCGTGAACCCCGCCCGCCTGGCGCCGCCCTTGCGCGACGCTGTCTGCGAGCAGTGCCACCTGGCCGGGGAAGCCCGGGTCCGCCGTCCCGGCAGGCAACTGGAGAACTTTCGTCCCGGCGAGCCGCTGGCGGACTACCTGGCGGTATATCTCGCCGGCGGCGATGCCCGCGGCGTCAGCGTCAACGGCCACGCCGAAGCCCTGGCCCGCAGCCGCTGCCGCCAGTCGGGCCCGGGCCTTTGGTGCGGCACCTGCCACGATCCGCACCGCCCCGTGGCGGCGGCCGGCTACCGCGAAAAATGCCTGGCCTGCCACGCCGCGAGGGATTGCCCTTCCCCCGCGCGGGATCAGCAGGACTGCGTCCTATGCCATATGCCCAAGTCCCGGGCCTACGACGGCGGACACACCACTTTCACGGACCACTCCATCCCGCGCCGGCCGCGGGAGCCGGCTGTGCGCCCGGGAGCCCCTACCGTGCTGGTTCCCTACTACGGCTCATCCACCCCTCGCGACCTGGGGCTGGCCTGGTTTCAAGTGGCCGAGAAATACGCGGAGGAAAGTCTCTACGCCAAGGCTTGGCCGCCATTGCGCGAAGCCCTTGCAGGGGGTTCTGCCGACGCCGAGTTGTACGTCCACGCGGCCTACCTGCTCGAGCGGGACGGCCGCGGCGCGCAGGCCGAGGCCCTTTATCGCCGCGCCCTGGAGATGGAGCCTGCGAATCCCGCAGCCCTGGCGAATCTTGGCTTTCTAGTTTCCCGCCGCGGACTACAGAAGGAAGCCGCGGAGTACTGGGAACGGGCCTTGCATGCAAACCCCCGCCAGCCCGCTGTCCGCCGCGCCTTAGAGCGCTAGACCGCCCGGGCCTTCGGCGAAAAACTGCCGCTCTCGGGTTTCGCCGGCTTGCGCGGCAGGGCGCCCAAGCGCCGCACCTGGTCGCTGACGCACACCAGGAACATCGGCTGCCGGGCGCTCTTCAAGACGTCGATGATGCGGTCCGGCGCTTCTTCGAGGTATATGCTCTTGCCGTCGGTGAGCAGGTGGATGTCGCCGCTGCTGGCCAGCGCCTCGCTCAAGCGCCGGCCCATGTCCTTTTGCAGAAATCGCAGCACCCGCCGGATTTTTTGCAGCGAGAAGCCCTTGCGCCGCAGTTCCGCGATCACCGAAACTTCCACTACTTCCTGCGGCGAGTACACTCGCCGGTGGCCGTCCTGGCGCGGCGAAACGACGCTGCGCTCGTCCCACCACTGCAACTGCCGCAAACTCACGCCGCAGATGCGCGCCACCTCCAGACTCGTGTACACTTCGCCATCGGGCAGGATTGCAGGCCGGGGCTTCTTTGTTTTGAACATTTCGCCACGCTTTCGGTTTTGAACTTGACCGCCATTCTGGATTGTACTTGAGCTTGGGGCGGTGTCAATACGTCATTGTAAACCCCTCCGCACCCGGGCTGGAACCCTCCCGTGCTACCATAAAGGTTCCGCCTGAGCTGAGGTTTTCGTGGCAAGACTCACCCGTAAAGAACTCAAGACCGACAAGTTTGCCCTGGAAGTCGAGCAGACCGTCGATTTTTTCGAAGAACACCGCAAAGAAATCATTCGTTACGGCTCCATCGCCACCGTGGTTGTCCTCATCGGCGTCGCTTTTTTCTTCTATCAGAAGCAGCAGCACGCAGCCCGCGAGGAGGCGCTGGCGCAGGCCATCCAGATCGAGCAGGCGTCCGTGGGACAGCCCACCCCCGGCGGCCCGCAGACCTTCCCCACCGAGCAAGCCAAAGATGCCGCTGCGGTCAAGGCATTCAGCGCGGTGGCCGCGACGTATTCCGGCAGCGACGAAGGCTTGATTGCCGAATACTACCTGGGCGCCATCGCCGCCGACCAGGGGAACCTCGCCGAGGCCGCCAAGCGCTTCCAGAAGGTTGCCGACTCCGGCAACGCGCGGTATGCTTCCCTCGCCAAACTATCGCTGGGTGATCTCTACTTTCAGGATGGCCATGCAGCCCAGGGTGAGGTGCTGTTACGCTCCTTGATGGACCATCCCACCGTGTTTGTCTCCAAGGAGCAGGCCACCCTGGCGCTGGCACGCGGCTTGGCCAAGACCAAGCCGGAGGAGGCCCGCAAGCTGCTGGCCCCCCTGCGCACGTCTCGCAGCGCCGTCAGCCAGGCCGCTATCCAGCTCTATAGCGAATTGTTCCCCAACTAACCGCCGGCCATGCTCCGCCGCCTCCGGTTTCCGGTCGAAGCCAGCAGGGGGCGCCGTTATCCCGAGCCGGATCACCCCTACCGCAACCCTTTCCAGCGCGACCGCGACCGGATCGTGCATGCCCGCGCTTTCCGCCGCCTGGAAGCCAAGACGCAGGTCTTTACACCCGGTCTCTCCGACCACTTCCGGAATCGCCTGACGCACACAATTGAGGTCTCCCAAATCGCACGCACGGCGGCCGGAGTGCTCCAACTAGACGAGGACCTCACCGAGGCGCTGGCCTTGGCCCACGACATCGGCCACCCGCCCTTCGCACACGCCGGCGAAGAAGAACTCAACCGCCAGATGCAGCGCTTCGGGGAGCGCTTCGAGCACAATTTGCACGCCTTGCGCATCGTGGAAAGCTTCGAGCAGCGCTACGCGCGTTTCCCGGGCCTCAACCTCACCTTCGAGGTGCGCGAGGGAATCGTCAAGCACTCCCGCGACATCGCCCCCGGCCAGGCGCCGGAGTTGGAGGAGTACCTGCCCGGCCAGCGGCCGCCGCTCGAAGCGCAGTTAATCGATTTGGCCGACGAGGTGGCCTACAATTCCGCCGACCTGGACGATGCCTGGTCGGCAGGCCTGTTCCGCGCCGGCGAGATCGCCGCCGAGGCGCCCCCCTACGGGGAGATCTACGAAGCCGTCGAGACCCAGTTTCCGGGGGCTTCGGACCGTGAGCGCTTTCATGAGGCCCTGCGCCAGGTCATCGATTCCCTGGTATCCGGCCTGATCGAAGGCACGTTGCGGGCCGCCCGGGACGCCGGTGTGGAGAACTACCTGGACGTGCGCCGCGCTGCCGCCCGGCTGGCCGCCTTCACTCCGGAAGCCGCCGCCGCCAACCGCGCGCTCAAACGTTTTCTGCATGCCCACGTCTATTCCTCGCCCGTCCTCAACGAGGAGCGTGGGCGCTCCACCGCCATGATCGCGGAGTTGTTTGCCTTCTTCCTGGAAGACCCCGGCCGGTTGCCGCCGCCCTACAACGAATGGGCCCGTCAGCAGCCGCCGCACCGGGTGGTGTGCGACTACATCGCCGGCATGACGGACGCGTTTTTCCTGCGCACCTACCAATCCGCCCTGGGGAGCTAATCCTCGTCCTGCGTGAAGCTGGAGAGCTCGGCGGACCGCACTCCGTAGATCTTGAGAATCTGGCGGCAGATTTCCTGACCCAGGCGCTCCAGCCGTTCGTCCTCCTCGTGTTCGATCTCTACCTTGAAAAACAGGTTGCTGCGACGCATTCGTGCTGTCTGTCCCTCCCTCTATACTAAGAGAATGGCCTGCTCGATATGCGAGAAGCGGCGTCCCCGAAGGCACTGTCCGGGCGTCCGCGGCGAGATCTGCACCCTTTGCTGCGGCGCCGAGCGGGAGGTCACCGTGAACTGCCCGCTGGATTGCCCGCACCTGCTGGAAGCGCACGAGCATGAGCGGGTCGCGCCCGTAGATCCCGATCAGTTCCCCCACCAGGACATCCGCGTCACCGACGAATTCCTTCGGGATCACGAGGCGTTACTGGTCTTTCTGGCCAAGACCTTGGCCGACGCCGCCCTCCAGACCGAGGGGGCGATCGACTATGACCTCCGCGACGCGCTGGACGCGCTGGTGCGTACCTATCGCACGCTGCAAAGCGGCGTGTACTACGAAACTCGTCCCACCAATGCGCTGGCCGCCCGCATTTGTGACCTGGTGCAGGACGCGCTCGAGCGATTCCGCCGGAACGAGACCGAGAAACTGGGCGTTACGCATACACGGGACAGCGAGGTGCTGGGTGTTCTGGCCTTTCTCCAGCGCCTGGAACTGGCGCGCAATAACGGGCGGGCGCGTGGGCGGGCCTTCCTCAGCTTCCTGCTGGGCTTTTTCCCTGAGTCCGAGCGGGCAGGGGAACCGGTATCCACCAGCTTGATCCTTCCTTGAGGGGGGGCGAGTGCCAACCGGGCTGGTGATCTTTGCGCACGGCTCGCGCATCGGCTCCGCCAACGATGCGGTCCGTTCCGTAGCGGCGGCCGTCGCCCAAGCCGGCGGCTTCCCGCTGGTCGAGGCCGCGTTTCTGGACTTGGCCCAGCCGAACCTGGCAGACGCCGTCAAATTGCTGGTAGAGCGGGGCGCAGACCGCATCCTGGTGCTGCCGTATTTTCTCACCCTGGGCCTTCACATGCAGCGCGATCTGCCCGCCATTGCAGAACGTATCTCATTGGAAAATAATAGCTTGGAGATCCGCATTGCACCTCCGCTGGACGAGCATCCGGCCTTGGCGGAGATCCTGGTGGGCCGGGCCCGCGAGGCGCTCACCGCCTGGCCCGAAACAGAGGCTGACCGTCAAGATTGAGGCTCCTTGACGAAACCTCCCATCCAGGACTTGACAGTAATACACTAAAATTTAATAATAAAGATGTGCTAACAGAAGCCGGTCTGGGGAGAACTGAGCGAACCTCAGCTAACCGCGCGAACCGGCATTGAGATTTAGGGAGGCTTCAAGTTTTATGGGAAAGATTATTGGCATCGACTTAGGCACCACCAATTCTGTGGTCGCCGTGATGGAAGGCGGGCAGCCCACGGTCATCGCCAACCAGGAAGGCAGCCGGACGACACCATCCGTCGTGGCATTCACCAAGAGCGGCGAGCGCCTGGTCGGCCAAGTGGCGAAGCGGCAAGCCATTACCAACCCCGAGAACACCATCTTCTCCATCAAGCGCTTCATGGGACGGCGCTCCGAGGAGGTCACCGAGGAGATGAAGATGGTGCCCTACCGCGTGGTGCGAGGCGACAACAACGACGCGCGGGTGGATATCGGCGGCCGTAAGTATTCCCCGCCGGAGATCTCCGCCATGATCCTCACCAAGCTCAAAGAGGCGGCGGAGTCTTACCTGGGAGAAAAGATCACGCAGGCGGTGATCACGGTTCCGGCCTATTTCAACGACTCCCAGCGCCAGGCGACCAAAGACGCCGGCAAGATCGCCGGACTGGAGGTGATGCGCATCATCAACGAGCCCACCGCCGCGGCCCTGGCGTACGGCCTGGACAAGAAGAAGAACGAGACCATCGCGGTCTACGACTTTGGCGGCGGCACCTTCGACATTTCCATCCTCGAGGTGGGCGAAGGGGTGGTCGAAGTGAAGTCCACCAACGGCGACACCCACCTGGGCGGCGATAACATCGACCAGCGCATCATCGAGTGGATCATCTCCGAGTTCAAGAAGGAGCAGGGGATCGACCTGTCCCGCGACCAGATGGCGTTGCAGCGTCTCAAGGAAGCCGCCGAGAAGGCCAAAATGGAGCTCTCCACGCTGCTGGAGGCCGAAATCAACCTGCCCTTCATCACCGCGGACGCCTCCGGACCGAAGCACCTGCAACTGAAACTCACCCGCGCGCGGCTGGAGCAGATGGTGGAGGACATCCTGCAACGCTCCGTGGGCCCCTGCAAGCAGGCCATGGCCGATGCCGGCGTGACGCCTTCCCAGATCGATGAAGTGGTGCTGGTGGGCGGCCAGACCCGCATGCCCAAGATCCAGCAGATGGTGCGTGACCTCTTCGGCAGGGAGCCGCACAAGGGCGTGAATCCGGACGAAGTGGTGGCCGTGGGCGCGGCCGTGCAAGGCGGCGTGCTGGGCGGCGAGGTGAAGGATGTGCTGCTGCTCGACGTCACCCCGCTCTCGCTGGGCATCGAGACCCTGGGGGGCGTCTTCACCAAGCTGATCGACCGCAACACCACCATCCCCACGCGCAAGAGCGAAGTCTTTTCCACTGCGGCCGACAACCAGTCTTCGGTGGAGATCAAGGTGTACCAGGGCGAGCGCGCGATGGCGCGCGACAACCGCCTGCTGGGGGTCTTCCAGTTGGGGAACATCCCGCCGGCGCCGCGCGGCATCCCGCAGATCGAAGTGACCTTCGATATCGACGCCAACGGTATCCTCAATGTCACGGCCAAGGACCGGGCCACCAACAACGAGCAGAAGATCACCATTACCTCTTCTTCCGGCCTCTCCAAGGACGAGGTCGAGAAGATGGCCAAGGACGCCGAGTCGCACGCCGCCGACGACCGCAAACAGCGCGATACCATCGAGGCGCGCAACCGCGCCGACGCCATGGTCTACAACGTCGAAAAGACTCTGAAGGAGCACCGTTCCAAGATCAGCGACGCCGAAGCCCACGAGATCGAGGCGGCTCTGGAGGAGACCAAGAAGGCCATGAGCGAGAACGACCCGGCCAAGATCACCAGCGCCACGGATCGCCTGACCGCCGCCAGCCATAAGTTGGCCGAGGCCATGTACAAGGCCACGGCGCAGCAGCCGGGCGGCGCTTCGGGTAGCCCCGGCCCGGACGGCGGCTCGGGCTCCGGCGAGAAGCCCAAGAAGGACGACGTGGTGGACGCCGAGTTCGTCGATGTGGACGACAAGAAGTGAGGCTTAAGATGCCCAGGGGAGGCACCTCTGGGCACCGCTCCTTATGGCCCCCAAGCACGATTACTACGACACGCTGAAAGTCCCCCGGGGCGCCTCCGCGGACGAGATCCGGAAAGCGTACCGCAAGCTCGCGCGGAAGTATCATCCGGATCTCAACCCAGGAGACAAGGCGGCCGAGGAGCGCTTCAAGAACGTCCAGGAGGCCTACGACGTTCTGAGCGATTCCAAGAAGCGGCAGGTCTACGACCAATACGGCTTCTACTCGGACAACATCCCGCCCGGAGGTCCCGGGGGAGCGGGTGGGCCGCAGCCCGGCATGGATTTCGGCGGCTTCGATTTCTCGGACTTCTTCTCGGGAGGGGGGAGAGGCGCGCGCACCAGCCAGGGAGGCGGTTCGGGGGGATTCGGGGATATCTTCTCGCAGTTTTTCTCCCGCGGCGGCCAAGAGCCACAGGCGGCGCCCGAGAAAGGCAGCGACCTCGAATACGCCCTGGACATCGATTTCTGGCAGGCCATCCGGGGCACTCAGGCCCGCCTGAACATCACCCGGTACGACGTGTGCGCCACCTGCAACGGCTCCGGTTCCGCCGGCGGCGCCACGATCTCCTGCCCACAGTGCGGCGGTTCGGGCCACGTGACGCAGATGGCCGGCGCCATGCGCTTCAACCTCACCTGCCCGCGCTGCCATGGGTCCGGAAAACTGAAGAACGCCTGTCCCACCTGTGGGGGCGATGGCCGCGTGGCCCGCACGGACACGGTCGAGGTACGCATTCCCCCGGGGGCGCGCACCGGTTCCCGGCTGCGAGTGCCCGGCAAGGGTAACGCCGGCGCGCTGGGAGGGCCCGCGGGCGACCTGTACATCACCACGCGCGTCCAACCGCACCCCTTTTTCCAACGCGAGGGGGACAACATCGAAATCCGCGTCCCCATTTCGGTCTGGGAAGCCGCTCTCGGCGCCAAGATCGAAGTGCCCACGATCGATGGCCGGACGCTGCTCAAGATTCCGCAGGGAACCCAGAACGGACAGAAGTTCCGCCTGCGCGAGCGCGGCGTGTTCAACTCTCGCACCGGCCAGCGCGGCGACCAGATCGTGGAGGTGGCCGTGCAGGCGCCCGCCGCGCACGACGAGCGCACGCGGGAGATCCTGCGGGAACTCTCCCGGCTGCACCCCGAGGATCCCCGCGGGGATCTCTGGGCACAGGTGTGACCATGGCCAAGACCAAGTCCAAAGCCGCCTACATGATCTCCGCCGTGGCGGAGCGCTACGAGATCCATCCGCAGACCCTCCGCCTGTACGAACGCGAGGGTCTGCTGCAGCCCTCCCGCAGCGAGGGCAACACACGGCTGTATACGGATGACGACCTGGAGCGGCTGGAGGTCATCCTGCACCTGACGCGGGATCTGGGCGTCAACCTGGCGGGCGTCGAGATCATTCTGAACATGCGCGCCAAAATGGCCGAGATGCAGGTGCAGATTGAGGAGTTCGTGGCCACCCTGAATCGCGAACTGGCCGCCCGCAGCCAGGCCCCCCAGGCGGAGGAGCGCAACAGCCTGATCCCGGTGATCACCTACCCCAAATCGCCGGCCAACAGCTCTCGTAAGACCGCCGGCCGCCGCGAGTAGTTACAATAGGAAAGATGTTCCGAGTGTGGCCAGCGGCCCTGCTGGTTTGTGTCTGCTTCGCCCAGGAATCCAACGATCTGTTCCACAGGGCTCCGCCGGATGTGGATCAGGCCCTGCGCGCCCGCATCACGGAGTTTTACCAGGCACACGTGGACGGCAAGTACCGGCAGGCGGAAAAACTCGTGGCCGAGGAGTCCAAGGATTTCTTCTACGCGGCCAACAAGCCCAAATATCTGAGCTTCGAGATCAGCCGCATCGACTATGCTGAGGACTTCACGAAAGCGAAGGTCACCGTGCTGTGCGAGATGTACGTGGCTATCCCCGGCTTTGCCGGCAAGCCGCTCAAGGTGCCGACTCCGAGCCGTTGGAAGGTGGTGGATGGGCAGTGGTATTGGTACGTAGACCCTGACGATTTAAACCAAACGCCCTTCGGCCGGATGAAGAGCAGCATCGCGGGAGCGGGGAACAGTGCGGCTCTGGCCGACCTGGCGAAGAAGCCGGACCTGAACGCGCTCATGGGCCAAGTGCAAGTGGATAAAACTGAGGTGCACCTGAGGGCCACGGCGGGCTCCTCGGACCAGGTGACCATCGTCAATCACATGCCAGGAACGGTATCGCTTTCGTTGGGTGGCCCGGCTCTGGAGTCTGTGGAGTTGAAGCTCGATCCGCCGCAGTTGAAGTCCGGCGCGAAGGGCTCCCTGAACCTGCGGTTCGTGCCGGGCAAAGCCATACCCGCGCATCCCGTAACCATCGAGTTGCGCGTGGAGCAGACCAATCAGGTGATTCCCATCCGGGTGATCTGCTCCCCTTCCTGACGTTCAGGCGCCCAACTTCTTCGCGATGGCGTTCAGCACGGCGCGGTCCGCCGGAGTGAAGGTGCGCTCGATGGACGGGTACAGGTCCAGGTTCTTCACGGCCACCACCCCGCCGAAGGGGAAGAACAGTTGTTCGTTGGGTTCCAGGGCCCGCAGCGGCGGCGGGACCATGGGCACGTTCGCGCCAGGGATATTACCCAGGTCCGGAGGAATGTTCACCGTGGCGGCCTCGTCTTTGTTCAGCACCAGAAGGTCCAGGACCGGTTGTCCATCGGGCCCCACGGCCGGATAACCCTTGTCATCCAGCACCAGCGCCTGGTCGTAGACCACGGTGCGCTTGGGGTTGTCCTTGGCATGGGGATCCTCCCAGAACTTGGGTGCGCGGTTAGGATTCCAGTCGGGCGCGGGTTTCCCGGTGGCGCGCTGATAGGCGTCGGGCGTCCCGTAGCACGGAAACAGGTACAGGTTTTCGATTCCGTACTGCGGTAGCGGCAAAGCAGGCATTGCGTTGCATCTCCTTCGCCTTCAGGCTACCCGCGCGGGTCCGGCGCAGCAGTGGGGCCGGACCCGCAACTGGTTGAAAAATCGCGGAATATAATCTCGAACTGGTTGTTACCGTCCTCCGGTGACCTACTGGATCGGGATCATGGAGGGATTGCCGAACACCAGGTTATTGCCCTGCTGCACGGCCACCGCAAACGGGATGTTGTTGCCCGTCTGGGCGTCGCTGGGGATCTGGAAGTCCACCTCGTAGACGCCGATGAGGTTCTCGGCGTACTTGGCGCCGACCACGCGTACTCCGGAGTTGTTCACGCCGACGACGATGGTGCTGGAGACATTCGAATCCGTGCCGGGAATGGCCGACGAGTTAGTGGCTATAGGCGGCGTGACCGGGCCGAGGCCGGTGACAAAAGCGCGGATGATCTCACCCCGCCGCGCGGGATTCTCCAACTCCACGTAGCTGCCGTCCGGACGCAGGAGCACGGCGCGCTTCTGGTTGTCCGACATCACCGTCTGGAAGACGCCGGGGCTGACGGTAAGGATAGGCAGGCTGACGTTGGCCGAGCCGCCGCCTACGCGCACAGTGACGGGAATTGTCCCCGGCGTCAGCTCGCAGGGCACTTCCACGGTCACGGCGTCGTTGCCTGGGGTATAGCTGTTCACCACGCTGTAGATCGGCGCGTAGGAGTTGCCGAACTGCACGGAGACGTTCGCCACCACGTAGGGCAGCGGACCGAACAGGTAGGGCACTACGGCGCCCTGAATCCCGGGAGCCAGTCCCGGCGCCACGATGGTGGCCAGGCTGCACGGGGAGATCCAACCCTGCTGGAAGCCCGCGGCGTTGTAGAAGCTGTTGCTCGTGATGCTGGGTCCGGGCGGAATCACGGTCAGGTTGAAGATCTGGCTGTAGCTGCCCGCCGTAGCGGTGACTACCACCGGCCCCGCGTTAGCGCCGGCCTGCACGGTGGTGGATGCCTGGCCCTGCGCATTTGTGGTGGTGCTGGAAGTGGCTACCGTAGCGCTGCCGCTGGTCACGGCGAACGTCACGGCGGCACCCGCCACGGGCTGGGCCTGGTTCATCACCTGAACCACCAGCGGCTGGGCGAACGCCGTGTTGACCGTCGCCGACTGGGTATCGCCCGAAAGCTTGGACAAACCCGTAATCACGATGTTGACGGTGGCCGTGAAGGTGGCCGAAATCGCGGTATTGCTGGCCACCTGGATCTTCACAAGCACCGGGCCGCCGCCGGTGCCCAGCGTCACGTTCGTGCTCGCCCTGCCGCTCGCGTCCGTAGTGGTCTGCGTGTTGGAAAGCGTGGCGCTACCCGACGCCACACCCCAGGTGACCCCCACGCCGGGAAGCGGATTGCCGGCCAGGTCGTCTACTTCGGCAGTCAGCACGCCGGGCAGCGGCGATCCTGGATTGCCGGACTGGTTGTTGCCGGAAATGATCCGGATGGTGCTTGCCGGACCCGCCGTGACGGTGAAGTTAAAGCCGCCTCCGGGCGGGAACACATAGTTGTTACCCACCGTGATGCTGAACTGGCCGGAACCGGGCCTCCCCGTAAAAATCAGGTTGCAGGTGGCCGTGCCGGTCGAATCGGTGATCGCCGTGTTCGGCGCCAGGCCCGCGACGGACGGGCACGCCACGCTAGCACCCTGCGTGGGATCAGGAGCGTTGATGCGCAGCTCCACGCCTGGGACGCCACCGCCGCCATTCAAACTGTTAACCAGGACCTGAACAACGGGGGTCGCCTGCGTGCCCACACCTCCCGTGTAGGTCGTTCCGATGCTGGGAGAAATCAACTGGGCGAAGACGAGTTGGACGCCGCCCGGTCCGGTGGCCGCCTGCGTCTCGGTAAAAGTCACCGAGGAGGCGCCGATGGAGGCTAGCACGGTGGCCTGTGTATAGCTGACGCCGAAGCTCCCCACCACCAGAGGAGAATTAACCACGACAACATTCGAAGTAGTCCCGGTGGAATCGGTAACAGTGGTGGAATTGTTGAGAAGACCCTGTCCGGCGGTCAACGTCCAGGTCACGGTTTGGTTAGCCAAAGGATTGCCATTGGCATCTTTCACCATCACGACCAGCGGCGCAAACACGCCCACGCCGTTGGGGCAAAGCGGACAGATAAGTTGTCCGTTCCCGGAGACGGGGTAGAGGGTTTGTGCCGGGGCGGCGCCCGCGAGAAAGAGCAGGCAGAAAAGACCGGCCGCAGCTACCAAGAATGCAGATCTCAATTTAAGCATGCACGCTCCTGTCAGGTGAAACCAAATGATCGGGGTGGACGCGGAGAGAAAAGTAGTTTACCACGAAACACAAAGTTCTCACGCTCGATTCGATCGCACTCCGCGTGAAAACATACTACCCGGCAAAAAAAAGAGGGGAGCCTAAGCTCCCCTCCGAAGGTTACTGATTGGCTTGGTTTACTGGGCCAGAGTCTCGCCGCTGCCGGCAGTGAGCGACACGCCACTACCCTGCCGCGGAGGATCAGGCAGAACCAGACCCAGGTAGCCCATGGCCAGGTTGCGGGCGCCGACATCGCTGACAAACGCGAAGCCGTGGCCGAGTTGGAAGTTGCAGACCGCGATCACGTAGCCCTGGAAGTTCGGGGCCGCGGACGAGGCCAGCCAGGTGGCTGTGGTTCCGGAAGCAACCGAGCTGCTGGTGATCGGAGCCGGGGCGTTCGCACCGTAGAAGTTCAGGGTGCAAGCGCCGGCCTGAGCAGCCGTGCCAAACGGATCCGTCGTGGTATTCGAGATCGCCAAACCGGTGTCGAAGCCGGCCTGGTTGGTCACGAACGGGAACAGGATGCTGGTGCGGCACACATTCACGGCCAGGATGTTCTTGGCCGAAGAGGTATCCACAAACCGCGGGATCTGCAGGGTGCTGGAAGCCGCCCCGCCGGTCGCCGAGGTGTAGATGGTGCCGTAGCTGCCGTTCACCGTACCCGTGCCAGGCGCCGGAGAGTTTCCGGACACATTGGCCGTGGTCGTGAACCACACGCCGAAGTTGAATGTATCGGTCGCCGTGGCGCTGGAAGCAAAGGTCTCCCAGACCGCCGTCGCCGTGCCGTTCACCACCGGGAGTTGCACCACCGGAGAAACCCCGCCGGCGCCCAGCGGGCCATAGTAAGAGTCGCCGTAGTCCGAGGTATCCGTGGCCGGAACCGCGAAGAACGCGCCGTACTCGCTGCCCGTCATGGAGGCGTTGTTGCTGATCGTGCCGTTGCCGATGTTCAGCGTGCTGACCCAGATGTTCACGCCCGCCGGGATGTTGTTGAACACCGCCTTCAGACGCGTGCCGTTGTCAGCCAGACCAGCGGCGTTGTACGGGGCCGCCAGAGCCGGATTGTAGAAGCCCGTTTCCGTGTTGTAGATAAACCCGGGCACGGACTGAGCAGCCGGCGCCGGAGCCGCGCTGACGGCCGTACCGATCGGGGAGGGATCGGGAGCCGTGGTGCGGGTCTTGAAGGCCGTCGGGAAGAGCTCCTTATACTGCAAGATCGCCGAAGCAGTGGTCTTCGATGACGCGAAGCTGGAGCACTGCCGGATGGCTACCGGGATGCTCGGGCCGCTGCCGTTGTTGCCCTGCACCAGCGAGAAGCTCATGCTGGTCTGCACGAAGCCCACCGTCACCTGCGAATTGTTGATGGCGAGCGTACCGGTCTGGCCGCTGGCGCCGATCGTGGCGGGAGTCGCGGACACCAAAGCCACCACCTGACCCGGCGTTCCGGAACCGCCCGGAGCCACCGCGGTCGCGTTCACGCGAACGTTGGTGATGCGGAAGGTGCGCACGCCCGTCGTGCCCGGCGGGTCGATGGGGACACCGTTGAACGTCACGGTGCTCCCAGAGACGCCGCCCTGATACACGTTGGCCGCCGCGCCGGTCTTGAACTCGTTGCCGACGCCGTTGCCGTTCTGCAAGCAGGTGCTGCCACCCAGAGCGCCCACGCACCCATTCTGCTGCGCCGTGGCCGGATCGTCGATGATCAACAGCGTTTCCGCGCCGTTGGTCACGCCGCTGCCGGATAGGCGGCTGGTTACCGGGGCGTTCAAAAACACCGAGATATTTGCCGTCGGTAAGACGCCAGCAGGCTGCGGAGTTCCGCCCGTGCAAGACAGCACGATGTCGCCCACCAACTCCGTCAGCCCTTCGGCGCGGAGCGCGGGCGGCACTACCGTGGCATTGCACGTGAGCGCGATTTGCGCGCTCGCCGTCGATGTCAGCCCGATCAGCAGGACCAACACGGCGAGCGCAGGAATCCATCTGCGAAAATCTGCCATTTCCTTCTCCTTGTGAATTGCGTAATTGAATCGGTCGAAGTTCTCTTGCAACCTGAGCCTCAAAGCAAGTCTCAAAACCGTCTCACAACCTAGGGAACTTCTCCGTGTCGGGCGGAGAGGTAAAGATTTTTGCCAGTGCCCTCAAGTGGGCCACCGGGTACTGCAAACTACAGCCTGCGATTGCACATGCCTTGTTCTTGTTCTCTACTTCTTCTGTGCTCGCGGGATGGAAACACAATATTGCATACACCGACAGACGCGGTAAAGATATTGATACCCTATCCGTAACCTCGGTGTCAAGCGAAATTCTTTCGCCTCAATGCGAAGGGCCGCCCAAGTGGTCGAAAAACCACGCCAGACCCATCACGCGAAAATTACAGCACGGCGCGCTCCCCGGAGTCAATGGTTTCATACCTCGCGGTCTCGTTTTAAAGCTTTTTTAATATATCGATACCGGTACTGTATTGCTGGACACCCCAGCTTGCCGCACGAGCAAGGGCAGACTCAATCCCGGAGGCAGGCTCGCCGGCACCGGAAGGTTCACCTGGTACAGGCCCACGAAACCAGGGGTGAGGCCCGCGAAGGCAACCGGCAGTTCCTGACCGTTGAGCAGGGCCGTTACAGGCTGCGCCACCACCGAGTACTTCCCTTGCACGGAGACAGCCCCCAACCCGGTCCCGTAAATCACGAGCACCTGGCCGCGCGCGCCCGGATTCGCCGGCGAATTCAAGGTTCCATCCTGGTTCACCACGGCGCCCTGCCCAGTGCTGTTGAGTACGAAAATCCCTGGGGCTGATGCCGCGATTTCCACAGGCTGTTGCGCGTTTCCGAACGGCGAACTCACCTGCAGCGTGTAACTTCCTGGTGCGAGGCCAGGCGGCACTTGCACATTCACCTGAAAGGGAGTCGCCACCAGCACCTGTCCCGGCGTCCCGCTGAAACTTACGGTGGTGTTTCCGCCCGACCCGGCCAGGCCTGTCCCGAAGACTGCCGCCAAGCCGCCCGGCGCCAGTCCAGGATTGAAGGTCGCGGCATTCACCACCCCCGCAGCGGAAAAAGCTGCCGTCTGCGGCGCCAGCACCAGTTGGAGGGTTGGCCGGGTGGCCTGCCACACGCCCGGAGCATTGCCGGAGAGATCGAACTGGGAGCCGTGGCTAGCCAGATCCGTCAAGGTCACGTGATACGGTTGCGTGCTGCCTGCGGAAATCTGGTACCCCGCCTGACTGCCGTCACAAGCCAGGAATCGGGAAAGGTTCGGCGCCGCGGAAGGCGCCGCGCCGAAGACCGCCACATCCGGCAGATCCAGCCCCGGCCCGCAGGCGCCCGCCGCGGAGCGCGCATCCAAGGTTAGGGCGCGCATCAGCGCAGCCGGCTGGGAAACCGCGGTCAGCAGAAAGCCGGTGGGGCTGGGCAGGCGCGGCACCAGGCGGAGCGCCGCGGTAAGCTGCCCCTGCCAGGTATGTCCGCCGGCCGCGAAGCCCGCCTGATAGTCCGCCAGAGAGGAGCGCCCGAAGTTGGGGTTTGGGTCATGAATCAGAATGCCGCCGTCCGCGGCTACGCCGATCGCCACTACGTAATGGCCGCCGGCGGGCGCGCCGTCCGCGCTCAAAGACAGCACCAGCAATACCGGCGATCCCTGGGCCAGCAGGTCGCGCACCACGGCCGCGTCCGGAGTCTCGCTGGAAACATCCGCGGCTCCGCCCACGAATTCTCCCACCCGCCACAGGTTCACCACCTGTTCGTTCGAACCCGGGCTGGTCAGGAAGCCGTCGCAGAACTCGGCGCCGTTCACGTCCGCCGTGCAGAAGCCCTTCAGGAACTGGTTCAGGGAGGAGGGATCGGCGGGTCCGTTCGGAGTGGGCATCTCGCCGCGGTTTTGGTGATAGGCGAGGATGGAGGCGGCGGCTGCCACGAGCGCGCCTTTCTGGGCGATGGTGGCGGGACCCGCGCCCAGCAGCGTGTTCGCAGTGGCCATCAGCCGGGGAAAGTTCACCAGGGAAGAAGAGGCCACTTGCGCAGTGAAGGTCACCGGCGCCTGCGCCACGCCGGGCGCGGCGGCAGTGGCCAGCGCGATACCTGCGGCGGAGGGAAGCCGCAAGCCTGTCTGCGCCTGGCCATTGGCATCCGTGAGCGCCGATGCGGGGGCTACGCTTGCGCCGGGCGATGCCTGAAATTGCACCGTCACGCCGGCCACCGGGTTGCCCGACTGGTCGCGCACGGCCACGCGCAAGGGCTGCGCCAGCAATGCTCCCGGCAATCCGGTCTGCGCGTCTCCCGCCAGTTTGACGATCTGCACCTGGTTCGCGGCAAAGCTGCGGATGCTGTAGGAACCGTCGGCCGTGGATCCGCTGCCATCGGCGGCGTGAATCTGCACCGTACCAGGCGCAGCGCTGAGCGGCGTGGAGATATCCCAACTGTAGGCGCCGTTCGTGGTGCTCACGACGAAATCCGGCCGACCGGTAAGCGAGATCCGAAGCGTGGCGCCATTGGCGAAGCCGCTGATGGCCACGTGCACACGGCCTCCGGCGGTCACCGCAGCCGGCGCCGCCGCCACGGCGGGCTGCCGCGGCGCGGGATGATCCTGGGCGGCCGCGTCTCCGGGCGCATAATCCAGATAACCACCCTCGAAATTCTGTTGACGCCGCCCGCCGGCCGCGGTGAATTCATCGGTGACCGGCATGCCGTAGGCGCCGCCCGCTCCGCCCAGGGCATTGTAGCGCGCCAGTATCAGGCCGCTCACGAAAAACGCCTGGCCCGCGCGGGGCCCCGTGGACGCCCCGAAAATGGCGCCATTCTGAAAGGCCTGCGCGCTCCCGGAGTTCGCCAGAAACGTGACGAACCCCGCGGCGTCTCCCACCGGGGAACCGGCGGCGCCCGTCTCGTATCCCAGGGCGGCCCACTTGGCCAGGATCACGCCACTCACCTGGCGCACCGGGCTGCCGGCCAGCGCGGCATTATTCGTAAACAGTTGGCGCCCGCCCGGCGTGGCGTCCATGATGGGAAGGCCCAGGCTCCCGGAGGGGCCGCCCAGTTGCATATAAGCCGCCAGAATCGCGCCAGTGACCAGGTAAGCCGAGGGCGATTGGTCCGGCTTGGCCAGCAGGTATTGCGCGGTCGAGGTGGCGTCGGCGGGCTGCAACATCTGCACATAGCCGTTGCCCGCCCGCGTCACGGGATTGGCCGCAGGCAGCAACACGTTCAGGTGATTCCGCGCGACGGCATCCTGAAACGCCTGCTGGATGGCCGTCGTCGGGGCGCCCTCGCCGACCTGGCAGCACGGCGCCGTGACGATGATGGTCAACGGCGTGCCCAGCACGCCGCCGCTCGAAGCTGTCACCGTAGCCGTACCTCCCCCCACGGCTTTGAGGGTAGCCGTGGCTCCGGAGGCTTGCACGCTCACGACCTGGCCGTTGGAGCTGGCCCATACGATGGGTTGGCCCACCATGGTGACGCCGTTGGCATCGATCGCGGTGGCGCTTACTTGCAGCGTGTCGCCCTGCTTCAGGCGGAACGTGGTGGCTCCGCTGGGCGTGGTTACGGAGACCGAGTTCACCGGCAACTGGATCGTGGGCGTGCCTCCGCCGGCGTATTGGATGTTCGCGCCCTGGAATGACTGGCTATGGATCCCGCCCGGCAGCACCACCAGATTCCCCGTGGGCAATCCCAGCGGCCCGGCATCGCCGCCGTTCGCCACGTAGACATCGTAGATCGGCTCGGAAACCGTGAATAGCGATCCGTTCAGCGTGCCCGAGGTGATGCTGTACATGGCGCCGCTGACAAAGGTTTCGGCGGTGGCGGTGACGCCGGAAGCGCCGGTGACGGAGTGTTCCCCGTTCACCGGAGGGCCCAGCCCGGTGAGCCCGCCCAGGTTTTGCCACTGCGTGTAGTATGGATCCCGGATGTAGATGTTCGATCCAGAGGGGTTCACAAACAGGGCGTAGTTGGCGCTAAAGAACTGGTACGAGCACGCCGTGGCAGGGGTCAGGGAGGGGCAGGGTGCGGTATCCATGGTCGGGAAACCTGCCGTGCCCACACCAATGCTGCTGTAGTAGCTGTACATCGACGGCAGCACCTGGTAGACGTTCGGATTGGAAGGCCCCACGGAAAGGTTTGGTTTGATCAACGCCGCGGTGCCGCCGCCCGCCGCGTTGAAAAGTTGGATTAGCCCGGTGGATCCGAAGGTGGTCACGTTGCCCTGCGGCGGCAGGGTTACCAGGGTGCTGAAGTTGTTACGGTTGAACGCCTGGATGAATTGGTCTGTGATGGTCTGGTTCGGCGCGCCCGCGCCTACGCCGAAGTAGGTCGAAGCCCCCGGAGTCACCGTGATCGTGGCCGATGCCGACTGCGTGGGATCCGCTGAGCTGGTGGCGGTCAAGGTGACGGTCTGGTTGCTCGAAACTGTGGCCGGAGCGGTGTAGAGACCTGCGCTGGTGATGGTACCCACCGGCGGTTTCAGTACGTAGCTGAGACCTTGATTTACAGTTCCCGAAACCGTGGCCGTGAACTGTTGGGTTTGTCCCGCGGCAACGGTAACCGTGGCGGGACTCAGCGAGACAGTCACGGTAGGGATCAGCGTGACCGTGGCCGTTCCGGCATACGCAACGCCGCCCGAGGATACGGAGGCTGTGATGACCACGGTATTGCTCTGCCCGCTGAACACCGAAGCCGGCGCGGTGTAGGTCGCCGAGAGGCCGCTAGACGCCGAGAGTGACCCGATCCCGCCCGGGCTGGAGGTCCAGTTCACCACCGGGTTGGTGACTCCGGCCACCGAGGCGCTGAAGACCTGGCTCTGGCCGTGCGCCAGGGTGAAGAACGGCGGGGTCACCGTGACGGTCACCTGTGCCTGGGCAGGCCACAGCATCGTTCCCCAGAGGCAGGCTGCCGCACACAGCGGCACGGATAGGGATCTGGGAATGAGGCGCACGCGTTTCCGCTTATCGTAATACCGTGTAAACCCGCCGGGAAGAAGGAAGTTGCGTGTGGAAATTTGCCGCGCGGAGGCGCATTCGCGGCTAGAATTGGTCTGAATGAGTTTCGAACGCGCGGTGCTGGGGCGCACCGGTCTGGAAGTCGGCCGGCTCGGTCTTGCGGCCACCTATGGAGTGCCCGCGGCGGCGGTGGAACAGGCTTTCGAGGAGGGTGTGAATTACCTCTACTGGGGCAGCCGCCGCAATGCGGAGTTCGGGCGCGCCATCCGGAACCTGGCCGCACGGAGGGATCGCATGGTGCTGGTGATCCAATCGTATTCGCGGCTGGCCTCGCTGGTGGGCTGGAGCCTGGAGCGCGCCTTGCGAGCGTTGCGCCTGGACCATACCGACGTGCTGCTGCTGGGCATGTGGAACCACCCCGTCCCGCCGCGCATCCTGGACGCCTGCCGGCGCCTGCGGGAACGCGGCCTGGCGCGATTCCTGGCGGTTTCCACGCACTACCGGCCGCTCGCCCCGCAACTGGCCGGCAACGGCGATTTCGACATCTTTCACGTGCGCTACAACGCCGTGCACCGCAGAGCCGAGCGCGACGTGTTTCCGAAGCTGCCGGCGGGGCGGCCGCCCGGCATCGTCTCTTTCACGGCCACCAATTGGCGCCAGTTGCTGGACCCGCGCCGCGTTCCGAAGGGCGAGAAGGTCCCCACCGCCACGGACTGCTACCGCTTCGTGCTGTCGCATCCGGCAGTGCACGTGTGCCTTTCGGGGCCCGCCAGCGCCGAACAGATGCGCGGCGCGCTGGCCGCCCTGCGCCAGGGGCCCATGCCCGCCGAAGAATTGGCCTGGATGCGCCGCGTGGGCGACGCCATCTACCGCAAGTAGCGCCCGCCTGGCCTCGGGGGCGATTGCCGCTCGCCGCCAGCTTCTGATAAACAGATAGGCGCATGTTTCGCCGTCGATGGTTGATTCTCTGGCTCGGCGCGTGCTGCGCCTGGGCTCAGCGTGCGGGTAATCCGCTGGGAAACGATCCCAGCGTGATCGAAAAAGGCCACGAAATTTACAACCGCGCGTGCACTATGTGTCACGGGCTGAACGGCACCGTGGGCGACCGGGCGCCGGCCCTGGCTGCCGCGCGCCGCTATCTGCGTTCGAGCGACCGCGACCTGTTCGACGCCATTCGCAACGGCATCCCGGGCACCCTGATGCCGCCCTTCAGCATGCCGGAGAACGACGTCTGGAGCGTGGTGGCTTACATTCGCAGCCTGCGGGCGACGGCCATCGACTCTCCGGTCGAGGGTGACCGGGTGCGCGGCGGGGAGATTTTCCGCGGCAAGGGCCGGTGCCTCGAATGTCACACGGTGCGCGGCAGCGGCGGCTTCCTGGGGCCGGACCTTTCCAACATCGCCCGCGAGCGCAGCCTGAACTTCCTGCGCGACGTGCTCACCAAGCCCCGGCCCAATCACGCCCGCGGGTATCGCGCCGCGCACGTGGTCACCGCGCAGGGCCGCACGCTGCGCGGCATCGTGCGCAACGAGAACAATTTTTCCGTGCAGTTTGTGGACACGGCCGGCAAGCTGCACCTGTTTGCCCGCGGCGAACTGCGCGAACTGGCCTACGAGCCGCGCCCCCTGATGCCGGTAGCCGCCGATTCTTTGAGCGCCGGGGAGATCCAGGATCTGCTGGCTTTCCTGGCCCGCCTGACCCGGGACTCCGGCCCCACTCTGTCCTCCACCGTGGCCCGCCCGGCCGGCCTGTCTTTCCCGGATCTGCTGCGCCCCACCCCGGCCAACTGGATCAGTTACAACGGCTCCTACAATTCCCAGCGGCACAGCCTGCTGAAGCAGATCGACATTCGCAACGTGCATGCGCTGGCGCCCCGGTGGATCTTTCATGTGCCCGGAGCACAGCGCCTGGAGAGCGTGCCCGTGGTGGTGGACGGTGTGATGTACGTTTCCCAGCCTAACGAAGTCTACGCCCTGGACGCCCGCACCGGACGCCTCATCTGGGAGCATCACCGCCAGCCCGCGCTGCACCGCGGCCCGAATCGCGGGGTGGCGGTCTACGGCAGCCGGGTGTACTTTGGCACTCCGGACGCGCACCTGGTGGCCCTCGACGCGCTGACCGGCAACCTGCTCTGGGACGTTCAGATGGCCGACCCCAAGGACGGCTACTGGTGCCCGGTGGCGCCGCTGGCGCTGAAAGACAGGATCATCGTGGGCATCGCGCCGGGCGACCACGGCCTGAACGGATGGCTGGACGCCTATGACGCCCAAACCGGCAAGCGCCTGTGGCGCTGGTGGGCCGTCCCGCGCCCCGGCGAGCCGGGCAGCCAGACGTGGCCAGGCGACTCCTGGAAAACCGGCGGCGGCGACACCTGGCTCACGGGCAGTTACGACCCGCAGCTCAACCTGATTTACTGGGGGATCGGCAACCCCGCGCCGGATTTCAACGGCGATTCCCGCATGGGCGACAACCTGTACACAGAATGCATGGTGGCGCTCGACGCGGACTCCGGAAGATTGCAGTGGTATTTCCAGTTCACACCCCACGACGTCTACGATTGGGACTCCGTGGAGATCCCTATCCTGGTGGATGCGCCCTACCAGGGCCGGCCGCGCAAACTGCTGGTGCAGGCCAACCGCAACGGTTTTTATTACGTGCTGGACCGCACCAGCGGCCGGTTCCTGCACGGCACGCCGTTCGTTCAGCGGATCAACTGGGCCTCCGGCTTGGCCGAGGACGGGCGTCCCATGCGCGTGCCCGGCGTGGAGCCCAGCCTGCAGGGCACCAAGGTGTGCCCGGCCACCGCGGGCGCCACCAATTGGATGTCCCCGGCATACAATCCGGAGACCAACTGGTTCTACGTGGTAGCCATGGAGGGCTGCGGCATCAACACCAAGTCGGCGGACAGCTTCCAGCCGGGCGGCCATCCCTTCATGGCGACCGGCTACATCGAAAGCCCCGAGGAGCCCTGGGAAATGCACGTGCGCGCCCTGGATCTGACCACCGGGAAGCTCCAGTGGGACTACCCGCAGATCGGTTCGCGGAGCTATGGCGCGGGCCTGCTATCGACGGCGGGCGGCCTGATTTTCGCCGGCGATGACCAGGGCGTGCTGACCGCGCTCGACGCCCGCACTGGCAAAGCACTCTGGCACTTTAACAACGGCCAGCGCATCTCGGCCTCGCCCATCACGTACAGCGTGGAAGGCAGGCAATATGTCGCGCTGAGCGCCGGCTCCAACGTGGTGGCTTTCGGCCTGCCCTAAACGCCAGGCCAGGCGCACTTTCGCGAGTTCGGCCGCTCCCTTTCGGCCGCGGCTGGGTTGCTGAGTACTGCCATTCGGAATTACCGTGATGTATTCAGCGCATAGCCGTCAGCGGGCGGCGCGCAGGAAGCTCTCCGTGGTCCCCAGGCCGCTCACCCGGATCCTGGCCACCGCCTCGCCCGAGGCGTCGTCCAGCTTCCTTCCGGTGCGCGCGAGACGCTGCTCCACGTCGCGCGCGACGGCCGCATTGGCGGTCTTGAGCGCCAGCACGGCAGCAAGCTTGCGGGGCATCATAGCGCGGATATCGAACGCCGCCGGCTGCGGCACAAAGGGCGCGTCGGCTTCCGGCCGCAGCGTTTCCGGGTCGAGGGGCAGCGAATAGTAATACAGCTCCCGGGCTGCATAGGGCGCGAGGCCGGCCAGTGCGAACGGCGGTTCGAAATTGGCCAGTCCCGCGGCCAGGCGCGCCTCTTCGGCCGCGCTGCCCGCGTACAGGCGATCCAGCCGGCCCTCGTGATGCGTGTAAGGATTCGGGATGAACAATACGCGCGGCTTCAGGCGCCGGATCTGGAACAGGATGCGGTCGCGCAGTTCGGTCGGCGAAACCGCCGGCAGCTCGCCTTTCCGATACCCCAGCGAGATGACCTGCTTCACGCCCAGCGCGTGCCCCGCCGCGTCGCTTTCCACGGAGTGGCCGTCTGCAATGACGGTTAGCACATAGACCGGCGCGCCGCCCTGAATCATGCGGGCCAGCGTGCCTCCCGCCGAGAGCAGGTAGTCCTCGGCATACGTGGTGACCACCAGCGCGCTCCCCTGCGGCAGCGCCGCACCCGCCGGAACCTCTGGCGGCGAGGTCCGGCGCGCCAGATGGTCGCGCACGGCCGGCAGATCATCGAATTCGTCTACGAAATCGAAGACCTCGGCGTACTTCACCCCGTTCTCCCGGCCGCGCTTTTCCGAGATCCAGTACATGCGCCACTCCTGGAGCTTTTGGGTGGCTTCGAGATCGCTCAGGCCTTCCAGTTCCGGGATGGTCAGGTTCTCCCGCGCCAGTTCCGCGCGGATGCCCCGGCCGAGCGACGGCTGCAAGCGCACGTTGCGGTTCATCCAGTACGCTTTGGCCTTGCGCGCCATCTGGCTTTCGTTCAGCTCGAAGGCGATATTGGGGGTGTATCCGTAGCCGTAATCGCTGCGCTGCGAATAGTATTGGTAGGGCACGCGCCAGGGCTTGAGGCCCAGTTCGGCCTGCTCCGGCAGGATGTCCGGATCGCCCGCGGCCCAAATCGCGTCCGCCACGGCCCGCGCGCTTTTGCGGTGATCGGGATTGCGGTCGTAATGGCCCCACGGATCGTACGCCATCACGGCTTGGGGGCGGTATTTGCGGATCAGCAGGATCAACTGCGCGCGGATCTCGTTGGCCGGGACTGAATCGCTGTGGTCGTTCCGCCAGTTCAGGCTGATCACGTCCTTCATTCCCAGGAAGCGCACCGCCTCCAGGCATTCCTTGTAGTTGATCTCGTTGTTGCCGGCCCAGCCCAGCGCGCCATCCTTCTCGTCGTTGGTCATGCGCACGTAGTAGCCGGCGTACCCCGCGTCGGTGAACTTGGCGATCAGCCCCCCGAAACCGTAGTCCCAGGTGTGATCGTCGTGGTGCGGCAGCACGACCAGGAACGTCTTGCCCGGCGGCACCTTCCCCAACGGCAGGCGCGCCCACAACGGGCACACAACAGCCAGCACCACGAGAGCGGTTCGCATCGGTGGTATATGATGCTATCACGATGGTCCTGATTCTCGCCGCTGTGCTTCTGACCGTGCCGGCATGGGCCGCCGACCAGGTGCTGGTGGTCACGGCGCATGCGGGCGACTACCTCTCAGGGGCGGGCGGCACGCTGGCCCGTTGGATCGGCGAGGGGGCCGAGGTCACCGTGGTGCAGGTGACCAACGACGAGAAATACTCGCACGGTCTGGGGCCTGCGGAGACCCAGAAAGCCAATGCCGACGGGGCCCACGAGGCCGCGCGCCGGCTGGGCGCGCGCGAAGTGCTTTTCCTGGGGCACAAAAGCGGCGAACTCGGCTATATCTCCAGCACCGAACTACGCGAAGAGATGTTCGGGCTGATCCGCTACTTCAAGCCGCGGATCATCGTGCTTCCCGATCCCTACATCCACTACGATCCGGACCGCGACCACTACTACGCCGGCAAGATGGCCGAGGAGGCTTGGGGCTACAGCGGCGGCGGCACGTTCGGGCCGGAACTGGCGCGCGAAGGACTGGCGCCCTACGGGGCCCCGGAGGTCTACTACTACGCCGTGGCCCGGGCATATCGCCCTGGCGAAGGCGGCGAGGGCGGAGCCGTCTTCCGATCCGTGGACATCACCGCCACCTTCTCGCGCAAACTGGAAGCGCTGGACGCCCTGCGCGCCTCGCCGGAGACGCCCTCGCGCGAGTATCTTACCGCGCTGGCGGAGGCCATCGGAAAAAAGCACGGCTTCCGCTACGGAGAAGAGTTCAACCACGTGGGCCCGCGGCACGGCCTGCCGGAGGAGGTCCTCCAGCGGGCCGTCCGAAAATAGGTCTCGCCGGGAGGATCGCATGCGGCCACTTCGTCTCTTCTCCCCGCTCCTGCTGGCCGGCGTCTGGCTTCTCCCCTCCCAGGAGCGCATCGAGCCGCGCGATCCCGCGCGCTGGAACAAGGACTGCTTCCCCATTCGCGTGCCGCTTCTTGAGAAAGCTCCGCGCATCGACGGCGATCTGGATGACTGGAAATACCATGCCTTCACCGACGGCCTGTGGGACATTCTGCGCGTGCGCCAGGCCCCCTGGTACGACCCCGCGCGCAACCGCCTCACCGACCACGGCAACGAACCGCCGCCGGAAGAAGATCTCGCCGCGCGCTACTATCTCGCCTGGGACCACCGTTACCTGTACTTCGGCGCGGAAGTCCACGACAACGTGAATGACGTCTCCGATCCGCACCACGAGCCCAAGCGCTGGTACTACAAAGACGCCATCTGC
The DNA here is from genome assembly GCA_021324015.1 of Solibacteraceae bacterium. Taxonomy (GTDB): domain Bacteria; phylum Acidobacteriota; class Terriglobia; order Bryobacterales; family Bryobacteraceae; genus JAJPJX01. Next base: position 106,094 of record JAJPJX010000087.1, on the reverse strand, counting down.
TGGTTCCTCGAAGCGCCGCGCGACAACCGTCCCGAACAGTTCGGGCAAGGCGACAACGCTTTCTGCTTCGTGGCCGACGCGCGTAAGCCGTCCTACGGCGCCTGGTGGCGTCACGGCAATGCCGCTAACTCGTACATCGAAGAGCCCATCCCGCCCCAGGCGGTAGACTATGCCCTCCGCATGAACCCGTGGCAGCGCGGCCCGGGCGACTTCATCCTGGAAGCGCGCGTCGAGATGGCCCCGACCCTGGGTAAGAGCGATCCCGCCTGGCGCCCGCCCAAGCCCGGCGACGAGTATGGCTTGGAGATCGTCCACACCGATCCGGACGGCGGCGACTACGGGGGGCATCTCCTGATCTACGGCACCGGCGACGACGATTCCACCTGGGGCATCATGCGCCTGACCGGTCCCATTCAGCCGGTGGAACGCAAACCCAACTGAGCGCCCCCTGCAACGCCACGGCCGGCGTCCGCACTATCAGACGGCCGGTGTAAAATCGGAGATCCCCAAACCGGAAGGAGACGGCGAATGAGAAACGCTGCAGCTCTCGTGGTCGGCTTGTGTTTGGCCGCATGGACGCCGGCCGCGAAACCGGACGCTCCCACGCCCAGCGTCGCCAGTGCGGCGTCGCAAGTCGTGCCGCTGGGGCCCAACCAGAAGCTGTTGCTCACCGGCGCCGATTTTCAGGAGGGCGCCACCGCGAACCTCACCGATCCCTCCGGAAAGTCCACGCCCCTGCCCGCGGCAGCGATTAAACGGCTGAGCGCCACGCAACTGGAGGTGACCGCTTCCTTCGGCGCGGTGGGTGACTGGAAGATCACCGTCCAGAACCCCGGCGGAGCACCGTCCGCCGCCGCCACGCTCAAAGTAGCCGCTTCCCCCGCCGTTCCGCCGGATTCCCCGGCGGTCGCGGCCTACCAGAACGCCGCCGGTGTCATCACCAAATTGGTCGTGGCGCTCCTGATCGCTGTAGCAGTCGGCCTGGTGATCGCCACCTTCCAGGGATGGTCTCCCGGCGATGTGGTCTCCGAAGAATCCAGCCAGCAGCCCGCCGTGATCAACAACAAGAAAGACGTGGTCATGGTGGCCAGCGCCAGCCGCCTCATCGCCCTTCTTGGGCTGCTGGGTATTCTGACCACCGTGCTCGGGGTGGGCTACGCTGTCATCTGGCAGCTTTTCCTTTACGGAACCGTGACCGATCTTTCGCAGGTCCGCAACTTCCTGTTCGGTTCCGCCTGCCTGTTTGCCCCCTACCTGGCCAACCAGTTGCGCGAAGTCTTCAGCCCGTCGAATCCGACGGCCCCGGAGGGCGGCGGCGCCGAGCAGGCGGCCGGGGGAGCCGCTATCACCGGAATCGTGCCGGCGGCGCCGGCGGTGGCCGCAGCCGCGCAGCAGGTGAACCTCACCGGTTCGGGATTCGAGCGCGGCCTGTCGGTCGCCTTGACCGATCCGCACGGGACCCGGCATGTGCTGACCGGAGGCAGCATCACCTCCGTCTCCAAGACTCTGGTTCAGACCAATGCCGTCCTCGACCAACCCGGCGAGTGGCAGGCTTTTGTGACGAATCCCGGAGGGGCCCCTTCGGATGCGCTCCGCTTCACGGTGTTCGGGCCGCCCAGCATCCTGGCCGTCGATCCCGCAGCCCCGATTCACAATGCGGCTGCCCAAAACCTGGCGCTCGTCGGAGACGGCTTCATGAATGGCCTGACGGTGCAGTTGGCCGGCGCGGCTGCGCCGGCCAATGTGACCGTCACGTCGGTTGGCTCGACCAGGGTGGTCGTGAGTGCCATCCTGGCCAACGCCGGGGCATGCCAGGCCGTAGTCACCAATCCCGGCGGGCACGCATCGGCGCCTTTCAACTTCAACGTCACCTGAGGCAACCATGCCGGACTGGAAAGATCTGACCTTCAATGTCGCACGCACACTCCAGGATCTGCTCGTCTATATGCAGCAGCAACCGGGAGGAGCGTCAGCCGCCGATCTCGAAAAGATCCGCGAGTGGCTAAACGTGGTCCAGCGAATCCAAATGCTGTACTCGCAGTTTGGCTTGTCGCCTGCGGTGTCCCTCGAGGACCGGCACATTTATGACCGTCTGTGGGCGCAGTGGATCGACTCGGTCGGGACCCTGCGACGCGGCGGCTCGTATTACTATATCGATGTTCCGGGAGGCGGAGGCCAGTCGGCTCTGCGCGGCCTGGACGATTTCCTGGGCAACTTTCTGTCCGTGGGACCGCACGGTCCCGGCAAAGGTCCCCGAATTCCCTAAGCGGCCCGAGAGCGCATGGAACTCCCGTTTGAGGCCGCTAAAGGAGCCGTCGAGAAGGGACTGCTGGTCCGTTTCCCCATCTTCATGCGCGTGGTTCTGCCCGGCGCGCTGGCGAGCGCCGTGCTCTACCCCACCGTCGCCTGGCTGCTGGGCCGTTTGCCCGCGAACGCCGAGCAGATTTGGCAGCGCTTCGCGGCTTTCGCTGTCTGCGTGTTCGTGATCGGCGCCCTGATCTCCACCCTGACCAGCGAGATCTACAAGATCTACGAGGGGCGGATATTCTGGCCGGATCGCCTGCTGCGGTGGGGCGAGCGCTTGCAGGAGGCCCGCCTGCGGAGGTTTCGCCAAAAGGCGGAGACCGCGCGCCGCGCGGGCGACACCGCCCGCTACGACGAAGCCTGGTATCAGCTCCGGCTCTACCCCATTAACGAGCAGGGTGAACCCTATGTGTACCGCCCCACGCTGCTCGGCAACATCCTGGCGGGCTACGAGCAATACCCCGACAATCGCTACGGCATGGACTCGGTTTTCTACTGGCCGCGTATCTGGCTGCAAATGGAGAAGGAAAAGAAAGAGGCCATTGACAGCCAGTGGTCCGTGGCGGACGGCTTCCTGCTGCTCTCCGCCATCTGCCTCGCGGGCGGCGTGCTCTGGCTGGCTGAGTCCGCTGCGGCGGTGGCGGGCCTGTGGCGGTTCACGCCGCCTGCCGGCGGGCCCGGATGGGCGGCCTTGGCCGCGCTGGGCTGGTGGCTCGCCGGCTATGGCTTCTATCGCTTCTCGCTGCCTTTCCACCGCGAAAACGGCGAGCTCTTCAAAGCCATTTTCGATCTGTACCGCGCCGGCATCTGGGAGATTACCAACCTGCGCCCGCAGGAAAAGCAGACCTGGGATGCCGCCTGGTCGTACCTGCAATACCTGCGCGTGGTCTGTCCCAATTGCACGCGTATGATCCCGGTTTCCACGGAACGCTGCACGGTCTGCGGATACGATCTCAAGCCCCTGCTTGAGAACTTGCGCGCCACGGGCAAGCTGCCCATGCAGCCCTGATCTGGGCCGTCACTTCCTGGCTGCCGGTTTGCCCCGCAGACGGATGGACCGGATCCGTCCCGCATCGCCGGCCAGCACCCGCACCCGCCCCTGCTCGACGGCCAGTTCCAGAAAGTCCGCCGGTTGGCGCAATTCCACGCGCAGTTCCCCCGCCTCGAGCGCACGCGCCTTCGCCAGCGCCACGCTCCGAACCTGGCCTGCACCGTCCCGGCGGACCAGGGCCATCTGACCCTCCAGCCGCACGCGCGTCTCCTTCTGCACCAGCACTCCAATGCCGGCGAGTGAGGGCTCCAGCGCCAGGGGATTCTCGGCGTCCGCCGCGAGGAACACATCCGTCCCGCCGCGCGCGAGCCGGATCTCGATCGCCACGTTTGCCTCCGGATACGGCGCGCCCGCCGGGGTTTCGAGCGGCAACCGCCGGATTGCCCCGATTTGCGGCGCGCCTTCGTATGGATCGAAGACGCCCACGAAGGTCGAGGCCAGCGGACCCTGCTGCGCCTGCCGGCGGGTGATCACCGTCGGAATCCAATACTCCTCGGCCGACGACGCATCCTTCACCGTCCAGCTCTCCGCCGTGTATGCCTGCGCCCCCTCCGTCAGGTCCGTATACCGCAGGTGCACATCCGCGCCCGCGGGCAGGTAGTGATAGCGGTCCTCCACTTTCCAGTCCACGCTCCAGCCCGGCTCGGGATGGCGGTCCACCTGAAAGTGCCGCATCAATGTGCCGTGTCCGAACTCCGGGGCGGCTTCGAGCGTCAGGCCCCGGGGCGCCAGCGTACCGAACGAACTGTGGGTGAACTTCGCATGATCCGTTCCGCCCACCACGCGGAACACATCGATCCCATAGAAGTCCGCGTCCGACGTGCTGACCATGGCCACGCTGCGCTCGTACTGCCGGCCCTGGTACTGCGCCGGCGAAGACGCGCGCAGGGCGCGGAATTGCTTGCCGTCGGCCCACAGAGTGGTCTTTCCGTCGCCGCCGCCCTGGTTCTCGCCATCCACCACCACCGTATTGTGCGCCGCGGTCTGCTTGTGCCACAGCGCCTGCGGGGTGTGCCAGCTTCCAAACTGCACCGCCGGATAGCCGAACTCCGGCAGCAGGTCCAGGCCCTTGGCGTACAACCCCAGGTTCATGGCGTTGAAGTGGTAATGGCTCTTGAGCTTCGCGTTCGGCACGGAATCGTATTCCAGCCATACGGCGCCCGCGTCCGGGTTGGGCTCCGGGCGTAGGATGGCAAGCCGCCACTCCTGCTTGTTCACGCTGCCCACCTTGGGAAAGGCCCCTTCGCGCGCCACCGTCTCCGCCACCGCCTTCTGCATGGCTTCGGCATCTCCGGCGAAGATGTCGTGCGGCAGACCGTCCGTGCGGCTATGGTTGCCCAGGTAGGCAAGTTGTAGGTAGACCGGATCGCGCGTGGCCTGATACAGGCGCCACAGGTAAGTGTACGCGGACACCGGCGGGTCCGTGTCCATCTCTCCGGCTTCTCCCTCCAGGCGCAGCGCGGGATAGTGCGTGTTCTTCCGTGCAAAGGCGCTATCGTCGCCCACCGGGGGATAGTACTGCCGCCCGGCGCACCACGTGTCCACGTGAAAGTGATAAGTCTCGCGCAGCTTCGGGTGCCGCTCGACCAAGGTCTCCAGCAGGCTTGCGTCGAAGCGCGCGTAGTGCCCCAGGAAGTCCGCCAGGTAGCGCGGCGCGATGGTGGCGTACCCGGCGAGACCCTTTTCTCCGCTGAGCCCGTCTACCGCTGTGCTCGCCTCCACGATCTCATCCATGGCCGCCATCACCTCGGCGCGATTGCGCGGCCAGTCCAGCACCGTGCGGACCATGGCCAGCGTGCCTTCCACGCCCGGAAAATTCGTGCGGATTTTCCGCGGGTTCCGCAGCACGTCCCGCAGAATGCGCTCCTCGACGTTGGCCTCGATTTGGGCGAAGGACCGCTTCCGGTTGGCCAGCCGGTAGCGCTCCGCCTGGCGGCTCAGGAACGCCGCTAGCGCGCCGTCGTCCCGGATCGCATCGAAGATCTCGTCGTACGCCAGCACCAGTTTGCGCACCTCGTAGGCCGAGTCGATGGCATAGGAAACGTAGCCGGAAGCGCCGCCGCCATAGCGCGGCAGTTCATACACCAACCCCTGTGTGGCGAAGTCGAAATCCGGCCACACGTCCGCCACCCGGTCCAGCATCACCGCCGCCTTGTGCGCGTACCGCGGATCGCCGGTCGCGGTGTAGGCCGCTGCCAGTTTGGTGATGCCGCCCAGCACCAGTTGGCGGAACTGGCCGTATTGCAGGTAGGCGCCGATGAAGCGCCAACGGTGCTCCCCTTCGACGTATCCTTCCCCATCGTCCACGCCGAACCGGTGCAGCGGGTCGGCCGGGTCGGGGTGCTCCTCGTTGTAGAGCAGCGAGCGGTCCGCGAGCTTGGGATCGAAGACGCCGTGCTCGTCCAGACCGCTGCGGTAAAACCGGTAAAAATCGTTCTTCGGAAAGGTCTGGTTGCAGTGCGGGCAGCGCACCTTCCAGGGCAGCGCAAACGCGTCGATCTTCCAGTCGTACATGGGCATGGGGCGCCGGCACGCCGGGCAGTAGCCCGCTGACCACACCATGTGCGAGCGCGTGATGCGCGGCCCGAACATCAGGTCCCACAACTGTTCGTCCGAAAACGGCAGCCAGGGCTGCGCCTCGCGCACCAGGCGTTGCTGGATTTCGGCTGCCCACGCATATTTCGCCGCGTTGGCCCGGGCGGTTTCGATCAGGCGCAGCGGATAGAACGAGCTATGCTGCTTTTCGGCGCGGCCTGCCATCGCCAGCAGGATCAGCGGGAGCAAACGGGTGCGTCTTCGCATTCCGGGCATCCCCCCGATTCTGCCATAGCCCGCGCTTGGGATAAGATGATCGGCTGGTGACCTCCATGCGCTGGATTCTGGCTTGCGTGTTGATAGCGGCGCCGGGTTGGGCGGGACTATCGCGGGTCGCGTTTTCCGGCTTCCGGGCGGAGACAAACGGCCTGCCGGCGGGATGGACCATCTGGGCGCCGCGTCCGGAGATCGCCCCGCGCACCTTCGTGGATCCTCTCCACTATCGGACGCGCCCCGGTTCCCTGGCCATTTCCGGCAACAGCAACCCCGCCGTGTTTGGCGGCTGGGAGCATCCGGTGGCCGGCATTGCGCCGGGCCAGTGGTACCGCTTTGTGGCCTACTATCGCGCGGAAGGCATCCGCTACGAATCGGGCCAGGTGCTGGCGCGGCTGGTCTGGACCGATGCGGCCGCGAAACGCATCGGGCATCCGGATTTCCCGTACGCGGTAAGCCCCGCCGGGGACTGGATGCGTCTATCGCTCGATGCTCCGGCGCCCGAAGGCGCGGCCGCCGTGCGCATTCAGCTTTTCCTGGCCAACGCCCCTTCCGGCACGCTTTGGTGGGATGACATCTCGCTCGAGCCCATCCCCGCTCCCGCTCCGCGGCGCGTGACCATCGCCAGCATCAAGTTCATGCCGCAAGGCACCCATTCCGCGGCCGAAAGCGTGGACCGCTTCGTCGCGGCCGTCCAGCGCGCCGTCACGGTCCCGGCCGACGTGATTCTGCTGCCCGAAGGCATCACCGTGGCGGGCACCGGGAAGTCATACGTGGATGTCGCCGAGCCGGTGCCCGGCCCCACCACCGCACGTCTCGCCGAACTGGCCCGCGGCAGAAAAGCCTACGTGGTGGCCGGCCTCTACGAGCGCGAGGGGACGGCCGTCTACAACACCGCCGTGTTGCTCGGCCGCTCCGGGGAGTTGATCGGCAAATATCGCAAGGTGCATCTGCCGTACACCGAAATCGAAGCCGGCCTGACTCCCGGCGACCATTACCCGGTGTTCGAAACCGACTTCGGCAAGGTCGGCCTGATGATTTGCTGGGACTCCGAATTCGCCGATCCCGCGCGCGCCCTGGCGCTCGAAGGAGCCGAGATCATCCTGCTGCCCATCTGGGGCGCCACCGAACCGCTGGTCAAAGCACGGGCCATCGAGAATCGTGTCTTCGTGGCGCAGTCCTGTTACAGCAATCCCTCCTTCATCGTGGACCCGAAAGGCGAAGTGCAGGCCCTGGCCACCGAACAGGGCACCGCCGCGATCGCCACCGTGGACCTGAGCCGGCGCTACGCCTGGCCGGCGCTGGGAGTGATGCGTGAGCGATTCCCCAAGGAATTGCGGTTGGACGTGCCCATGCCGCGTCCCGGCTTCGGCTACTAGCTGGTAGACTGACCCGGAGGAAAGACCCATGCGGAGGATCACTGCGTTGTTGTTTTGTTGTGCCCTGGGCCTGGCGCAGCACCCCCACCCGGCGGGTGTGCCCCAGGAAAAGCCCGTGGCCCTATACCCCGGCCTGGGGATCTGGACGCATCCGATTGCCACCAGCAATCCCCAGGCGCAGAAATTCTTCGACCAGGGCCTGGCGCTGCTCTACGGCTTCAACCGTTACGAAGCTCTTCGCTCGTTCCGCAAGGCATTGGAGATCGACCCGCACGCGGCAATGGCGCACTGGGGGATTTCGACGGCCCTGGGACCCTACCTGAACATGGACATGGATCCGGACGTCCACCTGAAGGAGTCCTGCGAGGCGGCCATGGCTGGACTCAGGGCCGGCGGCATCACACCGGCGGATCGCGCGTGGCTGGAGGCGGCCGCGGCGCGGTGCCCGGATTACTCCGACCCCGCGAAGTATACGGCCGCCATGCGCGCTCTGGCGGCACGCTATCCCGACGACCCGGACGCGCAGACGTGGTACGCCGAGTCTCTGATGCTGCCGGTCCGCTGGAGATGGTACAGCAGCGACGGCAAGCCCGCGCAGGGGGAAGAGGAAGCCGAGCGCGTTCTGGAAGGCGTCCTCCGGCGGTACCCGAACCATCCCGGAGCCAACCACTTCTACATCCACGCGGTGGAATCCTCGCCGACGCCGGAGCGGGCCGTGCCCAGCGCGCAAAGGCTCATGGGGATCGTACCCGCGGCGGGCCACCTGGTTCACATGCCGGGGCATATCTGGCTGGTATTGGGCGAATATCAGACGGCCGTGGATGTGAACGAGCGCGCAGCGGCGGTGGATCGCGATTATTTCGCCAGGACGGGGGTGATCGGCGCCTACTACCCGTACTACCTGCACAACCTCCAATTCGTCCTGTACGCACGCGCGATGCAGGGCGGCGCGGCGGAGACCCGCAAAGCCATCGCCCAATTCGAAGAGGCCGTCAAGCCGATGGCGCGGGTCATGCCGGAGATGGGGGACGTCTTCGGCGTATTCGTGACCATGATGCAACTGCGCATCGGCGAGTGGAACGCCCTGATGGCAGCACCGCGGCCGGCCTCACAAAATCCGCTGACGCAGGCGATGTGGCGCTATTCCCGGGCACTGGCTCTCGCCGCTAAGGACAAGCGGAGCGAGGCGCGGGCCGAGCAGGCCGAGTTCGAGAAACACCGCAAGGCGCTCGACGGGAACACACCGTGGGGCAACAACAAACTGGGCGACGTCATGAACCTGGCTTCGGCGGTCCTGGAGGCGCGGGTGGAAGCGACCCCGGCCGGCGCGGTGGCGAAGTGGCGGCGGGCCGTGCAGATTCAGGACGGCTTGACGTATGATGAGCCGCCCGCGTGGTACTACCCGGTGCGGGAGTCGCTGGGCGCGGCGCTGCTCTTGTCAGGCGATGCGCAGGCAGCGGAGAGCGCGTTTCGCGACGGGTTGCGGCGGAGCCCCAGGAACGGGCGCATGCTGTTCGGGCTGCTGGAGAGTCTCAAGGCTCAGGGGAGGACCGACGGGGCCGCCTGGGTGGAGCAAGAGTTCAAGACGGCCTGGAAGGCCGCCGACGTGCCCTTGCGGATCAAAGACCTTTAGAGGCCGAGTCAGTCAGGAAGTTCACCGCAGAGACGGCAGAATCTTCCACGCGCCTCGCGTTTCACCGGGCAGGCGCGCCGTGGTGGCGCGCATCCCTGCCACTTCTTTCAGCACCTGTTGTGCCAGCCGCTCGATTTCGGCCAGCGCATCCGGATCGTTTCGGAGGCCGTCCGCTGAGCGCGCCAAAAGCCGGATGGCCATCTCCGCGACTTGTCGTTGAATCTGTTCCACGCCCGCTTCTCCGGCAATGCGCGCACTGCCTCTGCCCTTATTCTACGGCTCGCAGGTCGTTCCCCCTTACTCTGTCTTTGGTTAGTATCGCCCGCCGCCCTTCACGCCGGGAAACCATACAGACGCGTGGCGTTGCGGCCGCGGATCTTGGCTTTGTCGGACTCCGCAGCAAAATCCCACATGATTTCGAACAGGTGCACCTGCTTTTCGAACTCCTCCATCGTGTGGCCCAGCCCGCCCCAGACGATGCGGTCCGGCCCGAAGGCGTCGAAAGCGCGGCGTACCAGCGGCTTGGCGTCGGGATACGGATACGGCTCCCGCGAGGAGTAGTTCACCGCCGAATATTTCATGTATACGCGCGGCAGCCTGGCCAGTTCGAACAGCCGCTTCTGATCGGCGGCGCTGCCTTGTCCGGCACGCCCCAGGTGGTCCAGAATCACGGGCACCTCCGGAAACTGCGCCGCCAGCTCACCGATCTGCGGCGCGTAGTAGGGCAGAAAATGCATTTGGATCGCCAGGCCCAGCGACTGCGCCTTCCGCCAGGTGGTTTTCATGGCCGGCGCCCGCAGGTCGCGGTCCTTGATGGCGCCGGACGTGCTGGGCGGCGTCCCGGGCGGATGCATCTCGTGAATGCGCAGCGCCACGATGCGCCCCGGGTGCTTTTCCGTCAATGCCTCCATCCGCGCGGGGGTTTCCGGAGCGATCGGATCGAACAAGCATGTGCCCTTGAAGAATCCCGCCGAGGGCTCGTGCGCAAAGCAATATTCCAGGTACCGGTGATCGTCCTGGTAGGGCTCCGGATGCACGATCACGACGTGGCGGATGCCGCTCGACCGCACGAACCGTAGGTACGGTTCGAGCGGCTGCGCCGGAGGCCGATAGGTAGCGTTCGGGTGATAGGGAAAGCGCTTCTGGTCGTCAGCGAACAGATGAATGTGCGTGTCGATGAGCAGGCTCGGGGGACCAGCCGCGGCCCCCGCGGCCAGGCTGCCCACGGCTCCGCTCAGCCACACCCGGCGAGTCATTCCATGCTCCACGAGCGGGGAGTATATCACCCGTGCACTTACGCCCGCCGCTGCTCGTCGCGGGCCATATCGTGCAGCGCGCGGATATATCCGATGCTGTAGGCCCAGCCGGTGCGGCCGCCCACCATGCCGGGAACGTGGTCGGCGATGAGAATACCTCGGAAGTCCACGTCCACCAGCGTGCGCATGAGCTTCCGCATATTGGTGTAGCCGTCATCCACGAACTCCTCCACGAAGTCCGGAATGGGAGCGCTCACGTTACGGAAGTGGATCTTCCACAGCTTGCCCATCTTGGCGAATTCCCGCGCCGCGGAATAGACGTCCTTGCCCATGTACTTGCCGCCTTCCATCCAGGTGCCGCAGCACAGGCAGACGCCCACATTGGGGCTGTTGGCGATTTCGAGCGCGCGCACGTATCCATCAAAGTTGCCGAAAATGCAACGCGGCACTCCGCCGAGTTCGGGAACCGGCGGGTCGTCCGGGTGGATGCCGATGCGAACACCCTCCTCCTCGGCCACCGGAACCACCTGCTTGATGAAATAGGTGTAGTTCTCCCAGATTTCCTCCTTGGAGAAGCGCCGTCCATGAGTCAGCGGCGGCTCGAAGACCTGGCCCACCCAATATCCCTTGGCGGTGGCCTCGTGGAAGGCGCGCGCGGGAGCGCCGCCGCGGGCGGTCTCCGGCGGGGAACTCCAGATGCCGTTCGCCATGTGGGCGTAGGTGGTGTAGTGAATTCCGGCTTTGCCCAGGTTGCGCAGGTACTGCTTGTATTCCTCGATTTTCTGGTCCCGCCCGGGGAGGTTGAGGGTGACCTCCGGCATGTTGTGTACCTTGGTGTTGCCGATGTTGGTCACACTCAAGCCGGCGCTTTCGATGCGCCGCTTGAAGTCCGCGAACATCTCGTAGGTGCCGCCGGTGGTTCCCACGGTGACATAGCGCACTCCGATCTGTTTGGCGAACTTGAGGTCCTCGTCGGTAAAGTTCGTGGGAAGCTGGAGGGTGATTTTGATGCCCGGCGATAGCGGCTCGAGCGGCCGCCTGGCCGCGCCGGCGGCGGAGGCCGCCACGCCTGCCGCGCCGAGCCCGGCGCGCACGAAGCCACGGCGCGTGGTTGCGAGAAGATTGTTGGGTTCCATTAGTGCACCTGCTCCCGCGATTATACACGCCGCGACGGTCACTCAGAGGAAGCCTGCCTCCCGAACAGGGACAACGGCCGCGGCGAAGGCGGAGCCGGGCTCCGGCGAGACTTGCCGGCTGCCGTTCTCCCATCCAGCGCCGGAGGGACAGCACGCTCGTGCGTTACCAGCGCCTCGAAATTCGCCTGTGGCCTGGCCCGTTCCTCCACCGCGCGCACCTCGTGCCGCCGTCGGGCAATCAGCTGGGTCGCCTCCCCCCAGGGTGACCTCCGGCGGCGGCCAGGAAAGCGGCCAGGCAGAATCGGACGGCGCGAGTTCTCATGATGACCTCCGCGCTACAGGGTCTTGACTACAATTTCCATCCGTCCCTGGATCTTCGGCAGGCGGATGCGGTGGCCCTCCGCATCTACCCCGGTCCAGGGTTTGCCGTTGATCGTGACGGAACGGATCTTCCGGCTCTCCGGCACGCGGATGACCAGCCAGGCATTGCGATACGGACTCCGCTGCGGCAGCTCTATCGTCCCGCGCACTTCCCCGGAACCGCCCCGCAGCAGATAGCTGGCCGGACCATACTCTGTGGGCGCATCCCGGACCGAGATTTCCTGCCCGGGCGCCAGCCAGCGTTCCGGCGTGGCGGCCGCGAAGATCAGGTCGCCCTCGTACTCGGTGATCAGCATGTCGCGCAGGCGGTGGACGAACTTCGCTTCGTCGGGGATCTTGTAGAACGGCCCGCTGGGCGAACGCCATTGCCGATATTCCTCGGTGAACACGTTCACCGCGGGGTAGTAGCACGCGACGAAGTTGTTATACAGATCGCGAATGGCGGCGCGCGCTTCACCGCGCCTCAAGTACGCGCGAATTGGATTTTGCAGGTTGGCCTGGAAAACCATGCCGCCGCGGCTGAACCACAGGTTTTCATCCACCCAGCCGTGCACGTGCAGCCCCAGTGGTTCCGACATGGTCGCGTTGTCTTCCCAATCGTCGATGACCCAGCGGGCCAGGCGCTCGCGGGCATCATAAATACCGGTGTCCACCAGGATCAGGGGACCATACAGGAGTTCGCGCGTCGCCGAGAGGCGATACGTGGGAAGCGCCTTCTCCCGGTATCGCGAATAATATCCGGCCCGTAGAGGCCCGAACAGCCGGATGCGCTGGTGCACGCGGGTGGGCACGTAGGGGACCCACGTATTGTTGCGCAGGCGGATCACCGGGGACGCGGCGGCCGCGCGGTCCACCGCCCGGCGCAAGTCGGCGCGGTACAAGGCGGCCTCTTTCCGGTACCGCCCCGCGTCCGGGTCGCCGGCTTCCGCCAGCGCCTTGGCCATCTCGGTCAGACCCAGGCTGGCGTAGGCGTTCACGGAAAACCAGTGGCCCCAATCGGCGTTATCCTCCAGGTGGCCGGCGGGTAACAGGCCGTACTCCGGGCAGGGTGCGCCGCCCTCGAGCACCTTGGTGAGCTGCCGTTGCCCGACGATCCAATCCGCGGCCTTCTTCAGGCTGGGGGTGATGCCTTTCAGCCAGTCGCGATCGCGTGTGATCCAGTAGTGCTCCGCCAGCGACCAAAGCACGGTGCCGTGGTCGAGGTTGTAGTTGCTGGCCGTATAGTCGTAGTCCGGTCCGGTTTTCGCGCCGTGATACACGCCCTGCTGCCCGGTGAAGGAGCCGAGGAAGGGCTTGGATCCCTGCACCTTGGGCCAGGTATCCAGGTACCTGCGCGAGAGATCGTGGTAACCAGCCACGTCCAGCAACTGAGACTGGAACACCGCCTCGTTGGCGAAGACCTTGTAGTTGTAGCTGGCGGCGGGAACCATGTACAGCCCGCTGTTGGGGTCCTTGGTAGCGGAGATGCGGATGTGGCAGAGAACCGCCTTCGCAAACGTATTGAAGCGTTGCTCGGGAACGTGCCAGGGGATGCCTGGCGCCGTTACGCCGCGCCAGTATCCGACCACCCGGGCGCGCTCGGAATCGTAATCCAGTTCCGAGAGCCGCGCGCGCTCGGATGCGCTGAGCCCCGGGATAAAGGGGATAGCCACAAGCGTAGTGGCGTCCTGGCCCGGAGCCAGGGTGATACTTTGGTGCAGGTCGCCGTGGTCAATCGCCGTTTGGGCTCCGGCAAACGGGCGCACGCACGCGCGTGTGGCGCGGCCTGCGTCCGCTGTGAGCAACGTGCCATCGAACGCCAGGGGCTCGTCTGGACTCATGCGAACCCAAAGGTGCGCCAATTCCGGCGAGCCGCCGCGGTTGCGGGCGCGGATGCGCATCATCAGCACCGCGGGGGTCTCCTCGCTGCGCGCGCCGTCTTCGGGGGAGAGCGGCCCCTGCAACAGTGTGGCGAAGGCCTCTTGTTCGTACTCGATGTCGCCGGCCGCCCAGCGCGCCGTACCTACGGGCAGGTAGTCTTCCATCACCGAGAGCGTGGAATCCTCGGATTTCGGGCGGAACGTGGCGGGGTCGCCGGTCCCGATCATCCAGCGGATGCGGTCGCCGGGCCAGGTCAGGCGCGCCAGTTCGGCGCCATAGGCCTTGGTGCCGCGCTTGCTGATCATGACGTTACCGCCCCACTCGAAGGCGAACTTCTGCCAACTGGCATCCGCGGCAAGCGGCAGGTAGAGCCGGTCGCCCTGACGCTCGACGGGGTCCAGCGCGGGAATCTCGCGGCGGGCGCGCTCGTAGGTCTGCTCCGGCTCGCGCGCCAGGCGCTCCCGGATAAGCGCCCCCGGTTGGACGATCTCGCGCGAAAACGGCTTTTCATCGCCGGCCCGCGTAATGCAGGCATGGTAATCCGGAATGTACAGCGGCGCCCTCCCGGCGTCGGCGGGCACGAACGAAAACGTGTCCCGCCCCCGGGTGACCGTCACCACCGTGACGTCGTTGGAGCCGGCCGGACGCGGGTCGGCGGCGTCCACCGTGAGGATAGTTCCGCCGGCGATGGGCTTCACCTCGCGGATGCGGCCGTTGTAAGCGCGGAATTCGGGCTTCGCGGCCGAACCTTCGGGAGGCTTGCGATCCACGTCGAAGAGCACCTTCACAGACGCGCGTTTCACCTCGGATTGGCTGAAGACCTGTACCGACTCGATGACAGGCAGGTTGCCCGCCGGGAACACCAGTCGAAACTTAATCGCCCGCCGGTACCGCACGCCGGGAAGGTTGCCCGCGCGCGGGTTTTCCTCGGCCGCGAGCGGGAGGAAAGTAAAGTGGCAGGTGCGCGTTTCGCACGCCTGCTCGGTCCTCGCAACCAGCCACTGCCCCTGCCATGGGTCGTCCACGGGATCCTCGATGGCCGGCATGTGGGGCGGCGGGTAGGGCCAGTTGCGAAACCAATACTGCACCCCCACGCTGCGGGCCTCGTAAGCCTTCGTGAAACGCACCACGATCTCAAACAGGTCGCGCTCCTCGGCCCATTGCAACCCGTAAATGCCCCGGCCGCCGGCGGCGCGGATCAGCCCGCGTGGATGCCGGTAATCAAATGTCGTTTGAAGTTGGTACTCATCGGTCGAACAGCAAGGCCGGCCGAACGGCGCCAGGTCCATTCGCGGGCCGCCGAAGAGCGCGGCGGCGAATACGAGGAAAAACACCATCCGAGCTGCAATCATAGCGCCACTGCAACGCGCCATCCACCGTTGCGGCATGTAAGGCCCCGCGTGCAGATCCGGGGTGTCCAGGCGGCCCGCCCCTCTTACGGGCGGACTCCCGCCACATTCAGGCGCACCCGATACAAGCCTGTGCGTGCCGTGATGTACAGCGTTTGCTGATCGCGGTCGCCGAAAGCGCAATTGGCCGGAATCTCCGGCAGTTGGATGGTCCCCAGGTGTTTCCCCTCGGGCGAGAAGATCCACACGCCGCCCGGACCGGTGCAGTAGAGGTTGCCCTTCGTGTCCACCTTCATGCCGTCCGGCAGCCCGTCCGCGGCTTCCTTCGTCACGTCGTAGAACAGCTTGCCGTTGGCGATGCTGCCGTCCGGACGCACGTCGAACCGCATCCAGATCTTCCGGGCGGCATCCGAGTTGCCCACGTAGAGATACTTTTCGTCCGGGCTGAAGGCGATGCCGTTGGGGCGGCTGAGGTCCTTGTATAAGAGTTGCAGTTTGCCGTGCGCCAGGCGGTAGACGCCATTGAAACTCAGTTCTTTCTGCGGGTCGGCATCTTCTTTCGGCAGGCCGTAGGGAGGATCCGTGAAGTAAATGGAGCCGTCGGATTTGACCACGGCGTCATTGGGACTGTTGAGCCGCTTGCCTTCGTACTTGTCGGCCAGCACCACCGCCTTGCCGGTCCTCATATTCAGCCGTTCCACGCGGCGGTTGCCGTGCTCGCAGATGACCAGGTGCCCCCGCTTGTCCAGAGTCAGGCCGTTGGAGCCGATGAGCGCCCCGGCGGGGGCGCCGCTTCCGCTGAAGCCGCTGTGCTCTCGGAAGACCGTGAACTTGCCGCCCGGCGTCCACTTCCGGATGACGTTATTGGGGATATCGCTGAACAGCAGACAGGCCGAGTAGATCCAGCCCGCGTGGATCCACACCGGGCCTTCCACGAAGCCAAAGCCGCCGCCGAGCTTTTCGATCTTGGCGTCCTCCCAAATGACCTGGTCCAACTCCGGCGCGGCCTTGCTCACGTGGCCTTCGCTCTGCGCCGAAGCCAGCGCCACTCCCATCAAAAATAGAATGCCCACATTGCGTTGCATGCCGAGAATCATACAATCTAAGGCGCCGCGTTGTCAGTGACAAACCGCGAAACCTAGGTCTACTCCGCCCGTAGCGTCTCGACCGGATCTACTGCCGCCGCCCGGCGCGCAGGCAGATAACTGGCCAATACCGTAGCCGCAATCAGAACGACGGGCACGGTCATGTAGGTGAGCGGATCGACCGGGCTGATTCCAAACAGCACGGACTTCATCAGCCGCGTCAACCCGGCTGCGGCGGCCAATCCGGTCGCGGTGCCGGCGCCGGCGAGCGCCAGCCCATACCGCACGAATAGCCACCGCAAAGCGCCCGGCTCCGCCCCCAGCGCTACCCGGATCCCGATTTCGCGTGTCCGTTGCGATACAACGTACGAAATCACCCCGTAGATGCCGATCAAACCGAGCATCATCGCCATGCCGCCCGCGATTCCCAGCATCACAAGTGTGAAGGAAGTGGTCGCCAGCGATTCATCATAGATCTCCCGCATGGTGCGGACAGAGGCTAGCGGCAGACTGGCATTCCGCGACCACACTGCCTGTCTCACCTGGTTCAGAAAGCCTCCCGTACCCGCGCGCTCGCTTCGGATCACGAAAGTGACTGCGCGGGCGGCGATGGGAGGGCCGTTCGGGGCGAATTGGTTCCGCATCAGGACCGGCCAGTAGACGATCTCGGGCGCTTTTTCCTGAATCCCATTTTGCCGCACATCCTGAACTACGCCGATCACTTCCTGCCAAGGCGTGATCGACGCTTGACGGAGCCGTTTCCCGACCGCGGCGGAGGGAGCGCCCCAGAACTCGCGCGCCAGGTTCTCGGAAACCATCACCATCGGCCTGAGCCCGTAGATGTCAGTCCAGATGAATTCACGGCCGGCAGTCAGCCGGGCGCCCATCGTGTGCAGGAACCCGGGAGAAACATTCTCGAACCGCCGCAGGGGCGCAACGTCGCCTGGGTAGGTCTTGCCCTCCGGAAAGATATTGTCCCAGTTCGGCGGCTCCGCTTCCATAGGCGCCTCGCTCGCAAATCCAACAGACGTCACCCCGGGTATCGACTTCAGCTTGTCGGCCAGGTCGTGTTGGGTCCTGATCACAAGCTGGGGCTCCGGAATGAGCGAAGACGGAATCGAGATGCGCACGGTTTGAAGATGCTCCGCGCCGGTGAACCCCGGCTCCACAGTGCGCAAGACCCGCGCCGTGCGGATCATCAGCCCTGCGCTCACTAGCAGCACCAGCGCGATAGCCACTTGCGCAACCACCAGAACGTTGCGGGCGCGATGCCGCTCGCGGCTGACACTCGCTGTTCTGCCCGCGCTCCGCAGCGCTGCCGAAATTCGCGGGCCGGCGTACCGGAAGGCCGGGGCCAGTCCAAGAAACAGCCCCGACAACACCGAAAGCATCAGCGTAAACCCGAAGGTGCGTAGATCCACGGAGATTTCGTTCAAGCGCGGCAGATTGGCCGGGCCAATCGCCACGAGCAAGCGCAGGCCGGCATACGCGACCACCACACCGAGTGCGCCGCCCATCAGGCCGAGCATCACGCTTTCGACCAGCAGGCTGCGGACAATGCGTGCCAGCCCTGCACCCAACGCGGCTCGAAGAGCCAGTTCGCGTTGGCGCGCCTCCGCGCGGACCAACAGCAGATTCGTAACGTTGGCATAGGCCATGAGCATCACCAGCGCGATGGTCCCCATCACGATCCACAAGACGCTGCCGGCGTTCCCGACTACCTGCTGCTTCAACGGGCGAATCGTGGGCCGGATCCTCCAGTTCTCGTACCATCGGCCGTTCAAATTAGGTCCATTTGACCAGGTGTCCATCCAAACCGGTAACAGCCGCGCCAGGTCCGCATTCGCTTGCGCAATCGTGACGCCGGGTTTGAGCCTCCCGATGCCATGGAATCCGAAGCCCGCGAGGATCACCCGGCCTCGATCAAATGCCAGCGGCAGGATCAAATCGGGTTCTATCTTGACTATCCGGAAGCCTCGGGGCATGACACCCACGATTTGGCGTGGCCGGGAATTCACGGTGAGATTCCGCCCGATGACCGATCGGTCTCCTCCAAAATGACGCCGCCAGTACCCATAGCCGAGCATGACCGTGGAGGAACGCCCCGAGAAACTGTTAGGTTCCGAAGCTTGCGGAATCTGGTCAGCCGGCAGGAGCCAACGGCCGGCAGCCGGTGGAACCCCGAGCGCCTGCAGCACTCCGTCACTCACAGAAACGGTGCGAACCTGCTCCGGCTCGGCCAGGCCCGTAACATTCGCGGTTCCCGGAATCCAAACGCCGAGCGCCTGAAATGTTCGGTTCTGCTCGGCGTAGGTGAAATACATCGATGGCGAGAGAGCCAGTCCGTCGGCGGCATTCGCCAGTCCCGCCGCGCCCGGCGCATCTTGATGAAGGACGACTAGTTGCTCGGCCTTGGGATAGCGCAGAGGCCGCAGCAGCACGCTGTTTACCACGCTGAACACCGCGGCATTGGCGCCGATCCCAATGGCCAGCGTCAGCAGTGCGGCGGCGGTAAACATCGGACTGCGCGCCAGGATGCGCAGACCGTATCGCATGTCGCCCGCCAGCGCGTCCAGGAGCGTGATCGTGTTCATCCGGTAAATCTCCTCTCGAATCAGAGTCCGGTTACCAAGCTTCCTCAGCGCCTTCGCGCGCGCTTCGTCATACGGCAGGCCTCGGCCGACGTTTTCGTCAGTCTCGATCCGAAGGTAGAACTCCATCTCTTCGGATCGTTCCCGATCCCATTGCGCACGCCGCAAGAAGCGCCTCAAGCTCATCGGTCACTCCGTGGCCGGTTTCAGAATGCGGCCGATGGCGCGCACCACTTGTTCCCACCGCGTCGTCTGAACAGATAACTGTTTTCGCCCGGCGGGTGTCAGACGGTAGTACTTCGCTTTGCGGTTATTTTCCGAGGTGCCCCAGAACGAGGCAATCCAGCCGCGATCCTCCAATCGATGCAAGGCGGGATAGAGAGAACCATGTTCGATCTGCAGGACGTCCTCCGACCCTCGTTCGATGGCATGAGCGATGGTGTGTCCGTGGGCCGGGCCCAGAACCAGCGTCCGGAGGACCAGCATGTCCAGCGTTCCCTGGAGCATTTCGCTTTGCAGCGGCGACTCGCGTCTTGGCATTTTTTTCAGTATACTCGAGTCGATTATCGACTGGAAGATTCATCCACTTATGCTGCTAACCGTGCTTGATTCTCGAAACCTCTCAGAAGGCAATCTAGTGGAGGCCGCCTGGCGGCGTCGGAATCATGTAGGAGCCGGAGGAGTTTGGACGCCCTGACGGAAGGGCCTAATTCGCGGCTAATTCCCCGAGAAATCGCGCGTCCCCTTCGTCCATCACGCGGTAGGCCGCGCCGGCCACGCCGGGCATGACGTGGCCCAGCCAGTCCGCCGGATCCGACCAGATCACCCGGCGCGGAGCCATGGCCTTCACCATGTCCTCCAGGTCCCAGTGCAGCGCGAAGCCGGGCATCACCGCGTCGTGCAGGTTGCGCGTGAGCGGCGCTTCCAGGGCCGCGCGCAAGCTGTAGGGCGTGTGGTCCAGCCAGATCTTTTGCAGGCGCGCGTCCTGGGCCGCGGCCATCAGCAGCCAAATTCCCGCCACCCCGCGCGCCGCCGCCCGCAGGCCCGAGCGGTCCACGTCCTGCTGCGTCTGGAGCACGTCCAGGCCGTACAGGATATCCAGCGCGCGCATCCCCGGCAGGTTCCTGCCGATCAGCCAGGCGCGCGTGTTTTGCAGCCAGTTGCCGTTATAGCGCGGGTTGGGAGGCTCGGGCATGCCGCGCGGCTCGAGGTCCAGCACCACCGCGCCCTCCCGCGCCAGGCTCCCGGCCGCTTCCGCGCCCATCTCCACCAGCAGCACCCCCGGCCGGGGCTTCCGCCCGTAGGGCAGGTAGAGCCTGGCCGCCAGCGCCAGGCCCGGTTCTACGTCGATCTCGAGCTGCTGCACGCGGAAATCCAGCCCGGATTCCTGGTGCGTCACGTGAAAGGCCAGCGTGCGCTCGTGGGCGCGGCCGGAGAGCTTCCGTAGTTCCGCCAGCAGCTCCACCGGTGTGCCCGGCTTGCTGCGCGCGCGCAGACTCTCCAGGATCACCTGGTACATCTCGCGCCCTTCCACGTGCCCGCTTTCGGTGGCCAGCAGCTCGAAATCCGGCGCCATGTCCACCGGTTCTTCCCGGAAATTGCCCTTCCCGTCCTTCAGCCAGCGGATCATCCACTCGTAAATCGCCTCCCGAATTTCGAGCGGCGTGCCGTGCCCGCCGGGCCCCACCGCCCAGCGGATCTTATCCTCCGCTCCGAACAGCCGGTACCAGTCGAGCGATTCCTGGTAGGCGTACCGCGCACCTTCGATGGGGAAGAAATCTCCCACCGTGTTGCAGATCAGGTAGGGTTTGGGCGCGAACAGTTCGATATAGTCCATCACGTCCAGGCCGGAGGAGAGGAAGTCCGGGAAGCTCTGCTCGGAATCGCCCGTCGGCCCGGTGAATAACTTTCGCCAGGTATTGATGTAGCAGGCCGGCGCGGCCACTTTGATGCGCCCGTCCAGGGCCGAAATGTAGGCGGTGAGCGTGCCGCCACCCGAACAACCCGTGCAGCCGATCTTTTCGGTCTCCACCTCCGGCCGGCTCACCAGGTAATCCAGCGCGCGCTTGGCGTCCCAGATACGGTAGCGCGCGAAATTCTCGCCAGCCAGGATGGCTTGCGCGCCGGCCTGGAAATGCTGGTCCGTGGTGCCGCCCGCGAGCGACGCCTTCAGCCGGCGGTCGTATTGCTGGAAGCGTTCGCCCTGGCCCACCGGGTCGTAAGCCAGCACCACAAAGCCCTTCTCGGCGAGGTTCGCGGCCGTGCGCTGCGCCGCCGCCTTGCCCTGGTCCCAGTGGCCCATGGGGAACAGCACGCCCGGATAGCGCCCCGGCTGGTTGGGCCGGTACAGGTCGGCCGTGATGTAGAACTGCGGCAGGCTCTCGAAGATGACCTTCTCGATGGTGTACCGCGGCTTCCGGATGGCGCCGGTGACCTTGGCGTTGAGCGGCCCCTGGTAGTCCGGCAGCCCGCCGATCAGCTTCAGGATTTTTTCCCGCACTACGGCCTGCCGGCGGCGCGCCTCGTCCGGGCCGTGGATGGCGCGCACGGCCTCCTCGCGCCGGTCCAGTTGCTGTTGCGCGATGTGGTTCATCCACTGCAGGAAGGAATCCTCGGCGGCTGCCAGCGGCGCCGCCATCAGCAGGCAGAGGACGGGGAGATTTCGCATGATTCCAAAATTTTCTCTAAAATCTCCGGAATTTCAAAGACTGCTTGGTTTTCGAGCGCCGCGGCGTGGGCGCGGAAGCGGGCGTAGTTTTCCGGCCGCAGCAACTCCTCTACGGCGCGCGCGATGCCGCGGAAGTTCCGCAACACCAGGCCGACCTGCTGTTCCCGGATCCAGTCCGCGTTGTAGCGCTCCTGCGGCAGGGTCCAGGCGTTGCGCTCCACGATCACCGGCAGTTTCATGGCCAGCGCCTCGCTGATGCTTCCCGGACCCGGCTTGCCGATGAAGAAATCGGCCAGGCGCATGAAGTAGGGGACTTCTTTCGTGAAGCCTTCCACGTGCGTGGGCGCGCCGCGGCGCATGGCGCGCAGGTCCTCGGCCAGCTTCCGGTTGTGCCCGCAGATCAGGATCAACTGCGTGTCCAGCCGGCGGGCGATCTCGCGCATCACCGCCGAGCCCTCACCACCGAACAGCACCAGGCCGGTGGGCCGCTCCGGGGCCAGGCCCAGGCGGCGGCGCTCGGCGGCGCGGTCCACTTCCAGCGGCTCGTAAAACCGCGGATTCAGGATCATGCCGGAGGCGCGGAAAATGCGCTCCGCCGGGTGGCCCAGCCGCCGCGCCTGCTCCACGGCGCGCGCCGTGCCGCATATCAGAAACTGCTCCTGCCGCTCGATCCAGAAATGCGGCGGATAGTCCGCCAGGTCCGTGAGCACCGTCACCAGCGGCGTCCCCGGCCGTTCCCGCCGCAGGCTCTCTCCCAGCGCGCGGTTGAAGTTCGGCACCAGCGAGACCACCAGGTCCGGCCGGCTTTGCGCCCAGAACCGCCGCAGCAGCCGCACCTGCGCGGGGTGAAACATCCGGATCACCAGGTGCATGCCGCCGGCCAACTGCGGCGAGCCCAGCGTCCAGCCCCGTTTCAACATCAAATTGTAAAGGTCCTGTAACCGCAGGCCGGTGAGTTTGCGGAAGACGTCCAGCGAATCCAGCAGTTCCTGGAGATTCACCAGGCGCACCTCCCAGGGACGCCCTTGCCGCTCGATGACCGCGCGCAGCGCATGGGCCGCCGCCCGATGCCCCCCGCCGGCATCGAAGAAAATGAAGTCCAGCTTCTGCACTCCCTTCGATTTTGGCACGCGGGTGCACATCGGCCCCGGCAAATCAAGTTTCTTCACCAATGTTTTGCCGCGGTGTAACCGGTCCGTAGCCGGGGACGGGCTATAAGTGGGGCATGCGCTGCGACTTGCACGTGCACACGGTGCACTCCGGCCGGTGTACGGTGCCGCTGCTCAAGGCCGTCTGCCGCGAGAGCTACAACGCGCCGGAGGAGGTCTACGAGCGGCTGAAACGGCTGGGCATGGACCTGGTCACCATTACAGACCACGATTCCATCGACGCCGTGGAAGCGCTGCGCGGCCGGCCGGACTTCTTTCTGAGCGAAGAAGTCACCTGCCGCCTGCCCAGCGGAACCGAGATGCACGTTGGTGTCTACGATCTCAACGACCGGCAGCACGTCGAAATTCAGCGCCGGCGCGAGGACTTTCCCGCGCTGGCGGCCTACCTGCGCGGCGAGCGCCTGTTCTTCACCGCCAACCACATTTTTTCCAGCCTCACCGGGGCCCGCGCCCTGGAAGACTTCGATTGTTTCGAAGCCGCCTTCCCGGCCTTCGAGACGCGCAACAGCCTGATGCTGGCGGCCGCCAACGAGCGCGCCGCGGGCTTGGCCGGCTGGATGGGCAAAGGCCAGGTGGGCGGCAGCGATGCCCACGCCATGCCCTCCGTGGGCCGCGCCTGGACCGAGGTGCCCGGCGCCCGCGACAAGCACGAATTCCTGGCCGGCTTGCGGCGCGGCCTGGGCCGCGTCCACGGCGAGTGCGGCAACTACTGGAAACTCACGCGGGATGTGCTGCTGATCGGCGGCAGCATGGTGCGGGAGAATCCCGCCACGCTGCCGCTGGCGCCCCTGGCGCTGGCTGTCCCCCTGGTCACGCTGGCGAACTTTATACTGGAATCATGGTTCGCGCGCCGCTGGATGGGTAAGGTTCAGCACGCGCGGATGCGGAGGGGCGGCAGCCTCGCGGCCGGCCGAGCGCCGGTGCCGGAGGCCGCCGCATGACGCGGGCTCAAGCCATGCTGAGCTTCATCGCCACGCGGGATCACAAGCTGATGCGCCGGCTGAATCGCTGGCGCGCGCCCCGCTGGGTGCGCGTGTGGATGCTCTGCGCCACCCGCGGCGGCGACGGCTGGCTGTGGTACGCGATGGGCCTCGTCATCCTGCTGTTCGGCGGCCCCGACCGCTTTCTGGCCGCGGGGTCGGCCGCGCTGGCCGCTGGCGCCGGCATCGTCCTGTTTCTGTACTTAAAAAAACGCATCGGCCGCAAGCGCCCCTGCGCCATCGAGCCGCATTGCTGGGCCACGCTGCTGCCGCCGGACCAGTTCTCGTTTCCCTCGGGCCACACCATCACGGCCTTCTCGGTGGCCGTGGCGCTGTGCGCGTTCTATCCCTCGCTGACCGTGGGCCTGTTGTTCTGCGCCGCCAGCATCGCGGTCTCCCGCGTGCTGCTGGGCATGCATTTCCTGAGCGACGTGCTGGCGGGTGCTGTGCTCGGAACGGCTCTGGGCTACACCTCCGCGCACCTGCTCGCCGCGCTGCTGTAGGCTACTTCAGAATCTCCTCGAAGAAGGACACCGCCCGCGGGTCGTTCGATTGTCCCAGCCAGAACATGGCCTGCTTCCGCACCGCCGGATTCCGGTTGGTTCTGGCCACCTGGATCAGCAGCGGCACGCCTTCGTCCCGCGGCATCTGGTGCAACGCGAAAACCGCGCGCTTCTTCACCTCGGTATCGGGATCGTTGGCGATGGCGTCCGTGATCGCCTGCTGCGCTTGCTTACCGGCCTTCTGGGCCAGCCAGAATAGCGCCTGGCCGCGCACCCGGGCGCTGGGGTCTTCCCGCGCCAGGCGGATCAACTCCGGCACGGACTCCGGTTCCCGGCTCACCGAAAGCGCGAAGATGGCGCGCTCGCGGATCCGTTCGCCGGCGTCCTGGTGCACGATGCGCCGCACTTCTTCGAACCCGTGCCGTCCGCGCGACGCGCCCAGCCAGAAGATCGCCTTCTCGCGCAGGCGTTCCGGCTGGCTGGCCGCCGCGAAGCGGTCCAGGGCCTGGTCGGCGGAGGGATCGGCGTGCTGCGCGATGGCCGTCACGGCTTCGCCGCTCAGCCGCTCCTCCCCGGCGGCGAACGAAGAGAGCAGCGCCACGCTTTCCGCCGGACGCGCGTCCTTCAGCCAATAAAGCGGCAGGCCGCCGGTGTCCAGCTCGCAATCCGCCGAAAACGCGCGGATCTTCTCCACCTGCTTCTGCGCCACCCGGAATAGGATTTGCACCTGCTCCGGCGGCTCCAGGCGCACCGGTCCGGGGGCGCGCACGCCCTGCGCCCAGTCACAGGTCTGATTCCGCCCGGCCACCGCCGGGACGGTGTACCCGATCCAGGCCGGCTGGGTCTGCAACAGGTTCCGGAATGCCGGCTCCAGCCCGCTCGCCGCGGAGCGCTCCTGCCGCGCCTGCCCGCAGAGGGAAGCGGCCGCCAGCGCGAAAGTCGTCAGACACGCGATGAGTCTCATTTCAGCAGCTCCATCAGGTAATCCGTAGCGTCCTTGTTGTTGCCCATGAGCGACAGCTTCTGCACGATCTCCTGCTTCTTTTTCGGATCGCTCTCCTTCCTTGCCAGATCCACCAGCGCCTTGGCGTTGCCTTGCATGAACAAGCCGTTCAGAATCGACCTGCGGACCTCGGGGGCGGTTTCGGAGGCGAAGAGCGACAGCAGCGCCGCGCCGGTTTTCGGTCCCATGATCCCGAGGCTGTGGATCGCGGCCCGCCGCAAGCGGGGATCCTTCTCCGTGCGGGCGACTTCCACCAGCTTGTCCGCGTTGCCGCCCACGAACATGGATTGCAGGATCTTTTCTTTTACCTCCACAGACGGCTCGGCCTGGTAGAGCTGCCACAGTTCCGCCTGCCCTCCCGAGATGCCCAGCGCGTGGATGGCATCCTTGCGCAGCGCGGGGTCCTTTTCGTTGCGGGCCAGGCCCAGCAGGTCCTGCCGGTCGCCCGCCACCAGGTAGGCCTGAAGCACCGCCCGCTTGACCCGCGCATCCGTGGACGAGGTATAGATCAGGCCCAGCAGCTTGCGATTTTCCGCGTTGCCCATCACGCCCAGATAGTTCACCGCTTTGAGCTGCAGGTCCGGATTCGAGCTCCCGCGGGCGATGCGCGTCAGGATCTCGCGCGCTTTGGGCGAGCTGCTTTGCGCCAGCACGAACAGGGCCCGCTCCTTCAGCCTGGGCGAGCCGGCGCTGTTCAGGATGCGCTCGAGCACCGGCAGGGCGCGCTCCGGGTCGCTGTTCAGCAGGCTGTTGACCGCCATGAGCTTGAGATCTTCATCCGGTTCGGCGTCCGGGTTCACCTTCTGCCCGGCGGCTTGGCGCACCTCGAGTTCCAGGGCTTTGGCGTCGTCCAGCCATTTGCTGGAGGCGTAGTTCTTGCGCAACTCGTCGATCGTGCCCAGCGCCTGTTCGCGCCGGCCGAGCTTGTTCAGCGCATAAGCCTTCCAGTAGAGCGCGCCGTCAGCCCGCGCGCCGCCCTCGGCGGCCACCGCGCTGAAGTCTGCCAGGGCTTCGTCCCAGCGCCGCGCGTCCAGGGCTTTCTGGCCCTGCTCATAACGCTGGTTGCCCGGTCCGCCGCCGCGCTGCGCCAGGAAGCCCAGATCCTGGCCCTCCATGGCCGGGGGGCCCGCGCAAGCCAGCACCAACAAAAACAGAAACGGTTTCATATGG
The DNA here is from genome assembly GCA_021324015.1 of Solibacteraceae bacterium. Taxonomy (GTDB): domain Bacteria; phylum Acidobacteriota; class Terriglobia; order Bryobacterales; family Bryobacteraceae; genus JAJPJX01. The sequence goes on along the minus strand of JAJPJX010000087.1, from coordinate 79,768 downwards.
TTACCCCTATAACTTCCTGGCTGCCGGATTTTGGGCCGCCCGATCTTCCTGGTTCTGCACCGTGGAGCCGATCACCCGCACCTTGAACAGAATCCCGTCGGCCCGGATGCGCTGCCGCAGACGTTCCAGGCCGGCGGGGGTGAGCTCGGAGGGTCCGCGGGCGACCTCCAGCAGGATGCGCTCCAACTCGTCCAGCACACCGGCCACGGCGGCATCGCCGGTGCGCGCGGCCGTCTGGCGGTAGAGCCGGTTCTCGCGGATCAGGTCGCTGGCGCGCTGCTGTTCCGCCGAAATATCCAGTTCGCGCCGCGGGTTGGCGTTGGCCAGTTCCACCAGTACCATCTGGGAGCGCTCCAGGTGGTCTCCCAGGGCCACCAGCAGGACGCGCTCGCGAACTTGCGGCGCACTGGCGGCCGCGCGCCCGGACCGCGGCGGTCCGGGGGAGAACCGCCCGGCCAAGAAAGCCCCCAGCATCAGCGCCGCTACGCCCGCGGCGGCCGCCCAGCGCCGCGCCGGCCAGCGCCAGGGGATCCAGGATCGCCGCGATCCCAGTCCCAGGCGCTCCCAGACCTGCCGGCCGTAGTTCTCCGCGCGCTCCGGAACCGGGAAACTTTCCACCACGTTGAGCACCCGCTGGAGGGCCGCATATTCCGCGCGGCAGGCCTCGCAGCCCGCCAGGTGCGTCTCCACCCCGCGCGCGTCGGGCGCTTCGCCGTAGTAGTACAGGATCAGGTCTTCTTCGGCCAGGTGATTCATCGCGCCGTCTCCACCAGCGGTTCCAGCGCGTGCCGCAGTTTCTGCACCGCGCGGAACACGCTGTGTTTGGCCGCCCCGGGCGCCACGCCCAGCAGACGGCCGATCTCCTCGATGGCCACGCCTTCGAAGTGCCGCAGCACGAAGGCGTGCCGTTCGTTGGGGCTCAGCTCGCGCATGGCCTCGGCCACGCGCTCGCCGATCTGCCCGCTCATGGCCATGCGGTCCGGCCCCGGATCCGCGGAAGCCAGCGACGCCAGCGCGTCCGGCTGGTTCCCGTCCGGGGAGGACGGCTGCGCGGCGCGCCGCTGCCGCGCCCGCACCACGTCCAACGCGCAATTCACCGTGATGCGGTAGAACCAGGTGGCGAAGCTGGCGCGGTGGTCGAAGCGGCCCAACTGCCGGTAGGCCCGCAGGAAGCTTTCCTGCACCACGCCTTCGGCGTCCTGCTGGTTTCCGGTCATACGGTAGGCCAGGCGGAAGGCGGGCCGGCTGTGGCGCTCCACGAGCACACGGAAGGCCTCCCGGTCTCCGGCCTGTGCCTGCTCGACAGCCATGACGTCCGTCAGTTCCATCCGGCTGTCTATTAGACTACGGGGCGCCCGCGCGGTTAGCCGGGCGGGCGGAGATTTTCCGGCAGTTGGATCGTAGCGTTTTCTGTGTAGCTACTTCACCGCAATGTTGGGAGTCTGCTGAAGCGGCACGCCGCCCAGGGTCATATAAAGCAGAGACAATCCGCCGAACGGGCCGTTGGGAACGACCACATTGAACTGATACAGCCCCACCAGCCCGGGCGCGAGACCCGCATAATTCACGTTCGCCGCTTGGTTCCCGAACTTCACCTGTAGCGGCAGGACCAGCGCATTATTCTGGCCGACCACTTGTCCCGGTGGAATCGCCGGCGTGACCGCGCCGAAGCCGACGCCATACAGCGTGATCGTGTCACCGCCCTGCGCGAGGCGCGAGTTCACTCCAGCGATGGCGCCCGGCGGAAGGTCGTAAGCGCCGTCGGGAAACGTTGCCGCCACGTACCCGATGCCTTTATCCTTAAATGCGGACGGCACCAGCAGGCCCGGCTCCTGCGGATTCACCGTGACCGTAAATGCCGCGCTGGTCCCGTACGGAGTCTTCACGACCACCTGCTGCGGACCCGTCCCGATGCCGCCCGGGGCCAGCACGTTCACCTGCCCCGGGCTGATATAGTCCACGTACGCGGGCTGGCCGCCGATCGTCACCGACGTGTTGTCCAGCATCGTGGGTGCGGCCGCGCCGTTGAAATCGTTTCCCGTCCACAGCCGCGAGTTCGACGCCAGGTACGAACCGTAGATCTCGACCCATCCGCCGATCGCTATCTGGCTGAATCCGCCGAACGCGCTGGCGCTGATCACACCCGAGGCGGCAATCGACGGGCCTGGAAACACCTGCTGGCCCGTGGCGGTCAGCATCCGAACCTTCGCGCTGTACGGTGAAAGCGAGCGTTCGCCGATGAACACGTTGCCATCCGGCGCCACCGCCACACCCTGCGGCCCACCCACACCCGCGCTGAGCGCCGCGCCGCCATCGCCCGACGAGTTCGAGCTGCCGTTGCCCGCGACGGTCACGATGCGGCCATCCGGCGTCACCAGGCGTATCCGGTTGTTCTGCTGATCGGCAATGTAGAGGTTGCCGGCGCGATCCGTTGCCAGCTTTACCGGGAAGTACAGGCCCGCGAGATTGCCGGGCCCGCCATCGCCTGAATACACTTGCGGCCGCCCTCCTGCGACGGTGCCGATGATCCCGTCCGGCGTCACCTTGCGGACCGTGGAGTGCAGCCGGTCGGCGATGAAAAGGTTGCCGGCCGAGTCCACCGCGACCCCAGCCGGCTCCCCGATCACCGCGGCCGTGGCCTGTCCGCCATCGCCCGTGAAGCCGGTCGAGTCGGACGATTTTCCGTTGCCGGCGACGGTCGTGATCGTCCCATCCGGCGCGACGCGGCGCACGCGGCTGTTGCCCGTGTCGGCGATGTAGACGTTGCCCGCCGGATCGACCGCCACGTCCGCGGGCGATGCCAAAGTGGCGCTCAACGCCGGACCATTGTCGCCGAGAATTCCGTTTGTGGAGCCCGGGCCGGCAAACGTGTTGATCGTGCCGTCCGTGCCAATTTTACGGATGCGATTGTGGCCCGAGTCCGCGATGTATACGTTGCCTGCCGAATCGACGGCCACCCCCGAGGCCAAGGAGAGCGTGGCTTTCGTCGCCGGACCGGCGTCCCCCAGCGTCACGCCGCCAGAACCTGGGCCCGCAACGGTGGAAACATTACCGGAAGTATCCATTTTCAGCACCAGTCCGTCGGCGGCGATAAAGAGGTTGCCAGCCGAATCGGTCGCCATGCCGAACGGCGCCGCGGGCATCACGATCGAAGATCCCTTACCTGTCACGGGCGCGCTGGTGGAGCAGCACGCGCCGGTTCCGATTGCGGTGGAGATGTTATAGCCAGGCACTTGCCCAGCTACGGAAAGCGGCAGCAGTAGGGCGATAAGTGAGCCCAAGACAAATAGCCGATTGCACATAGCAACGCCCTCCAAGTCCCCGTCGTAAAGAGCCTACCATTCGGCCTCGCGCCGCCGCAAACGGGATATGTGGAGCCTGGAGACCATCTATTCTCCTGATACTCGGAGATCTTCCAGCGAACCTAACTGGGACTAAAACCGGGACTACAATCGAAGGTGAGTCGGAGCGCTACTTACCAGACTAAAATCGGCTACTTGCTTACAGCGCTTTGGACGGAGGACATCGTGAGCCGGGCGCTCTGTCGGAAACTCTACACTGGCGTATTCGCGACCCTGTGAACCCAGCCAGCCCAGGGGCGGGCTAACGTTGGATGCGCGTGGAGCCGCCTTTGGCGAAGGCTCGCACCTGGTCTGCGGTAGCCATGGTGTCGCCGGGGAAGGTGGTGAGCAGCGCGCCGTGGGCCCAGCCCAGCTTGACCGCCTGCTCCGGCTCTTCGCCGGTCAGCAGGCCGTAGAAGAAGCCGTCGCCGCCGCCCACTTGGTCGAGCACGTCCAACTCGGCGGTCGGCGAGACGTAGGTCTGGCCGTCGATCCAGGCGACCGCGACCCAGCTATGCCGGTTGGTCGAGTGCACTTCGCGCAGGGTGGTGGCCACCACCTTGACCTGCGGATGCTTCTTCACCACCTGTTCGATTATGGCGAAAGACGCGCTGGGATCGAGTTTGGACTTGGCGGCGCGGTTAGCCCGGTGGGTGGGGATTTGGAATGAGGGCAGGATACCGCTGGATGCGTGTGGAGCCGCCCTTGGCGAAGGTTATGGCTGGTGTGGTAAGCCCTCGGCCTCCCATATTCCTGCTGTTCCTGTACTGCAAATACATCGGCAAGCAAGAGCCTCTGGCGCCGGTTCGAGGCCTACTTGGACAAGGTGTTCGACTTCTCTCAACGGGCACAGGTACTGCCGGAAGGTCGTCAGTTTCCCACCCATCCCTGGCAGAATGTGTTTGAGGCCGTCTTCCTGGGAGCCGCCGTGCGGATTCCAGCCTGTTGCAGATCGAAGCTGAGTGCTGCCGTGCAATTCTGGCCAGGCGGATCGGGCCGATCAGTGACGACACCATCGGCTACGCGGCCGAACTTGTAAAGCCACGGGCTGTTATCATATGATTTCGTGCGGGTTTCGAACCCAAGGAGTCAATACATGAGCCAACCCTGGAAGACCGATCAATGGTTCACCAGCCCGTGGAATTTTGCCCCGGAAGTTCGGGAATCGTTGCATTTCCCCGAGAAAATTCGCATTCATGACGTGACGCTGCGCGACGGCGAGCAGCAGACTGGAATCGTATTCCGCAGGCAGGAGAAGGTGGCCATCGCCAGGAAACTGGCGGAGGCCGGAGTGCACCGCATCGAGGCCGGCATGCCCGCGGTCTCCGCCGAGGATGAGGCGGCCATCAAAGACATCGTGGCGCTGGGCCTGCCCGCGGAGATCTTTTCGTTCGCGCGCTGCATGCCCGCAGACGTGAAACTGGCAAAGGAGTGCGGCGTCAAGGGCATCATCACCGAGATCCCCTCGAGCGACCACATCATCAAGAATGCCTACGGCAAGGACATGGACTGGGCCATGAAGTCGTCAGTGGAGACCACCCTGGCGGCCAAGGAAGCCGGCCTGTACACCGTGTTCTTCACCATCGACAGTACGCGCTCGGAGTTGAACCGCCTGATGGACCTGATCGAGAAAGTGGCCACCGAAGGCCACATGGACGCCATGACCCTGGCGGACTCTTTCGGCGGATGCACGCCGCAGGCGATTTCCTTTGTGATCGGCAAGCTGCGGGAGCGGTTCCACGTGCCCATCGAAATCCACTGCCATGAGGATTTCGGCCTGGGCGTGGCTAACACGGTCGCCGCGCTGGCCGCCGGTGCTTCGGTGGCCCACGTCACGATTTCCGCCACCGGCGAGCGCGCCGGCAACGTCCCGCTGGAAGACACCGTGATGGCGCTGCGCACCATGTACGGCGTGGATATGGGGATCCGCACCGAGAAGCTCTACGAGCTCTCCAAGCTGGTGCAACAGCTCGCCGGCTTCGAAGTGCCGCCCAATCGGCCCATCGTGGGCGATTCGCTGTATTACATCGAATCCGGCATCGTCAGCATGTTCCATCGCCGCTGCCGGAAGGTCGAGCCGCTCGAATACATCCCCTTCGCGCCGGAGATGGTGGGGCGGCCGGGAGTGGACATCGCGCTGGGCAAGGGCAGCGGCCTGGCGAATATCGAAGAGCACCTGGAACGCCGCGGCATCCAGGCCACCCCGGAGCAGGCCAACGACATCCTGGCCCGCGTCAAGCAGTTTTCCATCGAGCACAAGCGCCTGCTCACGGGCGCGGAATTCGAGACCATCATGAATTCCGTTCTGACCCCGGCCGGCGCCGCTGTCAAGTAATCTTCGATTCCCATGCTTCGCACTCTGGACGAAGTGGTGGAGGCCGCGCGCGTCCGCGGCCCCGCCACCATTGCCGTGGCCGCGGGCCACGACCCCGACGTGATCGCCGCCCTGAAGGAGGCGCAGGAGATGCGCCTGGCTTCGGGTCTGTTTGTGGGCAACGCCGAAAAGATCCGCGCCATGGCGCGCGAGATCGGCTTCTCCATCCCGGACGCCCAGATCTTCAACGAGCCGGACGACTCGCGCGCCGCGCGGGAAGCCATCGCCCTGGTGCGCGAGGGCCGCGCCGATCTGCTGATGAAGGGCAAGATCTCGACCGCCACGCTGGCCCGCGCGGTGCTCGACCGCGAAGCCGGACTGCGCACCAACCGCCTGCTCAGCCAGGTGATCGTCTTTCAGGTGCCGGGCATCGACCGGCTCATGCTGATGACCGACGCGGCCATCAACATTGCGCCTTCGCTGGATCAGAAGGCGGAACTGATCCGCAACTGCATGCAAGTGGCCGGTGCCATCGGCATCGAGAAACCGAACGTGGCGGCGCTTTGTGCGCTGGAGTTCGTGAATCCCGAGATGCCCGCTACCCTGGACGCCGCCGCGCTGGCCGCCATGAACCGCCGCGGGCAGCTCTCCAACTGTTACGTGGAAGGCCCCATCGCGCTGGACGTGCCTTTGAGCCGGTTCGCGGCGGAACGCAAAGGCATCCTCAGCCCGATCGTGGAAAACACGGATATCTTTCTGGCGCCGGATATCGAGGCAGCCAATATCCTGTACCGGGCGATTCTCTACTTCGCGAAAGGAGAGTCTGGTGGCATCGTGGTGGGCCCGCGTGTGCCGCTGATTCTGCTCTCCCGCGCGGAAACACCGGAAACGAAGATCCGCTCGATCGCCTTGGGAATGCTGCTGGTGAAATAACCCGCCGGTGTGCTACCAGTCTCGCCGGCCGCCGCCGCCACCCGGCCCCTGCGAGCGGCGTTCCCGGCCCCCGCCGCCACCCGGAGCCCGGCGGCCGCCTCCGCCGCCGCCTTCGCGCATCGGACGAGCCTCGTTGACCACCAGGGTGCGGCCCATCATGGCTTTGCCGTTGCATGCCTGAATGGCGCGGTCCAGATCGGAGTCCGGGATTTCCACAAAACCGAAGCCGCGGGCTTCACCCGAATACCGGTCCCGCATGAGAGTCACACTCTCCACGCCGACACCTGCCTGAGTGAACCAATCCTGCAGGTCCGCTTCGCTCGCCTGATAGGGAAGATTCCCCACGTAGAGCTTTTTCACGACGATCTCCTTCTGCTCGCAGGGAACTACTGAACTGCGAGTGGTGGGCTGAAGAGCGGGGATTCTAACGGCGGGCTTGCGGAAACACGCGACACCGAGACTCGGGCACTCCAGCTTACTACGCTCTTCATATTGGATCAAAAAAAGAGTGGGAGTCAAGGGAGCCGGAGGAAGGCCCAGCCGAGGCGGGTGCCGGCGCGGAATCGCGGCGAAATGGCCGGCCGCGTCGGCCTCCTGCCCGCGCCGGGCCTAGCAGCCCCGCGGCGTGGGGCGGCGGCCCGGCGCGGCGGAACCTTAGAAGCCTCCCGTGAAGGCGGCCGCCATCGGTGCGTGCCGACGGCCCTGGAAGCGGCCTTGCGGCCCGGCGCCGCCCGGGCCGAATCCCGGACCGAAGCCGGGACCCATCCCCGGCCCACCGCTCGGCGGCGTGACCAGCAGCAGTCCCTCCGCCTGGCGGACAGCGGGCGCCAGGCTCGCGGCGCTCTGCAGAGCCTGCAGCTTGGTCTGCTGATCGGTGGTGAGCACCGCCACCGCCTGGGTGTGGTAGGTGCTCTGTTGCTGGCTGAGCTGTTTTTGCAGATTGACGATATCCACCAGCAGGTTGCCCATTGTGGTGGCGTCCGTGCTGCCGTTCTGCATCTGCTGCGCCAGAGTGTTCTGCTTCTGCATGATCTGCTGCCGCAGCGAAGAAAGCGCCTGCGATTCCTGCTGGCGGATGCTCTGCAGGGACTGAATCTGCGCGTCGGTCAGTGAAAGATAGGTCTTGACCTGGTCGGTGGGCGGCGTGGGAGCGGTGACGTTTTGCGCCAGGGCGGCGCTCACGCACGCGGCGGCCAGGAACAGTTGCCGTGTCGTCATGTGGAGTCTCCTAATCAAACGTGCGGCCTCGAAACCTTGGCCGCTACTGCTAGAAACGCGGTGCGCCGCCGCTGGGTTGGTAAAGCTTCCGCAAAATCGATTTAACACTCTTAACAGACTTTAGCCGGGACTTTACATGCCGCGGACCGCGGCGCGCGTCTATCCAACAGACGGATAATCGGTTGTATATGCGCACGGGCTGGCACAGCGCGGGCATCCCGCTGGCGGCGATGGCCGCTGCGGTAGTCCTGCTGCCTGTGCTGGCGGCCTTGCAGTACCGGTGGATCGGGCAGGTCAGCCAAGCCGAGCGGGAGCATTTGCAGGCTGATCTGAGCCTCTCGGCGGCGCGCTTTAACGAGGATTTCCGCCGCACCCTAACGCGCTCTCTGTTCGCTTTGGAACGCCGTGCGGCGCAGAGTCCGGAAGACCAGGAACCGCCGGACGAGAACGAATTTCCGGCGCGCTTCGACGCGCCCGGCAGTGAGTCCCCGGACACGCGGATCTTTCGCGAATTTTATCTGGCGCAGGGGGAGGAACTGAGGCGCTGGAATGCCCAGGCAGGCCGCCTGGACCCGGCTGCCTGGCCGCCGGCGTTCGCGGCCTTGCGGGAGCGGCTGGCCGGCCGGCCTCGCGGCCGTGGCGCGCCGGGCCTGCTGCTGGAAGAGGACATTCCTGCGGTGATCCTGCCGCGCGGTCCCCTTCGCCCGGCGCCGCCGCAGGCTTTCGCCAGGCCCGTCCCGCCCACGCTGTTGATCGGCGTGCTCGACCTGGATTATCTCCGCACCCGCTTGGCGCCGGAACTGGTTCAGAGGCATTTCGCGCGCACCGGCGAGCTGGAGTATCAGGTGGAGATCGTCGGCCGGCACGCTCCCCGGCGGGTGATCTACGCCTCGGCCGCGGGCTTGCCCGCGGATTTTGTGGGGCAAGCCGACATCCTGCGCGACCTGCTGGATACACGTCCGGAGCGCGGCCCGCGGCCCGGGCCGGGACCGCCGCCGCCCGGATTTGCTCCACCTCCGCCGCGGGAGGGCGAAGCCTCCGGCTGGCAGTTAGCCGTGCGGCACCGGCTGGGCTCGCTCGAAACCGTAGTCGCCCAGACCCGCCGGCGCAATCTCGCGGTCAGCTTCGCCATTCTCCTGCTGCTGGGCGCCGGGATGGTCATGCTGGCCATCTCGACGCGCCGCGCCCAGCACCTGGCAAGGCAGCAGATGCAGTTCGTCGCCGGCGTATCTCATGAACTGCGCACCCCCCTGGCGGTGATCTGCTCGGCGGGCGACAATCTGGCCGACGGCCTGGTGGCGGGTGAAAGCCAGGTGCGCCGCTACGGGGCCGTCGTCCGCGATCAGGGCCGGCGCCTCGCGGAGATGGTGGAAGACACGCTCGGCTTCGCCGGCATTCAGGCTGGGCGCATGCACTTCGAGTTTCAGCGCGTCGAGGCGCGGACCCTGATCGAGCAAGCCATGGCCGACTGCCGGCCCGACCTCGCCGCGAGCGGCTGCGAAGTGGAGATCCACATCGAGCCTGCACTGCCGCCGGTGCTGGGCGACGCAACGCGCCTCACTCAATGTCTGCGCAACCTGTTGAGCAACGCCATCAAGTATGGCCGCGACAACCGTTGGGTGGGAGTGCGGGCCGTGCGGACGGGCCGCCCCGATCGCGGCGCGGCGGTCCGCGTCAGCGTGGAGGATCGCGGGCCGGGCATCGAGCGGGCGGACCTGGCGCATATCTTCGAGCCTTTCTACCGCGGCCGCAACGGCGTGGCGGCGCAGATTCGCGGTGCCGGGCTGGGGCTCAGCTTGGTGAAGCATATCGTAGAGGCGCATGGGGGCACCGTGGAGGTGGAGAGCACGCCTGGCAAGGGCACCCGCTTCGATCTCTATCTGCCTGCGGCTTCCACGGGGGGAGCGGCCGGACCGGCATGAACACCGATTCGCCCGTTGAGACACGCATTCTGCTCATCGAGGACGAGGAGGGGCTCGTGATGACCCTCACCGACCGCTTGCGCAACGAAGGCTATACCGTCGAGAGCGCCCAGGATGGAGAGAACGGACTGGCGCGCGCCTGCGCCGAGCCTTTCGACCTGATTATCTTGGACGTCATGCTGCCGCGAAAAAGCGGCTTCGAAGTCTGCCGCAAGCTCCGGTACGCCGGCATCGAGGTGCCGGTGCTGATGCTGACCGCGCGCAGCCAAGTAGTGGACAAGGTGGTGGGCCTCCAGATCGGCGCGGACGATTATCTCACCAAGCCCTTCGACATGATGGAGCTGCTGGCGCGGCTGGAGGCTTTGCGGCGCCGCGCGCCTCGGGCGGCGGCGAAAGCGACATCTGTTTATCAGTTCGGTGCGGTGCACGTGGATTTCCGTGGCGCCGCCGTAGCCCGCGCCGGGCAACCCGTGGTGCTGACCGCGCGCGAATACCAGCTCCTGCGCTACCTCATCGAACACCGCGGCGAGATTCTCTCCCGGGAGCGGCTTCTGGCCGATGTGTGGGGCTATGAGGCCATGCCTTCCACACGCACCGTGGATGTGCACATGGCCTGGCTGCGCCAGAAGCTCGAAGCCAACCCGCGCTTCCCGGAGTTTATCCTTACGGTGCGCGGCCTGGGCTACAAGTTCGCTGGATGAACGCCCCTCAGGCGAACACCTGCGCGCGGAACACCGACAGGCGCGCTTCGGGCGCCTGCCAAGCTTTGGGTCCCAAGCCAGCCTTGCGGGAGAGCGCCTCCAGGAATTGTTCCGCAGCCCATCCGCGGCCGGCAGCCACTTGCGGCAGCAGGAGGGACGAATGCTCCCCCACGCGCAGGTAGGCTCCGTGCCGGTTCACGCAGAAACCGGAGGCGTCTCGCAGCTTCCGCATGGGCGAGAGTACCGAGATTTCCACCCGGATCTCCCCCTCGACTCCCAGCACGGAAGGAAAACGCGGGTCGTCCAGCGCCGCGGCTAGGGTCATCTCCGGCACGGCCTGTGCCAGAGGCAGGCGCTCTCCGGGCGTGCCCACGCAGCCCAGTAGGCGGCCGTCCTGGTGCAGGGATACGAACACCGCGGCCTTGCGCGTGAGGCCGGGGGTGATCCGCGGCGGCGGCACCGGCTGGCGCTCCGAGGTTTCGCACAACCGCTGTAAGGTATTCCGCGCGCTGGCGAGCAGCAGATCCCGATCCTCCGCGCCCAGCTCGAAGGCGCCGGCTGGAAAGTAGCCTAGCGCCGCATAGCTGACCGAGTTGCGGTAGTCGTCCAGGATGTCGCCGGACGTCTGGTAGTCCAGGGCCTCCTGAAAGATCTCCTCGCCCGCCAGAAGGCGCACCGTCTCCAGCCACAGGGCGATGGGGGCGCGCCCGCACAAGGTCGCTCCGGTCTCGTCCAGGAATTCAAGAAACAGCGCCGCGTCCAGGCTGCCGGTGTTCTCCATGGCGTCGCTATCCAGCACGCGCAGGCGGTCCGGCGTGAATTCGTCACACGGGAACGGCCGGTAGTAGAACTCCGGCCCGTAATGCGTGAAATCTGAGCTGACCAGAAACACGGCTCCACCGGCAGCCAGTTCCGCCAGCGTCCGGGCCGCGTCCAGGCGCCCGGCATCGTCGATGTGCCCCACGTACAGCGGCGTCACCGGCACGTTAGCTGCGGCATGCTGCAGCAGGGGTAGCTGAATCTCCACCGAGTGGTCGCAGACGCGGCTCTCCGCCACCAGGTGAAAAGGCGGTGACGCACAAAGCTTCTCCACCACACCCCGGTCCACGGGCACCTCTCCGAGCGGGGTCTCGATGCTGCCGATGTCCGGGACGGCGATCCCGGCGTGTCCCATGCGGTGCGAGAAGCCCAGCACCACGATGCGCGCGGGCGGCTGCTCCCGCAGATGACGGTAAGCCGCTGCGGCGACCGTGCCGGAGTACATCAGCCCGGCATGCGGAACCACGAAACCGGCCGCGCGGGGGAGCACCCAGGGCCCGAGGCGCCGCTCGGAATTGGCGAAGACTTCCTCGAGCAGGGCCGTCAGCTCAGCGGGCCGCTGCGGATACCATTGCCCACTGAATGGCGAAATGTGGACCCCGGGCATACTCACCCACAGCGATTATGCACCCAGAGCTCCGCGTCGCGGCTGGCATGCGGAATCTCCGCGTGCCAGACTCCGGGGATCACCGTGCCGCAGTCCGGGCAACGCCCGTCCGCGGCGATCCGGTTGCGTCCCACGCGGAAACCATATCGTTGGACCAGCACTCTACCGCAGCCCGGGCAGCGGGTGTCTTCCAGGCCCGCGAGTTCCCCTGGCAGGTTGCCGGCATACACGAAGCGCAACCCCGCATCCCGCCCGATCTCCGCGGCGCGCTTCAGCGTCCGGGCGGGCGTATGCGGCGCCGCCAGCATCTTATAATCCTGGTGAAAAGCCGTGACGTGCCACGGAATATCGAGTGAAATGCCGGCCAGGAAGCGGGCGATGGCCTGCAGTTCCTGCGGGGAGTCGTTGAAGCCCGGCACCACCAGGGTGACCACCTCCAGCCAGAACCCCATGCGATGAATCCGCGCGATCGAATCCAGGATGGGAGCCAGGCGTCCGCCGAGTTCGTGATACCGGCGGTCGTCGAAACTCTTCAGGTCCACTTTGTACAGGTCCACCCAGGGCCGCAGATATTCGAGCACCTGTGGCGTGGCGTTCCCATTCGAGACATAGCCGGTCAGCAGGCCGGCGTTGCGCGCTTCTTTGAACACCGCCACGGCCCACTCGCTGGTGATTAGCGGCTCGTTGTAGGTACTGATCACCACGCGGACGCGTTGTTCGAGCGCCAGGCGCACAAGCTGGCGCGGCTCGGCGGGGATGAAATCGAGTGACGAACGGAAATCGCGCAGCGCCTGCGAAGTGACCCAGTTCTGGCAGTAGGCGCAGTGCAGATCGCAGCCCAGCATGCCAAAGCTCAGCGTCTGCGCGCCGGGCAGAACGTGGAAAAAGGGTTTCTTCTCGATGGGATCGGCTTGCACGCCCTGCACGTAACCGTAAGGCACGTACAGCTTGCCGCCGCGGTTAAAGCGTACCTTGCAGACACCCGCGAATCCGGAGGGGATGGGACAGTGGTGGCCGCAGGCGTAGCAGCGAATACGGTTCCCCTCGATCCGCTCGTAAAGCTCCCCTTCGCGGGTGCGAGCCGCCAATTCTTGGGCCAGTGTGGCCATGGAAGCGCAACGCCCACCACCATTGTAGTCCCGTTGCGGGCCTCTGGAGACCGGATCAGTCCAGCCCCAGAGCGGCCAGGATGCCGTCGATATCGGCCCCGCGCACGTGAATTTCGAGCTTCATCTGGTCCGGATGCGGGCGCTCGTCGAAGGCCTGAAACAAAGCCATCTTGGCGATCGCGTAGCGCTCGGTGGAGTTGAGCGTGCGGGCGTGGTTACCCTCCCAATCCTGCAAGCACGCCGCTCCCAGGAACACGGAGACGGGCATGGACGTCTTGCGGTCTGCCGATACATCGAAGACGTATTCCACACCCGAGTCGCGGGCTCGCTCGAAGGGCCTGTGCCCCTCGTAGTAGTACTGATATACGTAGCCGCTTTGCGCCGAATAGGTTTTCAGGCGGCGCACCGCGGGAGCGCCGGTCAGGGGTACGGCTTTACGTGAAAACCATCGTCGGAACACAGGGTTTTGGTTTGGTCCACGGCCTCTCAGGGCCCTAGGTTGTTTCGTAACAGTACCCATTATGCGAGTACTTTTTGACCATTGACAAGGCGCGCCCTGCGGGAGCAGACTGAAGGTGGAATCGGGTTCCACACGGTTCCGCACCTGAAGCAAAACAATCCGGTTCGGCTGACCGAATCGGGAGGAGGTGACGATAGAACCGGGCCAGAAAAGAGGGCGGCAGGACTCGGGTCTAACGGACAGGCAGTAGAAGAACCGCAGAACGGCTGGATCAGGCGTCTTATTGGTGGACGCCAGCGCTCGTGCGCCGATCAGAGAGCCGGTCACTCAGTTCTTCAGTCCCTCGTCCAGAGTCCGCCGCCTTTTCGTGTCTCGGACGTCCCTCCTGTTCTCGGTACCGCCTCCCCCGTAGGCGGACCGGTTTCCTACCTTCCCCGCTGCGTTCCCGTGTAAACTGGTGTGAGCTTTCCTTTGTCTATGCCACCCACTGTTCCCCGGGAAATTGTCAGCGCCCATAGTCCGGACTCTGATGACGCGTTCATGTTTTACGGGCTCGCAACCAAAAAGGTCCGCTCTGCGAAGGTGACCTTCCGCCATGTGCTGGAAGACATCGAATCCCTGAACCGCAAGGCTATGAATGGGCTTTATGATCTTTCGGCGATCTCTTATCACGCCTATCCCTACGTGGCCGACAAGTATGTGCTCATGGCCAGCGGATCCAGCATCGGCGACGGCTATGGCCCCATGGTCGTCTCCAACCGGCCTATGGAAACCGACGACCTCAAGGGCAGGAAGATCGCGATTCCCGGTACCATGACCTCCGCCTACCTCACGCTGAAGCTGTTTCAGCCGGATTTCCAGCCGGTGGTCGCGCCATTCGACAAGATCCTGGACGCCGTGCGCGAGCGCTCCGCGGATGCCGGACTGATCATCCATGAAGCGCAATTGACCTACGACCGCGAAGGGTTCCATCGCATCATCGACTTGGGAAAGTGGTGGAAGACCACGCACGGGCTGCCACTCCCGCTGGGAGGCAACGTGCTGCTGCGTTCGCTGCCCCCGGATATTCAAAGCGAGTGCTGCCGCCTGATGCGCGAAAGCATCCAATATGCCCTCGACAACCACGACGAGGCGCTTACCTATGCCATGCAGTTCGCCCGCGATATGGAGCAGCGCCTGGCGGAGAAGTTCGTGGGCATGTACGTCAACCACTACACCGTGGACGCGGGTGACCGCGTACCGGCTGCCGTACAGAAGTTGCTGGACCTCGGCCATGAGGCAGGCATCATCCCCCGCCGCGTCCAGGTGGAGTTCGTCCGCTAGACCTGCGTGAGCAAGCTCTTGCAGCGCCCGGCCTGCGCTACAGTAGGAGTATGCGTGCGCGGCGAGCGGCCACTGTCAGCGTTTTCCTGGTTCTGGTTGTGGCGGCTCAGGAAGCCCTTCGCCCCAAGGACGTCCGCGAGATCGCCAAAGCCGGCTCCACGGCGATCCCCAAACTCCAGGCGCTGTTGAAGAACCCGGATCTGGATATCCGCCTGGAAGCCGTCAAGCAGATCGTTCAGATCGGCACCCAATACAGCCTGGACCCGCTGATCCAGGCCACCACAGACAACGATCCGGAAGTGCAGATCCGTGCCACAGACGGGCTGGTGAACTTCTATTATCCGGATTACGTGCGCACCGGCCTCACCGCCTCGCTGCGGCGCGTGGGTTCGAGCATTAAGGGGAAGTTCTCCGATACCAACGACCAGATCATTCCGGCCTTTGTCCAGGTGCGCCCGGACGTCATCGCGGCCCTGGGAAAACTCGCACGCGGCGGCGGCGACATGGAAGTGCGCGCCAACGCCGCCCGCGCGATCGGTGTGCTGCGCGGCCAGGGCGCCGTGGACGACCTGGTGGCCGCCCTGCACTCCAAAGACACCGACGTCATCTATCAGTCTCTGATCGCCTTGCAGAAGATCCGCGACAAGTCCGCCGCGCCGCGAATCACCTTCCTCCTGCGCGACCTCGACTCCAAGGTCCAGATCGCGGCCATTGAAACTGAGGGATTGCTACAGAATCACGAGGCGCTGCCAAACCTGATCGAAGTGCTCAACCGGGCCGGGGACAAGAACGTTCGCCGCAAAGCGCTCACGGCCATCGCTATGCTCCCGGAGGAGAAGAACCGGGAACTCTACGCGCGGTATCTGCGCGATAAAGACGACCAGATGCGCGCCGCGGCCGCCGAAGGCTACGCCCGCCTGCGGAATTCCGCCGACCTGCCGATGATCGACAAAGCCTATCAGGACGAGGGCAAGACGCAACCGCGCATGTCCCTGGCCTTCGCCCTGGTCATGCTGGGCCGCACCGAACTGTCCGAAATGAGCCCCTTGCAATACCTGGTGAACCAACTGAACTCCTCGGCCTATCATGGCATCGCGCTGCCGTTTCTGGTGGAACTGGCGCGCAACGCCACCGTGCGCGGGGAGCTTTACAAGCCTCTGCTGAATGGCACTAAGGACGAAAAGATGAACCTGGCGGAGGTGATGGCGCGGAGCGGAGACAAAGAGAGCGTCGCTCCTCTCCAGAAGCTGAGTAATGACCCGGATGAGGATGTAGCCAGAGCGGGGCTGCGGGCGCTGCGCATCTTGCAGGCCCGCCTGTAAAAGAGAACTACTTCGCCTTCTTCTGCTTCTGCTGGCCGACGCGGACCTTGAAGTGCAGCACCTTGGATTCCTGGAAGGCCTTGTGGTCGTGGCGGGCCACGGCATCGGCCAGATAGGCATCCACATCGGTGTCCTTCGGCAGGACAGCCATCAACGTGAAACTCTCGTTGCAGGTCGGGCAGAAGGGCCGGAACCGCTTCACATTCGGAATTGCCATAACCTTTTAGTTTATCAAAAACGCTCCGCCGCGCGGGTCAGGAAACGGCGTTCAGGAGATGGCGCTCCGGAGGGCTTCCTCGATGCGCGGGTATCGAAATCCGAACCCCGCGGCCTCCGCGGCCCGCGGCAGCACCCGCTGGCTGGCAAGCATCACCTGGGACATTTCCCCGAACAGCGCGCGGACCGCGAAGCCCGGCACCGGAAACAGCGCCGGCCGGTGCACCGCGGAGGCCAGCGCGCGGGTGAAATCCGCGTTTGTCACCGGGTTCGGAGCCACGGCATTCACCGCGCCGCGGAGGGGATTCAGCGCGGCATAGCGGATCAGTTCGGCCAGATCCTCCAGGTGAATCCAGGACATCCACTGCTTTCCCGAGCCCAGGCGCCCGCCAACCCCGGCGCGGAACGCGGGCAGCATTTTGGCCAACGCTCCGCCGTTCGCCCCGAGCACCACGCCGATGCGGAGTTTCACCACACGGATGCCCAGCGCCTCGGCCAGGTCCACCTGCTTTTCCCAATCCTGGCAGACCTCGGACAGAAAACCCGAACCCGGCGCGGAGGCTTCCGTCAGCACCTCTTCCCCGCGGTCTCCGTAGATCCCGATTGCCGACGCGCAGACCAGCGCTTGCGGACGCTCGGAAAGCGTCGAGAGAGCCTGCACCAGAAAGCGCGTACCGTCGATCCGGCTGCTTCGGATCTTCTGCTTGGCTGCGTCCGTCCAGCGTTGCGCCACGTTCTCACCGGCCAGGTGGATGATCGCCCCGGCGCCCCGCAGGCTCTCCTCCGGAGGCTGACCCCGGGTGGAATCCCACACCGAAAGCTGCACTCCGGCCGGCAGGTTCGTCCCAGCGTGGCGGCTCAGCACGTGCAACTCGTGATCGTCCGCCACGAGCGTCTTCATCAATCGCCGCCCGATGAAGCCGGAAGCCCCGGTGATCGTGATCTTCATGATGCTGCGCTATTGTACCCGAAACGGGTCTTTCCCCGTCCGCTCCAGGTATTCGATTTCACGAACATAGGCATCCACGTCGGTCTTGCGCCGCATACCGTCGAGCGACATATAACGCAGTGTGCCGAACACCGGCCGCTCCGCCCACGGCCGGTCGTGCAATCCGAAGCACCACAGGATATTGGCATACGTGCTCGGGTCGCGTCCGTCCAGCGCGTAGCGGTCGTGCAGGCGGATCATGCTGTCCAACGCCTGCTGGTGGCTGGCCGACCATTCGATGATCTTTTTGCCCCAATACATGCGGTAGTAGCCGTGAATCACACCGCGCAGCAGCAGTTCCTTCTGCGTGGCGTTCCACAGCGGATCGTGGGTTTCCGCCCGCTCGAATTGCTCCGGTGTGTAGAGCGGCTGGCGGCGGTCTCGGGCATGATGAGCGAGCGTCTCGCGGGCCCACTCCGGCAAGATCGAGAGGGAGTCCAGCGCCTCCGCGTGGCGGGCGAAATTGAAAGCTAGTTCCCGGCGCACGATGAGCTGCTCCAGAAATTCCTCGGCGATCCACTTGTGCCGCCGCGCCTGCTCGGAGGCTGCCAGCGCCACTTCGAGCGCGGAGATCATCCCGAAATGCAGATACGGGCTCAGTCCCGAGGTGGCGTGAGCCGAGGGCTGGCGGTTCTCGCGGGCATAGCGCCGCAGACCGTCTTCCAGAAAGTGCTCCAGCCGGCTCTCGGCCGCCGCGCGCCCTCCGCGGAACGCCAGCGAAGGGGCGACGCTGTGGTCGATCTCGCAGGAGGCCACCAGCGCCGGCACGCATTCCTCCACCACGGGCGTATGCCAGGGCGATTCCTCGTCCGCCGGGAAGGCTCGCCGGACCCGCACCGGATCCGCTGGACGGAGGTATTCGGCGAGCATGCGGTGGATCTTCGGCCGGATCGTGTAAGCCGCCCACTCGCGCTTCTCCAGGCGGTTCATGGGCACAATACAGCTCGCGTCCACCGCGTGGAACGCCACATCCAGTTTGCCCGCCACGCTCTGGTTGTGCCGCGCGGCCACAAACGTCGGGTAGTCGTCGGTGACCACCGTGGCGGCCCGTTTCGCCAGCCGGTAGAGCACGTCGTTCGGATCGGCCGCCCGCCGCCGCAGGTAGAAAATGTAGCCGATGCCCAGCCGTTTCAGGCGGCGCTGCGTTTCCGGAACGCCCTCCAGGATGAAGGTGTGCAAGCGGTCGTTGGCGTAGGGGTAGGAGCAGGTGAGCCCCTCGTAAAACAGCAGCGGCAGGTCCAGTTGGTTCGCGAGCCCGGCGGCGTATGCCAGCGCCTGGTTGGCCTCCACCCGCCGGTTCATCTGCGACCAGTAGAGCACGTACTCCGCGGGCCGGCGCAAGCCCGCGCTGTTCAGTTTGCGAATCCGATCCTCCACCACCGATAGGATTCCGCGCCGCGGACGGCGGGTACAATAAAAGAACGCCATGCGCGCCTGGAACCGGGCCAAACTCCTCTGGGGCTACCTGACGCGGCAATCCGTGCTGCCTGCGCTGCCGGTCGAGTACATCGTGGAAACCACCGCCAAGTGCAACCTCTACTGCCCGATGTGCCCCCGGGAAACCCACAAACAGCCCAAGGCCGACATGTCCCCGGAAGTCTTCGACCGGCTGGTCCAGGAGTCCGGCCGCACCGCCGAGCACATGATGCTGATCGGTTTGGGAGAGCCGTTCCTGGACCCTCTGATCTTCGATCGGATCGAATACTGTCATCGCCACAGCATCTCCACTCTGCTTTCCACCAACGGCACATTTTTGGATGAGGCGGTGGCGGACCGCCTGCTCCGCACGCCGCTCGAGCAGATCACGCTGAGTTTTGACGGCGCTTCCAAGGAAACGTTTGAGTTCTACCGCAAGGGTGCCCGCTTCGAAAAGGTCCGTGATAATTTCGTGCGGTTCGCGCGCATGAAACACGCGCGCCAGTCATCCCTGCAGGTGGTGGTGCAGATGGTCCGCATGGAGCGCAATGCGGGCGAGCAGGGGGAGTTCCTGCGCTTCTGGCGCTCCGTGCCGGGTGTGAACCAGGTGCGCATTAAGGCGGACGAAACCAACCTGATGCAGCCCCAGGCCGGCCACGCCGCCGAGGATTGGCGGCATCCCTGCCACTATCTCTGGCGGGGTCCGCTGTACGTCAAGCAGAACGGCGACGTTTACCCTTGCTGCCAGAGCTACATGCTGGACGGGCAGCCCGTGGGGAGGATCGGGGAAGAGCCGCTCGCGCGAATCTGGAATTCGCCGGAAATGCAACGCATGCGGCGCGCGCATGCCTCCAGCCGGGCGGGGGAGATCGATATTTGCGCGCGCTGCTGCACCACCATCCCGCATCCGCTGCTGGTGGCCGGAAGCCTGGTGTTTCACGGCCGCACCGTGCGTCGCCTGCTGCCCCTAGTGGAGCGTCTGACGTACCTGTCGGGTCTGCCGGCCGCGCTGCTCCGGCCGTCCAAACCTCTGGAACGTCCTGCCGAACTGGTCCAGATCAGCAGCCCCGCGGCGGGCGATCCCGCCCGATCCCAGGGCCCGGAGCGCTGAACGCTTACCGCAGGGACGCCGTGGAAGTCTGGTTCGCCAGCGGATTGGCCAGATGGTGCTCGGCGTAGTAGCCGGGCCGCACGCGTTCCACGATCTGCGCCACCGGCCGCTCCAGCACCTTGAAATAGGGCTGTGGGGCCAGACCAATCCAGAAAGCCCATGCCAGCAGCGGCGCGAAGACCGCCACTTCCCGGAGCGAGAGGTCCGCCATCTTCTCGTTCTGTTCCGACAGGTTTCCGAGCGTGGTGCGCTGGAACAGCCACAGCAGGTAAGCCCCGCCCAGGGCGATCCCCACCACGCACCAGAAGGCCCAGTTTAGGGAGGTCAGATAGGCGCCCTGCAAAATCGTGATCTCGCCGATAAATCCGTTCAGCGGTGGCATCCCCATCGAACTGAGCGCCGCCACCAGGAACACGATAGTGAACACCGGCATGACGCGCAGCAAACCGCCGTACTCCGAGATCATGCGGGTGTGCCGCCGCTCGTACACCACGCCCACGATCAAAAAGAGCATGCCGGTCGAAATCCCGTGGTTGATCTGCTGGATAATCGAACCCGAAATCCCTGCCGGGTTCAGGGCGAAAATGCCCAGCGTGCAGAAGCCCAGGTGGCTCACCGAAGAATAGGCCACCAGTTTCTTCCAATCCTTCTGCATCAGCGAGGCCAGGGCGCCGTACACGATGCCGATGATGGACAGCAGGGCCACCACATTGATGACTTTCGGGTCCTTGGCGGTCTCCGGCAGCAGCGGCAGGGAAAATCGCAGGAATCCGTACGTCCCCATCTTCAGCAGCACGCTGGCCAGGATGACCGACCCCGCGGTGGGGGCCTCCACGTGGGCGTCCGGCAACCAGGTGTGGAAGGGCCACATCGGCACTTTCACCGCAAAGCCCAGGAAAAAGGCCCAGAAGACCCACCATTGCATGCCCGCCGGCAGCGAGGTGCGCATCAGGTCCGCGATATCGAACGAGTAAGCCCGGAACTGGGTGGCATGCTGGTAATACAGCGTCAGAATGCCCAGCAGCATCAGCACACTTCCCATCAGCGTGTAGATCACGAACTTGATCGCCGCATACACCTTGCGCGGGCCGCCCCAGATCCCGATGATGAAGTACATGGGCACCAGCACCGTCTCCCAGAAGACAAAGAACAGCAGGAAGTCCAGCGCCATGAACACGCCCAGCATGCCGGTCTGGAGCACCAGGAAAAAGGAGTAGTACTCCTTCAGGCGGTCCTCCACCGCGTTCCAGCTCGAGAGGATCGAGAGGAAACCCAGCAGGGTGGTCAGCATCACCAGCAGCAGGCCCAGCCCGTCGATGCCGATGTGATAGCTCGCGCCAATGCTCGGAATCCAGGCCGCCCGCTCCACGAACTGGAAGTCCTTGCCCGAATCGAACCGGAAGACCAGCGGCAGAGACACCAGGAACCCCGCCAGCGACACGATGTTCGCCCAGAGTTTGATGGCGCGCTTGTTCGTGGAGGGGATGAGCAGCAGAACCAGGAAGCCCGCGAGTGGCGTGAACAGGACGACGGAAAGCAGGTGATCCATAAAGCGGCCAGTCCGATTAGCCCCTCATAGTATCACTATTCCGGAAGGCTATTCCTTCGGCCCGATCCCCAGAGTCTTCATTTTTCGGTAGAGATTGCTGCGCTCCAGCCCCAGCAGTTCCGCGGTTCGCGTGACGTTCCCGTTGGCCTCTTCCAGCTTCTTGAGAATGTACTCGCGCTCCACCGATTCGCGCACTTCCTGGAGGCTCCCGAAACGCTCGAAAGCCCGGTCCAGCGCCGCCGGGCGCCGGGTCACGTTCAGCGGAATGTGGCGCGCATCCACGCGCACCTGGGGATTCAGAATGACAATGCGCTCGATCAGGTTGCGCAGCTCCCGCACATTGCCCGGCCAGTGGTATTCCTGGAGGATCTGGTACGCCTCCGGGGTCAGCTCCTTGGGCTTGCGCCCATAGGCCGTGGTGAACTCGCGCAGAAAGTAGTCCGCCAGCAGGGGGATGTCCTCCAGCCGGTCGCGCAGCGGCGGCACGTAGAAAGGGATCACGTTCAGGCGATAGAACAGGTCTTCCCGGAAGTTGCCGCGTTCGATCTCCTCGTCCAGGTTCTTGTTGGTGGCGGCCACCACCCGCACATCCACCTGGATCGATTCCGCGGCGCCCACCGGCTCGAAGCGCTGCTCCTCGAGCGCGCGCAGAACCTTCGACTGCGTGCGCAGGCTCATGTCGCCCACCTCGTCCAGGAACAGCGTGCCGCCGTTGGCCTTTTGAAATTTTCCGATCTTGGTTTCGTGGGCGCTGGTGAAGCTTCCCTTGCTGTGCCCGAACAGCTCGCTCTCGATCAGGTCCTCGGGAATGGCCGCGCAGTTGACTTCCACGAACGGTTCCGCCGCCCGGGGGCTCATAGCGTGGATAGCGTGCGCCACCAGTTCCTTGCCCGTTCCGCTCTCGCCGAAAATCAGCACCCGGCCGTTGGTCGCCGCCATCAGCGCCAGTTGCTGCCGCAGGGCTTTCATGGGCACGCTTTCGCCGATGATGCGGTACTTGGATTCGCCGCCCTCCTTCAGGCGGCTGTTCTCCAGCGCCAGGCGGCGGTGGTCCAGCGCGTTCTTCGCCACCACCGCGACTTTCTGGATGGAAAGCGGCTTTTCCAGGAAATCGAAAGCGCCCAGCTTAGTGGCCTTCACGGCCGTCTCGATGGAGCCGTGTCCGGAAATCATCACCACCACCGGGCGATCCGCGAAGGGAATCTCCTGAATACGCGCCAGCGTCTCCATGCCGTCGATTCCCGGCAGCCACACGTCCAGAAACACCAGCTCATATGGGTGCCTGGCCAGTTCTTCGAGGCAGGCTTCGCCGCTCTCGACCGCCGCGGTAAGGTATCCCTCATCCTGCAGCACGCCGCCCAGGGACTGCCGGATGCCCGGCTCGTCGTCGACTACCAGAATGTGGACCGGCTTCATGCGCGCACCGCCGCCGTTTTCGGCGCATCCGCGGACTCACCGTCCAGGATGGCGGGAATTTCCACGGTGAAGCGCGCGCCCACGGGCTGGTTGTCTTCCACGCGGATGGTGGCGTTATGATCAGCCAGGATGTGATTCACAATCGCCAGCCCCAGGCCCGTGCCGCGCCCCTTGGTCGAAAAGTACGGCAGAAACAGCTTCTCTTTCTGCTCCGGGCTCACGCCGCAGCCGGTGTCCGCGATAATTAGTTCCACGGTCTCCGGGTTTCCCGCCTGCGTCTCGATGAGCAGCTCTTTCACCGGGGAGTCCTGCATGGCCTCGGCGGCGTTATCTACCAGGTTGACCACCATGCGCGTAAATTGCTCCCGGTCGATATTCACCGCGGGCAGCCCGCTCGCGAAATGCGTGTGCACCTGAATCCCGTCCAACCGCCCCGCAAAGACCGAAAGCGCGGACTCCACGACCGCATTCAGATCGCTACTCACCGGCTGCGCCGCCGGGAAGCGGGCAAACTGCGAAAATTCGTCCACCAGCGTCTTTACCGACTCCACCGAACGCGAGATGTTTTCCGCGCATTCGTTCAAGATGCGCTGATTCTCCGCCGGGATCTGCAATTTTCCGATCTGCCGGCTGATGCGCTCGGCCGAAAGAGAGATGGGCGTCAGCGGATTCTTGATCTCATGCGCCACGCGCCGCGCTACTTCGTGCCAGGCCGCGGCTTTCTGCGCGCGCAGCAGTTCGGTGGCATCCTCCAGCACCACCACAAACCCGGAGGTCAACTTCTCCTCCAGCGCCGAAACCGTCACCGCCAGGTGCAACGTCTGCCGCTCCTTGCGGAGTTCGAGCTGCCGCGAAGCGACTCCCGTGCGCCGGGCACGCTTCATCAGGTACTTGATCTCCGCGGTGTCCTCACGGGAAAACAGGTCTTCCAGGCGGCTGGCCCGGCCCACCTGCTCGGCGGGGAAGATGGTTTTTAGCGCCCGGTTGACCCGCTGGATGGAGCCGTCCGACGTGATGGAGAGCACGCCCGTAGGAATGCTTTCCAGAATCGCCTCGGTGAACCGCCGGCGCTCGTCCAGCTCCCGGCTGTTAGCCTCCAGGTCGCGCGTCATCTCGTTGAATCCGCGGACCAGCGCGGCGAGTTCGTCAATCGCGCGCACGTCCACCCGGTACTTCAGGTTGCCCTTGCGTACTTCGCCGGCAGCGTTCAGCAGCGCCGAAATCGGCACGCTGATCTGCTTGGCGAGAAACAGCGCGATCCAGGTGGCCACGAACAAAATGAACAGCGTAATCAGCGCCATCAGCAAAAGATAGGTCCGGCTCACCTGCCTCCGGCTGCGCGCCAGCTCGCCGTAATACTGGTTGTAACGTTCCACGGCCGCCTGCTTCTCAGCGATGTTCAAGGGCAGTTTGGAAGCGACCACCGTGTAGCCCAGCACCTTGCCGTTCGATTTCACCGGACTGCGGGCCGCGATGGTCTGCTCGTCCGCGTCCGCCCGCACCGGGAAGACACCCGCGAAATCCAGCGGTGGGCCGTTCCCTTCCAAAACCACGGCTGCCGAGACCAGTTCCTGCTCCTTCAGGAAGCGCTCCAGAAAACCCGGCGTGCGGATGCCTTCCTCCAGCAGGCGCCGTGTCTCCGGCAGCGCCGCCAGCAGCGCCGCCTGAATCTCGGCTTCGTCCCGCACCTCCTGCTTGAGGGCTTTGGAGATCTCCAGCACGCTGACGTGCTCGTCTTCCGCCGGACGGCTGAACCACTTGTCCAGGTTGCGGTTCAGCACGGCGTAACTGAACAGGAACAGGAACAGCACGGGCATGAAGCTCAAGGCCAGAGCCCCGATCATGAGCTTGGTCTTGATGCGCGACCCTTGCTGGTTGCTGCGCCGCTCGACGTACAGCTTCACGAAATTGCGGCACAGAATGAAGGCTAGCGTCACCATCAGCAGGAAAATCAGGCTGGAGATGGCCCAGTAGGCAAAGGTTTGCGAGGGATCGGCCGGTGCATATTCGCCGAAGGTGAACGAGCCCTGCCACACTACTAGGGCCACCAGTATGGCGAGCACCGCGATCGCCGAGCCGTACAGGAAGCGCTTTTTCACGGGGGGACGAACCCTCTTCCAATGATAATCCGGAAATGAAAAAGGGCGTCCGGATCGCTCCGGACGCCCCGCCGGCGGCAGGCACACGCGCCTGCCCCGGTCTTCCCGCATCGTCTCTAGAATTCCAGCCGGGCCGCGAAGCGCGCGTAGATCGGCCGGTGATCGTAGGTCGGCTTCAGGAAGTCACTGTTGGGGACCCCGCCATCCAACTGGAAGTTCTGATCAATAAGCACCGGAGTCGTGCGGTTGAACAGGTTGAACATGTCCGCGCTCAACTTCAACCGCAGCCGCTCGGAGTGCAGGGGCAGGCGATAGTCCACGTGCAGATCCACGTAGTTCTGCCACGGCGAGCGGCCGTAGGCGCCGCGCGGGCCGTCTGGCAGTTCGCCCGCGTTGCCGTAGGCCGGGTGCGCCAGCAACTTGGTCAGCGGAGTTCCGCTCAGGCTCTGAAAGCCCATGCCCACGTTGACCTTGCCGGCGAACACGTAGTTGCCGAACAGGTTCAGGATGTCCCGCCGGTCCGTCGGCAGCACTCCCACCCGGAACTGGTCCGCCAGCGCCGGGCTGTTGGCGAAATCGAACAGCGAGGTGATGTTCGGGTCCGACTGCCCGTTATCGTTGCGGAACAGGCCTTCGTAGTTGCCGAACAACTTGGCCACACGGTAGTTGGCCAGCAGCGACCAATTGTGCCCGAAGCGCTTCTCCGCGCTCAGTTCGAAGGCGTTGTACACACGCCGCGGATCCGGGAAGCCGTCCACCAGGCCGTCCGACCCCAGCGAGCCGCTGTCCAACGTGTACCCGGAGTTCGGATCACAGTTCGGCCCGGACGTGCAGGTGATCGCATTGTGGAAGATGTCCAGATTCACGCTGGGATTGGAGATCACGTACTGCTGCCCGGAGCCTGCCAGCGCCTGCTCCACCGTGATGCCCGACATGTCCTCGATGATCCGGTTCAGGTTGCGGTGCGTAAAGCTCGCGCGCAGCACGATCTCGCGCCCCAGTTCGCGCTCCACACCGGCCACTATTTCCTCTTGATACTGGGACTTGGTTCCGCCGTAGATGATGGTCGGATCCACGCCGCTGGGAGAGGCGAACGCGCCGGGAATCAGGTTGCTCGCCGTCGGCGGAACTCCCAGCGAATAGACATTCAGGTACGAACTTTCGGTGGTCATGGCCCGCACGGCGATGTCCTGCGGAACCTTCTCGAAAAAGCGTCCCCAATTGGCGAAAATCTTGGTCTTGCGCGACCCCGTCGGGTCGATGATGAATCCCAGGCGCGGCGCCCAGTTGTTGGCGAAGACGTAGCGCGTGGTCAACCCGTGGATTTGCTGCTGCTCCCAGCGTACGCCCAGCTTCAGGGTAACGTAGCGGTTCACCTGCCAGGCGTCCTGCACAAAAGCATCTTCGTAGTGCGCCCCCGTGCCGATGTTGGGGTTGCTGAAGTTGCCGCGAATGCCGCGGTAAACGTTCTGGTAAGCCACGCCGCCGATCGTGCGGCTGGGGTACAGGTAGAACAACCCGCCGTACTGGGTCTTGCCCACGTCCGCCGGATCAATCCCCGCCTGCGCCGGCAGCGGGAAGTTCGCCCCGGAATACACGTGGAAGGCGTCGTAATTCACGTCGTTGAAGCTATAGCCCAGATCGATCTGGTGCGACCCCAGCACGTTGGCATTCTTGGTCACCATGGCGTTGTACTGCCGGTTGTCGCTGTTGCTGTTCTCGTAGAAGCCGATGCCTCCCTCCAGGGTATAGGCCGCATTGGGCTTGGGCTTGCTGTAGTCGCGAATCGAGTAGAGGTTGTTCGAGGGCGTCTCCTCGAAGTAGCTGTGGTTCCAGCCGAACGAGAGGCTGATCAGCGTGGTGGTGGTGAGCACGCCACTATATTTCACCGCCCAGTTGCGCGTGCCATACAACATGCTGGAGGCTGACTGCAAGTCGTCCCGCAGCAGCGACCGGTGCACGCCGGAGGGGTCCCGCGAGGGATCGCCGAAGCCCGTTGCTTCCAGCCGGTGGTTGTCGGTGATGTTGTAGTCCAGTTTCCCCACCCAGTTGTAGTTGTGGCTGTCCCACATCTGCGGGCCCAGCGCGCGGGCCCCGAAGTTCACCGGCGCCTGCCGCGAGAGACTGTTGAACGACGGATTGAAGCCGCCGTACCAGAAGAATTTGTCTTTGACGAACGGACCGCCCAGGTTGAATCCTGCGTCAAAGCTGTGCCGGCCCAGCAGTTCGGTCGTGGGCTGCGAGACGCGCGGCGCCGCGTTCGGCTGCGCGTATTCGCCCTCGGCCCAGGCCGGCGCGGAATACGCGTAGATGGAGCCGTGCAGCTTGTTGGTGCCGCTGTCGGTCACCACGTTCAGCACCCCGCCCAGCGCCTGCCCGT
The DNA here is from genome assembly GCA_021324015.1 of Solibacteraceae bacterium. Classification (GTDB taxonomy): domain Bacteria; phylum Acidobacteriota; class Terriglobia; order Bryobacterales; family Bryobacteraceae; genus JAJPJX01. Next base: position 52,524 of record JAJPJX010000087.1, on the reverse strand, counting down.
ACTGCGCCTCGAAGCCGCCGGTTTTCACCTGGATTTCCTTGACGAAGTCGAAGTTCACCCCGCTGCCCATGGATCCGTAGGTGTTCGACCACACGCCGAACGCCCCATAGCCCTGGTCGGTGGTGTTGATGCCGTCGATGATGTACTGGTTCTCCAGCCCGCTGGCGCCTCCGATCGACGGGTTAAACGACTGCTTCGGCGACTGCAAATTGTCGGTGCCCAGGCCGGGCGCCGCGCCCGGCGCCATGGAAAACAGCGACGCCACGTTGCGCTGCACCGGCATGTTCTGGTACTGCGCGTCGGTCATAGTCACGCCGATGGTGGTCGAAGAGGTGTCCACCGCCGTGGCCGTCTCCAGCACCTGCACGGTTTCCGTCAGGGTGCCCGGCTCCAGCGTCGCGGTCAAGGCGCTGCGCTGGTTGGCAATCACGTGAATCGCTTGCGCCTGGTATTGGCGGAACCCTTTCACTTCCACGGTAACGGAGTAGTCCCCGGGAACCAGCCCAAAAAATACCACCTGCCCGCGCGCGTCCGCCGAGGCCTTCTTGTCGCCTTCCGGCCCCGTGAGGGTGACGCTGGCGCTCGGTATGACGGCTCCGGAAGTGTCGTGCACCTCGACTGCAATCGAACCTTTGGAGGAGTCGCTGCCTGCCTGCGCAAAAGCCAGCCCGCATGCCGCAAGCAGACAGGCCGCAAGACGCAGCTTCCCGCGAAGACCGCTGATTGTCATGATGTATCTCCGTTCTTCTGCTCAGTTTAAAATCGGGCGCCCGGATCCCCTTCCGGTACGCTCGTAAAGATGCCGCAATAACGGCTCCAAAGCCGCCTTCTTGCTCAAGTTCCAGGAACTCTCCAGCGCTTCGAGCGCCTCCCGCTCGCGTCCTTGCGCCAGCCAGCACAAAGCCCGTTCATAATCGTTCGCCGCCTCCCATTCCGGCGTCGGGGTCCTTCCCTGGGAAATCACCAGGGGGCGTCTTTCCTCTCCCGATGCCACGACCACGAAAGATACCGATTGCGCCGTAATCTTGCCCGAAGCCGGGTCCTTCAGCCTCACGACCAGTTGGTAGGAGCCGGCCGTTAGATCCTCGATCTGCAGCGTCTTGGCATTGAACAACGCGCCGTAGGAATCCGTCCGCCCCAGCGGCAGCTTCTCCTCGAATGTCTTGCGAAATTTGGTGCCCACATTCCCGATCACGTACTCGACCGGAATTTCGTCCGCATGCTGCCCCGGCAGGCTGACTTCGTAACAGATGCTCAGTCCGCGCGCAGCGGTCGCCTGGGCGCCGGGAGACGGCAGAAACTTGAAGCCCCCGAATTGGAAAGGCCGAACCCGGCCGTCCGGCTGGTGGTCCGCCACAATCAGGATCTCCGACAATTCCGGGCCGGACGGCGGCGGCCCCACCGAAAACACCCGGCTGACCTCATAGGTCTTTTTGGCTGCCTGGTTGCGCACACTGACTGTGAGCCGGTACTTTCCCTCGGTGACCGGCAGCCGGTCCTCGAAGACAAACGGCCGCGGCTTGAGGTCGTCGGCGGTGGCCGGGTCCACCGCGAAGGTGGGGGCATCAGTTCGCTCGAAAACGAGTTGCTCGTTGGAAAACACGCGCGCGGCGATTTCGTAGCACACCCTACCAGCCTCGGCTTTCGGCTGGGACGGATCACTGACTTCCACCTGGTAGTGCAGCCACGGTTGCCCTTTTTCCCGCGCCAGGAAGGTCAGCAGGTTGGTCCGCGCCAGGTCGTAATGGATCTTCGAGGTCACCCGCTCCAGCCGCAGCGCCCGGTTCTGCACCAGGGAGATATAGCTGCGCATCTCGTTGTACCCCTGAATGGCGTTCAGGATGCTCATCGAGTCCATCGACCCGGAGAATGTGTCCGTGTCCACCGGCTCACCGGGGATCAGCGAAAGGCTGGCCCGGGCTAGTTCCGGGCTCACGTTGCGCAGGTACTGGTAGGCATCCGCCTTGGTGTATCCGGAGCGGACCAGTTTGTCCGGTCCGTCTACATAGGGATGGTAGAAATGGTACCCCCCGATCCCATCCCTATCGAAAAAGAGCACATAGAAGAACGCCGGCAGTTCCGTGAGCCCCGGGTTGGCATAGAACCACAGCTCGATGGGGTATAGTTGCTGATCGAACACATAGCTGGTGGTGCCCTGCGGCTTGCCGAAAAGGATGTAGGTCCGCCCGCGGTCCGACCTCCAGCCATCGCCCCCCACGTCGTTCCCGAAGTGGGCATTCGCCCAAGCTACCCGCCGGTAAAATTCGTCTCGGAACTCGTTGCTGCCCGATTCCGGGGCCGGATTTCGAATCGCCCAGAAGTGGTCGATAAATCTGTCGCGATCCTCATCGCTCTTCAGGGCCAGAAAGGCGGCGTGCTCGGTCTTGGTAATCAGGTAGGAAGTAGGGCCCGCCAGGAATTCCTTATAGCGTTCCGGCAGTTTGATCGCGGCGGTGGCAGAGCAAGCCCAGAGGACACCGAGCAACCATACCGCTACTCTATTGATAATAAAGACCTCCCACTTTTGAGCCGGTCCGGAAAGCCAGCCAAACGACAGATCAGCCTTCCGATCAAACCCAAGACTTCCTCCTCCATCCAGGCAAATCGGCCCGAAACAGCTGCCAGGATTGCCCGCCCCCTCTCCGCTACAGAGAGACGTGAAAAATCCTACAATGCCTCCATCCTAAACCAAAAAACGCCAAATTGAGAACAAAAAAAACATCGACCGGTTCCAAACGGAGAATCCGCCTTGTTTCCCCGATAACGGTACCGCCAGCCCGCGGTGGCAAATTCCTATTTCAGTATTTAACATCTTAAAACTCCTATCTATGGAAGAGTCCGCCCCTCTTGCCTTCAAGCAACTGGAGAGAAATCAATAACTTAGCCTCTTTGGGCGAACTGGCACAAAACCTGCACCGCCTACCCCGTTCCCTTAAGAGGAGGAATATGCGGAGAGTACTAACAGTTCTGGCGGTGGTGGCCATCCTCGGGCTCCTTGCGCCCTCGGGATTCGGCCAGGCTACGGACGGCAATATTGTCGGTGTGCTGGTGGACCAGTCTGGCGCGGCGGTCCCCAGTGCGACGGTCGAGATTCAGAACGTCGCCACCGGAGTGAAAACGACGGCGAAAGCCGGCACTGCCGGCGAGTATCGGTTCAACAACGTTCCGGTGGGGACCTACAACGTGGCAGCCACGGCGTCGGGGTTCACCAAGGCGACCCTCGCTAACGTGTCCGTGCAACTGAACAGGACCGTCACCGTGAACCTGACCCTGGAAGTCGGATCGGTGACCACCACGGTGGAGGTGACCGAAGCGGCGGCGGCGATTGACACCACCACCGCCCAGGTGGAATCCGCCTATGGTGCGAACCAAATTGTGAACCTGCCGATCATCGAAAACTCGAATGGCCTGTACGGAGCGCTCAATCTGTCCCTGCTGAGCGCCGGAGTTGCCAGCAACGGCGGTGTAGGCCAAGGTACCGGCCCTTCGGTTGGTGGGCAACGCCCCATGAACAACAACTTCATGATCGAGGGCGTGGACAATAACAACAAGACCGTGACAGGGCCCCTGGTATACGTTCCGACGGAAGCCACGCAGGAGTTCACGCTGCTGCAGAACCAGTTCGGCGCCGAATTCGGACACTCCACCGGCGGCCAGTTCAATACCATCGTGAAGAGCGGCACCAATGCCCTCCACGGTTCCGTCTACGAATACTTCCAGAATCGCAACTTGAATGCCGTGGATGCGGTGTACACCAACTCGGGCATTTACAGCAACCCGCGCTTCGACCAGAACAAGCTGGGCGCCTCGGTGGGCGGGCCCATCATCAAAGACAAGCTGTTTTATTTCGGGAATTTCGAATACACGCCTCTGGGGAATGCGTACACTCCGACGTATCCGGCGTGGGGCCCCACGGCCGCCGGCTACGCTCTGCTCGATACCATGGCCAACCAGGGTACGATCTCGAAGACGAACTATAACGCCTTCAAGCAGTATGTTCTTCCCGCACCCACTCCCGATGGCACTACCACGAGCGTGAACGGAAAGGACATCCCGCTGGGACCTCTGCCGATCTCCGGCTCGTTCTTCAACAACTACTACACCGCCGTCGCGAGTGTGGACTATAACCGGACCGACGCGGATCAGATCCGCGGCCGCTTCATCTTCAATCGCAGCGATTCTTTGGACAACTCGGGTACCCTCCCTCATTTTTGGACCACCCTGCCGCAGCGGTTCTACCTGGTGTCGGTTTCCGACTATCACACCTTCACGCCAAACGTGACCAATGAGCTGCGCTTGGCGTTCAACCGGTTCAGCCAGTTCTACACGGTAACGAACGATCAGTTCCCGGGTTTGGACGTCTTCCCGAACCTGACCATGGACGATCTGGGACTTCAGGTCGGGCCGGATCCCAATGCTCCGCAGTTTTCGATCCAGAACACCTATCAATTGGTCGAAAACGTCAATTGGACCAAGGGAAAGCACACCCTGAAGTTCGGCTTCGACGGCCGCAATGTCATCTCGCCGCAGCACTTCATCCAACGCGAGCGTGGCGACTACGACTACGCAAACCTGGAGGAATATCTTCTGGACAACGTTCCCACGTCTCTTGCGGAGCGCAACCTGGGCAGCACCAGCTACTACGGCAACCAGTGGGCCACCTATTTGTATGCCAATGATTCCTGGCGTGTCAAGCCGAATCTGACCGTCAACCTCGGTTTGCGCTGGGAGCGCACGACCGTGCCGATCGGCATGGGGTTGCAGTCCCTGAATACCATCTCCAACGTGCCGGGTCTGATTGACTTCAAGGCGCCTTCCACATACAACAAGGCTTTCGCTCCGCGCGTGGGCGTGGCCTATTCGCCGGGCACCAGCGGCCGCACCTCGATCCGGGCCGGATTCGGGATGGGGTATGACGTCATCTTCGACAATGTCGGCAGCACGGCATATCCTCCCCAGTTGAGTTCCACGTACGATGCCGGCAGCTACCCGAATCTTTTTAAGGACGGGTCATTCCTGGCCAATGGCGGCATCAAGCCGGGCAGTCTCTCCGGCGGCGGTAACCTGAGCGTGGCCGACGCCAAGCAGGCTACGTCCAGCTACATTCCGGATCAGATTCTGCCCACCTCCCTGCAATGGAATGCCGGCGTTCAGCACGTATTCCACAACGATTACACGGTGGAAGTCCGTTACCTCGGAAGCCGCGGCTATCACCTGCTCACCCAGACCCAATTGCAGCGCATCGCCAGGGTCACCTCGACCGCCAACGGCTTGCCGACGTACCTTCAGGCGCCCTCCCAGGCGCAATTGGATGCCCTGCCGCTCACGCTGGCGCAAATCAATACCCGTCCCAACTTCGATCCGGCGTGGGCGAACGCCGGCTTCAACGGTTCCAACATCACCGCTTTCATGCCGTGGAGCAGTTCGATCTATAACGGACTGGCGACGCAGGTGACCCGCCGCTTCGCACGCGGCTTTCAGATGCAGGGCGCCTATACGTGGAGCCACAATCGCGACAACGCCACCGCGACCCACTTCTCCACCTTCCTGTCTCCACGCCGTCCGCAGGACTTCCGGAACCTGCAAAACGAATGGTCCGACTCCCCGCTGGACCGCCGCCACCGCTTCACGCTGAACTGGCTCTGGGAGGTGCCCTGGCTGTCCCATGCGAACAACTGGGCGGCCAAGAACGTCCTCGGCAACTGGCGCTTCGTGGGCACTTACACGGCGGAAGTGGGCGAGTTGGTCACCCCGCAGAGCGGCGTGGATGCCAACGGAAACGGCGACGCTGTGGATCGCACCATCGTCAACCCGGCCGGTCAGGGCAACATCGGCAGCGGTGTGACGGCCCTCAAGAATTCGTCGGGCGCCACGGTTGCGTATCTCGCCACCAATCCCAACGCGCGCTACATCCAGGCTGGATCCGGCACCTTCGCGAATGCCGGCCGCAATACCATCCAGATGCCGGGAATCAACAACTTTGATATGTCTCTCGGCAAGAAGTTCAACATCACCGAATCGAAGTTCGTCGAGTTCCGCGCGGACGCGACGAACATTTTCAACCACGCACAGTACACCGCCGGCTACATCAATTCGGTGCGCTTGACCTCGCAGATCAACTCGCGGGCGTTTCTCCTTCCGCAAAACGCGCAGTTCGCGGCGTGGTCCAACAACTTCCCGAGCAACTCGCGGACCATGCAATTAGCGCTGAAGTTCGTCTTCTGATCCGAACGACCGCTCCGATTCCTCCTCCAGGGCGCTGCCTCCGGGCAGCGCCCTTTTTTAGTTCAGAGCCGGGACTTGGATCTCGCCCGGCATCAGCGCCTGGCCCACCCGCAGAATCAGCGCTTCGGAAAAGGGCTTTCCGATGATCTGCACGCTGGCCGGGAGTCCCTCGGCCATTCCGCAGGGCAGGGCGAGCGCCGGCAGGCCCAGCACGTTCACGCCGCGCACCAGCCGCGTCGAAGCCAGCCGCACGTCCTCTTCGGCGCCGCCAACCTGCACGGTCATCTGCCCGATGCGGGGAGCCGGCACCGGCGCTGCGGGGGTGAACAGGCAGTCCACGCGCTCCCAGAGCCGGCGGAACTCGCGCTGCATGATGCGCCGCAGCCGCTGCGCATTCACGTAATCGGTGGCCGCCAGCAGGCGCCCCTGGTCCAGCAGCGCCAGCACGTCCGCGCCGAAGCGGTCGCGCTGGTTCAGGTACGGCTCCATGACCGCCGAGGCTTCCGCCAGCAGGATGACCCGCCCGACGGCATTCAGCGCGGCGATGTCCGGAACCCGCACGGGCGCCACCTCCGCGCCCAGCGCCGCCGCGCGGTCGAACATGCTCCGCACGGCCCGCTCCACCTCCGGGTGGCAGTGCTCGAAGTAGAAATTCTCGGGCATGCCGATGCGCAGCCCGCGGATCGAAGGCTCCGCCGCGGGCACGTAGTCTTCCACCGGGGTGCGCGACGAGGTGTCGTCCCGCGAATCGTAGCCTGCAATCGCGTTCAGCACGACTCCCGCGTCGCGCACCGAACGCGCCAGCGGCCCCATGTGGTCCAGGCTGAAATCCAGCGGTAGCACGCCGAAGCGGCTCACCCTCCCGAAGGTCGGTTTCAGCCCCACGGTCCCGCAAAACGCCGCGGGAATGCGGATCGAGCCGCCGGTGTCGGTGCCCATGGCCAGGAAGACCAGGTCCGCCGCCACAGCCGATCCCGAACCGCCGCTCGACCCGCCGGGAATGCAGTCCGTGTTCCAAGGGTTGCGCACCGCGCCGAAATGCGGATTGTTCGAGGTGATCCCGTAGGCCAGTTCGTGCATGGTGGTTTTGGCCACCAGCACCGCTCCGGCAGCCGCCAGTTTCTCCACTACGGCGGCGTCCCGATCCGGCACATGGTCTTGGAACAGCACAGACCCACACATGGTGCGCACGCCTTTGGTGCAAAAGACGTCTTTCACCGCCACCGGGATGCCGTGCAGCGGTCCCAGGTCGGCGCCGTGCGCCAGTTCGGCGTCCGCCTGCCGCGAGCGCGCTCGGGCGCTCTCCTCCAAAACCGTCTGCATGGCATTGAGCCGGGGATTCAGCCGCGCCGTGCGCGCCAGCGCCGCCTCCGTCAGCTCCGCCGAAGATACCTTGCGCGCCCGCAGCGCGGACGCCGCTTCCAGGATGGTCACTCGGCGCCCTCCTCCGCCCGGAAGATCACCGCCGGCTCGACGTCGGCGGGAAGCTTCGCCGCCAGCGGCCGGAACACTGCCTCCAGGCCGTCCAGCGCGGGCACAATCCGATCCAGGTCCGGCTCCGGGATGTTCAGCCCGTTACCGGAGGCTATCTTTTTCCAGTCTTTCATCGTCTTTGTTCGGTAATGCGCAAGTTTCTCCCGGTCGCCGGCCGGGCTTGGTGGACCCTCAACCGCCCCAACGGCTCAGCAGGAACCAGGCCGCCACCAGAAGGGCAATTCCGAGCCATTCCATCACTTGTCAGTCTACCTGATCCTGGCCGGAGTGCCGCGCCGCCCATTCCGCCCCGGCCAGAATCACCAGCGCGCCCACGAAGCTCCACAGCAGGATGGTCACGGAGTTGTGAAACACGCCGTATTCCCGCGCGAGCTTATCCCGCAGCGCGTGCCAGACCAACAGGTTGACGTACTTCAGGCCTTCCAGCGCCAGACCTACCAGGATCGCCACCGGAGCCACCCGCACCGGGGGAATCTTGCGGTTGGGAAGCAGCCAGTAAATCATGAACAGCGCCAGGATGGAAATGGGCACCGCCGCCAGCTTGAACACCAGGATGTTGAACCACAGCACGGCCTTGGGGTGCGGACCCACCCAGTCTGAGATCCACTGCTGGTTGAGCGCGGAGAGCATGAAGGAGACCAGCGCCAGGCCGCCGCAGAGGAAGATCATCCCCAGGCTGACGAGCTGATTCTTCAGGTAGCTGCGATTCACGCGCACGCCCCAGATGCGGTTGAGCGCCACTTCCAGCGGCTCGAAGACGCCGTTGGCCGTGAACAGCAGGAGGAACATGGAGGTCAGTTGCAGGTGCCCGCGCAGCGGCAGGTTCCGCTTGATGAAGGCCCCCAAATCCCCCGGCATGAAATCATCCAGCGCCAGGTAGATCGCCTCCACCGCCGCCGGCCAGTGCAGGATATTGCGGCAGAAGGAGAGCATCACGATCAGGAAAGGATAAAAGGAGAGCAGCACGCTTGCGGAAACCGCCAGGGCGTAGACGTGCGCTTCGGTTTCCATGAGGAAGCGCGCGGTCGGGCGGATCGGCCGCCCGACGTTCCACCAGGGCCCGCGTGTAGGGAGCGGGGCTTCCAACCCCCTGTCACCCGCCCGGCGGGATGTCTCCATACGTTTTCAGCTTACGCCAACTGCAGCGCCTGCCGGAGCGAGGGATCGTGGCGCACGCGCCAGATGCGGCTGTCGAGGTAGTAGTGGGTCAGGCCGAAACCACAGAAAAATCCGAAGGCCAGGTCGGACACGTGGCCCAGGCGGTAGCCCGGAATGCGGTACAGCGCGCTGAACACGAGCCCCAGCAGAACGTAGCCCGCCAGGCTTTGCGCCACTGCCTTGGGAATGCGGCCATGCTTGCTCTCCGTGCCGGGCGCGCGGTAGCGGTTGCGGCTGTAGAACCAGATGAGGGCGTGATATTGCAGGTTGTGCACGATGGTCACGGTGGGCACGGCCGCCTGCCAGCTCACCCAGGCGAAAGTCAGCCAGTGTAGCGGAAACACGCCGCCGAACAGCAAAAGTTTAGGGACGTTGAGCGGCTCTCCGCGGCGCATCCGCACGGCCAGGCGGGCCACCCACACCACCGCCGCCGCCGCGACCACCGCCCACAGCGCCGGCTCCAGCCGCGAGAGCGACAGGCGCATCCCCAGTTCTTCGGGATGGTGCAGGAAGAAGCGGTGAAAGGGCGGAAACACCATCATGACGCCCATCAGGATGCGGTCCAGCACGCTATCCAGGCGCCCCAGGTCGCGGTTCTTTACCTTGTAAAGAACCATGAACCCGTAATGCTGGCGGATCACGTGATAGTAGGCCCAAACCCCCACCAGCAGGGCCAGGTAGCCCTTCGCCCCGGCCAGCACCATCACGGGACCCAGGGCGAAGAAGAAAGCCGCGCTGCCGAAGAGCAGCCCCGGCCGCCGCAGCCGCTCCTCGCGGTCGAAGTAAGTGCGCGACGCCGTGCCGAAAATGTGCGTGCCGTCGAAGCCGATGGACCAAAACCACCACAAAAACGAGATCGGCACGTGCAGCCCAAGGTTGAGGAAAAGGTATAAGTAGCCGGCGAGCGCGCTGCCAATCACCCAGGCTCCGTCCACACCCCGGCTAATGATCCACCGGCAGCTCACCCGCGGCGATACGGTTGAGGAAGGATACGTCAGGCTGGCCAAACGTTTCAGTCTATCGCATGGCCCAGGCCTCCCAGGAATAAGACGCGCCGGTCGTGGCATCATACAGGTAGAGGGTTTCCGATGCTGGTCCGTATCGCGCCGCACATTCGTTCTTCCGAAATTACGCCCAAACGGATTTATCTGAACCGCCGGCGCTTCCTCGCGAGCGCCGCCGCCGGCTTGTGGCTGGCCCGCACTCCGGCGCACGCCGAGAAGCTCGCCAACCTGGCGAAGAGCCCCTTCAGCACCTCCGAGAAGATCACGCCGATTGAGGCCGCCACCCAGTACAACAACTTCTACGAATTCGGCACCGGCAAAGAAGATCCGGCGCGCAATGCCACCAAATTCCGCACGCATCCGTGGAAGGTCAAGGTCGAGGGGCATTGCAACAATCCCAAGACCTATGACCTCGACGGGCTGATGAAGCTCGCGCCGATCGAAGAGCGCATCTACCGCCACCGCTGCGTGGAAGCCTGGTCCATGGTGGTGCCCTGGATCGGCTTCTCGCTCGCGGCCGTGCTGAAAGCCGCCGATCCCACCGCCAAAGCCAAGTACGTAGCCTTCGAAAGTTTCTACGATCCCTCCCAGATGCCCCAGGGGCGCTGGGCCGGCATCCCGTTCCCGTACGTTGAAGGCCTGCGGATGGACGAGGCCATGCATCCGCTGGCGCTGCTCTGCTTCGGGATGTACGGCGAGACGCTGCCCAACCAGAACGGCGCGCCGGTGCGCCTGGTGCTGCCCTGGAAATACGGTTTCAAGAGCATCAAGTCCATCGTCAAGATCCGCTTCGTCGAAAAGGAGCCGCCCACCACCTGGAACCTGGCCAACGCCCACGAATACGGCTTCTACTCCAACGTCAACCCGCAGGTGGATCATCCGCGCTGGAGCCAGGCGTCAGAGCGCCGGCTGGGGGAGTTCTTCAAGCGCAAGACCCTGATGTACAACGGATACGGCGAACAGGTCGCCTCGCTCTACAACGGCATGGACCTGCGCAAGTACTACTGACCGGCATGCCATCCCTGATCAAGAGCCGGTGGCTCAAGCCGCTGGTGTTCCTGGCGTGTCTTGTGCCCCTGGCGCTGCTGGTGGAGCGCGGCCTGCACAACGGCCTGGGCGCCAATCCCATCGAGCGGATCACCCACGCCACCGGCGATTGGACCATGCGGTTCCTGCTGATCACGCTCTCCGTCACCCCGCTGCGCCGTATCCTGCGGCAGCCCGACCTGATCCGTTTCCGCCGCATGCTGGGGTTGTTCGCCTTTTTCTACGGCTTCCTGCACCTGATGACCTGGCTGTGGCTGGACAAGTTTTTCGATCCGCACGAGATGTGGGCGGACCTGGTGAAGCGCCGCTTCATCACCGCCGGCATGACCGGTTTCGCCCTCATGCTGCCGCTGGCGGTCACCTCGACCCGCGGATGGATTCGCCGCATGGGCGGCAGGAACTGGCAGCGGCTGCACCGCCTGATCTACTTCAGCGCTGCGGCCGGGGTGGTGCATTACTACTGGCTGGTGAAGTCCGATATCCGCCTCCCGGTGCTGTACGGCGCTATTTTGGCTGTCCTTCTGTTGCTCCGCTGGGCGAACCGGCGCCCCGTGTACAATCGGTAGGTTGATGCAGGGGAATGAGACCTGGCGGGTCTTTGAGCATCCCATTTACGCCGCCTCCCGGGCCAGCCGCATGGCCAACCTGTTTGCCTCCTTCCCCCCCGAACGCCTGAGGGGCAAGCGCGTTCTGGAGGCCGGATGCGGCACCGGGGAACTGGGAGAGTTCCTGGAGCGGCACGGCTGCCGGGTAGTCAGCGTGGACGCGCGCGAGGAGTTTCTAGTTCGCCTGCGCCAGAAGTATCCCTCGCGCGAAGCGCACCGCGTGGACCTGGATCATTGGGACCCCGAGCGGCTGGGCCGCTTTGATGCGGTGCTGGCTTTCGGGATCCTGTATCACCTGGCCGAGCCCGAAGCTTTCCTGGCGGGTTGCGCGCGCATCACCGGCACCATTCTGCTGGAGACCATGACGCGCGACTCCCCGTGGGCCGACTGCGTGCGCGTGACGGACAGCCAGCCGGAAGGGGCGTGGTCACGCATCGGCTCGCGGCCGACTACGGCCTGGATCGCCCGCGTGCTGGAGCGCCACGGCTTCGTCGCGGAGGACATCTCCTCTTCCCGCGCCAATTGGTACGGTCCGTATCCCTCCCTGTACGACTGGGAGCCGCAGAACAGCGGCGGCTGGACCCGCGGCAACGCTGTGCTGCGCCGCATGCTGATCTGCCGCGGGAAGGCCGCCGCGCCGCCCGCCGCGCCGCCACCCGCCCCGTACCTGCTGCACCGGATCGAGCCCGCCGTTGCCCTGGACCTCGCGGCGGACGATCTCGAATCCGCGCGCGCCATGCGCACCCTGCGGCACGCCGGATACTGCCTGCGCAGCGAGCAGTTCCAGGGGAACCGCGCGGCGGTGGTCTTCGAGCGCCAGGAATCCGCCGGAGCGGAGTTGCGGCCCCTGCTGGTGCACGTCCACATCCCCAAATGCGCCGGCACGTCCTTCCGGCGCCTGCTGTACGACAGTTTCGGCGCGCGGCACCGCGATATCTATCCCGAAGAGACGGTCCGCCCGTGGACGCGCGAGGAGTGGCTGCGGCTGGTTCTGGAGAACCCCGAGACCGCGTCTTTCTCGAGCCACTCGGTGCGCGTCTTTCCTCCCATCGCCGGCGACCGCCGGCTGCTGTATGTCGCTTTCCTGCGCGACCCGCTGCGCCGCTACGTCTCCCACCTGACCTATTTCCAGAAGCAGTTTCAGAGCCTGCCGGAGGATCTGCGCGCGCGCTTGCCCGAGGACTGCGCGCAGCTCTCCCAGCGCGAGCTGGCCGCCTGGCTACAGGCCAACCAGCCGGATTCCTTTCACCGCAGCCTGTTGACCGTGAACTTTCTGGCGGAGCAGACGTGGGTGGATCGCGTGGGCGGCATGCTCGGGCTGGCTGGCCGCTGGCTGGATTCCGGCACGATCCTCTACGCCGGATTCGAGCCGGTGCGGCTGGCGCTCGCGACCGCCCTGCTCGACGACTTCTTTTTCGTGGGCCTGGTCGAGGAGATGGAAACCAGCCTGCGGCTGCTGCGCCGCAAGCTGGAACCCTACGGGCTGCGCCTGGCGAACCTGCCGCTGCCGCTGGAAAACGTTTCCGCGGAGTTGGCCGGTGACCTCACGTGGCTGCACCCCTCCGACCGGGTGGGCCGCGTCATTCTGGAACAATTGGAAGCGGACCGGATGCTCTATCACCGTTTTCAGGCTCGCTTCCGCGCTATGCAAGAATAAAACTGTTGCTCCCGCTCCGCTGGCAGACGTTTGTGGATTTCCTGGCGCTGGCCGCGGCCCTCTATATCCTTCTCCGCTGGTCGCAGAGGGCCCGGGCTCTGCGCATCGCGCTGACCATCGTGGGCCTGCACGTGCTGGCGCTCCTGGCGCGGCATTTCGAGTTAATGATCACGGGCTGGCTCCTGGACGGGGCCGCCGCCCTGGCCGCCATTTATCTGTTGCTGGCCTTTCGCGCCGAACTGCGGCACGCCTTCCTGGGATTGGACAGCCTGCTGGCGCAGCGCCCGAGCGGCCTGCTGACTCCGACCTACCGCGCCATCGGCAAGACCGCCTTCAACCTGGCGGCGGAGAGGCTGGGCGGGCTGATGGTGCTGGTGCGGCGCGACGCGATCGAGGAACTGCTGGATGGCGGCGTGGCTCTGCGGGCCGAGGTCTCCGCGGAATTGCTGGACGCCATCTTCCAGAAGACCTCTCCCCTGCACGACGGCGCTGTGATCCTGGAGAACGATCGCGTGGCCATGGCCAACGCCGTGCTTCCGCTCACCGAGCGCAAGGAGGTTCCGCCGCACTATGGCACGCGGCATCGCGCGGGCATGGGCCTGGCGGAGCGCTGCGACGCCCTGGTGGTGGTGGTTTCCGAAGAGCGCGGCGAGGTCACTCTCATGGACGGGCGCGTGATGCGCCGCATGGACCACGTCGAGGAACTGGTCCAGTTGCTGCAAAGGCTCGAAAGCCGCGCCCAGTTGCACCTGAAGCAGCGTCTCTGGCGGGTCTTCGCCGCCAATCTGAAATTCAAGTTCGCCGCTTTGGGCCTGGCCGGGCTGCTCTGGGGCATGACCTTCCTGGTGACCGGGACCACCGTGCGCACGGTCAGCGTGCCGGTGGAGTTTATCAACGTGCCGGCCGGCATGGAAATCACCCGCCAGTCGTTCGACCACCTCCAAGTGCAGGTGAGCGGCAGTTCCTGGATTATGGATTCTGTGAGCCTCAGCAGGCTGGTGGCGCGTTTCGATTTGCGTAGCGCCAGTGCGGGTCTCGTGACCCTGCGGATTACTCCCGGAGTGCTCAATCTGCCGCCGGGACTGGTCATGGAGCGTGTCTCGCCCGAAGGGCTGGAGGTGCGCCTGGTCCCGCGGAGGCCGCCGAAGCTGTAAAGCCAGCCTCCCTTGCTACCGCACCACGGCGCGCACCGGCCGGCCCGGCATGGCATCCGGCACGAGTTGCCCGCCGCGAACCACCAGGGCTCCGTTCACCAGCACGTATTCGATTCCGGTGGAGTAGCGCGCCGGCTCCTCGTAGGTGGACCGGTCGGAGACCCGCTGGGGATCGAAGATGGTCAGGTCGGCATCGGCGCCCACGCGAATGCGGCCCTTGTTGCGCATGGCCGGGGCGTAGGCTTCCAGACGCTGGGCCGGCATGAGGCTCATCTTGCGGATGGCGTCCATCAGGGTGAGCGTGTGGGTCTCCCGCACATAATGCCCCAGCACGCGGGCGAAGCTGCCGGAGCCGCGCGGGTGCCCCTTGCCTTGCTGAATCAGGCCGTCGCTGGCGATCATGGTCAGCGGACTGGCCATGGCGGCCTCCACCGCTTCCGGCGGGATCATGTGCATGATCACCGGGCCGCCCGCCTGGCGATACCGGGCGAAGGTTTCGGCGGTGAGCCGTTCTCCTGTAGCCACCCACTGCAACTGGCCGTACCCGATGCCCAGTTTCTCCTCCCAGCCGGGATCAAACAGCGCGGACTCGAGTTCCGTCATGGCGGCGGTGTACGGGTAAAGCTCGGTGGTGACGTCCAGGTTCCTGGCGCGCGCTTCCGCGATCATCTGGAGCAGCTTGGGAGTGGAGCCCAGGCCCATGCTGGTGATATGCACGATGTGCAGGGGCGCTCCGGTGATTGCGGCTGCCGCGATGACTTCCTCGACGGCCTGGATGCTGTCTTCACCGGTCATGCGCACGTGCACAAAGCAAGGTGCGTGGAAGCGCGCAGCCACGCGGAACATTTCGAGGATCTCCCAGCGGGAGGCCGCCGGCGTGTAGCCGATGCCGAAGCCCACCCCCAGGGCGCCGCGCTTCAGACCCTGCTCCAGGCGGCGCTTCAGGTCCGTGATCTCTTCTTCCGAGGCGGCGCGGTGGGCGGCCGCGCCGGTCGGCAGGAAGCGGCCCGGGTCGTGCATAACGGCCATGCGCGCGGGAATGTGGCCGGCGCTGGCGCCGAAATGGATGGGAGCGCCGCCTGAGCGTTCGGCGTACCAGGCATCCACGTCGCCCACGCCGACTTCGAGTTCGAGCGCCGTGGTCACACCGTCCATGGCCTTGTAGCGGTAATTTTCCAGGTCCTGGCCGTGCGAATGCAAATCGATGAAGCCCGGCGCCACGACCAGCCCGCTTGCGTCGATGACCGCGCCGCCGGAGAGCGGCGCCGGCGAGAGCGCCGCGATGCGGCTCCCGCGGATACCCACGTTGCGCACGGCATCGAGACCGGATTCCGGATCGACCACGCGGCCATTGCGGATGACCAGGTCGTACGTCTGCGCGCCGAGCGGCATTCCCAGGACCAGAAGCCCCGCCAGGCGAATTGCGCGCGCGCGGGTCACTTGTTCAGCATGGGGGCAATCGCCAGGTTCAGCCCCAGCATGATCACGGACGCCGCCGGCAACACCAGCAGCGCCTTCCGCAGCCGCTTGGGGTCCCCGCCGGCGACCGCGCCGATGATCCGGGAGCTCACCGCCAGCCCGATCCACCCGCAAGTGATGACAATGCCCATGGCCGTGGCGGTCATTCTGGGGAATGCGTCTCCGACCATGGCCAGCGTCGTGGGAAAGACCGGCGCCATGGCCACGCCTGCGAGGAACACCAGGATCCACGCAGACCTGGGATTGCTGGTGCGAAGCATGAGATAGGTCGTGATCGCCATGAGGGCCGAAGCCGTCATGGTGACGGTGGGGGCCGGAACCGTGATCAGGATGGGAGAGACCACCACGCGGCCAAGCAGCAGGCCGAGGGCGAAGCCCAGCGAGAGGATGTTGAGCGCGCGGGCTTCGGGGATGCCCTGCGCCACCAGATGGCGCACCAGCCAGTTCCACACGCCCACTTCGCAGGAAACGTACAGAAACAGGAAGAAGGCCAGCAAAAACAGGATGGGCCGGCCGAGCACCGGGCCGACCTCGGACATTACGAAGCTCTGCGCGCCGGTCGGGCCGGGCATCGGGGTGGCGATGTGCACAAACAGCGTCGCCGCGGTGAGCACGGCCACCGTGTAGCACAGGCGGATGGAGTTGCGCGAGAGCAGGTTGGCGGAGATAAAGGGAGTCGCCAGTCCGCCCAGGCCGAAGAACAGGTTCAGCAGGTTCAGCGTGGTGGCGCGCCGGGCTTCACTAATATCGCTGACCAGGGCGTTGGCCGCGGTGACGATCACGCCCCCGCCCAGCCCCAGCAGAAACAGGTACAGCATCACGCTGCGGTAGCCCTTGGATTTCGGTAGTGCGAACAGGGCCAGGGCGATCAGCGCCAGGCCCAGCACCAGGCCGGCCTTCTTGCCCTCGTTGTCGATCATCGGGCCGACGGCGATGGATGCGATGATCAGGCCCAGGGCCTGGGCGAAGGCGATCGTTCCGTTCTGGCTGGGAGTCAGGTTGAACCGGGCGGACAGGTCCGGCAGAATGGTGCCGAGCATCGCGGCAATCATGCCGTAAACGAAGATCGCGAGGATCGCGGCGACGATGAGCATGGACCCACGATCTTACCAGATCGCCCGGAGCCTGGGCCGTGAGATCCTAACCCTGTGGCGAAGCGGATTCTGCGATCCCCGGCGCTGATTCTACTGGCGGCCGCCGGCCTCCGGCTGGCCTATCTCGCCAGCTACCAGAGCCATGCGGCGCACCGGGCGCTGGGCGTGATCCCCTTCCTGTTCGAGCCGGGAAACATCGCCTACGCTCTGGCCGGCGGGCATGGTTTCGCCTCTCCGTTTCGCACAGATACGGGGCCCACCGCCTGGATGACGCCGGTCTACCCCCTGCTGCTGGCCGGGGTCTTCCGCGTCTTCGGGATCTACACGTACCGCGCATTTCTGGCGGCCGCGGGGCTGAATATTCTCTTTTCCACGGCGGCCTGTTTGCCGCTCTATTTGACCGGCAAACGGGTGGCGGGAGAGGGCTGCGGCGCGGCGGCCGCGTGGCTTTGGGCGGTCTTTCCGAACGCCATCCTGCTGCCGGTGGAATCCATGTGGGATGCTTCGCTGGCCGCGCTTCTGGGCGCCAGCCTGCTGTGGGCCACCATCGCGCTGGCCGGCTCGCGGCGCGCGCCGGCGTGGTGCGGCTACGGACTGCTCTGGGGACTTGCGCTGATGACCACGCCGACGCTGGGCGTGCTGCTGCCGTTCCTCGCGGGCTGGCTGGCCTTCCGGGACGGCTGGAAGCGGCCGGCGCTGGCGGGCGCCATCGCCGCGCTGTGCTGCGTGCCCTGGACAGCGCGCAACTACCAGGTCTTCCACACGCTGGTGCCGCTGCGTTCGGTCATGGGCCTGCAATTGTGGATCGGCAACAACGAGCGCACCGAGCAAGTGTTGCCGGGCCGCCTGCACCCGATCGACAGCCAGGCCGAACGCGACCGCTACACCGAACTGGGAGAGATCGCC
Source organism: Solibacteraceae bacterium (assembly GCA_021324015.1). Taxonomy (GTDB): domain Bacteria; phylum Acidobacteriota; class Terriglobia; order Bryobacterales; family Bryobacteraceae; genus JAJPJX01. Next base: position 34,701 of record JAJPJX010000087.1, on the reverse strand, counting down.
TATATGCGGGAGAAGCGCGAGCAGGCATTCGCATTCATGCGGGCGCACCCGGCCGTGGTGGCCGGCTATATGGCCCGCCGGTTTGTCGCCACCTGGACCGGCGGCACGTCCCACCCCGTGCGGGGTTTGCTGCGCGCGGCGGTCCCCTTCCGCTTCGTGCTGCTTTTCAATCTTCTGGCCGCCGCGGGCGCGGTGGCCGGAATCCTGGTTCTCTACCGGCGGCGCAGCCCGTACTGGTTTCCGGCGGCCGTGTTTCCGATCATCTTTCCCTGCGTGGCGTACCTGACGCTGGCCTCGGCGCGCTACCGCCACCCCATCGACCCCGCCCTGCTGCTGCTGGCCGCCTGCGCGTTCACCACCTTCTGCACAGACGCCCGAGCGCGAGCAGCGCAGTGGCGGCTGCGAGCAGCACTAACGGTAGGCGAAGATCATGGCATAGACGATTAGTCCGATCATGATCATGCCGATGCCCAGTGCGGTGAACCCGAAGCGGCGCCACCACTTGAGGGCTAGCGGCGGCGGCGCCGGCATGAGGAGGCTCTCCAGCCGGCCGCTCTCCACCGCTTCCTGGTACTCGCGGGGGCGGTCGCGTTTGAACTCCTCCAGCGGCATTCCCCCGGTGAACATCACCGTGTCGATAGGGAACTTTTCCGGACGAAAATGCGTGTTGAAGAAATGCACCACGAAGATGAAGCTCACCGCCAACAGAGCTTCGTCGCTGTGGATGGTGGTGGCCACGTTGACCGCCCAGCCCGGCACCACGCGCGTAAACAGCTCCGGGAACCACAGCAGCAGCCCGGTACCGCCGATCACCGCCACTCCCCAGAAGACCGCGAAGTAGTCGAATTTCTCCCAATAGGTCCAGCGGCCGTATTCCGGCCGTGGACCGCGGTTGAAGAACCACTTCAACGATCCCACCAACTCTCGCAGGTCGCGCCGGTTGAACAGCATGCTCTCCGGCCCGGCGACGAACCGGCGCCAGCTCAGGCCGCCAAGCCGCTTCTGCCGCACCAGGTCCCACACATGCGTCCCGAAGTAACTGAAGGTAAGGACCGCGCAGAAGCGGTGGATGAGGCCGGCGCCTTCGAATCCCCCCAGCAGGTGCGCGATCACTCTGGCCCATGGCGCGTAAGAGAACTTCAGAATCATGCCGGTCAGCGCCAGCCCTAAAAAGCTGCCGATCACCATCAGGTGCAGGTTTCGGTGGAGGGGCTGAAAGCGGCGTACGTATGTCCCGCTCTCGCCGTGGTTGTTTTTCGCCAGCTTGCGATATTCCAGCGAGCGCGGCAGCCACATTACCGTGTGGGCGCCCGAAACCAGCAGCGTGCCCACGAGCAGCGTGGTCATACCCCAGAAGGTGAGAAACAGAAACGGGTATTTGTTGGGATCGTGATGCGTAGCGTGCGTCAGATAGCCGGCGAATTGCCGGTGCGAGCCGGTATGGCACTTGGAACACGTGCGCACGATGTTGACCCGGCTCAGCCGGGAGCGCGGATCGTTCACCGGCAGGATGTCGTGCGCACCGTGGCAATCGTAGCACTTGGCGGTCTTCAGATATCCCAGTTTGGAGACCTTCCCGTGGAAGGTTTCGAAATAACTCGCTGTAATCTGCTGGTGGCAGCGCCCGCACTGGTCCATGATGTGCAGCCGGAAGTTGCTCAAGTCCGTGCGCTGGATGCTGTGCGCCGAGTGGCAGTCCGCGCAGACCGGCAGTTCCTTCCCGGTGCGGGTCACCGTGGGACTGTGGACGCTGGCGGTAAACAGCTCGTAGATGCCGCGGTGGCACTGCGCGCAGGTGCGCGCGACATTGGCGCGGTTCACGCTGGAGCGCGGGTCGCGCGCGGGCAGTTCGTGGTGCGCGCTGTGGCAGTCGGCGCAGTCCGCCGTGACGGTCAGTCCGCTCTGGAGCAGCCCCTTGCCGTGAATGCTCTCGCGGTAGTGCTCTACCGGGAGAGTGTCTTTGCCGTTGTAGCGCAGCGCGGCTCTCTGCCCGGCGCGGTGGCACTTGGCGCACAGGGCCGGCACGTTGCGCGAAAAGGTCGGGGATGCCGAATCCGTCTTCCCCATGGTGGCGTGCGGATCGTGGCAGTCGCGGCAGTCCGGCGCGTCCGGACTGCCCTTGGCCAGCAACTGGCCGTGGGTGCTCTCCCGATACTGCGTCACCTGCCCGGCGTGGCAGATGGAGCAGTCCACCCGTTCCGGCATGGTGCGGCAGGCCCGCACCTCCGAGGGCGTGCCGCCGGTATGGCACTGCACGCAGGCGGTGCGGGCGTGGCGCGACGCGGCCAGCTTCGCCTGGTCCACAAAGAGCGAAACCGTGCGGGTGCCGCGCGCTACCTTCAAGGTCGGATCTCCGTGGCAGCGCAGGCAATCCCGATCCGCCATGCCCTGCGCATAGTACACGTGCCGTACCTTGTGCGGCTCATGGCAGTCCACACAGGCGGGGATCAGATGCGGCTCCTTCTCCCACAACTCGCCTCGAATCACCTGGCGATGCACGCTCTCGATCAGCGCGTGGCACCTGGTGCAGGTCCTGGCGATGTTCCCCTTGGCGATGGAGGACTGCGGATCGGTGTGCGGCAGCACCCGGTGCGCCGTGTGACAACTGGTGCATACGGCGGTCACCGTGAGGCCGCGCTTGAACAACCCCTCGCCGTGGATGCTATCCCGGTAATTGCCAAGAATGTTTTCCTGCGGGATATTCCGCGTCACGCTCACCGGCGTGCCTTCCCGGTGGCAGCCGCCACATAGCCGCGGTATCTCCATGGTGGAAATCGGCGACCGCGGCGCCGAGGCCCGCAGCACGTTATGGGTTCCGTGGCAGTTCTTGCAGGCCGGCGCCAGCCGGTCTCCCCGCGCTGCCGCGCGTCCGTGCAGGCTGGCGCTGTATTGCGCTCCCTCGTCGGGGTGGCAGGAACCGCAGTCCACGCGCGCCAACCTGTCGGCGTGGGGGACCTCTTTCACGTCCGCGTGGCACCCCGTGCATTCCAGCGCGGCGTGTGGCGAAGCCTTCAGAGCCGCGGCGTCAAACGGCGGCGGCACACCCGGCTCGCGCTTGCCCGTGCGCTGGCCGGCGTCATGACAGGCAGCGCAGTCGGCGGCATGCGGCTGCGCCGCCAGGCTGCACGTCCACAGCGCCAGACAGGGAATGACCCCCCAGCCAAAGCTCATTGCCAGTTTCCTCAGACCGAAGAAGCATAGAGGATAAAAGACTCTTAAAGACTATAATAGTGTTGAATTCCGCGTCAAGCGGTTGAAAACTCTTTTCAGCGACTTGTTTTGGAGGTACTCTTCCTACATGTGCAAGCATCTGCCTCGTCTCTGGCTGGCGGCAGTTCTTGCCTCAGCCCTGATTTCCTGCCAAAGTTCGCCGCGAGGGTCAGGGGCAGCGGATGGCACGGACGCGCGCCATACCATAAGCCCAGCACTGGAAGAGCTTTATATGGCCTGCAGCGCGGCGCCTCAACATTCGTTGGCCCAGCAGAACCTGGTCAAACAAATGGCCGAGCGAGCCTCAAACGGGAAAGAACTGCTGCTGGTTGCAAAGGCGGCAAGGGGGGTGTTCACCACCCCGGCCACCCCGGAAGAGCAACGCGCCGCCCGCGCCGTCTGCTCGACGGTCGCCGCCAAACTGATAAAAGCCGCAACTCTAGAACAACTAACGGAATGCGCTATCCAGTATCCCGTCAACTCGGAGGATGCCCGTCCGCTGGTCGAGCGAATGTTCCAGTTGGCGGAGAAGACCCCCGATCCGCAAACCTGGTACCAGGTGACGCGAGCGGCGCGGTGTGTGAAGGTTGAGGACCTGGCCCAGCAAGCGCTTGCCAAAGGCGGCGTGCTCTCCCGCCCCTAGCGCCCACGCCGTAAGAAAGATCTGATTGAGAGGATTGGCCGGGGGCGGGCAGCTTAGAAGTGCCGACCCCCTGCGCCCAAGGCGCAGGGTTCCCATCCCGCGGGTGATACTCTGTCCGGCATGGAGCAGCGTGTCGTGCTGGTTACGGGGGCTTCCTCGGGCATCGGGCACGCTTGTGCCCGGCAGCTTGCGGAGCGCGGGTTTCGGGTCTTCGGCACCTCGCGGATGGCCGGACCGAAGGAGGGGCCCGTCCGCATGCTCCGGATGGATGTGACCGACGACGCATCCGTGCTCCAGGGCGTTGACGCGATCCTCCAAAGCGAAGGGCGGCTGGACATCGTGGTGAACAACGCGGGCATCGCGGTCGCCGGACCCCTGGAAAGCACGTCCCTGGACGAAGCCCGGCGGCTGCTCGATGTGAACCTGCTGGGCGTTTTTCGCGTTTGCCGCGCCGTTCTGCCGTGGATGCGCCGGCAGGGCGGCGGATTCCTCGTGGACATCAGCTCCATCGGTGGCCTGATCGGGATTCCCTATCAGCCCTTCTACAGCGCTTCCAAGTTCGCCCTGGAAGGCCTGTCGGAGTCGCTGCGCCTGGAGGCCCGGCCGTTCGGTGTCCGCGTGGTCCTCATCGAGCCGGGCGACACCAGGACGCCGATCACCCGGCATCGCACCGTCGCGGCCGACGCTGCCACCAACCGGTTGTATCCGGCATTTCCGGCCGCGCTCGAACGCATGGCCAGCGACGAGCAGCAGGGGCCGGGGCCGGAACGCGTCGCGCGGCTGCTCTGCCGGATCGTGAACCATCCGCGGCCGCGCCTCCGGTACACCACCGGCCCACCCGCGCAGCGCGCCGCCGTCTGGCTCAAACGCCTGATGCCTTACACGTTGCTGGAGTATGGTATGCGGCGGTACTACGGGTTGAAGCACTAAGCACCCGGCCCGCTATACGTCCTGGTACTAAATTCGGGCGCTTCCCCTGTATGATTTCACCCATGGGGTTTTGCGGCGCTGTAGGATAGTCCGGACGGAGGGGTTCCGATGAAATCCTTACTTGCAGCTTGTGCTATCCTGAGTGCCGCTTTGGCAAGCGGCGCGCTTGCGCAGACTCCGGCCATTAGTGCGGTAGCGAACAATTACAGCGGGATCAAGCCCGGCCTGCCCAATTACGGCATCGCGCAAGGCTCGATTTTCGCGATTTACGGCTCAAACCTGGCGGGCAGCTCCACGGGACTGCAAAGTCCGCCCCTGCAAACCACACTTAGCGGCGTATCGGTTTCGGTGACCGTGGGCGGCGTCACCAAGCAGGCGCTGCTCTACTATGTAACGCCCACGCAGATCGGCGGCATCATGCCTTCCAGCGTGCCGGCGGGGACGGGCCAAATCACCGTGACCAACAACGGCGCCACGAGCGCCCCCGCCCAGATCGTAGTGGTGCAGGCCGCCTTCGGGATCCTGACGCTCAACGGCGGGGGTACCGGACCGGCGGCGGCGTTCGACGCGAAATACAATTACCTGGGGTCCTCGAACGCGGCGAACCCGGGGGATACCATCCTGCTGTGGGGCACCGGGCTCGGCCCGGTCACCGACGACAATCAGCAATCCGCCACCAACGCGCCCATTGAAGTGGACATCGGCGGAGTGGCGGCCAACGTGGTGTACCACGGCCGGTCGCAGTACCCCGGGTTGGACCAGATCAACGTGGTGGTGCCCTCCGGCTCCACGGGCTGTTATGTTTCCCTGGTGGTCCGGTCCGGCAACTACGTCAGCAACTTTTCTTCTCTGCCGGTGGCCAGCGGCAGCCGCGCCTGCTCGGACCAGACTACGGGCATATTCGGCGGCTTCTCCCCCAGCCAGCTTCAGGCGCTGAATGGCAAAACCAGCTTCACCGTGGGCATCCTTGGGCTGAGCAAGACGAGCACCAGTATTCCCGCCACAGTGGTGAACGGCATCACGATCGTCCCAGCCAGCAATTTCACCTTCGATTACGGCTTTGCGGCATTCGACCGCGTCACGCTGCCGCAACAGGTGAACACCTATGTGAGCCAGGGCTCCACCAACGGCGTTGCCTCGATCGGCAGTTGCACGGTGTACACGGTGATCACGAATCCCACCTCTGGCGGGACGCCCACCACTCCGGCGACGCCGAACCCGATCAACGCGGGGACCACCACGGCGCTCAACGCCGGTGCGGCGATCAACGTGAGCGGTCCGGACGGCAAGAAGTCGATGCCCTTCCAGAACGGCAGCTACAACGCGCAACTGGGCGGCGGAACGGGCCCCACCGCCATGCCCGAGTTCATCCCGGCCTCTGGCGGCTCGTTCACCTTCGACAATGGCGGAGGCGGGCCGGACATCGGCGCCTTCACGACGCAGTTCACCCTCGTTCCAGTGGTCTGGTCGAACCAGAGCAGCCTCGCGACCGTCAACCGGAGCCAGGGCGCCACGGTCACTTGGACGGGCGGCAACGCCAACACGTATGTCAACATCACCGGATACTCCTACACGGTGAGCGGCAGCCAATATCTGTTCGGCTACTATAGCTGCACGGCGCCGGCCACGGCGCAGCAATTCAACGTGCCCGCCGCGGTGCTGCTGGCTCTGCCCCCGAGCGGCAGCCAGACCATCGCCGGCATCAGTGTGCCTTTGTCCGGATCGATGGCAGTGTACAGCTTTAACGTCGCCACCACGCTGAGCATCCCGGGAGTAGACCTGGCCTGGGGCTTTGCGTACTCCGGCAGCAGCGCGTCGGTCAAATACCAGTGAGACAAAGGTCCGGGGGCGGGCTTGAGCCGGGGCGAGCGCTGCGGTACGCTTTGGCTTAACGCCATGCCCCTAGACCTTTCCCGCCAGGTGGTGGTCCGCTGGCACGACGCGGAACCGGCGCACGCGTCCCTGTTGCAGGAGGCCGCGGTCAACAGCGTCCTGCTCTCCGCGCCCCAGGAAGAGTTCACGCGCGCCTGCCGCGCCGCCGGCATCGAGACGTACACGGAAGACCAGGTGCAGTTCCTGGGTCTGAAGGCGCTGGCGGGCGCTGCGCCCGGCAAGCCGCTGGCCCTGACCGAAGGACAGTGGCCGGGCATCACCAGGGGGCCGAACGTGAAGGGTCGCGGCGACGAAGTGGCCACGGCCAGCAGCCAGCCCTGGGTGGATGCTAACGGTTTCTGGGTGGGATATTTGCGGGCCCTCGCGCCCGGGCGCCCGCCGGCTTTGGGTTATGTGCCCAAGCTGGGGGACCGCCTGGCGCCCTTTGATTCCCTGGAACTCGCGCTGGTGGAGGCCTGGGTCTCGGGCGGCAACTACGTGATGTCGCTGGATCCGCGCTTCCGCACGGCGCTGGCGGCCGGGGACGCCAAGGCGCGCGCCGCCTGGAGCGGCCTGGGCCGCACGGCGCGCTGGCTGCAAGAGCAGATCGGCCTGTTTCGCCTGCCCACGTTTCCCATCATCACGCTGCTGGTGGAGGAGGGCGAGACCACCGCGGAGATCGCCAACCTGATGTACCGGCAGAACGCCTCACCGGCGCTGGCGCGTGCCGATCAGCCGCCGGCGCCCGCCCCGCGGCGCATCCGGGCCCTGGTGGCTGTGGATCTGCGGCCGCCCGCCGCGGCGGTGCGCCACCGCATCCTGGCCCACGCCGAAGCAGGCGCCTCGGTGGTGGTGAACGGCGACTGGTGGCGGAACAGCCGCCTCAAAAAGGTCAAGAGCGAAGAGGACCGGGATTACTACCAGTTGGGGAGCGGGCAGATCGTGGCCTATCGCGAGACCATCTCCGACCCCAGCGAGTTCGCCCTGGACGTGATCGATATCGTGACACACCGGCGCCGCGCCGCCCGGCTGTGGAATGCGCCCACGGTGATCGCGCTGGCTACCGGCAAGGGCCTGCTGCACTGCGTCAACTACGGCTCGCCCATCGACGACCTGATCCAGGCGCGCATCCAGGGCTCTTATTCCAAGGCGACGCTGTTGCGCCCCGAAGCGCCGCCGCAGGAACTGAAGGCGTCGCGGCGGGGCACCGCGACCGAGGTGATGATTCCGGAATTGCGCCGCCTCGGGGTGGTGGTTTTCGGGTAAACTGTAGGCGAAAAGGGAGGGTGACGATGACGATCAGCCGGAGAGATTTGTTGCGTGCCGGCGCCGTGGCCGCCGCGGGCGCGGCGGCCGGAGTGGACCTGGCGGCGGCGCCCGCCCGGCTGCCCCAGGCGTATTTCGGTGTGCATCCCTTTATCGAGGCCAATCCCAAGGCCGTCTTTATCCGCCGCACGCACGTGCCGCACAAGATGGCGGAGGACGCCAAGCGCAAGGAGGGCCTGACCCTGGCGCGCGAGATCTTTGTGCCCATGGACCGCCCGGGCGTGCCGGTCTCCCACCGCATCGTGCTCAAGCCCAACGTGTGCAGCGTGCACGACCGGCGCCGGCCCGACGTGGAAAACTGGGGCACGGGCACGGACCCGCAGTTCTACGAAGGCATGGTGATGGGCCTCCAGGAACTGGGCCTGAAGAAGTTTCATTTCGTGGAGGCCAATAACTTCCACGAATGGAACCTGCGCGGATTCGTGGACATCAACGAGCGGCTGGGCGTCCAGATGAACGAGTGCGAGCGCCGCGTCCGCAACTTTAAAGAAGGATACGAAATGACCTGGACCAAGGTGCCGGAGGCGGTGGTCTACAGCCGCATCCCGCACTATGCGCCGGTCAACGAGCCGGACACCTGGCTGCTGAACATCGCCAAGTGGAAGGCCCACGGGATGTGCCTCACCCAGTCGGTGAAGAACGAGCAGGGGCTGGTGGTGCTGCCCTACGTGCGTTTCTGCCCCGGCTGGAAGATGGTCACCGGGGTGCCGGACTTCATGAAGCCGGACATCCACCCGCGCGTGGAGACGGTGGTGAACAAGTTCTTCGAGCGCCACGTGAAGATGGGCTATTCGCGATACGACAGCCCGGCGCAACTCAGCCCCATGCACCAGGAGATCTGGGCGCACAAGACGCTGGATAACATGAGCGTGCTCAAGACCGGCCTGGCCATGATCGACGGCATCTACGGGCGGGACGGCAACGGCTTCGGCATCGGCAACGATTACCTCACCAACCTGGTGATGTTCAGCAAGGATAAATTCCGGCTGGACCTGATCGGGCTGTACCTGGGCGGACACGAGCCGGGTAACGTGCACCTCTACCGCATCGCCAAGGAGCGCGGCCTGAGCGACACCTTCAATCCCTGGGAAGTGCCCATCTACGAGTGGGTGGACGGGCAGGCGGTGCCGCGCAAGCTGACGGACTTCCCGCGCACGCCCCTCAAGACTTACTACCTCCAGCGGCGCGGCGAGCCGGAATATCACCTGGTGAACGAGCCGTTCGACTACGACAAGCACAAGGCGTAAGAGGAAGAACCGCTCCCTAACCCGCCCGGATTTTGCGAACTTCTGCGCGGATACGGCGTATTAAGCTTCATGGGATCGTACGCCCATCAGCTCCGCTACGTGCTCCGTACCCTTTTGCGTTCCCCGATGTTCACAATTGTTACGGTGGTTACGATCGCCGTCGGCATCGGCGCCAACGCGGCGATCTTCGCCATTGTCAACGGTGTTCTCCTGAAGCCTCTCCCGTACCCCGGACCGGACCGGCTGGTCGCCGTCCGGGAAGCCACTGCCGTTCTCGCTATCAAGGACGTGGGGCTCTCAGCGGCCGACTATTTCACCTTCCGCGAGGAGAACCGAACCTTCGAGCGGTTCGGGCTCTGGACCAGCGACCGCGTGAGCGTCACCGGACTCGATGCGCCGGAGCAGGTTCCGGCCATCACCGTCACCGTGGATACGCTTCCCGCGTTGGGTATCCCGCCTGCCGCTGGTTCAGCGACAAGGACGATGCTCCCGGAGCCGCCAGAACCGTCATCCTGAGCCACGGATACTGGCAGCGGAAGTTCGGAGGCGCCCACTCCGCCATAGGCCATAGCATCCACATCGACGGCCGTCTCTGCGAGATCATCGGCGTGATGCCTGCCGGCTTCCGGCTGCTGGATGAAAAGGCGGACCTCATTCAGCCGTTTCGGTTCGATCGGGCCAAGACTACGCTGGGCAGCTACAGCTTCCGCGGCATCGCCCGCCTGAAGCCCGGTGTGACCGTGCAGCAGGCAAATGCCGATGTCGGCCGCATGATCCACATGGAATTCACGAAATTCCAGCCGCCTCCCGGATTCAGCGTGAAGCTTTTTGAACAGGCCCGCTTCCAGCCCGACCTCCGTCCTCTGAAAGAGGAGGTGATCACGTCCAACCCGGTTTCCGGGCTCCGGCCCAGGTGCAGACCCTGCGCATCTATATTCCCGATACACAGGTGAAAGAGCCGGTGCGCGTCATACGCATGCAGCAGGAAAATTCAGGATAGACTCGCCGCGATTCCCGGTGTCACGTCGGCGGCGTACGCCAACTCCGTGCCCACCGACGGCATCAGCAGCAACGACGTGCTCTATGCCGAAGACCGCGTGTACTCCGAAGGCCAGCTTCCGCCTTTGCGCCGCTTCAAGTTCGTCGCCCCGGGTTTCTTTAAGACCATGGGAACCCCCCTGGTCGCCGGGCGCGATTATACCTGGACCGACGTCTACGAACAGAGAAAATACGTCGTCGTATCGGAAAATATGGCGCGCGAGATGTGGCGCAGCCCCGCCGCCGCGCTCGGCAAGCGCATCCGCGAAGGCATGAGAGATGACTGGCGCGAGATCATCGGCGTGGTCGGCGATGTTCGTCACGATGGCGCCGACCAGAAGCCGCCGGCGGTAGTGTATTGGCCGGTCCTGATGAAGCAGTTCTGGGGCAGTGAGACCTTTGTGCAGCGCGGCGTGGTGTATGCGATCCGCAGCGCCAGGGCCGGTTCGCAGAGCTTCCTCGAGCAGGTCAGGCAGGCGGTCTGGTCCGTCAACCCGGATCTCCCGCTGGCGCGCGTCGAGACCATGGAGCAGATTTACCGTGGCTCGATGGCGCGCAGCGCCTTCACCCTGGTGATGCTCGCCATCGCGGGAGGCATGGCGCTTCTGCTGGGTCTAATCGGCATTTACGGCGTCATCTCGTATTCCGTCTCCCAGCGCACCCGCGAACTCGGCATTCGCCTTGCTCTGGGCGCTCCGCAGTTCAGTCTGAAGGCCATGGTCGTTCGCCACGGAATCTGGCTGGCCGGCATCGGCGCGGCGGTGGGATTGGCCGTTTCCGCCGGCCTGACCCGCATCATGGCCTCCTGGCTCTACGGCATCAGCCCGCTTGACCCCTTAACCTATTCCGCGGTCTCGCTCGGCGTGCTTTCTGCCGCGGCCGCTGCCAGCTACCTGCCGGCCCGGCGGGCGTCCACGCTGAATCCGGTAGAAGCCCTGCGGGCGGAATAGGACAGGCACGTGGTCCGGAGGATGTCGGCGCCGCGGCGTTACTTACTTTTTCCTAAGAAGCGCAGGCGCACGGCGAAGGCGCGTGCCTGGCCGCGGGCGTAGGCCAGGAAATACGGCGAGTCGATATCGTTGTTCACCGCGTTGGGGTTGCCGTTATTGGTGAGGTTGTTGAGGCCGAAGCGCCAGGCCCACAGGCAATGCGCCGCCCGGAACTTGCGCTCGAAGTGCAGGTTGATGTTGAAGTACCCGGGATAGCGCCAGGCGTTGGGGTTGCCCACCAGGAAATCCTGCTCGTTGACCACGCTGAACGGGAAGCCGGTGCGGTATTCCAGCAGGTAGGCGACGTTGGTGTTGCGCGTCAGGAACTCCAGGGCGTGCGGCAGCAGGCGTTTGGGCAGCGGGGCCCAGCCCCAGGTCAGGAAGCGGTTCGGCGCGTCCCAGGGGTACGGGCCGGGGCCCTGCGGAGCGAACAGGGGGCTCTCCAGGCTGTAATCCACCACCGCATCCGTGCGGGCGTTCGAGCGCGTGTAGCCGGCCACCCACTCGAACTGTCCGGCGAAGGTGCGGCGCACGGTGAACTCCAGCGCGTCGTAGCGGTCGTGCCGCCAGTTGCGCAGGTAATATAGCCCCCCCGCCGGGATGGCGTTCGGCGCAAACGGCAAGGTATTGGCGAACATGAATCCGCCGCTGCCGACCTTGTGCGTATAGGTGGCTTTGCCGTAGAGATCCCAGGGCAGCTTGCGCTCCAGGCTGAGGCTGGAGGTGCGGTAACGCGGTACGGCGAGCTGCCGCTCGTTGATAAAGAATGCCGTCGGCACCGCTCCCGCCAGGACCGCGCCGTCAGGGGCGAAGAAGGTGGAGAGCGCAACCTGGTCCTGGTGCTGCGCCAGCGTGCTCAACAGCAGCGGGTCGTGGAAGATGCCGATGCCGGCGGCGATCTTGGTGTCCTTTAAGCGGCGGGGCGCCCAGGCGGCGGAGATCCGCGGCGACCAGACCACGTCGCGCACCACTTCGTCCCAATCGGCGCGCAGCCCCGCTTCGACCAGCAAATCGCCGCGCGGATTCCAGCGGTCCTGGATATACTGGCTGCCCTCGAAGTCGCGGCGTCCCAGAAAGGGATTGCCGACGAAGGTCACCATGCGCGCCACGCTGAGGTCGGTGCGCAGCACCTGGTAGGGATGGCGCAGGGCCTCCTGGTGGAACGCGGAGCGCTGGAAATCCACGCCGAACTTGAGCTGGTGCGAGCCTGCCAGGTGGAAGGCGGGCAGGAACAGGTTGGAGAGCCACTCCTGGCGGTACGTGTGCCGGCCCATGCTGGAGAAGTAGTTGCCGCGGTTGCCGAACGGCGTGATCTGGTACAACTGGTTGCCCTGCGGCACCCGCCGGGACCCGCCGCGGCTATCGGCGAAACCGACTTCCAGCACCATGCCGCGCCCGAAATACATCTGGTCCTTGACGGTGGACATGTAGAACGTCTGGTTCCAGTTCGTGGTGGCCTCGACCGGGTTGAGGAAGCTGAGCCCGCTCCGGTCCTGGTCCATGTAGTTGAATAGGAAGCTTGCGGTGAGGATGTTCGAGGGGGTGACGTTGACCTGGAAGCGGCTCAGGTTGCTGGTGGTCAGGCCGGTGGTGCGGTTTTGCCCGCTGGGCAGGCCGTGCACCACGTTGTCGTCGTAGAACGCGTCGAAGCCGTTGTGGAACCAGGCGCGGCCCTTCACCAGGGGGCCGGAGAAATCCAGCCGCGGCGTCCATTTGTTCAGGTGAAAGCCGTCCTCAGAGGAAAAGCCGGGGAAGAAATTGGTGCCGGAGACGCGCCAGCGGTCGTCGCCCATTTGCGTCTTGATGTCCAGGGCGCCGGCCGAGCCGCGGCCCTTCTCGGCCGAAAAGCGGCTCCCGTCGTAATCCAGGGTGCGCACGCTCTCGATGCTGAGGCGGGTGTTGAACTCACCGGTCACGGGATCGCTGGCATTGAAGCCGTCGATCATGAAGTTGGTCTGGCTGCTGTCGCCGCCGTTGAAATGCACGCGGCCGGAGGTGTCCTGCACCACGCCGTTCATCAGCGGCAGGGCGTTGCGAAGGTCCTGCGGCGCGGGGAACGGGACGGTAATGACTTCCACGTTGTTGAGCTGCTTCTTTTCCGCCGGCTCCTGCAGGTCGATGGCAGGGGGCGAGTAGACTACATCCACGGACTGCGTGACCTCCTGGAGATGATTCAGCGTGATGGTCAGGTGGTTCACGCCGTCCTGAAAGGCGGCGGAGCCTTTGAACTGGAAGTAGGTCTCGCGCGCGGCCAGGATCTGGTATTCGCCGGCGCTTTCCAGGTTCAGGACGAAGGCTCCGGAGAGGTCCGAAAAGGCCACGGCCGGGGCGGCCGCGGCGCCGGCGCGCACCTCGACCCGGACGCCGGAAACGGCCACGCCGGTGTCATCCACCACCTTGCCGTTGATGGTTACCTGCGCCAGCAGCGCTCCGGCGCCGCACTGCGCCAGCAATAGCAGCCGGCACAGTGACGTCGTCCCGCAACGCATCGACCTCAGCTTCCATTCTAGCCCGCGGCACGGCTGGTCCTTACTTGACCAGCACCGTGTCCAAAATACCCTTCTGCCGGGCGATACCCACGATCATCAGCTCCAGGCCCCCGGAGCCTCCGGTGAGGGAATGGACGTCGGCGAGACGCATCGGTACCGCGTCTCCACTGTGGATACTGGCGGTTTCGCCGTTCACCGTGACCGTTCCCTGGCCGTTCATTACGTAGTAAACCTCTTCCACCCCATCATGACGATGCCGGCCGTCGGAGACGCCGGGGGACAGTACCAGGTGGTCCACATAGGACCAGTTCGTGAAAAAGACCTCGGGCGGCAGGGCGCGCCGGTAGAGCGCCGTACCCGAGCCTCCGTGGAGGCCCTCGACCGGCTGGAGCAATTTGCGGTCCAGGTGCATGGTGATGAAGACGGGCTTGGGGTCCAGGGGCACACCCACGCGGTCGTCGTCCAGGTTGGAAGCATCGTACTTGCCCTTGACGCTGGTAATGCCGATGTTCATGAACTCGACGGGCTGATTGGTGGGGTTGTAGATGGCGTGGGAGCGGCCCATGCGGCAGGGCGCGCCCACCGGGCCCTGGAGCTGGGAGGTGCGGCCATCAATGGTGAACTGGGCCTCTCCGTTGAAGATAATGAACATCTCCTCCATCTGGTTGTGGTAGTGGTGGCCGACGCCGCCCAGGGGCGAAATCTGGCAGCGGTGCATGAACAGCAGGTTGGTTTCGAGCTGCGCGCCGTCAATCAGGGTGAGGCAGTCCATGTAGCCGGCGCCGGCGTGCGAGCGGTCGCGGTGATACTTGGACGGGTCGTTGTGGCCGATGCGGGCGGCCAGGGGCTCGCGCGCCAGGACGGCCAGCGGCACGAGCAGAGCGCAGAGACACAAATTCTTCATGGGATCCCCCTCCGGTTTGTTGGAACAAGGTAAAGCTTACACCACTACCGGGCTTGGGCGGCGGATACCGGGCGGGTAGCCAGTTCGCGGTTGGGATCGACCAGCAGCCAGGCCAGCGAGCCGGCGGCGCAGAGGCCGGCAGCTACCAGAAAGGAGGCGCTCCAGCCGAATTTGGCGGCGATGATGGGGGTAAGCGACGCGGTGACGGCGCCGCCGATCTGCCCGCCCATATTCATGACGCCGGAGACCGAACCGGCCGAGGCCCCGGCGATATCGGCGGTGACGGACCAGAAGGAACTCTGCGAAAGGTAGAGCGCCCCAGCGCCCCCGGCGAGCACGATGCAGGCCAGTTGCGGGCTTTGCACCTCGGTGGCCAGGGCCACGAACACGGCCGCCAGGCCGATCCCGAACACCCCCATGCCGCAACGCCCGACGCGCTTGCCGTAGCGCGCGGTCAGGCGGTCACTGATCCAGCCGCCGGCCAGCGAACAGACCGCCATGGCCATGAAGGGCAGCATGGAGTAGACGGAGCTGGACTTGAGGTCCAGGCCGCGCACGCGGTTCAGGTAGATGAAGAACCAACTGAAGAAGATGTAGGCAGTGTAGCCGTAGGCGAAGTAGCTCAGGGAGATGGCCAGCACGTCCTTGTTACCGAGGATGACGCCCCAGGGTAGGGCCTTGCCTTTTTCCAGTTCGGACGGAGGCTCGGGCAGGCCAGCCTCGATGAATTGCACCTCTTCCGGGGTGACCCAGGGATGCTCTTCGGGCGCATCGCGGGCGATCACGTACCAGACCACGCCGGCCAGCAGGCCCAAAATAGCCGAGACCCAGAAGGACTCACGCCAGCCGTAATTCACCAGGATCCAGGTGATGAGCGGCGGCGTAATGCCCGCGCCGGCGCCCACGCCGCAGAAGATCAGTCCGTTGGCGATGCCGCGCTCCTGGCTGGGAATCCAGTTGGCGACCAGGCGGTTGGAGGAGGGATAGACGACCGCTTCGCCCATTCCCAGCAGGAAGCGGACGCTGATGAGGATCACGAGCAGGCCGGCGATGCCGGCGGGCACGGCGGCCGTGAGGGAAGTGAACACGCCCCACCAGATCACGCCGAAGGACACGACCAGACGCGGGCCAAAGCGGTCCGCCAGGCGCCCGCCCGGCGCCTGAAACAACGCATACCCGATCACGAATGCGCTGAACACCCACCCCAGTTGGATATCCGTAACGTGGAAATCCTTCTGCATATGCTGTGCGGCGATGGAGATGTTCACGCGGTCCAGGTAGGCGATGGCGCTCATCACGAACATCCAGAAGATGAGCATCCAGCGCACCGGAAGCCGCGATTGGTTGGGCATAAGCCACCATGATACAAGCGTTCACGCAGGAGATGGGGGCGCGGAGAGACAGCCGGGAGAAGGGATGTGGTACCAGGCATCCGGACGGATGCCTGCGCGGGCGGGGTGATCCCTTCAATACATCGTTCCGCGAAGCGTCACCGGTAGTTCACAAAAAACGGCGAGGACCAGGCCGTCATGCGATCGTCCTGCTGCAGGCGGACGTAGTAATAATGACGGCCGGCCACGCCGCCGGCGTCGTCGAATTCGAACGATACGTCGTTCCGCCCGGGCGCCGTCGCGTAGATCACCTTGCCGTCCTTGAGCACCTCGACACGCACGATCGGCCGCGTGCCGCGGGCTTTGACGCGCATGGGCTCGGCGCGGGCAAGCTGGAACTCGTCGCCCATGAAATGCTCCCCCATGCGGACATCGAGGATGATGTTGTCGGTAGCGCCGTAGGTATGGCGCTTGCGGATGGCGTCGAGGATCCCCTGCCGCGTAGGATCGGCGGTGTAGACCATGGCGTAGGAGATGTGCGTGGAGAAGTGGTCGGAGCTGGCAATCACGCCGAGCTTATAGCCCTTCGCCCAGGCGACCGAAATCATCCCTTCGGGGCGGTAGCCGATCAGGTTCATCTGCTCGGTGTCTTTGGCGGGGTCGGTGACCAGCGGGCCGCCGGCCTGCTCGGAACTGGTGCGGGCGCCCTGGAAGAACTCCACCACGGGCTCGAGATTCGGATCGTTCTCGTTCCACAATCCACCCTGGTTGGTGGAGGTGGTGTGGCGGATAGCCAGCCCGTTGTGCGCGCGAATCTCTTCATAGAGCAGCAGGGAATCGTTCTTCACCAGGTCGGGGGTGCCGGAGCCGGGCTCGTCGCCTTCGGGGCCCACGGGCAGGGCGTACTGCCGGACGCCTTCTTTCAGAAAGAAGGGGGTGACGCGGGCGTCCGTACGTTTGGCAAAGAAGATATTGCGGTGGCCGAAAGGGTACTGCGCGCTGCGCTCATAGCCGAAGATGGGCACGTAAGCGCCGGGGACGTGATACATGTCCGTCATCTTCTCCGTGTACCACCACCAGTAGGGCCAGGCGCCGCCCTGGTGGTCCGTGGAGGCGCCAAAATCCATGGCGGCCGCGTCGATCATATAGCGATAGAAATCCTGGAGCGAGCCATCCGGCTCTCCGCCGCGGTCCCAACTGAGCTCGGTATGGCGGTGGAAATCGCCGCGGAAGATGTGGTGCGGCCGGCCGCCGATGGTAACGGTGTAGGAACGGATGGCGCGCAGGTCACCGGGCTCGTCGCCGTGCGCCGGTTTGGAGGCGGCCACCTCCGGCGGCACGGCAGGCTGGAGGGCCGGAGGAGCTCCGGGAGCGGCCCCTTCGATCTTCGCCGCGAAGATCTGCTGGCGGATGGGACGGTGATAGTCGCCTTCAAGGCGGCCGTCGGTGGGCCAGGCCATCCAGAGATTGCCGGAGGCGTCCCAGGCGGCGCTGACGCGGGTGCTCGAGCGGCCTTTGCTCGCCGGCAAGGCGAAGGCTTCCGTCCAACGCGAGCCGTCGAGGCGCGTGACCTGGTATTCCCAATAGCCTTTTTGCGGCGTGGGGAAGTAGTAGCCCGGCGGATTCTTCTTGGCCGCGAGGATGGTGTGGCGGATCTTGGCGGCCACCCAGAGACCGGCGGGGCTGGCAAAGACGTGCGGCTGGGAGACGCGGTCGCCGGCGAAAACGGAGCCGAGGGGCATGGCCGGGTCGAGCCATTGGCCGTTCCGGTAACAGCGTATCCGCGCGTGGCGGACGCCTCCCAGGAAGGCGCCGGCCGGGCGGTCGCGGAGGATATAGCCCTGGTCCTTGCCCCAGTTCGCGAGGCCCTCTTCCCAGGCCACCCAGACGCGGTCCGCGGCATCCACGGCCACGGTAGCGCGGGCTTCAAAGAGCGGCGTGACCGCAACCGGGATTTCGGGGTCCGCGCGGCCGCCCTGGACGCGCGAGAGGAAGACGTCGTAGTTGCCGTTTTTGTAGCTATCGTAGACCACCCAGGCGGCGCCCTGGCTGTCCAGCGCCACCGCGGGCTCCCAATCATTGGCGGGGCGATTGGTGACGCGCACTTCCGGCGACCAGGTTTGGCCGTCGAAGGTCTTCAGAAAGATGTTGCTGTTCCGGCCCCGCCATCCTTGCCACACCAGGGCGAACCGGCCTTGCGCGTTGGAGGCCACGCGGGGGTTGATGTCGGGCAGCGGATCCGTGGTGAGGCGAACGAGTCCACCCCATTCCTGCCGCGCGGGATCAAAGCGGCGCGCGTAGAGATCCCAATTGCCGTTCTTCTGCTGGGACCAGACCACCCAGGGTCGATTGGCGGCATCCACGGCAATCTGCGGCAGCCAGTTGTCGCCGCTGGTGTTGGGGACCCAATGGATGTTGCTCCACGCGCCGTTCTGGAAATGGCGGATGGCGACGTCGTCATAGGTGCCGTTGAAACTCAGCCAGGCGAGCCAGAGCGACCCGTCGGGGGCGGTGGCCAGCGCGGGCCAGTCGTCCTGGCGATACTGATGTCCCACGGCAAAGCTGGAGATCGACAGTCCGTTGACGGTGAAAGCCGGCGGCGCCTCCTGCCAGGCCGCCGCGGCGCGGGCGAGAACCGCCGCCAGGAGGAAAATTCGGGCGCGCATCATCAGTAAAGGAATTTTAACGCGAGCTGGACCTGGCGCCCGGTGCGCTGGAGAGCCGCGTGGAGCATGGTAAGCTCGGCATCCGGCACTCGCCCGCCGACGTTGTCGTTACATGCCGCCTCGGCGGCCATATAAGATGACCAGTCGTCCGCCCGCGTTCAAATGTAGCAGAATAAGTAGAGGATGCAGCGCTTCGATCGCATAACGTGGAACCCGCGTCAGATGAACGGGCAGCCTTGCATCCGAGGGATGAGGCTGACCGTACGCCGGGTTGTCGAGGCAGTGGCGCTGTATCCGAATCGGGACGATCTGTTCCGGAACTATCCGGAGCTGGAGCCGGAGGACGTGCGGCAGGCGCTCGCCTTCGCCGCAGCCAACCTTGAGGACACTGCGGCTGACACCGGCTGTGATTCGTTTACGCATTCAGGGCCTGCGCGCTCCGGAAATTGCGAGCCGTCTTGAGAGAGTGCTCGCTGAATTCGAAGCCGACCTGAAACGTGGCGTCCTCATCACGGTGCGGCCGCACAAGACCACATGTCATCGACTGCCCATCGGCGGCGATTGAGATATCAAGGCAGAAGGGCACTTCTCGATCGTAATCTCCCGGAAGTGGACCTTCTGGCTAACGAATGGCGACGGTTCCGTTCAGGGTCGCCCACCGAGAACAACAAGACCGGTAAGGCGGCGAACAGCTACGGGATGCTTACTTCGGCCTAGAATGTAATCGAAGAACGGCGACATTGGGATATGGCTAGCGACATCTGTCTCGAGTCATGGAGGCCAATTGGCCATGCCGTTTCCCGGGTGAAGCTCGCCCCAACAGGCGTTCGA
Source organism: Solibacteraceae bacterium (assembly GCA_021324015.1). Lineage (GTDB taxonomy): Bacteria > Acidobacteriota > Terriglobia > Bryobacterales > Bryobacteraceae > JAJPJX01. The sequence continues at coordinate 15,225 of JAJPJX010000087.1, read as the reverse complement.
GGAAGTCTCGCGGAATTATGAATGGGAAGTCGCCATCACGGCCCCGCACGGCCCGCGGCCGTTCTCTTCCGCGCGGGAACGGATGCGCCAAGCTGCGGAGATGGATCACCACACGCCCGGTAACAGACGCTTTGGCGTTCGGCGCGTGTACTCCTCGTAGCCCTGCAAGCCGGCGCGCAAAGTCCGATCTTCGAGAGCCGTGCGGATGACAAGAAGGACCGCCACGAGCGCAGCGGGGAGCAGCGCGAGCCTGGAGCCGAGCGCTACCGGCGAGGCGAGTGTGAACACCAGCGCGCCGCTATACCCTGGGTGCCGCACGTATCGGTATGGACCGCTATCAATCACCACGTGCCCCGTTCCGCCTGAATCCGAACCGTGCTGGTAAAGAACCGGTTTTTGGCCATGGCCCAGAACGCGACGAGAATCCCCAGGATGCACAGCAGGAATGCGGCAAGACTCCACCACACGGATACCCGGGGTGGCCAGTGGACGCGCACATCCCAGGCGGCAACCGTCCACACCGCGAGCGGCCCGATGAGAGCTACCGCGGGCGCGAGTACCTTGTCCCAGTGTTCCGTGTCCTTCGGAAACCGCGACCGCTCTACGAGCAGATCCGGGGCAATTCGGTGGAGCACAATGCCTACCACGACCTGGCTCCCCAGGGTAACGGCGACAAAAAGCCAGGCGCGGACCCAGTCCAGCCTGCCGGAACCCAGGACCAGGATTGCCGTCAACGCCAGACCCATTACGCCGTATCTGGTCAATGACCTTCGAAGCGAAGGCGCGCGCGGCGTCAGAGGCTCCGCCCCCGGCGCGCCGCTTGCGCTAGTCACGATGCCGGGCTCCTGAAGCCGATTATCGCTAAAAAGAGCCGCCCGCGTTCGGCCGCGGGCGGCTCCTGAGGTCAACCGAATCGAAAGGGCCGGTGGCGCTGTTACCGGCGAAAGCCCTGGCGGAACTCGCCCCGTTCAGCTCCGCGGCCGGGGCCGTTGCCGCGTTCGCGGAATCCATGCTCATACCGTTCGGGCATCCGCCGCCCAAATCCGCGCTCGTGACCGCGTTCGTAGGCCGGAGGCGCGAAACGGGCCTCGGGACCGTACACTCCACGCGGCCCTCCCCAGTAGCCGGCGTAGAAGTGGCCGCCGAGGAACCGCGGCGCCACCCAGTATGCGCCGGCATACGGCGGCAGCGCCCAGTAGCCTTCGTTCCAGTTTCCAAACCCGTCATAGTATCCCTCGATCCAAAGGTACCCGGGACCGGGGCATGGAGGCCGGTACACATTGACCACAACGGGAGGCGGAACGGCCACCGGACCCGGCCCGCCGATCTGAACGCCGATGGCGACATGCGTCTCGGCGAGCAGCGCCCCTCCGGCCATCAGCATCAACACCACCAATTTCGTTTTCATCTTTTTCCTGCCTCCTTGCGCCGTGTCTCTATGCAAGCGGCGTGCCGCGCGGCAAACGTTGAAATCAAAGGACCGCCGGACACCTTCAGGCCCGCCTTCCGGCCGCTTTGCACCGCCATCCTGGTGGAGTTCGGCCAACCCGGAGAGCCATCCCACATGGAGCATCGCGTCCCGGGCATACGAAGCCCGGTTCCGCGTTAGCATACCATTGGGTCCCAAAAAGGCTGGGACACCGCGGAGGCAGCGCATGAATCGGCGAACGTTTTTGTCCGGCATGCTGCCGGCGGCATTTTTCCCCGCATGTCCGGGGTTCTCGCAGGACCGGCGGAACGCCGGCGCCGCGCTTGCCGGCCAGCCGGTCAATCTGGCCCGCTATGGAGAATCCAAATCCTGGCTGAACCCCGAGGCGGCGAGACTCCTCGCCGTGCGCTCGTGGGTGGACGACAATCCCGCGACGGCTCTCTCTCTTTCAGACCTGCCCTGGAAGGAATCGGAGACGGATCTGGGAGTCGAATGGCCGGAATTTCGCACCATTCATCGGATCATCGTCCGGTATTCCGCCGGAAAAGCCCCGCGGCACGGCGATCAGTTTCTGGAACACTGGAGCGGCTTGACCACTCTTCAGGGCGCCTGGAAGCCCATGGAAGATGGCTCCACCAACGCCAGCTTCCTCCAGGTCGAGGGCGATTCCTGGATCTACTCGTTTGCTCCGCTGCGGACCTGCAAAATCCGCCTGCGTTTCCGCGGGAACAAAGACGTGGCCATCGAGCAGTTCTCCGTGCTCGGCCCTTCGAAGTGGAGGACCGGTCAGGTGCGCATCGAACTGGGGTACGTCCCCGCGGAAAAGCCTTTCGGTGGGAGGATCGAAACCTACAATGCCGAATTGCTGGAACTGCGCGCGCTCGCGGGCGCCGAAATCCACGGTCCGGATGCCTGGACCGCGCGCGCCGGCGGAGGTAAGGTCGCCGTGCTGGCCGCGCGGTTGCTCTACACCTGGGGCATGGACGTGGACCGCTCCATCTTCACCCTGCGCACCCAGGCCGGCGGCTTCTCCTTTTTGCCTGGGCTGGCGGTGGAGGACCAGCCCATCGAGATCTCCGATTTCGGCGCGTATGTCTGCAACCAGGAGGCCCCCGTCGCGCGGCAGACTTTTCTGGCGCGCAGCGCGGGCCGGCGCCGCATCATCGACGAAGTGGGGCGGCGCCCCGAGCAGACTCTCGAGCAGGCCTACGCCAACATCCAGGCGCGCCGGGTCACGCTCTCCTTCCTCGGCGTGGACGCCAACAACCACAAATTCGGCATCGCGCCCGATGGCCACATCGTGGTCGGCACGCACGACCCCACGAGCGGCCAGGTGATGGTTCCGGTGTTCGCCGTCTACTTCGAAACCACCGAGGCGCCGCGCTGGTTCGAGGCGCCCGCCGGCGCGCCGCCGCAGCCATCCCCCGATGCCGTGTACGCCGCTTCCAAGGACCAGGCTCTGGAGGAAGGCTGGTTGCCCATCCTCACTACAAGCTGGAGCCAGAACGAACTCAGCTTCGCGCGGACCGATTCCGCGCATCTGCTCGGGGACTTCGGCCAGGACGTCTCTGCCTGGAACGGGGATGAGCCCGCGGTGCTCGTCTCCCGCCTTGGCATTCGCAATTCCGCGACGGTCGCCAAGACCGCACGTCTCTTCGTGCAGCCCTGGAAGCCCGCCACCGGGGGCCTGGGTTATGGCCCCATGCCGCCCAACGTCAGGAACCAGTGGACCGCCTCCATCGCCGGCGACTGCATCACGGCCGCCGAGGGAGATGCCCAGCGGGCGGTCTGCTACCTGGATATGCGCGGGAAAGGCGCCTTGAGTCTGGTGCCGTCCGCCAACGCGGCGGTCTATACCGTCGAACTCGGCCCCGGCGAGGAGCACGTGATCCACCTGGTCCTGCCCGGCTGGGAGATGCCGGCGGCCGAGGTCGCCAGGCTGCGCGGCCTCGACTACGGCCGCCTGCGCACCGCAACCGTCGAATATTGGAAACGGCTGCGCGCGCAGAGTATGCAGGTGGAACTGCCTGATCCCCGCCTGGAGCGGATTTTTCACGCCTCGCAGCATCACTTCCTGCTGGCGATGACCAAGGACGGCAAGCGCGGCGAGTATTACCCCAACACCGCCATGCTGCACTACGGCTCCATCGGCAGCGAGAGCAGCCCGCTCATCCAGTCCCTGGACATGCGCGGCATGCACGGCCGCGCGCGCGATTGTCTGCGTGCCTGGCTCTCCACCCAGGGCGACCTGATGCCCGCCGGCGACTATCAGCGCAAGGAAGGCGGCTTCTACCGCTTCTGGCCCATCTACACGGTGGACCAGGGCGCGGTGCTGTGGGCGCTCGCCGAACATTATCTCTATACGCGGGACCGCGCCTGGCTGCGCGAGGTGGCGCCCCGCATCGTGGCCGGCTGCGACTTCCTGATCGAAGAGCGCCGCCGCACCATGCGGCTGGACGCCAACGGCGGCAAGCCCCTCACCTACGGGCTGGCCCCCGCCGGCTGCGTGGCCGATCCCCGCGATTGGGAATACAGCTTCATGCTGAACGCCTACTTTTACCTGGGATTGAAGAAATCCGCGCGGGTGCTGGAGGACGCCGATCCCGAAAACGCCCGTCGCATCGCGCGCGAAGCTGCGGATTACCTCGCAGCCATCCGCCGCGCCCTGCGCGAGAGCGTCGCCCTTTCGCCGGTCACCCGTCTGCGGGACAACACCAGCGTGCCTTCCGTGCCCTCCTACATCGGGTTGCGCGGGTTCAGCAGCGACGTCAAGGACTCCGTCGATCCCGACCGCCGCCACGGCTACGCCTACGACTGCACCATCGGCCCGTTCCACCTTCTCAAAGGCGAGGTCCTGGAGCCTTGGGATCCGGAGGTGACCTGGATGCTGAACGCGTTCGAAGACCGGTTCTTCCTGTTCACCCCCTTACCGTCCCGGGTAAACCTGGAGCGCCTCGGCACGGATTGGTTCAACCTGGGCGGATTCGAAAAACTGCAGCCCTATTACGTGCATTACCAGGACGCGTATCTGCAGCGTGACCAGATCCCCAACTTCGTCCGGGGCTTCTATAACACGCTCGCCTCCATCGCCGACCCGCAGACCCTGACCTTTCAGGAGGAACTGGATTTCTCCGGCGCGCAGCCGCACAAGACCCATGAGGAAGCCTGGTTCTTCCACCAGTGCCGCTTCCTGCTCGTAATGGAGATGGGCGGCGACCTGCACCTGGGGCGTGGCGTCCCCCGCCACTGGCTGGAGCACGGCAAACACGTGGCGGTGCGCCGGGCGGCCACCTACTTCGGAGAAATCGCGTACCGGATTCAGTCCCGCGCCGGCGAGGGCCGCATCGAAGCGGCCGTCCAGCCGCCCCTGCGGAACCCGCCGGCCAATCTGTATCTGCGCTTCCGCCATCCGCGCAAGGCCGCCATCCGGCGCGTCACCGTCAATGCCGAGGAATGGAGGGATTTCGATCCGGGAAAAGAGTGGATCCGGCTCCCCGCCGGCAGGAAGGATTTACAGATAACCGCCTTCTACTGAGCCTCGCGGACCGCACGGCGTGACACGGAATGAAGCCTCCGGGAGCGATTACTCCGACCCGACGGGGACCGTGACCGGCATGCGGATCGTGAACGTAGTTCCCTTTCCGATCTCGCTTTGGACAGCAATGCTCCCGCCGTGGGTGGTCACGATTCCATAGGCGATCGACAAGCCGAGCCCGGTGCCATGGCCGCTCTCTTTCGTCGTGAAAAAGGGGTCGAAGATCCGATCGATCTGTTCCGGCGGTATGCCCTGGCCGGTGTCCGAGATCGACACTTCGACCGAATCTCCGTCGGTGTTGTAACGCGTGACGATCGTGATGGTCCCGCGCTCGTGCATGGCCTGCACGGCATTCATGAGGATATTCATGAACACCTGTTGGAATTGTGACCGGTCGGCGACCACGGGAGGCAGTTCCGGTTGGAGCTCGCAAACCACGTTGATGTTGAAGAACAGCGCCTGTTTGCCGACCAGCGACAGGGTTGCCTGCAGGACCTTGTTCAGATCGACCGCCTCCGTGTTGCCTTTCGATTGCCGGGAGAATTCCAGCAGCCCTCGGACGATATCGCGGCATCGCGTGGTCTGGCGAATCACTTCTTCCAGGTTTTCGCGGTTCGGATCATCCTGGCGCATCTCTTCGACGGTAAGGCTGGTGAGCGCCAGGATGCCTCCCAGAGGATTATTCACTTCGTGCGCCACGCCGGCAGCCAGCATCCCGAGCGAGGCCAGCCTTTCCGACTGCGCCACTCTGGCCTGCATCGCCACGAGTTCCTCGGTCCGCTGCTTCACCTTCTGCTCCAGGGTGCGGCCCCATTCTTCCAGATCACCCTTCATCTGTCGCAGGCTCTTGAGCATGGCGTTGAAGGAGTCCGCCAGCAGCGCGATCTCGCCCTGCGAATTCGAGCGCACCTCCTGATCGAACCGGCCTGCGATGATGTTGTGAGTGGCGGCGACCATCTCGCCGATCGGGCGGGTGATGTTACGGATCATGTAATAGGTGATGCCGAGGATCAGGAGGAACCCGATGGTGGCGATGCCGAAAAACGAGAGGATCACCTGGTTGCGGATGGCCGTGTACGTGGTCTCGAGAAGGCCCACGGAGAGCATGCCGATGACTTCGCCGGCATAGTTGCGGATCGGAGCGTATTCGCTGATGTACCAGTCCTTCACCACAAAAGCGCGGCCCCTCCAGAGCTGCCCGCGGTCCAGGACGGCGGCGCGGACCTCGGCGGGGACGCGCGTGCCGACCGCGCGATCGCCCGAGGCCGTTCTGACGTTCGTCGAAATTCGAATGTCTCTCTCGAATATCGTGACTGACCCGCTATCCGCGTCCTTGAACCGGTCGCCGCGGAACAGGAGTTCCCAAACCCGGTCCACAATCCCGAAGTTCCCGTTCAACAGAATGCCGCCGTAAAGCACGCCCGCCGTATCCCCGGATGTGCCCACCGGCGCGGCCGCTACCAGCGCCATGCCCGGAGTCTCGCCACCGGCTTCTCCACCGAAGCGTACTCGGGCGCGCAAGTCAGGATTCTCAGCGCCCAGCAATCCGGCGGGAAGAATCTCGGTGGCGGCGGCAACGCGGCCGGAAAGCGCCGCTTTGACGACGCTCACCGAAGAGATGTCATCCTGCGAGCGGCAGGGCTGCGAGCCCCGGAATACCACACGCCCCTTCCGGTCGGTAAGGCTCAGAAAATCGAAGCCCGCGTCCTGGCGGATGCGCTGCAGATACGCGGAGAGCGGTCCGGCATCGCCGCCCGCGAGATAGTGCTGCACCGTGGAAGCCGCGGCCGCATACTCCACCGATAGTCGCAGCGCTTGCAGTTGCTGCTCATAGACCGTTCTCACGGTGGCGAAATCATGATCCACCGCCCGGCGCGCCTGCATCATGATCGTGGAACTCACGATCCACGAGCCCACCAGCGAGGTGGCCAGCCCTCCTGTTCCCAGGATGACCAGGTAGCTCCAGATCAGCTTTGCCTTTAACGACAGACGTGGGGAAGTGAGACGCATCGTAGCGGTGCACCCCTATGCCGTCTGGCCGAGACGTTGGCGGATCTTTTCCAACAACTGACCCGTGTCCACCGGTTTTGCGAAGAACATGTCGTGGCTCAGCCACCCGCCGCTCGACGGGATTTCAAAGTCCGGAAGCCGGGTGCAAAACGCGCTGAGAACGAAAATCGGAACGCTTGTCAGGGCCGGATCTCGGCGTATTTCGTGAATCGTGAAGAACCCCTCCGTTCTCTCGCGCATCATGATATCCATGAGGATGAGGTCCGGCCGCTCCATCTTCGCCAGCCGGATCCCTTCCGCGCCGTCGCGCCCCCGGGAAACAGTGAAGCCGTTGGCTTCGAGAACAAACGCCACGGCTTCTACGAAGTCGTCGTCGTCATCGACAATCAATATTCGCGGCTTGTCCCGCATGGTTTTGACTCCCGTCCGCGCCTTCCGGCTCGCGCCAGGCCGGGAGGCGCACCCGGAAGGTGGAGCCGGCGCCGGCCTCGCTCTCGACATGGATCGTCCCCCCCATTTCCGAAACGATCTTTCTGCAGATAGGCAGCCCCAGACCGGTTCCCGCCGTCTTCTTCAATCCATCGTTCTTGACTCGGAAAAACTCTTCGAAAAGGAATGGACGGCATTCTTCCGGAATCCCGACGCCGGTGTCGGCCACGGTGATGACAACCTCCCCGCGCGACTCAGTGCCCGAAACGGTCACGCTCCCACCCGGCTTGTTGTACTTGATGGCGTTGGTGATCAGGTTGTCAAACAGCACGCTCATGCAACTCCGGTCGCCCCACACGAACAGGCCGTCCGGCAAACTGGCTTCGAGTAGGACGTTTTCAGCCTCTGCCATCTGTTGATACGTTTTCAAAATTTCGCGAATGACTTGGTTCAGGTCGACCTTCACTCTCTCCTTGAACAGGGTGCCGCCCTCCACCCGCGCCAGGGTCAGCCAGTCGGCAATGAGGTTCTGGAGTTCATCGATTCGTGCAAGGCAACGATCCAGCCACTCCTGCCGCCGGGCCGCGGTGTCGCTGGTTTGGTCGAGGTGTCTCAGCACGTCCAGATACTGATGGATGGCCACCAGGGGCGTGCGAAGCTGGTGGGACACGAAGGTCACAAAGCGGCGTTTGAGCACGGTTTGCTCGATCTCGTGGCGCATGGACTCCATGGCCAGCCGGCGGCGCTCCAGCCCTCGATTGACAATCAGCCGCAGCTCATCGGGGGAAAACGGTTTCGGCAGGAAATCGTAGGCCCCGCATTTCATCGCTTGCACGGCTGTATCGATGGTCGCGTATCCCGTAATCACCACGATGACAATCTGGGGATCGATCTCGTGGACGCGCGTAATCACTTCCATGCCGCTGATGCCCGGCATTTTGAGATCCACGATCACCATGTCCGGTTTCGCAGTGGCTACCCCGTCGAGTCCGCGGGCGCCGTCCTCAAAGGTCTCGGCCCGGAGCCCCATTTTGGCCAGGATCTTCCCGCAGGAAAGCCGGATCGCGTAATCGTCGTCGATCACGAGGACCGTTTCCGGTACGCCCGGCTGACTCATAATTCCTTCGTTCAACTACCAGCCCGGAGGCCGGATGGTCAGGTTGCCGCGCCTTTTGTCGCGCCAACCGCCTTTTCCAAAAGCCCAAGGAACTCGGGAATGTCGAGCGGTTTGGTGAGGTATCCGTCCGGCCGGATTAAGTCGGTATACATCGAGGTCGGGAAGCGCTCGTCCGGGCTTTCCGAGATCGATGAAATCATGAAGATCGGGATGTCGCGAAACTCGGCGTATTCATCCCGGTATCGGAGAGAGTGCGAAACGGAATACCCCTCGACCGTTGTCTCCATCATGATGTCGAGGAGAATCGCGTCGGGTTTGTGGTCGACCACCATCCGCAAACCCTCATGTCCGGAGCTGGCCTCCAGCACGTGATAACCGTGACTTTCGAGGAGAGATTTCACTGCGGCCCGGAAGTCGGCGTCATCGTCGATCAGGAGCACTTTTGCAGACATCTGAGCCCCCTTCCGCCGGGCAACTCCGTACCCGAACCTCAGGTTCCGGGGATCACCCGGCACGATTATAGGACACTCAGATCTCAAATAAAAGGGCTTCTGGCGCCCCGATGATTTCCTGGAGCACGCGGTCCAGGATCGCCGGCATCCGGCTGGTGAGCGCGGGCGAAAGTCCGCTCCCGGCTGCGGCGGAGGGAATGGAAATGCCGAGCAGCGTGAAGCGGACGGCCAGGGTCATGCCAAGAAGTGCCATGGCCTGGCACACAGAAAGGTGATGAGCGTGCTCCTGGCGGTCGTCAAGGCCCGGGAAAGGCTCTTCAAACACCCAGACGCTCCCCGGCTCCCCTTTATCCTGTAGCGCGTCAACAACAAAGACGCGGCTTCGTCCCTCCATCCGGTCGGCGTATCGAAACATGTCCGTTCCGCCACACATCACTTCCGCGCTCTCGGGCAGCCTCGGGTCTTCGGCCAGCCGCTCCGCTACAAAACACCCCACCCCCTCGTCGCCCATCAGCAGGTTGCCGAGACCGATGAGGAGCAGTGGTTTCAACGCCTGCGCACCAGGTGCGCCGAGCAGGAGATGCACGGATCGTAGGCGCGCGCAATCATCTGCAGCCGTTTCGCAATGACTGCATCATCGCGTTCGGCGCATTGCTCGACCGTCTGGCGAAGGTGCGCCTCCAGGCTGGCGGCATTCAGGGCCGTCGGCGTGATCACGTCGGCCGAAAGAATCCTGCCCTCGCCGTCATAAGTGTAGCTGTGGATCAGCAGGCCGCGCGGAGCTTCCGTGATGGCGGTGCCGGTCGCGGCGCGGGGATGAACCGGCGCCGGCGGCTCGTCGCGGATTCTCGCTCGCAGCAACTGCTCGATGATCTCCAGCGCCCGCTCCACATCGCCCGCCAACTCGAGAGCTTGAGCCTTGTTGTTGTCCATTGGATTGCCGGCCGGTAACCGGAAGTCCAGCCGTGCCGCGGGCGCCGCCAGGCTTCCGCTGAGTCGGCCGGGATTGACGCTCAGCCGCGCCAGCGAGCCGACCATGAACGGTTTCCCTTGAAAACGGCTGTGCCTGGCGTGCGAGTGCGGCACAGATCTCTCATTGGTCAGCGTTCTGTAGTCGGCGGCGGGTACGATCGTCTGGCCCCCATCGGAGACCACGGCCACTTCATCTCCGGCGTAATAACTATCCACGTTCGCACGCAAAGCGGCATAGATCGTATCGGAATGGCAGAAATCCGCGGCCGGGAGAGAGGCCATCAGGTCGATTGCCGCCTTCGCGTCCGCCACCCCCTCGATTAGCCCGTTACGCAGTTCGATCAACTGTTCGACGGCCGGCGCCCTGCCGAAGCCCCCCGGGACCGCGTTGACCGGATGGATGGCCCGTCCTCCGATCGCCTCCTGGATCGAATTGCCGAGCTTCTTGAGACGTAATCCGAGCAGCACCGCGGCGGGCCGGTCCGCCGCCAGGGCAGTCGCGCTCGGGTAGTCCAGGTAGTCCGGTAACGCCAGCAGAAACAGGTGCAGCGCGTGACTTTCAATGCTTTCGCCCCGATAGAGCAGTTCGCGAAGCAGTTCCGTCTGCGGGCTTACGCGAACCTCAAAAGCGTTTTCGGTGGCCTTGAGCGAAGTCAGGGAATGCGCCACCGAACAGATGGAGCAAATACGGGATAGGATCGCAGCGACCTCGTCGTACCGCTTGCCGCGCACCAGCGGCTCTAACAGCCGCGCGCCCTCGAAAACGTCGAATCGCACACTGCCGACGGTGTCGCCTTCCAGTTCGACGGTGATTCCGCCGTGCCCTTCCACCCGCGCCAGATGTTCGATGACGACCGTCTTCATGATCGTTGTGCGACTCCTTCAGGCGCGAAGGTCGCCAGGCGGGCGGCGATTCGCTGCCGGTCCAGGCCTTTCTCCTCCAGCGTCGCCAGCAGGGAGGATGCGTTCGCGTCGGCAACCGGACCGCGGCAGCCCACGCATGGAATCCGCAGATTGGGGCACCGCGCGTTGCACCCGGCGGCCGTGATGGGTCCGCAGCAGAGTTCGCCGCGCTCGATCAGCAGGCAGTTGTTCTCGAGCATCCGGCACTCGGTGCAGACCGGGTACGCCGGGTAGATCGGGGTGTTTCCAGCCAGCAGATGGGCGATGGCGGCGAGAAATTGGTCCTTCTCGATGGGGCAGCCCGTGATGTTCAGATCCACCTTGACCACTTCGTGCAGCGCCTGGGTCGGCGCGGCATCGTATCTCAGTCCCGCCTCGCCGTACACCTCCTCCAGAAGCTTGCGGCGGTCGGCGCCACGATCCATGGCCGCGACCCCGCCCCACACGGCGCAGGTGCCGAGCGCGACGAGGGTTTTCGCCCGGTTGCGAATTGCCCGCAGCCGCTCGGCGTCCCTGCGGCTGGCAACCGCGCCTTCGACCAGTGCCACATCCAGCGGACAGGCCGCATCGTTCTCCGAAGATGCCATCAGGAAGTCCCGAACATCGATTAGGGCGACGATGTCCAGAAGCCGGTCCTCGCAATTCAGGATCACAAGCTGGTCTCCCGCGCAGCCCGTGAGCCCGAAGATCCCGACACGAGGCTTGCTCATCAGATCATCTCCGGCAGGTTGATCGCATCCCAATAGGTGAAGATCGGGCCGTGCAGGCACGTGTACTTGTAACCGATGCTGCAGTGGCCGCACTTGCCGACACCGCACTTCATGCGGCGTTCCAGCGACATCAGGATGCGGTTCTTGGGAAAGCCCAGCGCCAGCAGTTTCTGCAGAATGAATTTGAAGACTACCGGCGGTCCGCAGACCGCCGCATAGGTGCGCGCCGGTTCGATTTTTGCGTGGCCGAAAAGAGTTGGCAGCAGGCCGATATAGTTCTTCCAGGTTCCCGCGGGATCGGCGTCCACGGTCAGCAGGCAGTTCACATCCGTGCGGTCCACCAGGCTCACCAGTTCCTCACGGAACAGCATGTCGTCCGGCCGCTTGGCGCCGTACATTAAAGTGATGTTGTCGAACCTGTCCCGGTGATCGAGCGCATACCAAAGCAGCGAGCGCAGGGGCGCCATCCCCAGGCCTCCTGCCGCCAGCAGCAGGTCATGGCCCGTCATCTCCTGGATCGGATAGCCGTTGCCGTAAGGCCCGCGAACGCCGACCACGTCGTTCGTGTGCAGCCGGTAAAGCGCATTGGTGACGCGTCCCACACGCCGTACGCAGATTTCGAGTACTTCGGGACGCGAGGGAGAAGAAGAGATCGAGATGGGCATCTCGCCGGCGCCGGGGACACTCAGCATCAGGAACTGGCCTGGCTGGTGACGGAATGCGTAAGCAAGACGGTCGTCCAGGAAGCGCAGCGTGTAGAGGTAGTTGTCCTCCACCATCTTGAAGATGCGCACGATCCGCGCCATGTACGGTTGGTATGGGTTATCCCTGAGGATGGGATGGGAGGCTGCGACTTCAACGGCTGCCGGCATCTTGAACCCCCCGTAGCCGCTCGATCACCTGCACGACGTCAATGTTGACGGGACATGCGCTGATACATCGCCCGCAGCCCACACAGCTCGGCCGCCCGTATTCAGCCACGAAACCGCGCTGCTTGTGGTAGAAGCGAAACTTGATGCGGCTGGCGCGCGGCCCGCGGAAGTTTTCCCCGCTGGCCACCAATGCGTGACTGGCAAACAGGCACGAATCCCAGGTGCGCGCCCGGCTGCCGGCCAGCGACCCCAGTTCCACATCGTCGGCCACATCGAAGCAGTAGCAGGTGGGGCAGACCATGCTGCAGCTGCCGCACGACAGACATCTGCCGCCCAGCTCCTCCCAGATCCCGCTCTGGTATTCCATCTCGAAGATCTCGGGAAGGTCCCGGATCTCCACTTCCAATTGGAAGGCGCGGCGCTTGTTCCAGGAACGCCGCTTGTAGTTATCGATATCCGCTGCGTCCACCGCTTCGAAGATGCTGCCGCTTGCCAGCACCATGTCGTCGCCGAGCGCTGTGCCCACAAGCGCCTGGTAATAGTCGCCCGTATCGTAGAAGAAGAGATCAAAGCCGTGGTCTACAAAGTCCGCCCGCATCGAGCGGCAGAAGCAGTGCTGATCAGGCGAACAGTCGATGCCGATGATGACAATGTTTCTCCGCCGCGCCTGGTAGTACGGGTCGTTGTACTTTCCCGCGAATACCCGATCCAGGATATTGATGGCATAGATGTCGCAGGCATGCACGCCGAACAGAATCGTGCGTTGGTCCAAGCCTTCGGAGCACGGTGCGAAGCCTTCTCCGGGTCGGTAGCGGAAGAGGGTTTCACGCGGCGGGAGGAAGTACTTCTTCGGTGGGAGGATGGTGCGGTCGTATTCCAGCCGTGCTTCCGACCAGCGGCGAAGTCGTTTGAAAACGTACTTGCCGTCCTGCTCGACGGGCGCGTGCACCTCACCAAACTGCTGGACGACCGACGCAAAAAGATCGAGCTTCTCCTTCCGGAGCTTGAGGATCTTCACGCCGACCTCCTTGCACTCCGAAATTCTCTCCAGCGAGCATTATAAGACAGCTATATCCGGAATAGAAGGGTAAAACTGCCGCGCCAATCGTCACGGTCCGGCCTTTATGCCTTCGCGGATTCCTGGGCTGCCGTCTTGAGGCACTGCACGAGCAGGATCAGCGCGCGGTCGCGAACATTGTGGCAAGGTGCGACGCACGCCTCCAGGTCCTCCAGGAAGCGGCAGTGGCCCCGGCATTGGTCGGTGCCGTATAACACCGGAAGTGGGACATCCGGCTCCGGTTCGGGAAGCAGGTGGCGCAGGCGCCGCGCAAGGATCGAGATGGAACTGCCGCAACTGTGCTCGAAAACGAGCAGGTTGCAATCGGGTTTGGCAGCCAGGGATTGGAGGCCCAGCAGGCGCACGGTCGGATCCCGGACGAACCCGTCCCACGTCGGCCACGCGCGCTTGCACGCCCCGCAAACCTGGAAGGGCCCGGACGCGCACTCGACGCCCATAGCCTGATTATAGTCAGCCTAGGCGCTGCAGCAGCTCCTTGGTGTACCGCATGCTGGCTTCGAAGTCCTCGCGCTCCCGCGAAGCCGCCTGTTCCCGGGCCACCGGTGCGGGGTTGGGATGCGGTTTCCCGTTCTCCACCAGGGTGACGAAGCGCGCAAACTCCCACGCCGGCGTGTTGCGATAGGCCTCCCAGAACCGGGGATCGTGATACGGGAACAGGCGCGGCTGCGGAACCACGATGACTTCCAGCGAGAGAGCCCGCCCGGGACAAAGCTCAGTGTATTGGCGCACGTAGGCGTCGATGCCGATGTTGCCCTCGCCCATGCGCACCCACGCCACGGCGGCCCCCTCGGGGACCAGCCAGACCGCCGTATCGCGGATGTGGCTCGTCAGGACGTAGGGAGCCAGGGTCTCCAGCGTCAGGTGGGGATCTTCGATCGTCCAGAGAGGGTTGCCGGAGTCCAGGCAGGCGCCCACGAAGTCCTTGCCCGCCTCTTCAATCAGCATCCGAAGCTCTCTGCCCTGCATGTCGCCGGCGTGATTTTCGATGGCGACCTTCAGCCCGTTGTCGAGCACCCGCGAACGCACCGCGCGCAGCACCTGCACGGTGTTCTTTATGTGGGCCTCGATCGGCAGGGGCCCGCGCCGGTCTTCCGCGCTGCCCAGCACCGCCCGCACGATGGGCGAACCCACCAGCTTGGCCGCCTGAATCATCCGCGCGAGTTGCTCTTCCGCGGTGCCTTGCGAAGGATCGAACATCTTCGACGTAGGGCAGATCGAGCGCATGCCGATCTCCAGTTCGATTCCCAGGCTCTCGGCGTGCGCGCGAACTTTTTTTAGGTGCTCCGGCTCGAGGCTGCCGATGAAGCGGATTTCGCTGAAATGGACGACCTTCGCGCCCCACTGGTGGCAATAGTCCAGGTATTGGAAGGGGGTCCAGCCCTGGGAACGCAGGCTGAACAGATCCACTCCCAGGCGGACCGGACGCCGCGACGCCGCGCCGGCCTGTAGTCCGAAAGCCGCTATCCCGGAGCCGCCCAAAAACTCTCTGCGGTGCATAGGTAGATTATGGCGCAGCACCGGCGCGGCAGGCCGGGAGTCACGATTTTTTCGAAACTTTATTTGCCCGTTCTTCATTTACTTACCGGCGAATCGAGGCTTTCGCTGCACGTGCGCGCGCTACTGTGTGGATGAAAGAGTTGCTCGCTCGCCGAGAGGCAACCGGCGGTAATGGGTCAGGCGCCCAACCTAGGGGGCAGGAAAGACCTGAACCAACCCAT
>JAJPJX010000036.1 GCA_021324015.1 Solibacteraceae bacterium | reverse complement strand
TTTTCTCGGCATCAGAGACGCGGTTCCTCTGATGCAAGAGTATCAGATTACGTCACCGTTTGGGTCTTCACAATACGTCACTGTATTTACGAATGGATGTACTAAGCGTCAGCTCCGGATCGACCACCGCCAGGCGCGGCAGCATCCAGGCGCTGCGCAGGCTGGCTTTGACGCGGTGCTCCGGCGAGGCCAGCACCGCGTTGCGCGTGACTTCGGAACCGGTGCCGGCAGTGGTCGGGACGGCGATACACGGGGCCGAGGGGTGCTCGAGCGGCCGCCCGCGGCCAATCACCTCCAGGTAGTCCAGCGGATCGCCGGGGTTCGTCAATAGCGCGGCCAGGGCTTTCCCGGCGTCGATGGCGCTGCCGCCGCCGATCGCGATGACGTGGTCGCAGGACTCGCCGCGCGCATATGCGGCGCCGCGGCGGATGAGGTCAACGGTTGGCTCTCCGGGAATCGCGAAGGCTGGCCCTGCGACGCCCACCGCAGCCCTCGGCGAGGAGCCGGTCACAATCAGCGCGCGAATACCCATCGCCGCCGCCGCTTCGGCGACGGCGCGCAACGCGCCGTCGCCAAAGAGAATGCGTCCCGCGGTGGCGAAGTCGAAGCGCATCCCCTACCAATCCTGGTCTGGCGGACAAACATTGGTATAGGTCTGGCGCGTGCGCGGCTCGGCCAGCATATCGGTAACTTTGGCCAGCCAGTTGTGGTAGTGAGCGGTCTCCTTGTGAGCGGCCTGCGCCGCGGCGTCGCGGTAAACCTCGAGCAGCATGAATCGGCTGGGGTCGTCAGTCTGCTCGATGACGTCGAAGCGCACAACGCCGGGTTCCCGTACGCTGTTGCTCGCGTTTTCGATGGTGGCCTGCTTGAAGGACCCGATCAGTTCGGCCTTGACGTGCACGTGGACGTGGAGAATGATCATGGCGATAGCACCTGTTCGCAAGTGGTTGGAACTCGCGCCTCAAAGTCCTATGTTCGCAGGTGCGGTTCCAATTGTTGCGCTGGTTCTTCGCCGCCGGCTTTAGACGCGCCGCGCCGTCCAGTGCGCCCGCCCGTACTCTTCGCCCAGTTCGACATCACCGCTCATCTCGCCAGCGGCGATGCGTCCGGTGAATCGGTAGCCGAACACGGCTCCCTCATAGGCGCCGGAGGTCCGAATCTCGACGTGGGCCCCCGAAACGGTTCCGCGCAAAGTGCCGGTGCGGACCACCCGGCTCGAATAGGTGCCCGCAATCGTATTTCCCTGGGCGTTCACCTGGAATCGCTGCTTCGTCTTTCCGGCGACGAAGCGGATTTCTACTTCCCACGCCCCACTCAGGTCCGTCGCGGGGGCCTCCGGCGGCGCCGGGAGCGGCAGCGCCGGGCTCTTGCTCAGCACTTCGTGCAACCGCTCGGCAACCAATTTATACTCCCCTGGATACATGGCGGCTGGACGGATCACGAATGAGCGTCCTTCGCCTTCAGCGTGCGTCATGATGCGCGGCTCGCCATCCAGCAGCATCTTGCCGACTTGGCCTGCCGTCCAGGAGACCTTCGCGCCGTCCCATTCGATCTGGAGCACCGGATAGTAACTCTTGCGCGTCGGCTCGATCACCGCGGTCTGCACACCCGGGATGCCCGCCAGGCGCGAGATGATGTAGTCGTACCACGACCTCCACTCGCGGTCTTCCGCGTCGCGGTCGCGCTTGTGAACCAGCGTTTCAACCGCCACCAGCGCGCCGACGATCTCTTCCTTGCTTACCTTGATGGCACGTGCGAACGTGATATGCGGTGAACTGCAGGCATACGCGGCGCGGACCAGCTCCGGCCGTCCCACTAGAATTCCCGCGGTCTGGGGGCCGCGCAAAATCTTGCCGCAACTGTAGGCGACCAGGTCGGCGCCGCCGGCCAGGAACGGATTCGGCCGCAGCGGCAGCTCGGCGGCGCCATCGATCAGCAGCGGCACTCCCTGCGAATGCAGGGCCTGCGCGAACTCCCCCAGCGAGAACCGGTTTCCGGCATCCAGAATGTTCGCCTGCGCCGTCGCCATGAAGACCCGGGAATTCAGGGCGCGGCGCACGTCCTCCAGTGTCTCCACCTCGACCATCCTGGCGCCGGAGTTGCGCACCGCGTGGTCGTAGGCGCTCCGCGACCACCTCGGCACGATCACTTCGTTCGGCAGCCCGGTAGTGTCCGGCAATTGCTGCATTGTCTCCGGATCGCCGCCCGCCAGACACGCCACCGTGCCGCAAGTGACCGCGCCCGCCGCTCCCGAACTGACCATCGCGGCTGGTACGCCCAACTGCCTGGCGATCCGCTCGCCAACCGCCGCCATCAACTCGTCGATGTTGACATGGTAGTGGGAGGCCTGCCGGATCGCCTCCACCACCTCCGGCAACAGGGCCGAACCACCGTTGATCGTATAGGTGGAAGTGCAATTGATGAAAGGCCGGACTCCCAGGCGGGTGTACACCTCCGGTCCGTCGCCGCGCTTGGGCAAGGATGCCGCGGAAGCTGCCGCCGGGCCAAACAACCCGGCAGTCACCGTCAGCGGTCCCGCCTGCAGCAAATCCCGCCGGCTGCAGGTGCCGGTGCGCTTCTTGAGTGGCATGTGAACTCCTGAGCGGTCAGGATATCACGGACCGAAACGCGGGCCAATCGAAGAAAGGCGGAAATCAAAGCCCGGGAAGGTGGTGGGTGCGATCACCCTCAAGCCCGCTGCGGGCATTGTGGAATTTCACCCAGGGCAATGGTATTTCGCGCACTGTTGTGCTTGAAAGGTGCGAAGGAAGACCGCTGTATGGGCCTACCTTGGCTTGCCCTGGGGAGGCGCGGACGTCCCTGCCCCGCGTTCGCCAATATCCTGCGTAGCCGCGCAGATGCGCTCGATCTGCTCGTCGAAATCCTGTAACTCCAAATCCAGTAATTCGCGCCACACGATTCGCTGTTCAATGGCCTTGCCGAACAGGGGATCTCCGCTGAGCGAGCGCTCTAAGTCGAGTCGCTGCAATCGGGCCCGCCCCTCCGCGAGCCGCTCGTAGATCGTCGGAACTCGTACTTTCTGCACGGGTCGCCTCCGCCAGACTCTCTCCTGCACGTCGATCGCCGGAACTGACCTGGGAGGACGGGCGTATCCTGCGCGCCCCGTTCAAAACAAATCCAACTGGCGCAGCCGGACCGGCCAGGTCCGGACGGGAAACGGGGCGAATTGGATCTCGTCCAGCAGCCAGAGCTGACCACGCTTGTTGGCGCGTGTTCGGCGCGTCATGGCCAGACGCTGGGGCGTGTCATTCTTGGAGTGGCAACTGGGGCAGAGCACGGCCACCGAGAAGCGGTCCGCCGGATCATGGGACAGATGGGCGACGTTCAGCAGCCGATGGGACTTGCCGCATCGCTGGCAGACGTTACCGGCCGCGGCCAGGGCCGCCAGCCGGAATTTGCGCCAGCGGGCATCGTAATATTTCCGGTATTCCGGTCGAATCGCCATCTCGAAACGCGACTGCGCAGCGCACCGGCACACGGATTTCTCCGGCGCAGGCCCTCACGCCGGCTCCACAGCTTTCACCTCCACAATAGCGCAAATCCGGCGAAACACAAAACATTTTCGTGGATTCATGTCTCGGTTTGGACACTGCCGGGACGGCTATGATCTGCTGTATTCGGAGGAACGCAAATTGGTCATGAATTGTGGAACAGCGGTTTGTCGGGCGGGAGGCATCGTCTGCTGGGTGCTTTCGCTGACCCTGCTGCGGGCGCAGCCGGGCTATCCCAGCCGGTTTCGGCCGGCCCTGGCATCCGAGGCGCGCGTGGCCTCCGCCCTGCGGTCGATCGCGGGGCGCCAGGAACAGTTGATTCAGGATTGGATCCGCCTGGCGGAAATCCCGGCTTCTTCGGGCGCGGAACAGGCGCGGGCGGAGTACGTGCGTGGGCAACTGGCTGCCATGGGATTTCCGAACGTGCGGACCGACGAGATGGGCAATGTCATCGCCGAGCGCCCCGGCACTGACCCCAAGGGACCGGTCATAGCCTTCGCCGCGCACATGGACACGGTTTTCGGGTCCTCGGTCTCGCGCAAGGTGAGACGCGAGAATGGCCGGCTGTACGGTCCCGGCATCGGCGATGATAGCGCCGGCCTCGCGGCGCAACTGGAGATGTTCCGCGCTCTTCAGAAGGCGGATATCCGGACCCGGGGCGAATTGGTGTTCGTGGCCACGGTGCAGGAGGAGACCCGCTTGCGGGGCGCACGCGCCTTTCTGGCAAAGTCCGGCATCCGGCCGGACATGTTCGTCGCCGTGGATATCTGGCTGGGCGAGGTGTGGTATGGCGCGCTGCGCATCAGCCGGCTGAAGTTCTTCTACACCTCCCCGGGCGCCCACACGCTCTTCAGCCGCGGACAGCCTTCTCCGGCCCGCGCCCTGGCCGCGGGCATCCAGGGTGTATACGGCGTCCAACTCCCACCCGTGGAACCGGGTATGGGTGGAATGAAACTGCCGGTCGTCAACATCGGCACGCTGGGAGGCGGCACCGTGGTGAACGCGATTCCGCGGGAGGCCTGGTTCACGGTGGATTTGCGCTCGCTGGACAGCGCCACGCAGGACCGCCTGGAATCCGAGGTAGTGCGGGCCGCCAAGGCCGCGGCGGATCAGGAAGGCGTTGGCTTCCGCGTGGAGAAGCCCCAGGGAGAGGACGTGGATTTCTCCCAGGCGCGCTCTCGGGAGATCCGGCGGGCGCATCCTCTGGTCCAGACCGCCGTAGACATTCAGCGCTATCTGCACCTCACCCCGCCGGGCAGCAGCGAACCTCTCGATATGGGTTCCACGGACGCGAATGTGGCGGTGGGGACGGGGATGCCGGCAATCGCGGTGGGCGCGGCCCGCTACACCGGGCCGCATACCCTCGACGAGGTCGCCGAAGAGAGCTCTATCGTACCGGGGACGAAAATGCTGCTGCTGCTGGCAGCTTCGCTGGCGGGGCTGGGAAACCCGTGAGCCAAGCGCGAGATAAAGATTCGCGGCCCGTGGCCGTCAGAACATGACCTGGCCGCAGTCGATGTTGTAAGGCTGGCCGGTGATGGCGCGGGCCGCCTCGCTGGCCAGGAACACCGCCAGGTCCGCCACCTCCTCGGGCTCGACCCGCCGTCCCATGGGCGTCAGGCTCTTCTCCAGATCCTCGAAGGACTTCCCGAGGCGGCGCGCGTCGTAGGTCAGGCGCATATTGTTGATGTCAGTCCGCACCGGTCCCGGGCAAATCGCGTTCACCGTAATCCCGTCTTTGGCTACCTCGAGCGCGAGCGTGCGCGTCAGCCCGAGCAGCCCGTGCTTGGTGGCCGCGTACGCCGCGCCATGAACAGCGCCCACCTTGCTGTTCACGGAGGCAATGTTCAGGATGCGGCCCCAATGACTGCGGATCATCGCCGGCAGCACCGCCTTCGAGAGAAGGTAGGGCGCCGTGAGGTTGATCATCAGGGACCGGTCCCAGTAGTCGTCGTCGAAATCTACTAGCGGCCGGGGATTATAGGCGCTCACCAGGGCCGCGTTATTGACCAGAATCTGGATCTCGCCCAAGGCACGCTCGACCTCGCGAACCAGCCGCGCCGGAGCGCCGCGGTCGGCGAGATCCGCCGGCAGGGCGAGGGCTTCTCCGCCCGCCTCCCGGATTTGATTCGCGGCCTCGTGCAGTTGCGGCTCACTGCGAGCGCTGAGGGCAACCCTGGCTCCGCTGGCGGCGAAAGCCAGGGCGATCGCGCGGCCGATGCCGCGGGCCGCCCCGGTGACCAGGGCTACCCGGCCTTGTAGCAACATTCCCGTCCTCCCGGCAGGCACCAATTATCGCACTGGAGCCGGATTTGCGGTGGCGCGGTCGAGCGGTTGACTCCCGGGCAGCCGGCTCGTTACCTTGTCTCACATGTCCAGAACGATTCTCCTTCTCGCCGCCTGGGCGTGTGCGGCCTTTCCCGCCGGATTTCAATCCTCCGATCTGCTGAAGATGCGAGCCGTGGGCGGCGTGCAGTTCTCCCCCGACGGGTCGCGCCTGGCGTACACCATCACCCGCAACGACGGACCGCGGCGGCCTTTCGCGCAGCTTTGGATCATGACCCTGGCGGATCGCCATTCCATCTGTCTAAGCGCGGGACAGGAACCTTCGAGCAACCCGGAATGGTCGCCGGACGGGAAGTGGATCGCCTATTCCGGGCGAATGGACGGCAAGTCCGGTCTCATGATCGCGCGGGCGGATGGCTCGGAAAAAAGGTTCCTGGCCGAGATGCTGGGCACTAACAGCCCTTTGCCGACCACGGGTAACACCGTCGCCTGGTCGCCGGACGGCCGTCAGATTGCCTACGTGTCGGCGCAGCCCGGCCCCGAGACCGCCGAAGCCACGGGCGACCCGATCGTGATCACGCGGTACCTCTACAAACCGGAAGCCTCGGAGGGAAACTCGCACTTCAATGACAATCGGCGGCTGCACATCTTCGTGGTGGACGTCGCCACGGGCCAATCGCGGCAGCTCACCACCGGCACGCACTACGAGCACTCCATCGACTGGTCCCCGAACGGACGGGAGATTGCGTTCATTTCGAATCGCGAGCCCAACGAGGACCAGTTCTTCAATTACGACCTGCTGGCGCTGGACGCAGCCACCGGCAGGATCCGCCGGCTCACCGCGACCGAGAGCGCCGAGTACCGGCCGCACTGGTCGCCCGACGGCGCTACCATCGCTTATGAAGCCACCAAGCGGGGCCTGACCGATCTGGAAACCACGATGGAAGACACACATGTCTGGCTGATCGGCGCCGACGGCCGCAACCGGCGGGAGTTGACCGGTTCGGTGGACAATCGCCAGGGCGAACCCGGCTGGTCCGCGGACGGCCGCTCGGTGCTCTTCACTGTGCAGGAGCGCGGCAGCGTGAGGCTCTATCGTATCCCCGCCGGCGGGGGACAGGCATCTGTGGTGGTCGGGGAGCGGGGAGCCGTGGGCGCCTGGTCGGTGCATGGCAACCAGTTGGCCTATGTCTTCACTACCCCCGGCGACAACGCGGAACTGTACCTGAAGAATGGCGACCAGCCGCCGGTCCGCTTGACGGACTTGAATCGGGAAGCGATGCAGCGAAAGACCGTGGAGCCGGTGGAATCCTTCACCTTCATCAGCAATGACAACCGGTGGACCGTGGAAGCATTTCTCACTTACCCCGCCGGCTTCCAACCTGACCGCAAGTATCCCCTTATCGTCGTGATCCACGGCGGGCCGCACGGCCAGCAGGGACCGGAATTCAACTTCAAGAACCAGGTCTATGCCTCGCGGGGATGGGCCACGCTCATGGTGAACTATCGCGGCTCGACCGGTTACGGCCAGCAGTTCACCGATGCCGTGTTTGGCGACCAGAACGGCAATGAGGCGCAGGACGTGCTGTACGGTGTGAGCGCGGCCTTGCGCCGGTATCTGTGGATCGACCGCGACCGCCTGGGGATCGAGGGCACCAGTTACGGCGGCCAGTTGAGCGCCTGGCTGATCACCCAAACCGGTATGTTCAAGGCGGCCATTCCCACCGCGGCAATCACGAATATCATCAGCTACAACTACATGACCTACTACAACCAATACGAGGAGATGGAGTGGGGCGCGTTTCCGCACCAGGGTAACCTGATGGACGTGCTGTGGGAGCGTTCGGCGCTGAAGCACGTGGCCGCGGTGCGCACGCCGACCCTGCTGATGCACGGCGAGAATGACAGCGACGTGCCCATCGCCGAAGCCGAACAGTATTACATCGCGCTCAAGGACGTGGGCGTGGATACCGTGATGGTCCGCTATCCGCGCGAAGGCCACGGAATCCGCGAATCCAAGCACGTGGTGGACTGGACCGACCGTTCCATCCGCTGGTTCGAAAAGTACTTCCACTAGCCGCAAAACGGCCATGATTTCGCTGGGCGACAACCTGCGCATCGCCGCCGGCGCCATCCGCGCGCACAAGTTACGTGCGGTGCTGACGGTGGTGGGGTTGACCATGGGGGTGGCCACTCTCATCGCGGTGATGACGCTCATCCAGGGAGCCAACCTCTATGTGGAGCGGAAGGTCGCCAACCTGGGCACTAACGTGTTTCGCGTGAGCCGCCTGCCGTTTGCCGTAACCGATTTCACGGCCCTGGTGAAAGCCCAGCGCAACAAGTACATTACGCCCGAAGACTTGAGCGCCGTGCAGGCCGCTTGCGTGCACTGCGCTCAGGCGGGCGCATCACTCTCCACGACGGTCACCCTGCGCTACAAGGACCGCCAGCTCGACGACGTCACCCTGTACGGCTACACGCCGAACATGGCCGTGATCGACACGCGCACCGTGCAGTCCGGCAGATACTTCACGGACCTGGAAGACACCCACGATGCCGCCGTCTGCCTGATCGGAGAGAACGTCGTGCGCGAATTCTTCCCCGACCTGGATCCCATCGGCAAAGTCGTGCGGGCCGGCAACCAGGAGTACACCGTGATCGGCTCCTTCGAGCGCATCGGTTCGGTGTTGGGCCAGGAACAGGACAATTTTCTGATCATCCCCCTGCACACCTATCTGCGGGGGCAAGGCGCCCGCGCGAGTCTTACGCTCCAGGTGCAGGCCACGGGCGGGGAGAGCCTTTTCCAGCAGGCGCAGGATGAGACCCGCGCTCTCCTGCGCGCCCGCCGGCACATCACCGGCGCCAGGGAAGAGGACTTCTTCGTGGGCACGGCGGATGCGTACATCGCCCTGTGGCAGAGCATCAGCTCGGCGTTTTTCTCGGTCTTTGTGATGGTGAGTTCGATCTCGGCGGTCGTGGGAGGCATCGTGATTATGAACGTGATGCTGGTCAGCGTGACCGAACGTACCAAGGAGATCGGCGTGCGGCGGGCGGTGGGCGCCACCGAGTCCGACATCCTCCGCCAGTTCCTGGTGGAAAGCATGTTGCAGTGTCTGATCGGTGGCGTGACCGGTGTGGCGATCGGCTTTGCCTGCGCCCTGGCGCTGCGTAGCCTGACCAGCTTTCCCGCTGCCGTGCAAACCTGGGTCGCCATCCTGGGAGTCACCCTGAGTTCCACGATCGGACTTTTCTTTGGCATCTACCCGGCGGTGAAGGCGGCCCGCCTGGACCCGGTGGCGGCCCTGAGGATGGAATGAATGACGGTCGCTGAAATCCGCGAAAACCTGCTGGTCGGCCTGGACACGCTGCGCTCGCGGAAGTTGCGCTCCGGTCTGACGGTGCTGGGTATCGTGATCGGCGTGACCTCCGTGATCTCCGTGGCTGCTATTATCGACGGGCTCAACGGCTACATTCGGGGCCGCATTCAGAGCATGGGCTCCCGCTCCATCTTCATTACCCGGATTCCGGCCGGATTTCTGGGCGCGCGCCTGCCGGAAAAGATCCGTACGCGCAAGTATTTGCAGTATGGCGACGCCGCCTATCTGAAAGAGGCCGTGCCGGCGCTGGCCTACGCCACCACCTTCACCAACCGGATCAACTTCGGGGAAGCCGTGGATCAGATCCGTTACGGCGGCGCCCACGTGGAGCGCATCTTCGTGCGCGGCGTCGAGCCGGACTACGCCAGCGCCCTGCAACTGTTCGCCGTGGCGCAAGGCCGTTTTGTCTCGCAGTACGACCTGGATCACGCCCGGGCGGTCGCGGTCATCGGCGCCGCCATCGCCGACGCTCTGTTTCCGCATGTGGACCCGCTGGGAAAATCGGTGCGGCTGAACGGTCGGCCGTACGAAATTATCGGCGTCTTCGAGCGCGACCCTGGCTTGTTCGGAGGCTTCGGCGTTGATCAGTTCGTGTGTATTCCGCTCAGCAACTTTCACAAGAACTATCCCGAGATCCGGGAAGTGTTCATCCTGGCGTCCGTGCGGGACGACGCCGACCTGAGCACCGCTCGGGGACAGCTCGTGGATGCCATGCGCCGACGCCGGCGTCTCTCCTATCACGCCGAAAACGACTTCGAGGTCAGCGACGCCAGTTTCTTCACCAACCTCTGGGACCAGTTGACCGGCGCCATGGTCCTGCTCACCGGGATCATCAGCTCGATCGGCCTGCTGGTGGGCGGGATCGGCGTGATGAACATCATGCTGATTTCGGTAACCGAGCGCACCCAGGAGATCGGTGTGCGCAAGGCCATCGGCGCGCGAAAGTCGGATATCCGGGTGCAATTTCTGCTGGAAGCAGTGACGCTTTCCGGAGTGGGAGGCGTGGTCGGGATCCTGGCGGGAAGCGGGGTGGCTCTCCTCGTGCGCCTCCTGGCGCCTTCGATTCCGGCTGCGGTTTCGCTCTTCTGGGTGGCCGCCGGCGTAGTGATGTCGGTAAGCGTGGGACTCTTTTTTGGCTACTATCCCGCGAACCGGGCGGCCAACCTGGATCCGATCGTCTGCCTGCGATATGAGTGACAAACCGTCAGGGACTTAGCGCTTTGGCCGCTCCGGCCGGCGGCGTTTCGACCAATAGTACTTCATGCGCTCGGAAACCAGGAGACGCTCCGCCCTGGGCATGAACCTGCGCCCCCTGCGCCGTATGGCAGGCCCTGGCTCTCCGGCCTTGGCGTCATGGAGCTCTTCCAGGGCCGCGATGGCCTTCTCGAGACGGATCTTCTCCTCCCGAAGCTCTTGAATGACTCGGTACAGGTCCATGTTCGCCGGCCCCAGCCACGTGTCCTGTTGTAGATTGGTCGGCCTCGCACCGCCCGATCCGGGCGGAGCTCAATCACGCCGCCTGCTCATCTAGACATTGTCTTAATCTACGAAGGATGCTCCCGTTACAAATCAATGTAAACATATTATCAGACCTGAAACTATTAAAAAGTACCTGGCTCAATATGCCTAGTAGTAGTAGGACCGGCAGGGACTGCGGCTCTATCCATTACACCGTAGGCGCGCTCGGCCCATGTCCTCGGTCGGCCTCCCGTTGACCTTGCCGGTCTGTGATACACTGCCGAGCGATGAAGGGACTCAGCATGAAACCGAATGTGACGCGGCGGGACTGGTTTCGAGGTGCGACAGCGGGTGCGCTCGCGGTTGCCGGAGGTGTGGGCGGATCAGCCGGAGCGGCGAAAGCCGCAACCCCTGCCGCGCCTTCCATTGGCAGGGCCATGGATCTCACCGTCAAGAAGGTGGACGCCACGTGGGTCAATGTGCCGTTTCGTCCCGTACCCGCGCGCAACATGATCCGGGAGTTGCCGCACTGGACCATCTTTGTGATCTACAAGGTGACGCTGGCCTGCGGCGTGGTCGGCTTCGGCGAAACCATGCAGTACTACACCTGGGGTACCGTCTCGGACGAGGCTATCGCCAAGGTCATGAATCGCAACGCCGCGGACTTCCTGTGGGATGATTCCCTGGGCTGCGGGCTCCAGCAAGCTCTGTTCGATGCTGTTGGAAAGGCCAACGGTGTGCCCATTCACCGCCTCTTGGGGCATAAGGTGCGGGACCGCGGCTTCATCAGCTGGTGGGCCATCGACCAGCCCGCCGAAGACTGGGTGCTGGAGTGCAAAGACGCCGCGGCCGCGGGATTCACCGCTTTCAAAACCAAGGCCCGGCCCTGGTTCGACTTGATGGACCAGTGCCAGAAACTGATGCCCACCTTGCCTCCTTACATGAAGGTCAATTTCGATTTCAACGCGACCCTCATGGATTCCGCTAATGCCGGCCGCTATTGCACCGAGATCGAAAAGTATCCGCAGGTGTCCATCTTTGAATCGCCCATCCCGCAGAGCGACGTGGCGGGAAACAAGCAGTTGCGCAGCCAGACCCGCGTGCCGATCGCGATGCACTACGGCTCGCCGCCCATCATGACCGCGCTTCGCGAAGACGTCTGCGACGGGTTTGTGATCGGGGGCGGCGCTAACCGCGTGAAAGCGGATGCGACGGTCGCGGCGCAGGCCGATAAGCCGTTCTTTCTCGAACTGGTCGGCACCGGCATCACCGCGACGTTCTCCCTGCACTTCGCCAGTGTGCTGGCCAACGCCCGGTGGCCCCAGGTCGATTGCCACCGCATCTACACCCACCAGATGATTAAGCCCGCCATTGAAGTGCAGAATGGCAGCGCCAAGGTTCCGGACGCCCCCGGCCTCGGCGTGGAACTGGACGAAGAAGCCGTCGAACGCTTCCGCATCCAACCCACCGCCAAGCCGTACCCCTACCCGGGATTGCTGCTGTCCATCCGCTGGCCCGAGGGTGCGACCAGCTACTATGCGCATGCCGAACAGTATTGGGACGACGTCCACAACGGCCGGCTGCTCGTCTTCCCGCGCCATGTCTACTTGGAGCGCATTCCCGATAACGGTTCGCGCGAATGGAAGGAGTTGCAGGCGCGCGCGCAGAAGGGCGGCTTTATGGTGTCCGGGCGGCCGCTCTAGGCGTGAGGCCCCCATTTCTCCGCCGGTTGGTCCGCGCGGCGAGTATCCCGCTCGTGTGCGGCAGTCTCCTGCTGACTGCCGCCCGCTGCCAGGTGCTGGTCCAGCATGATTACGATCCGGTGTCGGATGCCGCCGTAAGCTGGCGGCTGGAACCCGGCGCTCACGCGACCCAGAGCATTACGCTGCCCCGCGCCGTGCGGATCGCCGCCTTCCGCGTCAAGCTGCAGCGCTGGGGCAGCCCCTCCGGCTTGCGCTATCGGGTGGGGAGCACCCTGGACGGCGAGCAGTACGCCTCCGGACCGGTCGAGGCGGCGCACGTCAGCCCCTGGTTCGAGCACTGGCTGGAGGTGCGGCTGCCCCGCCCCGTCGCGGTTCGCGCCAACCAGCCCCTGTTCTTGCAACTCTCCCTGCCGCGGGAGTCCGCGGGCGCTTACGAGATTTACGGAACAGCCTCCGAAGCGGTCGCACGCCCCGAGTTCCGTTCCCGCTTTCAATACGTCGAGAACTGGTACGCCACCGCGGACCGCAGCACCGTCTTTGAAAATACCGCCAATCTCGATTACGGTGTGCGGACGCCCCGCTACGAAGACGGCGCCGCCTTCGATTCCCAGGACCGTGAAATCGCGCCGCTGGACTTCGCCTTCCAGCTTTTGGGCGAGCGCGCCCCGGCGATTGCGGGCGAAGAGCGCTTCGCCTTCATCGAATCCATCACCGGCCCGCTCTACACGCGAAGCAGCCGGTCCCGGAACGCCCAGCCGGCGCCAGGAGAAGTCGCGCTCGACGCCGGCTGGAGCATCGCTGCGCGGTCCTCCAGCCCGGTGGTCGAAACCGCCGTGCGCGAATTTCGGGAGTTCCTTTCCGTCGCCATGGAAGCGCCCGTTCGCAGCAGCGGCGGCAAAACCATCGCGGTGGCCGTCGGCTGCGGTGCGCCGCCGCCTAAGCCGGAAGGCTTCGAAATCACGGTGGCGCCCGGGGCTATCCGAGTCTGCGGGCACGACGATCGCGGCGCCATGCAGGGCCTGCACTACCTGGAAAACAGCATGCGTTTGCGCCGCGCCCCTTTCGTCGCCGCCGGCCGCCAACAGCACGCGCCGCGCTACTCCCCGCGCATCACGTGTGCGCCGTTCGATTCCAAGAGCGAGCTGGAAGCGCCCGTCGATCAATACACGGACGGCATGCTGGCGCGCATCTCCCGCGGCGGATTCAACGCCATCTGGGTGTGGGGCGATCTCGACGAGGTGGCGCACTCCGATGTCTATCCCGAACTCGACCAAGGCGCCCGGGAGCGCCAGGCTCGCTTGAATCGTCTGATCTCCCGGGCCTCGCGCTATGGCATCGATGTCTACATGCAGCTCGCCAGCCGCCCGCTGCCGGAAGCCTTCTATCGCCGGCACCCGGATGTGCGCGGCAGCGCGCTGCCGGCCTATGGAGGGGTCAACATCCTCTGCACCAGTGTGCCGGAAGTGCGCGCCTATCTGCGCTCCGCCGTGCGCGACCTGATGACCTCCGTCCCCGGATTGAAAGGCATCATGTTCATCGTGGGCGGCGAGGGGTTCATGCACTGCTACACGCGCCGCAATACCTGCCCCCGCTGCTCCCGCCGGAAACCCGAGGAAACCATCGCCGAGTTCAGCACTGCGCTGTTTGAGGGTGCCCGCTCCGGCAACCCGCGCGCCGCCGTGGCCCTCTGGCCTTACAGCGCCTCGAATACCTGGTCGCGCGACGATACCACGCAGTCTCGCCTGATCCGGCGCCTCCCCCGGGGCATGATCCTGCTCACCGAGTTCGGCAAGGAAGGCGCCATCTCCTTCGGCGGCACCACCATCCCGGCTTACGATTACCCCATCACCATCCCGGGGCCCTCGGAGCGCTTCGTCACGCAGGCCGCGCTGGCGCGGGAGCAGGCTCTGGGCCTCTGGACCAAGACCGAGCATGCCATCGCCTTGGAGTTCGTCCAGACACCCTATATCCCGGTCTTCTTTCAATGGTCGGAACGCTACCGGAATATGCGCGCCATCGCGAACCTCACTGCCGTGTTCGGCAACTGGATGCATTACGGATTCACGCCTTCGCGCGCCGCGGATGTATTCTACTGGAACATCTGGGAGCAATCCCCGGATGCGGACGATCTGCTGCGGCGCATCGCCCGCCGGGATTTCGGAGAGGCCGCCGCCGGGTACGCCGTGCAAGCCTGGAAGTCGTTCAGCGAGGCCATCCGGCAGTACCCGTTCTCCGGACCGGTGGCTATGGGACCGGTGCAGGCAGGTCCCTCGCACCCGTTGTTCCTGGACCCTTCCTACAAGCCCGCTCACGGCGCCGGACGCCAGTTTAAGAACGATCTCAATTGGACCCGGCCGTGGGGACCGGAGCTAGCCATCGCCCAGTTCGACAAAATGGAGAAGCTGTGGGCCCCCGGCGTGGAGGAATTGGAGCGCTGTGTGGCCGCGGCCGATCCGGACCTGCGCGCGGAAGCGCGCCGCGAGCTCGGTGTGGCGCGCGCGCTGCTGGCCTCTCTCCGCAGCGCGCGGAATGTGGCCCGGTTCTACCTGTTGCGGGACCAATTGGCCGCCGCGGAAAAAGCCGGTGACAAGGCCCACGCTAGGGAATGGATCACCGCCATGGCCGCCGTCGCCGCGGCCGAACGGGACAACGCCCGCGACTCGCTGCCCTTCGTGCGCGCCGATTCCCGCCTGGGCTATGCCAATTCAGGCAAGAACGATCAGACCGGCGTGGCACGCGGCGGGATCTACTCCCCCGCCAGCATCGAGAAAAAAATCGCCCAGGTGAACCGGCTGCTGAGGGAGCAAATCCCCGCCTGGCGCCGCACCCACGGCTTGGATTGAAGCTCCGTATCCGAACCGTTGGCTACCAAGCCGCGACCGGCAGGGAGCGGTTCTTCGCTGTTCAGCTCCCCTACACCTTCGGCAATGGATAGCTGCTGCGATACTGCTTGGTCAGCATCGCGTTGGCAGCCTGGTCGTCGCCGAAGGTTTCGGTCTGCGGATCGAAGCGCACATCCCGCCCCAGGTGGTAGACGATGTTGCCCAGGTGGCACAGCGTTGTGCTCAGGCGCCCGATCTCCACGTCCGCGTTGGGACGCTGTCGGCTCTTCACGCACTCCAGGAAGTTTGCCTCGTGCGATCCCCCGGAGTTTTTCACCACCTTTTCGATCTCGTTGTGCTTGCCGTACACCTTCCACCCGTCGCCGTCCACGATCAGGGTTGCGTCCGAGCCGTAAAAGCCCGTGCCCGCGCGCGTCCCTTCGATCGGGTCCTGGTCGCCGAAGCTGCGCAGCTCCCAGTTCAGCAGCAGGTCGCCGAAGTCATAGCTCAGCACCTGCGTGTCCGGGACCTCCTTGGCGTCGTGCAGCCAGTAGATGCCCCCGTGCCCGCTGATTCGCGTGGGCAGGCAATGCTCGGTCTTGCGTAGTTTCTGAATTCCCGCCAGCGCCACGTCCAGCATGTGCACGCCCTGGTTGCCCAGTTCGCTGTTGCCGTAATCCCAGAAGAACCTCCAGTTGTAGTGGAACCGGTTGGGATTGAAGGGCCGCTTGGGTGCGGGTCCCAGCCACACGTCGTAGTCGATGGTGCGCGGCGGGTCCTGATCCGGTGGATTCCCGATGCTCTGCCGCACCTGGCACATCCAGGCTTTCACCAGGCAGACTTTACCCAGCGCGCCCGAAGCCACGAAGTCGGTGGCGCTGCGAAAATGCTCAATGGTCCGCCGCTGCGTGCCCACCTGCATTACGCGCCGGTATTTGCGCGCCGCATCGCGAATCATCTGCCCCTCGCGGATGGTCTGCGAAAGCGGTTTCTCCACGTAGACATCCTTGCCCGCCTGGCAGGCCAGCAGCGCGATGTGCGTGTGCCAGTGATCCGGCGTGGCGATGATCACCGCATCGATGCTCTTGTCTTCGAGCACCCGCCGGAACTCCCGCTCGGTCTGCGGCTCACGTCCCTGGGCCTTGCCCAGCACCGGGTTTACCTGCCCTAGAATGGCTTCATCCAGGTCGCAGAAGGTCTTGATCTCCGCGCCCGCCTTGATGGCGCGCAATGCGTCGCCCTTGCCTTGATTTCGCCCGCCGATGAGCGCCAGCGTCACACGGTCGTTGGCCCCCCGCGCGCGGCCGGTAAGATACAGGAACGCCCCGGCCGCGGCCAGTCCGGCGTTCCGGGTGAAGGATCTGCGGTTCTGCATAGCCGTTGTGAATAGCATACCGCGGCGCCGCTCGTGCCAGGAGCCCCGCTACGGTCGGAGGGACGAAGACGACGACATCCTCGTCCGCCGCGCCCGCGCAGGCGGCAGGCGATGTCTTGTTCATCCCCGACCGGAGTGGCAACCAGGGCAAAACCGCATGATTTTCTCCTAAGAGCAATCTAAATTTCATCTTAGATTTACAACACCAGCTTTTTCAGTAACTTACGGAGAGCACCTGGCTTGACTGCGCGGCGCTTTCCACGCAAACTGTACGCCAGTGAGCCCCGATTACGACAACGCTCGGGCTGCTTGACTCCAACCAAAGAAAGAGAGACCAACATGGATTCACCATCGACCACGGCGGCAGCCGCTGCCCAGGGAAGCACCACCGAGTCAACCGTGTTCACTTCGACGGTAATGAAGCTGGCGCAGACTTACAACCCCGGCGGATACGTGGATTTCACTGTTACCAATGTCCCAAAGAAGCAGTCGAAATTCAGCATTGGCGACACGCCGGCAAACGTCGATTTCAACATTCCGTGGTATGACCCGATTAACAGCAATTTTGCGAATCACAATGTTGTGAGCGTGGTTCCCAATGACCCGTCCAGTCCCAGTTGCTATATCTGGCAGAACGGGGCAAAGGGCTGGGTTTACTACAATAGTGAAGTTCCAAGCAGCTACACGGATGGCACGAAGTTGTTCTATCCCGGGGGCTACTGGACACTGACACTCACCAACGTGAACGGCGCGATGGTGCCAGTCTTCACCCCCTGGACGGACGGCGAAGTGCCGGCCGAGACCTAGAGGCGTAACGCAGCGGGACGGAGTCTCGTTACTGCTGGAAGTGGCGAAGGACGACGACATCCGCCTCCCGCTGCGCCCGCGCCACCGCCAAGCGGCCGTCGCGGGCCCACGCAAAATCCATGATTTGCTGGCTCTCGAAATGCGTCACCATAGTGGGTTCTCTGCCGTCCAGAGGTTGACGCCAGAGGTTGGAAACCGACCCCTGATTCCGGATGAACGTCAGCGCCTTACCGTCCGGAGCCCAAGCCAGGTGCTCGTGGGTGGTAACCGGCAGCACGTCGAACTGCTTCACATGCGGCCCGCCCTCAAACGGGTACACAACGGCCAAAAACCTTCCCAAGCGGGCTGTCCCCGAAATCCATTTGCCGTCCGGCGAAATGTCAGGTTCCGTGGCGGGCTCCCCCCAGTTGACGCGAACCGGTGGCCCGCCTTCCACCGGCATTTTCCAGATCGCGATGCCGTCCGGGGCGAAGCCCGAATACACCAGCCAGCGGCCATCCGGGGAAACCTTGGGACGGCCGCCTTCATCTCCATACGTGAGTCGTGTCAGGCCTCCTCCATCCCTTCCCACCCGCCACACGGCATATGCGTTGTGGCGCCGGGATGCGAAGAACACCCGCCGCCCGTCAGGCGCCAGCACCGGCGCGGTATCGGACCCGGTCGTCCCTGGAATTGCTTGCTTCCGCCCATTCCGCGGATCGATGAGCCAAAGTCCCTGGCTGCTCGCCAACAGCGCCCCATCGCTGGTCCAGGACGGATACCGGTATCCGGGATCTCCGAATGTCACCTGACGCGCCGTCTCGGGATCCTTCGGGTCCAGGACCCAGATCTGCGGGGTGGTGTCATCCTTAATCGTCACCAAGCTGCTTCCATCCCCGGTGACACTTAGATTGGAATAGGAAGCCAGATCGTTCGTGATTCGTTTCACCGCGCCCGAAGGGTAGTCGATCTGGTAGATTTGGCGCAGGCCCGTCGCATCATCTTGAATCACGGCGACCAGCCCCGTCCCATTCGGCAGCCAGGCCAGTTCGGGACGCGGATAGACGCCCGGCCATGGCCCCATCGAGAGCGGCGTCTCCACTCCGTCGGCCATTC
The DNA here is from genome assembly GCA_021324015.1 of Solibacteraceae bacterium. GTDB lineage: Bacteria > Acidobacteriota > Terriglobia > Bryobacterales > Bryobacteraceae > JAJPJX01. Next base: position 54,742 of record JAJPJX010000036.1, on the reverse strand, counting down.
GCGCCGTGATCAGGGAATAGTGGAATTCCAGGTTGTTAGCCACCAGCCACCAGGCGGACACGGTTGTGCCATCCGGCGAAAGCGCGGCTGCCGTGATGCGGTCCGGACGGTAGCGATGGAGCACGCGCCGTTCCGGCCCGCCGTTCAGATCCGCGACATAGAGCGTATCTTCCCGTTCACTGTCCCGAAAATATAGAATCCGCTGGCCATCCGCGCTAATGGCTTGGAGCCAGGCGGACCCGCGCACCACGGCGTTGGGAGGGCCGCCGGACGACCTCACCCGATAGATGTTGGCTCCCGGGCTGGGACCGTCGTCGGATCCGAAAAGCAGGTACTGCCCATCGGCGGAGAAAAGGAGTTTCAGGAGCGCGCCTGGGTGGCGAAGCAGCACTGAGCAACCGCCTGAGCTGCTGTCGCAGATCCTCAGCACCGGCTCATTGTCGTCGTCATCCACGTAGGCGATGTGTTGTCCATCCCTCGACACGGCGCAGTCTGAAACCGACCCGGAGTGGCTGAATTGATAGATGCTCCTCTCGCCCGAATTATGCCCCGAGCGCCCAATCACGCCAATCACCAATATCAGAACCCCTGCAAGAACGGCTCCGCCGCGCACCCACGGAATCCTCTTGGGGCGCTGGACCGAAGCCGTCTTCTCGGGCGGCGCTTCCTCGTGAACGCTGTCGGGGGGGAGCGGAACCTCGGGCGGCGTTTCTACTGGCTGCGGCGGCAACTCAAACCGGTAACCCCGCCCTCGCACGGTGTGTAGGTATGTGGGAGAGTCGGCCGACTCCCTCAAAACCTCGCGGATTCTCCGGGCCGCAACGTTGATCGCCGCTTCGAAATCTACGTTGTGGCCCTCAGGCCACAGCTTCCGGCAAATCTCTTCCCGCGTGACCAGCTCGCCTGCCCGCTCCACCAGCAGTTCGAGCATCCGGTACGGCTGCCCGGTCAGGTTGAGAACAACCGGCCCGCGCCGCAGTTGGGCGGCTCGATAATCAAGCTCGAACGGTCCAAACCTGACGGGGGGCTGGCGACTGGCCATGATGGCGCGTGATCCCTACGCTATCAAGCGATCCATTCCGGCGCAAAACCCGGCGCGCTCGCCCCGGATACAGATATTGCGCGCCCGGCGAACGCTCCGGCTCGCGCCGCTAAATCTGCGCGTCGCGCATCAGTTTTCGCGTGAACTCCAGGTCGCGCCGCATAGCCGCCAGCACCTGCTCGCGATCCACGCTCAGCGTCCGTTTGCCGTCCTGCGCGCCTCCCAGGCTTTTGTATTCGTAGTGCACCTGCACCGGGCCCGAAAAGCGGGTCTCTTGCAACATGCGGAAAAAGGCCGCGAAGTGCACCATCCCCTCGCCCATGGGGCACCATTCCGGCGTCCATTCGCCCCGCCCGTTGCGGCTCCAGCGGAAGTCCTTCAGAGCCACGCCGCGCATCAGCGGGCGCATCAGGTGCTCGCTCAGCAGCCAACCGCCGTACCCGCCCTCCACCGTGGCGTGCCCGATGTCGTAGTTCACGCCCACCCAGCGGGAGTCGAAGTCGCGCAGCAGCATCCATAGGTCCCACTGCGGCGCGCCCACCAGCCAGGGCCCCGAATGCGTGTGGTACATAGCGCACATGCTGTAGTGCCGGTTCATGTCCTCCAGCGCCTTGACCCGCGGCTTCAGAGCCTCGATCTGCTCCGGAATCGAGCGGTCCTTGGCATAGGTGAATCCCCCCCAGCGATAGTTCCGGATCCCCAGCTTGCTGGCGGTACGCAGAATCTCCTCCGCGTGCGGCGACTCACAGTCCACGATGCCGGCGGTGATCATGGGCGTTTCCAGCCCCGCCCGGTGCACCGCCTCGACCGCCTTCGGCAGGTCTTCGGTGACGCGCTCGGGCAGCACATGGCCGCCGGCGCGCACGGTCAGGTCCACCCCGTCGAAGCCGATCTGCTTGGCTGCCGCCGCGGCCTCCTGCCAGCCCAGCCACTGCAGGTGCTTGGAGAAAATACAGACTTTCAGCCGCCCGCTCCCGCTCTCCTGCCCCGCCGCGCCGCCCGTCAGTGCGGCGGCCGCCGCCATGCCGCCCAGGAGCCGCCGGCGCGACAGCCGCTCCGTCGTTCGATGATTGTGCTCGTCCATGGCTCTATCAGGAGTATACTCTCGCCACGGACGGTCCGCCCCGCCGCTCTACGCCTCCGCCCTGCCCACCAGAATGATGGCCACCGGCAGGCTGCCGATCTTGACGTGCAGCACCCAATCCCGCTCGCCCTCCTTCTGGAAGCCCGGCAGGCTTTCGAGCGGCGAGGGATAGAGGCTCAGCACCGCGGGATGCGGCCTCCCGATCGTCTGGCGGCTCAACGCCATCAGCTCGTCGTAGCTTGGCAGGGCATCCGGCGCTTTGTCCTGGGCCGCCGGAATCAGCACCACAAAGTCCCGCTGCGGCGCCGCGCCCATGTGGTTGCCGTCCGGAGGATAAAGGCTGTACCGCATGCCGTAAACGCCCGGCTTGATGGAGTGTCCGCGCCGGTCCGCGCCGGCTGCCGGAAACTCGATCACGCCCAGGAACGCCCCATGCGGAACAGCCGGCAGGCTCACGCCTTCTTCGCTGTTCTTTGCGCCGCTGGCCAGCGACTTCGCAATCCACACCTGGCAATAGGGCTTGCCGTCCGGGGCCGTTACCCGGTAGCCATGTGGATCCACGGCGGCGGCCGCCGCGGCCGGCAGAGCCTCCGGTGGCGCGCCGCCAGCCTCCATCTTGTACTGGGCCGCCATGGTGCCCGCGCAGATGGCAACGGCGGCTATCGTAGATAAAAAGACTCTCATATCTACTAATGTGCCACTGCGCTCGCTGGTTTGTCGCGGCCTCTGATAGACTGCTTTCACCATCATGCTTTCGCGAAGAAATCTCCTGCGTGGCGGCCTGGCGGCGGGCCCCGCTCTTCAGCGCCTGCGCTCCCAGCCGTCGCGCTCCCGGCGCCCCAACATCCTCGTCATCCTGATGGACGACCTGGGCTGCCACGATCTCGGCTGCCTGGGCGCGGCCGATTTGAAGACGCCCCATATCGACGGGTTAGCCGCCTCCGGCGCGCGTTTCACCAACTGGTATTCGAACGCGCCCGTGTGCGCGGCCGCCCGCGCCGCCCTCATGACCGGCCGCTTCCCCATCCGTGCCGGCATGCCCGTCAACGGCCTGAACCTGCCCACCACCGAGAAAACCATCCCGTCCCTGCTCAAGCCCGCCGGCTACCAGACCGCGCTGACCGGCAAGTGGCACCTCGGCGTCACCCCCGATACCGTGCCCAACGCCCGCGGCTTCGACTATTTCTACGGCTTTCTGAACGGCTGCGTGGACTACTACTCGCACCGCTACTATTGGGGCGAACCGCGGCGCGTGAATTTCCACGACCTCTGGCGCAACCGCGAAGAAATCTTCGAGGATGGGCAGTACCTCACCGGGCGCCTGGGTGACGAAGCCGTTCGCTTTCTGAGCGCGCCCCGCTCCGATCCCTTCTTCCTCTATTGCGCCTTCAACGCCGTGCATTACCCCATGCACGCCCCGCGGGAGTTCGTGGAGCGTTTCCCCGGCCTGCCGCGCGAGCGGCAGATGTACGCCGCCATGCGTTCCGCCGCCGATGACGCCATCGGCCGGATCCTGCACACCCTGGAACAAACCGGCCAGCGGCGAAACACGCTCATTTTCCTGCTGGGCGATAACGGCGCCACCACCGAGGCGCGCGCGGGCCTGAACCAGCAACCCGCCACCGCAGGCAGCAACCGCCCGTTCCGCGGCCACAAATTCAGCGTCTTCGACGGCGGGATGCACGTTCCCGGCATGGCCAGTTGGCCCGGCGTGATCCCCGCCGGCCAGGTGATCCACGAAGTGGTCATGACCGCGGATATCCTGCCCACCGTCTGCGGCGTGGCCGGCGTGCCCGTGCCCTCCGACCGCACCATCGACGGCCGCGACATGCTCCCCGTGGCCGCCTCGCGCGCCAAATCCCCGCACGGCGCCGTCTTTTGGGCCAACGGAGAGCAATTGGCGGTGCGCCGCGGCAAGTGGAAACTCGTGGTCAACGGCATCACCTACGATGGCACGCCGGAAGGAAAGAAGCCGCTCCAGGGAGACGACGCCCTCTTCCTCTCCGACCTCGAAGCCGATCCCGGCGAGAGCCGCAATCTCCGCCACCAGCATCCTGACTTGGTGGATGAACTGGCCGGCCAGGTTCACCGCTGGCGCGCCGAGGTCGAAAAGCCGTAGCTGAACCAGTGTGGCGGTAGAATACCCCATTGGGCTCGCGGCAGAACATTCAGGGCGCGCCTTTTTCGATATGCAGCATCTCATCATCCTCCCGGACTTGGGCCAGACCACCAGCGAAGCGAAGGTTCTGAAGTGGCTGAAGCAGCCGGGAGATCCCATTCGCCGCGGGGAGCCTCTGCTCACCGTCGAAACCGACAAGGTGGACATGGACGTCGAGTCGTTCGCGGACGGCTTCCTCCGTGGGATCCTCGTCCCGGAAGGCAGTGTCGTGGCGGCGCTGGCGCCGCTGGCCGTGGTGACCGCCACGCTCCAAGAGTCCTGGATGCCGCCCGCGCCCGCAACGGAACAGCCGGCGCCGGAGCCCATTGTCAGCCGGGAAAAGCCCGCCGGCCGCGAAGTCCCGGCCGCGCCGGAGTTGCCCCGGGAGCCCGCCCCGGCGCACGAATTCCGGGCGCGGCCGCTGACGCCGGAGCAGCAACTCGCTATGTTCCGGCGCATGCTGCTGTGCCGGCAGTTCGAGGACCGCGTCTATTATCTGTTCCTGCAAGGCCGGATGCCGGGAACCATCCACCAGGCGCAGGGCCAGGAAGCTTGCGCCGTGGGTGTGTGCGCGGCCCTCGGTCCCGGCGACATGATCACCAGCACGCATCGCCCCCACGAGCACGCGGTGGCCCGCGGCATCCCGGTCCGCTCGCTGATGGCGGAGTTGTTCGCCCGGAGCACCGGCTGCTGCCGCGGCAAGGGCGGCTCCATGCACATCGGCGACGTTAGCCTGGGCATGCTGCCGGCCGTGGCCATCGTGGGCGGCGGGATTCCGCTGGCCGCCGGTTTCGCGCTCGCTTTCCAATACCTGAAGACCGGCAACATCGTGGCCTGCTTTTTCGGCGACGGCGCCACCAACATCGGGCCCTTCCACGAGGCCGTCAACGTGGCCGCCATCTGGAATCTCCCGGTGGTCTTCGTCTGCGAGAACAACAAGTACGGGGCGTCCACGGCCATCGAAAAGGTGACCCGCGTCCCCCACGTGAGCGACCGCGCCGGCGCCTACGGCATCCCCGGCCGGCGGGTCGACGGCAACGACCTGGAGGCCGTGTACGCCGCCATGCTCGAGGCTGCCGCGGCGGCGCGCGCGGGCGCGGGCCCCACGCTGCTCGAACTCGAGACCTACCGCTTCGCCGGCCACTCCCGCAGCGATCCCGGCCACTATCGCCCGAAAGAAGAAGTCGAGCAGTGGAAACTGCGCGATCCGATCGAGCGGTACCAGCGATTCCTGATCGAACAAGGGCTGCTTTCGCCGGAACAGGCGGCGGAAATGCGCAACGAAGTGGAGCGCGAACTGGACGAGGCCGTGGCTTTCGCGGAAGGCAGCCCGCAACCCGCGCCCGAGGATTGCCTGACCGATGTCTTCGCATAACCCCCCGGTGGTCCGCAAGCTCACCATGGCCGAGGCCCTGCGCGAGGCCCTGCGCGAAGAGATGCGCCGCGACGAGCGCGTCATCCTGCTGGGCGAGGACATCGGGGTGGAAGGCGGGTTTGGCGGCGCCTTCACCGTCACCCTGGGCCTCGAGCGCGAGTTCGGACACCACCGCGTGATCGATACCCCCATCTCCGAAGCCGCCATTGCGGGCCTCGCAGCCGGTGCCGCCATGGGCGGCCTGCGGCCCGTCGCCGACGTGCAGTACGGCGACTTCCTGTTCCTGGCCATGGACCAGTTGGTGAACCAGGCCGCCAAGATGCGTTACATGTCCGGCGGCAAGCTCACCGTGCCCATGGTCTTTCGCGCCCCGGTCGGGGCTACCACGCGCGGCGCCCAGCACGCCCAATCCCCGGAGGGCTTTTTCCTGCACGTTCCCGGCCTCAAGGTCGCCTGCCCGGCCACGCCTTACGACGCCAAGGGGCTCCTCAAGACCGCCATCCGCGATCCCAACCCCGTGCTCTTCTTCGAGCACAAGCTGCTCTACGGCAGCAAGGGATCGCGCAAGGAAGCCGGAGGCTGGGAGTTGGTGGCCGACGTGCCGGAAGAGGAGTACCTGATTCCCTTCGGTGAGGCCAAGGTGGTGCGCCCGGGAAGCCGCCTCACCGTGGTCGCCACTCTGCTGATGGTCCACAAGTCCATGCAGGCGGCCGCCATTCTCAGCGAATCCGGAATCGACATCGAGGTCATCGATCTGCGCACGCTGGTTCCGCTGGATGAAGAGGCCATCTTTGCCTCGGTGCGGAAAACCGGACGGCTGGTCATCGTGGAGGAGGACAATCTCACCGGCGGTTGGGGCGCGGAGGTGGCCGCGCGGGTCGCGGACGCATGCATCGACTACCTGGATGGCCCCATCCGCCGGGTCGCCGCGCCGGACACCCCGGTTCCGTTTGCGCCCGTAATGGAGAACTTCTACGTGCCTTCCGTCGAGCGCATCGTGGGCGCGGTGAAAGCCCTGCTCGGCGCGGGCGGCTCTGTAGGATAAGGTATGGACGCGGTCTGTCTTGGCATTCTGGTCGCGGATCTGTTCGCCAGCCCGATTGACGCGCTGCCGCAGCCGGGAGAACTGAAGACCACCAGCGGATTTCTGATGGGCGCCGGGGGCTGCGCTTCGAATACCGCCGCCTGCCTGCGGCGCCTGGGACGCACCGTCCGCGTGGTGGGCAAGGTGGGCGAGGACCTGTTCGGAGATTTCGTCGTGCGGGAACTCGGCGGGCGCGGCATCGATACCTCCGGCGTCACCAGGAGCCGCACGCACCAGACCTCCTCCACCGTAATTCTCAACGTGCTCGGCCAGGACCGGCGGTACCTGCACGTGATCGGAGCCAACTCGGATTTCACGGCCGAGGATGTCGATCCGGCCGCACTCGATGACGCCCGGGTCATGTATGTGGGCGGATATCCGGCCATGCCCGGCTTCCGTCCCGCGGATCTGGCCGCCCTGTTCGAACAGGCCCGGCGGAAGCGCCTGGTCACGGTGCTCGACGTGGTGATTCCAGCGGGCTTCCCCACGCCCATGGACTGGCTCGCGCCGGTGCTGCCCTTCACGGACTATTTCCTGCCCAACGAGGACGAGGCCCGGGCGCTGACCGGCCTGGAAGATCCCCACGAGCAGGCCAAATCGCTGTGGCGCTACAATCCCGGCGGCACCGTGGTGATCACCCGCGGCGAGCGCGGCTCGCTCACCAAGTGCGGCACCGTGGTGGTGGACACCCCCGCCTTTCCGGTGGAGGCCGTGGATGAATCCGGAGCGGGCGATGCCTTCTCCGCCGGGCTCATCACCGGCGTGCTGGAACAATGGCCCTTGCAGGAGGTGCTCTTGTTCGCCAGCGCCGCGGGCGCCTCCTGCACCCGGGCCTTGGGCTGCATCGACGGCGTCTTCACTTTCGAGCAGACCGTGGCCTTTCTGGAAAACGCTTCCGCCGGCGCACCCCGGCCGCAGGGAGCCAATTGACCATGGCGCTGGTTTCGCTCACCCGGATGCTGAACGATGCCGCCAAGGGCGGGTATGCCGTCTGCTACTGCGAATCCTGGAACCTGGAATCCTTCCAGGCGGTCATCGAGGCGGCCGAAGCCTGCCGGTCCCCCATCATCGCCGGGTTCAACGGCGGGTTCCTGCGCCACCGCTCCCGCAAGCAGCCGGAGAACCTGGCGTATTATGCCGGGCTGCGCCTGGCCCTAAAGCGCACTCCCGTGCCCGCGGTTTTCCTGCTCAACGAGTCGGATTCCCTGGACCAGATCCGGGAGGGCATCGAGCTGGGATTCAACGCCGTGATGCCGGAAAGCGAAGGCCTCGGCCTGGAGGCTTACCAGGATTTGGTGGAACAGGTGGTGGAGGCCGCGCACCGCCGCCAGGTGGCAGTGGAGGCGCAGATCGGCACGCTGCCCACAGGCGGAGCGGAGGCCCACGGGCATGCGGAAATTACCGATCCCGCCCGGGCGCGCGACTTCGCCCGCGCCACGGGCATCGACGCCCTGGGCGTATCCGTCGGCAACATACATATTCTGACCAGGGGCAAGGCCTCGATCGACCTGGACGTGCTGCGGCGGATTCGCGAGAGCGTGGAAATCCCGCTGGTGATCCACGGAGGGACCAGCTTGCCGCCGGAATGCGTGCAAAGCCTGATCGCCCTGGGGGTCGCCAAGATCAACTTCGGAACCGTTCTCAAGCAGGTGTACCTGGAGGCGGTCCGGTGCCAGCTTGCGAAGTACCACGCGCCGGACAATCCGCACCCGTATCTGGGAATCGGAGGGGACCAGGACGTAATGATGGCCGGCCGCGAAGCCCTCCGGCAGAAGGTCCAGGAGCTTCTGCGGTTGAGCGGCTCGGCCGGAAGGATGGAGCCATGATTTCAGCCCAGCAGTATCAGCAGGCAACCGAGCGGGCGGCCGGCATGCTCCGCGCCGCCGGAATCGTAATCACGCCGGAAGAACGCGGCCGGCTGGAGGTGGCCGATTTCGGCCTCAACGAACTCGAGAAGACCGGCCTCGAGATCCTCACCTACGTGAACACGGAGAGGTGTTGCGCCAAGGAGATTGTGATGTTCCCCGGCCAGACGTGCCCGGAGCACTGGCATCCCACCATCGGCGGCCGGCCGGGTAAGGAAGAGACCTTCCGCTGCCGCTGGGGCACGGTCTACCTGAACGTCCCCGGCTCGCCCTCCGCCTCGCGGGTTTCGCTTCCTCCGGCAGGTTCGGAAGCCTACTACTCGGTGTTCCACGAAGTCCGCCTGGAGCCCGGCGACCAGTACACACTGATGCCCGACACGCCGCACTGGTTTCAGGCCGGCCCGGGGGGCGCCATCGTCTCCGAGTTCTCCACCCGCAGCACCGACGAGGCGGACCGGTTCTCCGACCCGCGCATCGCCCGCATTCCCGTGGTCGGCGAGTGAGTATGAGCTGCCGCTGGACCATGTCCATTCCTGTTTCCTGCCTCGCAGCGGCGTTGCTTTCCGGCGCCGCGGCGCAGCCCCAGCAGACGCTCTGGGTGGTGCCGCAAACCCACTGGGAAGGCGCCGTCTTCAAGACCCGGGAGGAGTATCTCGAGGTCGGCCTGACGAACATCCTGAAGGCCATGATGCTGCTGCGCAAGCATCCCGAGTACCGCTTCGCGCTCGACCAGGTGGCCTATGTCAAACCCTTCCTGGAGCGCTACCCGGAGCAGGCCGCCGATTTCCGCCGGTTCGTCAAAGAGGGCCGGCTGGAGATCGTGGGCGGCGTGGATGTGATGCACGACAACAACATGCCCGGGCCCGAATCCATCGTGCACCAGATGCTCTACGGCAAGAGCTACTATCGTGAGGCGCTGGGCGTGGACGTGACCGCGGGTTGGGGGCTGGACACGTTCGGGCACAACGCCCAGATGCCGCAGATTCTCAAACTCGCCGGGTTCAAGTCTTACTGGTTCCGGCGCGGCGTGCCCACGCTGAAACTTCCGGCGGAGTTTTTCTGGCGGGGCATCGACGGTAGCCAGATCGCGGCCTACTGGCTGCCGCACGGCTACGGCATGTTCTACGGATCGCCGGGCAACCTGCCGCAGTTCACCGCCTTTGCCAACGAGCGGTTCGCCTCGCTCGACCCCTACGCCCGCGGCAACGACCGCGTGGCGCTGGCGGGCGCGGATGTCTCCGATCCCGAGGAACACCTGCCCGGGATGATCCGGCAGTTCAACCAGGCGCCGCATCCCTTCCGCATCCGCTTCGGCACCCCCGCCGAGTACGAAGCGGTGGTGAACCAGCGCGCCGCGCCCCGGCCGGTCGAATCCGGCGAGCTGAATCCCGTGTTTCAGGGCATCTATAGCAGCCGGATCGAGGTCAAGCAGGCCATCCGGAACCTGGAGCGGCTGCTCACCGCGGCCGAGAAATTCAGCGTGATCGCGGATTGGCTGGGGATGCCCGCGGACCGGGCGGCGCTCGACCGGGCCTGGGAACCCATGCTCTTCAACCAGACGCACGACCTGGCCTCCGGCGTCATGGTGGACAAAGTTTTCGAGGACACCATGCAGAGCTACCGCTACTCGGAGCGCCTCGCCGGCGAAATCATCGGCCAGCGGCTGGAGTATATCTGCTCGCAAATCGATACCCGCGGCGAGGGCGTGCCGGTCGTGGTCTTCAATACGCTCGGCTGGCCGCGCACCGATTTCGCGGAAGTGGACGTCGGGGTGACGGAAGCGGGTGTGACCGGCCTCGCCCTGGCCGGGCCGGACGGCCAGCCCGTACGGCTTCAGGTGCTCCAGCAGGAGCGCTACGGCGACGGGGGATTCCGGCGCGCGCGGGTTGGCTTCGTGGCGCGGGATGTCCCGGCCATGGGCTACGCGGTGTACCGGCTCATCGAAAAACACGGGCCGCCTCCCCCGGACGCTCTGCCGGAAATCTCCGGCATCCCCACGGGCACGCCGGCCTACGAAGACAGCGACGCGATCGAGAACGAATACTACCGGGCGTCCTTCAATCTCTGGACCGCGGAGATGACCAGCCTCAGGCTGAAGGCGAATAACTGGGAAGCGCTCTCCGGCCCCGGCAACGTGGTGGCCCGCGAGCAGGACGGCGGCGATTTCTGGGAACTGTACGGAATCCTCAACGGCGGCCGGATGCTGGCCATGACGGCCCCACAAATGCCTCCGGCACGCGACCGGGCGCAATTCAGCAACGAGTGGGTGGGCGGGCGCTTTGCCGCGGTGAAACGCGGCCCGGTGATCTCCGAATTTCGCGGCGCGCACCCCTTCGGGGACGGCGAGTTTTCCACTACCGTGCGCATGTATGCGGGCGTCCCCCGCATCGACATCACGACCGAGATCCTGAACCACGACAAGCTGGTGCGCTATCGGGTCCTGTTCCCCACCTCCATCCGGGCCGGCGCCGACGTGCGGGAGATTCCGTTCGGCGCCATCGAGCGGCCCCAGGCGCGCGAGTTTCCGGCACAGAACTGGATGGCCTACGGCGACGGCGCCAAAGGACTGGCGCTGCTGAATCGCGGCTTGCCGGGCAACAACACCGCGGGCGGCACGATGATGCTTTCCCTGTTCCGCTCCGCCAAGATCCTGGGCTATTCGTTTAACGGCGGCTACGAACCGGGCATCTCCTCGGATTCCGGCCTGGAGTTGGGCCGCCAGTTGACCTTTCATTACGCATTGGTGCCGTACACGGGCGACTGGAGCGGCGCGGGCGTCTACCGCGCGGGATACGAATTCAATCATCCGCTGGAGGTGCGCAAAGCGGCGCCGCACGCGGGCCGCCTGCCGAAGCGCTGGGGGCTGCTGGAAGTATCGAATGCCGCCGTGGTCACTTCGGCGCTGAAGCCCGGGCGCGACGGCTCCGCCGTGCTGCGCCTCTATGAAGCCGCAGGGCGCCCGGCCAACCCCGTCAAGATCAGTTTCCACGCCGGACTCGCCGCGGCGAACGAATCCGACCTCATCGAAGATGCTGGCCGCGCACTCGCCACGCCGGGCGACGTGATTGAACTCAATCTCCGCCCCTACGAGATCAAAACCCTCCGCCTGCGCCTGCGTCGGCCCTGAAGCGCTGCGGAAAACTCAAACCTTTAGTGCTCTTCCAGCCCCGCCCGCCGGTACAGCCCCTGGATGCGCTCGATCTCCTCTTCCTCCTCGGTTAACCCCAGCGAGCGCACCATCCGGCCGATGGGCTGGCTCGGATCGTTGGACCAGAAAATCCCGCGGTCTTCGTCTTCGTAATAGCGGTATCCCACCTTCTCGCCGTACTTGTTCTTGAGCGCCGCGCCGTTCCGCAATTTCGAGCTCCACGGCAGGATGGCGTAGCTGAGGTCCAGTTGCTCGACCAGGATGTCCTGGGGCGGCCTGATTTGCGCCGTGATCCTGCCGGTGGGCTCGAAAATCGAGGCGTTATTGCGCCAGGTGCTGGAGACGATATAGTAGCGATTCTGCAGAGCGCGGAACGCCGGATGCGCGGTCTGCGGCGATTGCGTGGGCCAGGCCACCAGTTCGGCGCCCTTGCGTGCGAGTTCCCGCCAGCCGCTGTCGAACTCCATGTCGAAGCAGATCTGAATTCCCAGCTTGCCGAAGTCGCAGTCGAAGACCGGAACCTCCTTGCCGGGAGTGGTGCCGCCTTCCATGGAATCGCCGCCGGTCGGCACCGCCAGGTGCAGCTTGCGATACGTGCCCAGCACCTCACCGCCGCGGCCCACCAGGATTCCGACATTCGAGCACACCTGCCGGTTCTCCTCCAGCATGTACATGGGGACGACGATGTAGCAGTGCCGCTCCCTGGCCTTGCGCGTGAACGCGTCCCGCACCGGACCCGCGAACGGGATGGCCTGCGCCACGGCGTTCCCCGAAATCTCGCCGGTGATCGCCACCTCGGGCAGCACCACCAGGTCCGGCCCGCGCCCGTACTTCTGCTGCGAGGTTTCGGCGATCCGGTCCACGAACACCAGCAGTTGGCTCAAGCGCTGCGCGAGGCCGGGATATGTGCCCCAGAACGCTTGCATCACCGTCCCCACGATCACCTTGCGGGGCGGCTGGTCCGAAGTGCTTTTCCTGTGCGTTTCCCCGGCCATGACGGGCCAGACGGTCAGCAGCACGCAGGCTAACGGAATGCGCATCGCGGAGTTGCCCATATCCACTCCAGAATACAGGCATGCCGGGGCGCGGTTGAGGTGCCGGTTCCGCGCAGTGCCGCGGACGCTGCAACTTCAGTACAATCGCAGTCGGCTTTTCCACATGCGGACGTGGCTTCGAATGGCGATATCGATCACTACTCTCGGCGCCGAAGTCTGGGCGCAAAGCGGGGCTGGGGCGCCCACCTGGCGGCCCGTGGTCATGGGCAAGAACGGGATGGTCGCGGCCGAGCATCCGCTGCAAGCCCTGGCCGGGCTGCGTGTGTTGCAGCAGGGTGGCAACGCGGTGGATGCGGCGGTAGCCGTCTTCTATATGACGGCGGTAACCGAACCCAGCGAGGCCGGTCTCGGCGGCGATGGCTTCCTCCTGGCGTATATCAAGAGCCTGAACCGGGTCGTGCTGGTGAACGGCAGCGGCGGCGCGCCGAAACTCGCCACCCCTGAGTTCTACCAGGCCAAGGTGGGTACGGTCCCGCCCGACGGGCCGTATTCCACCACCGTCCCCGGGGCCGTCGGCGGCTTTGACCTGCTGCTCCAGAAGTACGGCACGAAGGACTACCGCTCGTTGTTGGCCGATGCGATCGAAGTCGCCGGGCGGGGCTATGCGGTCAGCGCCTGGGGCGCCGGAAATTTCCGGCGCTCGCGGGAACTGCTGGCCCGTTGGGACAGCTCCGCAAAAGTCTTTCTTCCGGGCGGCCAGCCTCCGGGCGTCGGCGACTGGCTGGTACAGCCCGATCTCGCCCGCGCCATTTCCCAAATCGCCGCGCAGGGGGCCGAAGCCTTCTATCGCGGCGACATCGCCCGCATGACGGCGCGCTATCACGAACGCGCGGGCGGCCTGATCCGGTACGAAGACCTGGCGCAGTTCCAGGCCGAAGAGGCTCCGCCCATCCGCATCCGCTACCGGGGCTACGAGGTCTATCAGGCGCCGCCGAATTCCGGCGGCATCGTCATGCTACTGGCCCTCAACATTCTGGAGGGCTTCGATCTCCAGAAGCTCGGACACAACACGCCCGCTTACCTGCACGTGCTGACGGAGGCCTTCAAGCTGGCGTTTGCCGACCGGTATCCCTACATTACCGATCCGCGTTTCGCGCCCCACGCTCCCATCGAGGAGTTGCTGTCGAAACGTTATGCCGATTTGCGGCGCGGGCTGATCCGGATGGATCGTGCCATCGAGGGTGTCGCGCCGCCGGGGGATCCCCGCGCGGGCCAGGCCATCCTGGCGGGCCACGAGATTCACTATCACCAGCCCGGCCGGCCGGTGGCCGCCACGCCGCGCGACCTGCGCGCCGAGGGCGAACAGACCTCGTCGTTCGCCATCGCCGACCGCTGGGGCAACGTGGTCAGCGTCACGCACAGCGTGAATGGCGGCTTCGGCAGCGGCATGGTGGTGGACGGGGCCGGTTTCCTGCTCAATAACCGCGGCTCGTATTTCGGACTGGACCCGCGGGATATCAACGTGATCGCTCCCGGCAAGCGCACCCGGCAAGGCGCCATTCCAGCCTTGGCGCTGAAGGATGGCAAGCCGGTTCTGGCCTGGAACACGCCGGGCGGGGATACCATTCCGCAGACACTCACGCAGGCGTTCTTGAACATCGTCGAGTTCGGGATGAACGTGCAGCAGGCTGCCGAGGCGCCCTGCGTGATGACCTCGAATTTCCGCGTCTCCATGTACCCCCAGAGTCCGGGAAACGGTCTGGCCATGCCGCAGTTCCTGGCGGACCGCGTCGGCGCGGCGCTGCGCGCCCTGGGCCACCCGGTAGAGCCCTCGCCGCTCCAGCCTCCCTACGGGTCGCCCTCCGGCCCCGGCGCCGTGAAGATCATCCGCATCGATCCGGCCACCGGTGTGATGTTCGGCGGCGCCAGCCCCGGCAAGGACAATTACGTGTTGGGCTGGTGAGCACGTCCGGAAATTTGCGGATTGCAGCTATTCGCATCTTGTTCGCTTGCTCTAGCTTCCTGTGGATGGTAAGCTGTGGCCGATTGCGGCTGGGGTTGCGCCGGCAGTCTGCTCCGCGGCCGTGAAGGAGTCTTCGTAGGAGGCTCTATGCGTTCATGGATCGTCCTGGCGGTCTTTTGCTGTTTTGCCCTTCCCGCCGGCGCCGGCCTCGACCGGACCGTGCCTGCTATCAACGAAATCGAATTGTGGCAGCAGGTCGGGCAGCAGCCTTACGAGTTCACTTGGGTGCAGCGCGAAGAAGACCCGCACACGCTGGTCGATTTCGAAGACCTGAAAGGCTGGAACCTGGAACTGCACGATGGCGCGCGCGGCGAATTCCGCCGCAGCCGCGAACAGCAGATGTGGGGACAGTACGTCGCCAAGTTCACCTTCGCGGGCTCCAACGCGGCGAGCCACGTGATCGCGCGGCCGCCGCGGCCGGTTCCCATCCCCGGAAAGTTCGATTCGGTCGACCTCTGGGGATATGGGAACCGCTGGAGCTGGGTGAAGGACGACACCACGCCGGCGGCCGATGTCTCCGTCCTGGTGACGGACGCCCGCGGCAAAGAGTTCAAAATCGAACTGACCGATATCCGCTGGAAGCAGTGGTGGCTGATTCACCGCAAGCTGCCGGCGGGCATCGCGAAGGAGATGGTCCTGCCCGCCAGGTTCTCCGGCCTCGAGATCGATAAGACCACCAACACCGATCCCCGCTACTTCTTCTGCGATTCGCTGGCGTTCTACCAGGAGGATCTCCATCCGCTCACCTTCCAACCCCAGCCGAAGCGCAACCTGCGGCCCTTCCACGGGCAAATCGTGGGGACCAATACCGGACCCGGCACGCTCCCGTTTCCCACCCGCGAAGAGACTATTCTTCCCTCTAATTTCGAGAAGGACTTCCAGGTCTCCGCGCGCGCGGCCGGCAGGAATCGCTTCGAATTCCGCTACCAGGGGCGGGACGCGGTGGTGGTCTACGAATACCGCCCGGCGAACGGCGGCTTGAGCGAAATCACCGCCGGCGTGGATGGGGGGCCGGCTTTTCATCCGCTCGACGGAGGCGGCTTGCGCTTTGCCGATACGCCCGAGGGTAGCGTGGCGCGGGGCGACCTGCTGGAGGCGGGTTTGGATGGCGGCGTGGTCACCGCCCGGTTCCGCATGGGCTCCCGCATTGCCGAGTACCAGCTTCGCCTCTGGCAGAAGTCGCTGGTGCTCGACGTCTGGTGCGATGGCGGCGAGGCCACCGGGCTCGACTTCGGCCGTGTCTCGGGAGTCTCCCGCCCGCGCCTGATCACGGTGCCTTACATCACCTATGGGGCCACCAATCCGCGCGTGCTGCTCTCCGCGAGCGAGTCGAAACCGGTCTTCACTTCCGTGTGGTTTGACTGGTATCGCACCAACGCATCGGAGCCGTATTGCAGCCGCGAGCCCAAGGTGGCCGGCGACAGCGCGGAAATCAATGGCGGCATGCGCTACATCGCCAAAACCGACGGGCTGCGCAATAACCTTTACGAGCGCATCTTCATCACCAACTCGCCGGTTTACGAGGAAACGCTGCCCACCGTGGCGAACCCGCCCTCTGTGCGGCAGCAGGAAGGCAAACAGGTGCTCTGGACGGTCACCGAGCCGGAGACTTTTCCGGCGGATCACAAGCGCTGCCTCATGATCCGCTCCTACGGGTTGGACAAGGTCATGCAGCATAGCCACGAGGTGACCTGGCGCGACGAGGGCGACAGCAACACCTTGAAGCTGCACGCCGCGCCGCAAAAAGGCGGCGACGCCATGCTCAAGTGGTACATCCGCGCGCAAAACGACATGGGTTGGCTCCAGGGCGTCTACAGCAACTACACGGATTTCTGCACCGTAAACACCAACTGGAACCCCGACCACGTGCAGCGCATGCCGGATGGCGAGTGGCGGCGCGCCTGGCCGCGCAACTACGCCCTCAAGCCCGCCAAGGCCGTCGAATTCGACGAGTACTATGCGCAGCGGATCAAGCGGAAATTCGGCGTGAAAATGTCCTACACGGACGTGCACACCGCCGTGGCGCCGTGGGCTTACTGCGACTACGACGCGCGCGTGCCCGGCGCCGGCACGCTCGCCGCTACGTTTTACGCCTACGGCCAGTTGCTGCTCAACGACCAGCGCGTCTACGGGCCGACGCAGTCCGAAGCCACCTACCAGTGGCTCTACGCCGGGCTCGCCTCCGGGCACTATGGCTGGGTCTACAGCAAGGTCAACCTGCTGACGCAGCCGCTGGACGTGTCGTTCCTGCTGCACAAGCTGCACCCGCTCGAGTGCGACTACGGCATGGGCTACACCTATTACTATCTGAGCCAGATCGATCCGGACTGGCAGACTTCGCCCAAACGCCGCGACTATCTGGACCTGTTCCTGGCCACCACGATCGGCTACGGCAACATGGGCTGGCTGGTCACCGAGTTTGACCCGCCCTCGCCGTTCGGCGTAGAAGCCCTGGCGCGGTCGTACTACATGATGCAGCAATTGCAGCAGCAGTACGCCTTCATCGAGCCCAAGGTCATTGAATACGCCGGCCCGGGTGGGCGGTTCCTCACCCCCTCGCAGGCGCACAGCACCGGCGCGATCGCCGATTCGCGCCTCCACGTGATGTACGAAAACGGCGCCCAGGTTTTCGTGAACCGCTCGCCCTCCGGTCCGTGGACCGTCAAGGATGGCCAGGGCCGCGCGGTCGAGTTGCCGGTCTCCGGATGGCTGGCCTTCAATCCCTCAAGCAACTTTTACGAAATTTCCGCCAACCTGGGCGGGCGCCGCGTCGATTACGTTTCCTCAGCCGGCTACGAGTTTCTCGACGGGCGCGGACGGTGGACCGAGCATGGAAAACTGGGCGTGAGCGGCAGCGTGGCCCTCCGGCAGAAAGGCGCCGGCGTCCTGGAGTTGATCGACATGTACGGCAACGATCGCATTGCCTTCGCTTCGCCGGACACCGGTGTGTTGATGGCCTACGATCCCGACGGCAACAGTCTGGGCCAAGTCGGAACCGCATCGCCCCGCGGCGGCTGGTACGAGTTCAAAACGCTCCCCGGCGCGCGCAGCTACGTGTTCGCGCCGTCGCGGTAATTGCGCGGCCGGTTTCTCCTCGAAGGCGCGGGCGCGGGTGCGCCTACAGCGCGACCTTTTCGCCGGTCCGGCAGGAGCGGTACACGGCGTCTACGATCTCCAGCGCGTGGTAGCCTTCTTCGCCGGAGATCAGGGGCGGGCGGCCGGCGCGAATGGCCTCTCCGAAGTCCAGGAACTGGCGCTCGAAGGGCTCCAGCGAGATGGCCATGGGGTCGGAGGCGCCGGAGGCCACCTCGCGGTCTACGGGCGCGGGCTCGCCGGAATCGTCTTCCACGTCCCAGGTGGTCAGCTTGTCGCCGGAGATGATGGCGGTGCCCTTAGTGCCGTGGAACTCGGTGCGCTCGGTGTAGCCGGGCCAGAAGGCGGTGGACGCCTGGATCACGCCGGTCGCGCCGTTGCGGTAGCGCACCACGGCGTTCACCACGTCCTCGGATTCGATCTTGTGCAGGCTGCCGAGCTGCCAGTAGCCGAATAGTTCACTGACCGGGCCGGCCATCCAGCGGAGGATATCGAGCTGGTGGATGGCCTGGTTGATGAGCGCCCCGCCGCCCTCCACCGCCCAGCTTCCCTTGATGGGGCGGGAATAATATTGCGGCGAGCGGTACCACTTGACGTAGCAATCGCACTGGATCAGGCGGCCGAGGCGACCATCAGCGATGGCCTTCTTGAGAAACTGGCTGGAATCGTCGAAGCGGTGCTGGCTGACCACCCCCAGCACGATGCCGGCCTGGCGGGCGGTCTCGATCATGCGCCGGGCGGTCTCCAGGTTGGTCGAAATGGGCTTCTGCACCTGGATGTGTTTGCCCGTCTGGGCGCAGATCTCGAGCGGCTGGAGCCGGAAATCGGGGAACGTGCAGACATCCACGTAGTCCACCTCCGGGTGCCGGCAGACTTCTTCGAAGGTGGAAACAAACTCGGCGCCGTACTGATCGGCAAACTTCTTGCCGGCCTCGGCGTTGATGTCCGTGCAGACGGCCAACTCGTAGCCGATGTTGCGGTAGGCCTGCGCGTGCTTGTGCGAAATGGCGCCGGTCCCGATCATGCCTACTCTCAAGTGCGATTCTCCTTGGGGGGATATTAAGAAAAGCCCATTGTACCCGAGTACAATGGTCTTTTCCGTCATGAAGCTGGACTTATTGCCTCTTTGCGCCTGCGCGGCACTGCTGCTTGGGCCACTCACCGGCTGCAAACGCACGCCGCCCGCGAACGTGGCCGCCATGGTCAACAATCGCAGCATCACTACGACGGAGCTGGAGAAGACGTACAACTCCCAGTTCCCGGCCAGCCAGGAAGGGTCCAGCGAGGACCAGGTGATGATGCAGAAGCTGGAACTGCTGCGGAACATGATCGACAGCGAAATCATGCTCCAGCGTGCGGAGAAGCTGGGGCTCCTGGCCAGCGACGCCGACGTGCAGACGAAGTTGAACGAATTCAAGGCCCCCTACACCAAGGAGGAGTTCGACCGGGTGCTGGCCAACCGCAAGATGACGCTGGAGGACCTGAAGTCGCAGATCCGCAAGGAGCTCAGCATCCAGAAACTGATCAACAAGGAAATCACATCGCACATCACCATCACCGACGCCGACGTGGCGAATTTTTACACGGTGAACAAGGCCAGCTTCAACCTGGCTGAACCGCAGATCCATATGGCGCAGATCCTGGTGACCCCCCTGCCGGATCCCAACGTGCATAACCTGAAGAACAGCAAAGCGCAGAACGACACGGAGGCCAAGCAGAAGATCCAGGACATCGCCGCGCGCCTGAAGCAGGGCGAGGATTTCACCATGCTGGCGCAGAACTACTCGGAGGATCCGAACACGGCGGCCAACGGGGGCGACATGGGCTTCATCCCGGAGTCCGCGCTGGAAAAGGCCAACGCGGAACTGCGGAAACTGGTGGCCAGCCTGCCGCCCGGCGGGGTTTCCCCGGTGATTCACACGCAGGAGGGCTACCGCATCCTGAAGGTCATCTCGAAGGAGCCTGCCGGGCAGCGCGAGCTGACCGATCCGCGCGTGCAGCAGAACATCCGGGAGACGCTGCTGAACCGCAAGGATCAACTCCTGAAGGCGGCCTACTACGAGGTAGCGCGCAACGAGGCGAAGGTAGCCAATTATTTCGCCAAGAACGTGCTCGACAACGCCAGCAAAACGAAGTAGGTCAGGAGCGCTTCAGCACCTGGAAGTCGTCGAAGTAGGTGACGCTGTCGTTCTCGGTCCAAAGACCCACCTTGCCAGGCCCCCCGTAGTTGCGATCCTCGGTCAGAATGATGCGGCGGTGGTTCAGATACACGCTGAAGACAGGGCCGCGAAACACCACCTTGAGGGTGCCCCACACGTTGGAGGGCACCGGATGCTCCACGCCGTATTGCGCCCCCCGGCGGCCTTTGGGCAGGAGGGGGATGCGCTTGCCGTCCCGCACCAGGAAGACTTCCACGTTGTTGTGCAGGGAGTTGGCGCAGACCACGTAGTAGTGATTCGGGTCGCGGTAGCGCCAGACCAGGCCGGCGGTGCGGTCTTCCTTCCCGGCCACGGCCTTGAACCGCACGCTGATCTCGCCATCGCGCAGATCCGATTGATCCAGGACAGCCAGCGGCGTGCGGCGCCCCGCCGCATCGGCGGAAACCGGGGCCATGACGTAAGGCGGGCTGGGAGCGGTGGGGTCCTTGACTACGTGCCATTCCGGCGCCGCGCCGTGAACCGCCGAGGCCGGCGACCAGCCAGCGGGCATGCGGCCTAGGGCCGCGGAATCAAACGAGATCGTCGTTGTGGTGGTGCCGATCAAGCCGAGAGACACCAACCAGGTCATCCAATGCATGGGAAGCGCTACGCGAACCGGGAAGGTATGAAAGCCTGCTGACCACTGCCGGGAACCAGGCCCTTCGGAAGAGTGATGCTTTCATTCCGATTACTGTACACTGATTTTACCACGGAAGCAGGAGGCTAGCCGGGAGATGAAGCCACTGGTTATTTTGCTGGCGGTGCCGCTGATGGCGGGCACGGTGCGGGTCTACGTCGCCAACAGCGCGGGGAACAACATCACGGTGATCGACGCCGAGAAGGACCAGGCCGTCGGAGAGCTGAAAGTATCCCACAACCCCCACGGCATTGTGCCTTCCCCGGACAGGAAGCGCTTCTACGTGAGCAGCGAGACCGAAGACGTGCTGGACGTGGTGGAGCGGGAGTCCGGGCGGATTGTGCGGCGGGTGCCGATCGGCAAGCGGCCCAACAACGTGGCCATCACGCCGGACGGGCGGCGGGTGTACGTCTGCATCCGGGAAGAGGCGTGGGTGGATGTGGTGGACACGCGGTCGCTGGAACGTGAGAAGCGCATCCCCGTGGGCAGAAATCCGCACAACGTTTATTGCACGCCGGATGGGCGGCACATGATCGCCACCTCCATGGGAGAAAACAAGCTCACGGTGATCAGCACGCGCAGCGAGGCGCCGGAGTTCGATATCCCCCTGGACGGGGTGCCGCGGCCGCTGGCCATCGATGCCGCGCCGGGAGGCGAGATCCGGAGGTTGTTCGTGCAGCTCAGCGATCTGCACGGCTTCGAGGTGATCGGCTGGGCGTCCCGCAAGACCGTGGACAAGGTGCTCCTGCCGCCCGCTCCGCCGGACGCCAAGCCGCTGATCCCGCACACGTTTTCCCATGGGATAGGCATCACCCCGGACGGCCGGGAACTGTGGGTCACGAGCCTCCTGAACAACGCCGTGTCGGTGTTTTCCCTGCCCGATCTGAAACTGCTCGGGAGCGTCCCGGTAGGCCGGGGCCCGGACTGGCTGACCTTCACCCCGGACGGGAAACGCTGCTTCGTCTCCGACGCGGGCTCGGATGCCGTATCGGCGATCGATGTGGCCTCGCGGCGGGAACTGGCGCGCATCAAAGTCGGCAAGGTGCCCAAGCGGATTATCGCCATCGAGCTCCCGTAGAAAGCTAACGCGCGGCCGGCTTGGCGCGGTCCACGTAGCGCAACGTCTGGAGATCCAGGCGGATGATTTCGCCCGTTTTGATGAACTGCGGCACCATGATTTGCACGCCGTTTTCCAGGGTGGCGGGTTTCCGCGTGCTGTCCTGCTGCTGATGCTGGGGCGGCGCGGTCTCGGCCACACGCACTTCGATGATCTCCGGAAAGTCTACGCTCACCGGACGGCCCTCCACGAACTCCACCGGGATCTGCATCTGCGGCTGGAGGAACTTGGCCTGCTCCCCGATGGCCGCCGTGGGGATCTCCACCTGCTCGTAGGTCTGGGGATCCATGAGACAACAGTTGTCGGCGTCGGAGTAGAGGAACTCCAGGTTCTGCTTTTCCACGGGCAGGTCTTCGATTTTCAGATCGGCGCGGAAACTGTGCTCCCAAACGGTGCCGGTGGAAAGGTTTTTCAGGGAGGCGTGCGTTACGCCGCCCATCTTGCCCTGGCCAGGGTGATACTCGGCGGTAATCACCTTGTAGGTCTGGCCTTCGTAGCGGATCGCCATCCCGCCACGCAGTTGCGATGCGGAAACCATGGCGACCTTACTATACCGCCGCCGGCGGGCGGTTCCAAGCGGCGGTAGGTCCCCCCTTCAGGAGGGCCGGACGTCTTCGGCCAGAATGATGGCCTCGGCCAGGTCCCGCATGGGGCGGCGCAGCCGGCGGCTCTCGTTGCGCAGGCGCAGGTAGGCCTGCTCCTCGGTCAGGTTGTACTTGTGCTGGAGGATACCTTTGGCGCGCTCAACGAGCTTGCGCTCTTCGAGCGCGCGTTTCATCTCCAGGGTCTCGGACATCAGGCGGGCGTTTTCGATGGCAATGGCCGCCTGGCCCGCCACCGCGCGCACAAAGCCGATTTCATCATCCGAGAACACCCGCTGGGTGGCGGTGTAGATGTTGATGGTCCCGATCACCTTGTCCCGCGTGAGCAGGGGCACGGAAAGCAGGGAGACCAGGCCCGTTTTGCGCGCCAGTTCGGGATACCGGTATTGCTTCTCCTCGAGCACATTGGAAACCATCAGGGGCTGTCCCTCGCGCACCACGCGGCCGATGAGAGAGTCCTCTATTTTCAGCGGGCCTTTGCTCAGATATTCGGGCGAGGAGCAGCGCGCGGCCGAGATCAGCAATTCGCGGCGGTCCTCGTTGACCAGCATGAGCGAGACCACTGGGGAATCCAGGGTTTCGGCCACCATCTCGGCAATGGCTTGCAGGATGCGGTCCAGGTAGCTTTCCGCGGAGATGGCGTGCGCCATTTCGGCCAGCGTCTTCATGCGCTGCATAGCCCGGTGGGAGCGCTCGGCCAGGCGCACGCGGGCGATCACGCCGCCCAACTGCTCGCCGATGAAACTGACCAGGGCCACCTGCTCGGGCGTGTGGGCATGCGGCGCGCGGTGATGCGCGTTAATGACGCCGATCAACTCGCCGTCGTTGATCAGGGGCACGGAAAGGAAGGCTTCGTAGGTGTCTTCCGGCAGTGCCTGAAAGGCTTTGAACCGGCTGTCCAGGGCGGCGTTGGCGGCAAGCGCCACGACGGACTTGTGCTGGGCCACCCAGCCGGTGATGCCCTCCCCCATCTTGAGGCGGATGTGGCCGATTTCCGCCGCGTGCGGCAGTTGCGAGGCGCGCAGCACCACTTCGTTGGTGGCGTGCTCGACCAGGTAGACCAGGCACGCGTCGCAGTTGGTGGCTTCCACCGCCAGGCCGATCAGTTCCTGGAGGATTTTGTCCAAGCCGAGATTGGAACTGGCCACACTGCTGATGTGGTGCAACACGGCGACCTGCGATCCCATCGCCATGGAGACTGCTTCCGGCGTCTCTACCATCTGCCCGTTCATTCCGATCCTCCCTTGATCTGGTTGTAAGATCCTCTGGTGCGAACGTGGCACGCGCGCCGGCATGGTTTCAGAGCCGATTCTGGATTCGAGGAAAGCTACTAAAGGCTAGTGTAGAGGCATGCCTTTCGGGCAGTCCAATCCAAAATTCTTATCGAGGGCATTGGGCTTGCGAGGGCTGGCGCACAGTAAGATGAGGGGCATGCGAAAGCCTTTCCTGCTGTATTGGATGCTGGCCGCCGGGCTGCCGGCCGGCGCGCAAACGCTTGCGGGCGTAGTCGATATCCATGTCCACGCGGACCCGGACAGCATGCCGCGGTCCATCGACGTGATCGACATCGCGCGGCTGGCGAAGGAGCGCGGCATGCGCGGCCTGGTGTTGAAGAACCATTACGAACCCACGGCCTCCGCGGCCTACCTGGTGCGCAAGGAGGTCCCCGGGATCGAGATCTTCGGGGGCATCGCCCTGAACCGCAGCGTGGGCGGGGTGAATCCCGCGGCGGTGGAGCGCATGACCCGAGTCAAAGGCGGCTGGGGCCGGGTGGTCTGGATGCCCACCTTCGACGCCGAAAACCAGGTGCGCTACTCCCGCGAAAACCGCCCGTACGTCCCGGTTTCCCGCGACGGGCGGCTGCTACCCGAAGTGCAGGAGGTGCTGGCGCTGATTGCCCGGAACCGTCTGGTGCTGGCGACCGGACACTCTTCCCCGGAAGAGGACCTGCTGCTGATCCGCGCGGGCCGGGCTGCCGGTATCCGGAGCATTGTGGTGACCCACGCCATGCTCCCCCCGGTGAAGATGAGCGTGGCGCAGATGCGGGAGGCAGCCTCCCTGGGGGCCTACCTGGAATTCGTGTACAACGCGCTCATCGGACCGAACAAGGCGTTCGACATCCGGGAGTACGCCGCCGCCCTGCGCGCCGTAGGCCCGGAGCACTGCATCCTCTCGAGCGACCTGGGCCAGGCGGGCAACCCCCTGCATCCCGATGGCCTGTTGGCCTTTTTCGCGGCCCTGCGCCAACAGGGGTTTAGCGGCCAGGAGATCTCCCGCATGGCCAAGACGAATCCGGCCCGCCTGCTGGGACTGACGGAGGCGGCACAGTAGATTCGCCGGACACGCCCCCCCGCCCTCAGAACATATACTTCAGCGCAAACTGGATCTGCCGGTTCGCCAGCGCCGTGCTGGTGATGCGGCCGAAGGTGCCGGTGCCGAGGGCGCTTCCGGGCTTGCCGAATTGCGGCGAATTGAAGGCGTTGAAGAATTCGCTGCGGAAGAGGAGTTGGTGGCCTTCGTGGTAGGGCATCTTGAACGCCTTGGAGGCGGACAGGTCCCAGGTATCGGTCCCCGGGCCAACTACGGGGTTACGCGGTGAGTTGCCGTAGTGCAGCACGGAGCGCGCGAAGGCGGCGGTGTTGAACCAGACGTTGGGCGTCTGGTTGGCGGCTGCGACGCTCTGGCCGGTAAGGTCGGGCCGCTCCCACAAGCCGTCGTTGTTCTGCGAGTCGCCGCTTTGCGTGATGTTGAAGGGGAAGCCGCTGGCGAAAGTCACAATGCCGCCCAACTGCCAGCCGCCCAACACCGCGCCTGGCCCGCCCTTGAGGTTCTTGGCGAAGGGCAGTTCCCAGACATAGCCGATCACCATGCGGTGCCGCTGGTCGAGGACGGAACTGGCCCGCTCCGCCTTCCCGCGGTTGCGCGGATTCTGGCAGTTGCATCCGCCGGCATTGATGGTTTCGCCGGCGTCATCGATGAGGTGCGACCAGGTGTAGGCGGCCGACAGGCTCAAACCGTGGGAGAAGCGATGCTCGTAGCGCGTCTGGAAGGAATGGTAGATGGTGTTGGTATCGGGCGCGATCATGCGGATGCGCGCGTATTGCGGATACGGCCGCCGGTCCTGAATGTTTCCGGGGCCGGGATCCGGCTGGTTGAAGTTCTGGAGGCTGGTATCCACGTGCGTGCCCTTGCTGCCCACCCAGCCGGCTTCCAGCACGTCGTTCTGGGTCAACTGGCGGGACAACTGGAGGTTGAAGTTCTGCATGTACGCGTTGTGCCGCTTGCGGTCCGGCGGCACGCTCACCACGTTAAAGATGGGGTTGGTGGGATAAAGCGCGGCCGGCACGGGATATTCGATCGTAGCCACGGGGTTGGTGACCGGGTTGATCACGGTGAGGCTGCCGGCCGTGGGCGGGTTCAACTGCAGGATGTTGGTGTTGTCGAACTGCGCCGCGGAGTAGAAGACCCCGTAGCCCCCGCGCACCACCATTTCGTGCGGGAGGCGCCACGCGAAGCCGAAGCGCGGGCTGAAGTACTTGTACTCGTTCAGGTAGATGTCGGCCACCTGCCCGGGCGGGGGCCACAGCACCGGTCCCTTGGGGTCCAGGTCGAAGCGCAGGGTGCGCGTCACGGCATTGATTTCGTGGGGCTGCCCGAAGAAGTCATAGCGCAGGCCCAGGTTCAGAGTGAGGGTCGAAGTCGCCTTCCAGTCGTCCTGAATGTACGCCCCAACCCGCCACTGCCGGATCTTCGAGATAGGCACGCCTTCCGGCGTCAGCGTCGTCCGCGGAAAGCCCAGCATGTAGTCCGCGGCGGAGTTCCCCGTGATGTCGCCGGTGAAAGCCATGTTGCCGAAGGGCCAGTTGTTAGTGGTGGCATCGTCCATGAGCCGGCGCACGTCGCCGCCGATTTTCAGGGAGTGCGCGCCCCGGATCCAGCTCAGGTTGTCCACCCACTGGAAGGTGCGGCTGTTATCCAGGTTGGAGGCAGCCTGATCGTCGCCCATGCCCATGTAGCCGCTAATGCCGATGACGGGAAAGCCCTGCTCATCGGCGCGCAACGGCCGCCCGCTCGGCCCGCCCACGTTGAGCCCGTGAATTCCCAGGGAGTCGATGGTGAAGTTGCTGCCCGCCCGGGGGCTCAACACGGACACGTTCGCGAGGTTGAATCCGAAGCGCACCTCATTCAGCAGCGAAGGGCTGAAGGTATGCACGTGTTGCGCGGAAAAACTGCTGTTGGGGTAGGTGCCGTTGAAATAGAAATTGGGGTTCAGCTCGTAATTCGGGAAGTCGCGGCGTGAGCGGATGTAGTGCACGAAAACCTGGTCCTTGTCGCTGAAGTACTGGTCGATGCGGACAAGCCCCTGGTCCGTGCCCAGGCGGCCCTGGGTGACCCCGGAGTAATTGACCGTCCCGGAAGTGTTCGGCAGAGGCAGGTAGCTGTTGGCCAGGTTCACGGAGACGGGGTTCAGGCGGTTCTGGGGGATGATATTGCCGGGGAACGGCTGCCCGTTGAGAGGATCAATCACCGGCGCCGAGGCGGCGGAAAAATCCCCCGCGCGCTGGGCCGGCGTGAGCACGATGTTGGTGGCGGCGCTTTCGCTGACCGCGCGCGTGCCTTCATAACCCATCATGAAGAAGGTTTTGTCCTTGCGGAGGGGACCCGAGAAGACCGCGCCGAACTGGTTGCGCCGCAGCACGTCCTTGGGGAAGGGCGCGGGACGGAAATAACCGCGCGCGTCCAGCTTGTCGTTGCGCAGAAATTCGTACGCGCTGCCGTGAAATTGATTGCTCCCGGAGCGGAGTTGCAGGTTGGTGTTGGCGCCCGCATTGCCGCCGTATTCGGCCGAATAATTCCCGCTTTGCACCTTGAATTCCTGGAGCGCGTCGATAATGGGATACATGGTCACGTAGTTGCTGCGGTTGTTGACCATGGTGATGCCGTCGATATTGACCTGCATCCAGGCATCCCGCGCGCCGTTGGCGATAATGCGCGAGCCATCGGTGCTGGAGGTGAACTGCGAAGGCTCGTAGACGCGCACGCCGGGCGTGAGCACGGAAAGCTGCACGAAACTGCGGCCGTTCAGCGGCAGATTCACGATGCGCTCGCTGGCCACGACCTCGCCCAGCGTGGCGTTTTCGGTCTGCAGCAAGGGGGAGGCGGCGGTGATCTCCACGGTCTGCTGCACCTCACCGACCTGCATGGCGAAATCCAGGCGGGCCTGCTGGTTGATCTGGATGACCACGCCGGTGCGGCGCTCGGTGCGGAAGCCCGAGGCCTGCACCTCGACGGCATACTCGCCCGGCACCAGGTAGCGCATCTCGTATTTTCCGTCGGCGCTGGTTCTGACCGTGCGGGTGACGCCGGTCGCCTGGCTGCTGACGTTGACAGTGGCTCCGCTGATGGAAGCGCCGCTGGGGTCGGTGACGTTCCCCAGAACTCCCGTATCCAAGGTCTGCGAAAACAGGGGCGCCGCCGCGAAACAAAATAGGAGGGACAGAAGACACCGCGGTTTTTTTCCTGGCATATATTCTCCTGGCTTAAGTGGCCCGCCGCTCCGTGGGGCGAACCGAATTGGGGCTAGTATACCAGATTATGCAAAATGCCCGCCGGAAAATCGGCGCGTGTTTAATCGTCCCGCCGGACGAGGTTGTGGAGCGGCAGGCCCTTCTCCAGGCGGTTGATATTTTCAGCAATGTCCCGCGCGCGGCCCTCGACGGTCTGGCGCGTCCAGCCCGAGACGTGCGGCGTGAGCAGCACGTTGGGCAATTCGTGGAAGGGAAAGCGGGAGGGCGGGCAGACCTCGTCGGGCAGCCGCGGATATTGATACCAGACGTCCAGGGCGGCGCCGGCGATGACGCGGTCGCGCAGAGCTTCGAAGAGCGCACGCTCGTCGGCGATTTCGGCGCGGGCGACGTTGATCAGCACGGCCGAAGGCTTCATGCGCGCGAATGCTTCCCGGCCGATGAGGCCGCGCGTGCGGGGCGTCAGCGGGCAGGTAGGCACCAGGAAGTCCGCCGCGGGCAGGCAGTCCCGCCAGGAGTCGTAGCCGGCGAGTTGATCCACCTGCGCCTCTTTTGGCTGCGAGTTCCGGGAGACGCCGATCACCCGCATGCCGAAGGCGCGGGCGCGGCGCGTGATTTCGCGGGCGATGTGCCCCAGACCCAGCAGCATGACCGACGCGCCTTCCAGCACCGGCATGGCCGGCGGCTCGCCCCAGATGCAGCTTCCCGGCCAGCGGCCGCGGCGCAGTTCGCGGTCGTATTCCGCGGGCCGGCGGGCAAACATCAGCATGGCCATCAGGACATGCTCGGCAATCGAGGTTTCGTGGTGAAAGGTGTTGGCCACCAGCACGTGGGGCGGCAGCCACTCCAGGCCCAGGTTGTCCAGGCCCGCGCGAGGGGCCTGCAAAAGCCGGAGACACCGCGCGCGCGCCGCCAGATCGCGCGTCAGCGGCCCGCCCACGATCACCTCTGCGGTCTCGAACAAGTGGGCCGCCCGCGGCGCGTCCGCCGCGTCCCGAATCACCGAGATCTCGTGCTCGGCTTCCAGATGGGCGCGAATGGTCTGCTGGGCGACCGTGGCCATTCGGCCCAGGAGAAGGATGTGCATACGGTTGGGCAAGCTACATTCGGCGCGCGTCCCGCACCAGGACGATGGCCGCGCCCGCGAGCGGAACTGGAACCGTGAACTCCTGACTGCCGCCGGGCGCAACGTTCCGCACCGTGGCGCTCACGGCTCCCAGCAGCATACCGTCCTTATCCGTGACGTTAAAGCTGATCTCCGCGGCTTCAAAAGCGCTGGTGGAGTGGTTGAGCACCTTGCCATGCAGCAGCGGAGGATGGGCGTCTTTCTGCAAGAACATCTCGGAAATCTCGAGTTCGGAGGAACGCAACACTCCCGGAGGCAGGCTGGAGACGAGTTTGGCTGGTTCGACTGGCGCCGTGGAGGGCTTATTGCGCAGCCACCCAAAATTGCTGGAGATGAGCAAGACCACGAGAGCCGCCACGAAAGGCAGGGCGATGTAGAGCGCCAGGCGGATCTTCTGCCTCCAGGCACGGTTCGTCTCGTAGAGGGGATCGTCCACGGGAGGCGGCGTTCCTGCGAGCCGGTCCGCCAGCCGGTCCAGGCGCCTCCGCAGGCGCTCGCCCAGGGGCAATTTAGAGTTGGACGGCCGCTCCAGGCCCGCATACGCCATCCGCTTGAAGAAACCGCGCCAGTCAGCCATGGCCAAAGGAAGTGCCGGTAGGGCCATTATATCGTTGGGGGCGGGCGCCCGCGCGGCGCGGAAAACATGCCTGATTTTTCCTGATCCTGCTAGAATGACGAACGCGTGTTGGAGAGCGTTGCCATACTGGGCGGAACAGGAGCCGAGGGCTCCGGACTGGCGCTGCGCTTCGCGCACGCGGGGTTGCGGGTGCGCATCGGTTCGCGCGACGCGGCGAAGGCGCAAAGTGCGGCTGCGCGTATCGGCGGCGGGGCGGAAGGATTCCTCAACGCCGGCGCGCTGGCCGGCGCGGAGGTCGCCGTCCTGACCGTGCCGCTCGCGGCGCAAATCGGTATGCTCAAGTCGGTTCGCGCGGAATGGCGCCCGGGAATGGTGCTGGTGGACGCTACCGTGCCGCTCGAAAGCGCCATCGGCGGACGGCTTTCCCGCCCGCTGACGCTCTGGGAGGGCTCGGCCGGCGAGCAGGCAGCGCGGTACGTTCCCGAGGGTGTGCACGTGGTGAGCGCCTTCCATTCGCTGGGCGCCGAACTGCTGGCCGACACTGCCGCTCCGCTGGACTGCGACGTGCTGATGTGCGGAGACAACGCCGCGGCCAAAGAGCGCGTGCGGCACCTGGTGGAACTGCTGCCCGGGGCGCGGGCCGTGGATGCCGGGCCGCTCGAAAACGCCCGTCTGCTGGAGAACCTGGCTGCCCTGCTGATCTCGCTCAATCTGCGCCACAAGGTGAAACATACCGGTGTCCGGATCACGGGGCTCAACTGAAAAAATCGTCGCCCTGGCAGGCGGCGTGGGTGCGGCGCGCTTCCTGGACGGGCTGGCGCGGGTGGCCGGGCCGGAGCGGCTGTGCATCATCGGCAACGTGGGCGACGACGCCGAAATCCATGGGCTGCACATCGCGCCGGACCTGGACACGGTAATGTACACCCTGGCGGGCCTGGCGCACCGGGAGCACGGCTGGGGGATCGAGGGCGACACCTTCCGCTGCCTGGAAGCCTTAGGCAGGCTGGGAGGCGAGACCTGGTTTCAACTGGGAGACCGCGACCTGGCTACGCATCTTTACCGCACCGAGCGGCTGCGGGCCGGCGCCACGCTCAGCCAGGTGACGCGGGAAATCGCGGCCGCGCTGGGGGTGCGGGCTGCCATCGTTCCGGCCACCGACCAGCGGGTGCGCACCATGGTCCGCACGCCGGCCGGTGAGCTGGACTTCCAGACTTATTTCGTGCGGAGGCGGGCGGGTGATGCAGTGCGCGGGCTGCGCTACGCGGGAGCGCGGCAGGCAAGCGCGGCGCCAGGTGTGCTGGAAGCCATCGCGCAGGCCGCCGCGGTGGTGCTGTGTCCCTCCAATCCGTTCATCAGCATCGGTCCCATTCTGGCGGTGCCCGGCGTGCGGCAGGCGCTGCGGCGCGCGCGCTGTCCGGTAGTCGCGATTTCCCCGATCGTGGGGGGCAAGGCGCTGAAAGGTCCGGCGGCGCGGATGATGCGCAGCCTGGGACATCCGGTGTCGGCCTTTGGGGTGGCGCAGCTTTACCGGGACTTCGTGAAGGTCTTCGTGCTGGACCAGGTGGATGCCCGCAAGGCGCGCGAAATCGAAGGACTGGGGATGCGCGCCGTGGTGACCAACACGATTATGGCGGGGATGCGGGAGAAGCGCGCGCTGGCCCGCGCGGTGCTCGCGGCGGCAGGGGTGCGATGAGGATCGCGGTGCTGCCGGTAAAGGCGCCGGAGAACGCCAAGCAGCGGCTGAGCGGCGTGCTCTCGCGCTCGCAGCGGGAGGCCCTGGCGCGGGTGATGTACGAAGACATGCTGGAAAAGCTCTGCGCGGCGCGCGGCCTGGACCGCGTGGCGGTGGCCACCAGCGACCAGCGCGCGGCGGAACACGCGCGCCGCGCGGGCGTGCTGGTCTTCGAAGAGACCGAACAGCGGGGGCACAGCCATTCGGCGGATGCCGCCGCGCTGCGCGCCATGGAGCTGGGCGCGCGCACGGTGCTGCTGCTGCCCATCGACGTGCCCCTGGCCACCACGGCGGAGATCGAGGAACTGGCCGCCGCGGCCCGGCCCGGGGTGCTGATCGTACCCTCGGCGGACGGCACGGGCACCAACGCGCTGGTGCGCACGCCGCCGGACGTGATCGAGAGCCGCTTCGGGCCGGGCAGCCTGCGCGCGCACCTGGAGCAGGCCCGCGCGCGCGGTGTTCCGGCGGAGATCCTGCGGCCCCCGGGGATTGTGTTCGACCTGGACACCCCGGAAGACGCCGCGGAACTGCTGGCCCGAGCGCCGCACAGCCGCGCGGCGCAATTGCTGCGAACCCAATGGAACTGCGGATCACGGGGCTGACCGGCCTGCCCGAAATCCGCGCGGGCGACGACCTGGCCGCCCTCATCCGCGCCGCCGCGGCGCGCGCCGGGCTGGCGCTGGACGCGCGCACCGTGGTGGTAGTCGCGCAGAAGATCGTCTCCAAGGCGGAGGGCGCGGTGGTGGACCTGGCGGACATCACGCCTTCGGCCCTGGCGCGGACCTGGGCCGCGCAGTCGGGCAAGGACCCGCGCCTGATCGAACTGGTGCTGCGCGAATCCGTGCGCGTGGTGAAGATGGACCGCGGTGTGTTGATCACCGAAACACGCTTGGGCCACGTTGCGGCCAACGCGGGAGTCGATCAATCCAACGTGCCGGGTACGGACCGGGCCACGGTGCTTCCGGCCGATCCGGACGGCTCGGCGCGGCGGTTGCGGGACGCGCTCGGCTGCGGAGCGGTGATCCTCAGCGACACCTTCGGCAGACCCTGGCGCGAGGGGTTGGTCAACGTGGCCATCGGCGTGGCGGGGCTTGGACCCCTCGCAGACCTGCGCGGCACGCGCGATCGCGACGGCCGCACGCTGGGCGCCACCATCGTGGCCATAGCGGATGAACTGGCCTGCGCCGCCGGCCTGGTGATGCGCAAAGCCGAAGGCGTGCCCGTGGCGCTCGTTTCGGGCTTCGAATGGCGCGCGGAGGAAGGCTCGGCGCGCGCGCTGATCAGGCCTCCCGAACGGGATTTGTTTCGATGAACCGCTGGATATCGGAGAAGCTGGAGCGCGCGTTGACGCCGCCGACAAACGTGCAGCTCCGGCCGGCCACGGCGTTGGCGAAGGCGGCGGCCTCTGCCGCCGGCATGCCGCGCACCAGCGTGGCATAGAGGAAGCCGGCGTCGAAGGAGTCCCCCGCCCCGGTCGTATCCACCACCTCGACGCGGCGCGCGGGCACGCGCTGCACCGTTCCGTGGCCGCATACCAGCGCGCCGCGCTCGCCGGTTTTGACCAGCGGGCAGCGGGTGCGCCCGGCCAGGGCCAGGACGGCTTCTTCGGAGGTTCGTGCGCCGGTGAGCGAGCGGGCTTCGTCGTCGTTGAGGAACAGCCAGGTGAGCCGCGGCAGCCACTGGTCCATGTATTCCCAGCGCTCGCTGGCGTCCCATTGCGGGTCCAGCGAACTGCTGATGCCCAACCTTCCGGCCGCTTCCAGCAACCCGGCGATGCGGTGGCGGAAGTTGTGCTGCAGGTACACGCCCCCGAAGTGGATGTGGCGGAACCCGGCCAGCACGGCTTCCTCGAGGCCTTCTCCGGAAAATTCGGCGATGGTGCCCGGATAGGTCACCTGGGTGCGCGTGCTCCGGTAGATCAGGTTGACCGTGACGCCCGTGCGGACCTTGTCCGTGCGGCGGACCAGGGAAGTGTCGATGCCGAAATCCGCCAGGCCGCGGAGCATGAAATCCCCGTAGTCGTCGCGTCCCGCGAGCCCGGCGAAGGCGGCCTCGCCGCCGAGCGACGCATAGGCGCAGGCGCACAGCACCGTGGATGCGCCCATCACCACGTCGTAGGACTGGCAGGCCACCTCGCGATCCACCACGGGCAGCGACTCCATGCCTCCCATCATCACGTCCACGTTGAGATCGCCGATGAAAAGCGCCCTGGACATAGGCAGTCAACGCGAGAATAGCATGGTACACTCCGCGGATTATGAGGACCCGCACCGTACTGCTCTGCTTCGCCCTGCTGGCGCTCGCCGCTGGGCCCCTGCCGGCCATCGAGCGGCCGGACAAGACGTTTCCGATCTTTCAGTTCCCGGCCGACCAGATCCCGCGCATCGACGGCCAGACCGACGATTGGGACATGGTGCCCGAAGAGTACGTGATCGGCACCGACCAGCTTGCCGACACGGTCGGCGGCCACGGCACGAAGATCGACCGCAAGAACCTGGATGTCCGCGTGCGCGTGGGCTGGGTCAAGGGGATGAACCGCCTGTACTTCCTATACGAAGCCTACGACAACTATTGGGACTTCGCGCGCCCCGATCTGCACAACGACATTTTCGAACTGGTGGTGGACGGCGACCTCTCCGGCGGGCCGCTGATCGAGGAGATGCACCCGAACAAGCTGCTGGATCGCTGGGACGCGCACTTCCGCTTCCACGGCGTGCACGCGCAGAACTACCATATTTTCACGCCGGCCAAGGACAAGGACTGGACCATGGTGTGGGGCTGCCAGCCCTGGATCAAAGATTTGCCGTGGGCCAACGCCGCCTACTCCTACAATTTCAAGCCGGGCGAGAGCGGCAAGCTGGTGCTGGAATTCTGGATCACGCCCTTCGACTACGCCGGCTGCGAAGGACCGCAGCGGGCCGTGGAATCCGTGCTGGCGGAAGACAAGCTGATCGGCATGTCGTGGTCCGTGCTGGATTACGACGACGTCAACGCCAAAACTTACAGCGGATTCTGGAACCTTTCGCACAAGACCACCATGTACGGCGACGCGAGCGACCTGGTGCTGTTCCGGCTCATGCCGCTCGAGGCCAAGCTCCGCAAACCCGTGGAGGCGCGGTGGAGTTTCCAGGTGGTGGATATGGACCGCCGGCTGGTGGCCTTTCGGGATGAATCGTACGGCCGGATCACTTCCTGGAAATGGGACTTCGGCGACAACACGACCTCCACGGAGCGCCATCCCGTGCACGCCTACCAGAAGCCTGGGGAATACATCGTGACGCTCTCGGTGGACGGACCCGGGGGTAGCGCCCGGCACACTAAGGTGTGGGACGTGACCGTGCCGTGAAGAGCGGCGGACACTCCCCTTCCGCCGCGGCGCGCGGTTAGAATATACTGCGAGAACCAAGATGACCAAGAGCCACCGATCGAACGTAACTTTGTGCGCAGCGCCCATGGCCGCGCTGGCCTGCCTGCTGTTGGCGGGCTGCGCAAAGCCGCCGGAGCCCCAGAAGGAAGCCGCCGCCGAGAGGGCCGCCGCCCCGCCCGCCGAGACCGCCAAGCCGGCCGAGGCTCCCAAGCCGCCGGAGGAGGCCGCGAAAAAGGAAGAGGCCAAGAAGGCGGAGAAAAAGGAAGCCAAAAAGGGAGAGGCGTCGCCCAACCTCTACAAAGTGAAGTTCGCCACCAGCAAAGGCGACATCATCGTGCAGGTGCACCGGGACTGGGCGCCCAAAGGCGCCGACCGCTTCCGGGACCTGATCAAAGATCATTTCTTCGACGGCGCGCGGTTCTTCCGGGTGGTGCCGAATTTCGTGGTGCAGTTCGGCCTGGCCGGCAGTCCGGCGCTGACCCAGAAGTGGGACAAGAAAATCAGCGACGACCCGGTGATGCAGACCAACAAGCTGGGGACGCTGGTGTTCGCCACCGCGGGTCCGAACACGCGCACCACGCAACTGTTCATCAACCTGCGCAGCAATCAGTTCCTGGACAACCAGGGGTTCTCCCCCTTCGGCGAGGTGGTGGAGGGGATGAACGTGGTGCAGCAGATTTACGCCGGGTACGGCGAGCAGCCCGACCAGGAGGCCATCACCCGGCAGGGCAACGCGTATCTGAGCGCGAAATTCCCCAAGCTGGACTTCATCAAGAAAGCCACGATCGAGGACTAGTGCCAGAATTTGGTGACCGAGCCTGAACCGTCAGGGAGCGGTCTTTCGCGATATCAGTTACGGCCCGCTAAGCGTGCTGCGCGCGTGGCAGCGGCGGAATGCCGCCAGCCCCCCGGGCGTCATGTAGCGCTCCAGCAGGGCATCCGGGGTCTGGCGGAGATCCACCATCATGAGGGCATCCACCACGCTCGAAAAGCCCGGGTCCACGTTGCAGCCCAGCACCTTGCCCCCCAGCTTCATGTACTGACGCACCAGCACAGGGACGCCTTTTCCGTCGGCTTCCAGGTCCGCAATGGGCTCGGAGAGTTCCTCCACGCCGCTGACGAAGCGGGCCGAAGGGGTGATTGGACACGGCCACCACGGGGCCGCGGGCCGGGATGCGCGCGAGGTCCTCCGGCTCCACGCGGCAGCGGACCTGGAGCAACGCGAGCAGGTTCTCAAAAGGAGAGGCGTCATGCCGATCGAGCGCGGTGCGGAAGTGCGCGGCCAGCTGATCGAACTGGAAAGCCTTCTGGATGGCCGGTTCGAAGGGCGTCAGGAGATTGCGGATTGGTTCGCGAAACAAAGCCGTTACATCGAGACTGGGAAGCGGTTGGGCGTTGTTCAGCATGCCGGAGTTATAACCGGAACGGGGTTACGCCCCAATGACGGAGTGGTTAGGATTCGCGAAAGCGCGCCGCCGGCCGGCGCGCCGGGAGGGTGCAGTAGAATCTCACTATGACTCGGCGGGATCTGGGGTGGCTGCTGGGACGGGCCGCCGCGGGGGGCGCGGCGCAAGAGTTCCTGGGCGAATGGTTGCGGGCCGCACAAACGCACGCGCACGCGGGCGCGAATCCGGCCGCTCCTCCGGAGCCGGACCGCTGGAGCGCTTACCGTCCCAAGTTTTTCAACTCGGAGGATTTTCGCGCGCTGGAAGCCTTTGCCTCCATCCTCATCCCCACCGACGACGCTCCGGGCGCGCGCGAGGCCCATGTGGCGCATTTCCTGGACTTTCTGGTGGCCGCCGCGGCGGAATACGCGCCGGAGATGCAGGCCGAATGGCGGCGGGCGATGGAGTGGCTGCGCGGCCGGAACTTCGCCGGCCTCTCCGCGGAGCAACAGGCGGCGCTGGTGGCGCAGATGGCGGCCCCCGAGCGCGACCGGAACCGTCGGCACCCGGGCTTCCCGGTCTATCGCCTGATCAAACGCGGAACCGTGTTCGCGTTCTACACCTCGCGCGCCGGGCTGGTGGAAGCGCTGGAGTACAAGGGCAACGCCTACCTGGAACAGTTTCCCGCCTGCGACCACCCCGAGCACCGGCAGGCGTAAGCGGCCATGGCGAACCAGAAGCACGACGTGGTGATTGTGGGCTCCGGCGCCTGCGGAGGCTGGGCGGCGATGGCGCTCACGCAGGCGGGCTTCCAGGTGCTGCTGCTCGAAGCCGGCTCGCGCGTGGAACCGGTGCGGGACTTCCATCACCGCTGGCCCTACGAACTGCCGTTCCGGGGACAGGGCCAGCCGGGCCTGTTACGCAAATATTACAAAGGCTCCACGGAATACAACTACCGCATCATGCTGGACGACCGGGAGAATCCTTACACCACGCCGGAGGGCAAGCCGTTCAGGTGGTCGCGCTCGCGCGTGCTGGGCGGGCGGACACTGCACTGGTCGCGGGCCACCGACCGCATGTGCGACCTGGAATTCAAAGCCGCCTCGCGCGATGGCTACGGCGACGACTGGCCGATTTCGTACGCCGACGTGGCGCCCTACTACGACCGCGTGGAGCGCTTCATCGGCGTGAGCGCCGCCCCGGCCGGCCTGCCGCAGTTTCCGGACGGGGTCTTCCTGCCGCCCATGCCGCTGAACTGCGCGGAGACCATTTTCGACGCGGCCTGCCGCAAGCTGAAATGGCCGGCCACGCCGCGGCGCGTGGCCCAACTGACGCGCATGCTGCACAACCGCCCGCCCTGTCATTATTGCGGCAACTGCATCAACGGCTGTGACGTGGGCGCGATGTTCAACACCATCGCCGTGACCCTGCCGCCCGCCTGGAAGACGGGCAAACTGGCGGTGCGATGCGACTCGGTGGTGAGCCGGGTCCGGATGGCGGAGGGGAACCGCGCGCGCGGGGTCACTTACATCGAGCGCTACAGCCTGCGCGAGGTGGAGGTGGACGCGCGTACCGTGATTTTGGCCGGTTCGTCGCTCGAGAACACGCGCTTGCTGCTCAACTCCGCCGCCGGCGGCCTGGCCAACAGCAGCGGAGTGCTGGGCCACTACCTGATGGACCAGATCAGCGGCGCGGGGGTGAGCGGCTTTCTGCCGGTGCTCAAAGGCGCCGCCATCCGCAACGACGATGGCAAGGCCGGCGGTCTGTACGTTCCCAACTTCGTGAACCTGGGCCGCGGCAACGGCAGGTTCCTCCGCGGCTACGCCATGAGCGCCTCCGGCGGGGCCGCGCAATTTCCTGTGTTTGCCGCGGACCTGCCCGGTTTCGGGAGCGATTACAAAAAAGAGGTCAAGCGGCTGTATCCGGCGCATGCGCGGGTATGGCTCTCCGGCGGCGAAATGCTGGCGCGCAAAGAAAACTTCGTGGAGATCGACCCGCAGGTGAAGGACAAGTGGGGCATCCCCGTGCTGAAGATTCACTGCACGCACTCGGACAACGACAAACGGCTGTATGAGGATTTCTTCGAACGCGCGAAGGAACTGTTCCACGCCGCCGGCGGCGAGATTACCGAAGCCAGGCCCGCGATGGGCGTGCCCGGAGGGCTGATCCACGAGGTCGGCACCTGCCGCATGGGCGCGGACCCGAAGAGCAGTGTGCTGGATTCCTTCTGCCGGACCCACGACGTGCGGAACCTCTACGTGTTCGGCGGCGGGGCATTCGTGAGCACGGGCGACAAGCATCCCACTCTGACCATGATGGCGCTCACTGCCCGCGGCTGCGATCAGTTGATCGCGGCCGCCAGACGCGGCGAACTCTGAACGCGGCCCGGCGCTCAGAATGCATATCTGCGATCTCTGTATTTACAACTAGTTCACCCTTATGTCCCGCCATATTGGCATAACATCGGTAATAGAACGTCTAAACCAGAATAAGTAGGAAAGGAACGTTACTTATGAAAGTGTTATCCAATACTAATGGGAGCCGGGCGAGCCGGCGCTCTTTCCTGCGGGGAGGATTGGCCGTGGCCGCCGCCCCGCTTGCTTTCGGCCAGGAGATGGAGACCGGCGCTCTTCCCTCCGGAGACGCCGCCATTCTGAGATTCCTGGCTGCCGCCGAAATTATCGAAAGCGACTTGTGGCTGCAATACGCCGAGCTCGGAGGAACCCAGGACAGCGAACTCCCGGGCCTCCCGACGGGCGGCAACCCGGTTTACACCGCCAAGCTCGAAACATTGGACCCGGACATGCCGCAGTACATCCACGACAATACCGAGGATGAACTTACTCATCAGGCATTTCTCAATTTCTATCTGGTCGCCCGGGGTGCCGCGCCGGTTGACCTGCACGCGTTTCGCACCTTGCAGGGCAGCAAAGCCACCGGGGCCAACCAGGTCGGCCGCCTGACTAACCTGATGCAGCTCAGCGTAGACACGAGTTGGTGGACCCGCTACCGCAGCCGGACGCAAAACCCGGATTTGGACCCCTCGTTCGTGTTTCCCCAGGCCGTTCCGGCCTTGAGTGTAGGGAAGTTTCCGGCCATCCCCAGGTCCGACGCCGATCTGACCCCGGACGATCACATCCAGGCCATCGCCAACACGGCTGGATTTCACTTCGCCTTTATCGAACAGGGCGGAACCAGCTTGTATCCGTCGCTGGCGCAGAGGGTCACCAGCCCGGAGGTGTTGCGCATCCTGCTGAGCATCGGCCCCACCGAGACCGCTCACTTCCAGACCTGGCACGACAAAGCCGGCAATGCCACGCCTTTGACCGACCCCACAAACGGTTTGACCTTCCCGGACCTGAATTCTCCGCCGTTCGGCGGCGAGGACTTCCAGACCAACCTGATCATGCCCGAGCCGTGCCCCTTCCTCAGCCGTAAATTCCCCGTCTGCTCCATCATCCGGCCGACCCAAACCAACGGAGCGGCCATGGCCGCCGTGCAGGCCTTGGCCGCGGACGGGCTGTTCATCGGGCAATCGAAGGTTTTCCTGGAATTGCTGCAAGACCTCGCGGCCGATGCCGACCGCGCGCAGCGTGGTAACTGACGCCGCGAACTCGCACATGTAACCGGGCTGCGGCCGTCAGGGAGCGGTGGCCGCCAGCACCTGCACGTCCACGTCCTCTAAGCGCGCGCCCAGGCGGGCGCGCGCTCCGGCGGGGTTCTCCACCCGGATGCGCCCATGCACGCTGCGCAGGCCGAAATCGGTGGTTTCTTCGTAGGCCTGTAACGCGGGACGCGCCACCCGGTCGTACACGCGGCAGTCCACGAACTCTACGCCGCCGTAGCGCCGGGTGATGTCCGGCCGCCGCAGCACCAGGTACACCGGCACGCGCGGCCCGCCGTAATCGGGCGCCGCGGAAAGCCAGGCGTTCCGCCAACTGCAATGGGTGAAGCGCACCAGCACGCTCTCGGCCGACTTGTCGTAGACCTTGGCGCCCTCCCGTCCGGTGTTTTCGCTGTGGCAGTTGACGAACTCGACCAGCCCCTTGGGTCCGCCGTCCACCGCGGCTCCCACCGCCATGCCGGCCGAGCCCCCGGCATTCTCCCGCATGACTTCCTCCGGCGCCTGGCCCGCCGCGTGCCCCATGCGCGCCAGGCAGTTTTCGAAGCGGATGGAAACCGGTGCGCTCGTGCCGTTCAA
The DNA here is from genome assembly GCA_021324015.1 of Solibacteraceae bacterium. Classification (GTDB taxonomy): domain Bacteria; phylum Acidobacteriota; class Terriglobia; order Bryobacterales; family Bryobacteraceae; genus JAJPJX01. Next base: position 14,408 of record JAJPJX010000036.1, on the reverse strand, counting down.
CTGGTGCAGATGCACCAGCATGCCGTGCCCGCGGTTGTTCTCGAACACGCAGTTGCGGATCACGCAGTTCACCAGGCGCTGGGCGGGCAGGTCCGGCTCGAGGTCGATGCCCGCCTCCGGGGCGGTGCCGCGCGTGTTCGAGAACACGCAGTTTTCCACCAGCAGGTTCACCGCGCTGATCACGCTGATGCCCTGCCGGTGATTGTCGTCCGCCACGCAGTCGCGAATGATGATGTCTTCGCTCCAGGCAAGGCCCGGGCCGCTGTCCACGTAGAAGCCGTCCCCGCCGGTGCTCTCCACGCGCAGCCCTTCGATGCGCACCCGGCGGCAGCCGTGCAGCGCGATCCCCATGCGCCACTCCGCCTTTTCGTACGCGCTGCTCTGATAGTCTTTTTTGCGCATGCGCAGCGTGGCGCCGTAGCCGCGCAGCGTCAGATCCGAAACCCCGGTGGCGGTGAACAGGCTGTCGCCTTTGCCGTGAAACTCGCCCTTCTTGGCCAGCACCAGCACGCCCGGCTCGAAGACGATCTCCTGGTTGCCGCGCAGCCGCACCGGCCGGATGATCCACGGGCTTCCCAGGAACGGAACCACTACCGTCTTCGCCGGGGAATCGATGGCGGCCTGTAAGGCGGTGGTGGCATCCTCGGGGTCGAAGCCCCACCAGGCGGCGTTCGCCGCGGCGCGCTTGCCGGAGAGCACCTCCGCAATGGCAGCTTGGTCCCTTCCCTTCGCAGCGGCCCACAGCGGAAGGGCCAGAAAGACAGCGAGGGCGGCCCCACCCAGGAGCCGCCCCGGCTTGCAACGCATGCGCCTACATTACCAGATCAGCTTCATGCCGAACTGGATCTGCCGCGGCGAGTTCGAAGTCGAGCTGACCAGGCCGAAGCTGGGCGAGGAGAAATCCGCGGTCGGCGCGCCGAATACCACGCGGTTGAACGGGTTGGCCATCTCCAGCCGGAACTGCGTGGTGATGCGTTCGAAAATGACTGTGTCCTTGATCGCGCCGAAGGATTCCGAAATCAGCCACGGCTGGCGGACCGGGAGATACACCGGAGCGTTGCCGAACTGCAGCGGTCCGGGCTGCGAGAAGGCGGCCTTGTTCAGGTAAGGCCCCGCGTTCGGGTCGCCGGTCCAGTTCGCCATCAGCGGCTGGCCCGTCAAATTGGGACGCAGCCCGCCGTTGAAGATGGGCAGCGTGTTGGTGGTGTAGATGGGGATGGGGAAGCCGCTGCCGTAAGAAGCCACTCCGGCCAGCGCCCAGCCGCCGAACGCCTTGTCCAGGAAACCGCGCAGCGGCACGGCCTTACCGCGCCCCACCGGCAGCTCGTAGTTGAAGCTGAACACAATGATGTTGGGCTGGTCGGTGGGATACAGAAACTTTTCGCGCTTGAAATAGTTCTGCTGGGTAACGCCGCCGTTGCCGGAGGTGAAGCCGACTCCGTCGGAGAGATATTTCGAACGGGTATAGGCGAAGGTGCCGGTCAGGCCGTGAGAAAAGCGCTTGTCCATCTTCACCTGGAGGGAGTTGTAGGTGGAGTTGGCATACGGCGCCGCCACCACACCCACGCCCTGGTATTGCGGGTAAGCCCGCAGCGCCTGCGCCACCGTGGCGCGCGCGCCGTACAACTGCGCGAATCCCGGGAACGGCTGCTGGATACCGGCCGCCTGGGCCGCCGGGGAGTTAATGTTCGAGCGCAGCAGGGCGTCGCCCAGGCCGTAATAGGCCGGGCTCACCTGGTTGAGCTGCAACTGGTCGTACATGTGCGTGGTCTTGTTACCCACGTACGCCGCGCTCAGCAGCAGGGTGTCGCTGAACTGGTGTTCCAGGGTGATGTTGTACTGCTGCGAGTAGGGGATGGTGCCGCCGGTCGCCCGCTGCACCTCCTGCGCGCCCTGCCCGTTGGCTACCGTGGGCGAGATCAGCGGCGGCATACTGAAGTTCTGCGGGAAGCCGTTGTCCCAGTAAAATGCCGGCGTGATGCCGTTGTCCGCGGTGGCAAAGGTAGGCGTGATGGAGAAGCCCGTCTGCGGAATGCCCACGCCTTCGTTGATGTACTCCTTGTAGAAGATGCCGTAGCCGCCGCGCAGCACCGTGTTTTTGGCAAAGGTCCAGGCGAAGCCGATGCGCGGCGCGAAATCCTTGTAGTGGATATCGAAGAAGCGGTTAAACCCGCCGCGGCCCTGGCCGTTGCCGCCGAACACGTAAGCTCCCAGCAGGTTCCCCGCCGCCGGGTTGGCAACCGAGGGATCCATGTAGGAGATACGCCCCAGCGGGTCGGAGGTGGGCACCTGCACCTCCCAGCGCAGTCCCATGTCCAGCATGAAGGTGGGCGTGACCTTGAAGCTGTCGTCTACGAACAGGCCGTAGTAGCGATAGCGGCCTCCCGGCAGGGAGGAGCGGAAATACGAGTAACCGCTATCCACCGCGCCCAGCAGGAAGCTGGCGAAAGCGTTGCCGGCATTGGCCATGCCCGGCAGCCCGGTCTCTAACTGGCTGAAGCTGAAATCGCCGCCGCCGGAGCCGAAGTTGCGGTAGTTGTCGCGGTGGCCCTGGATCTCAAAGCCGAACTTCACCGTGTGCCGGCCCTTGATCCAGGTCAGGTTGTCCAGGAACGCCAGGGTCGTGAAGTAATTGTCCGAAGCGATGTCGTCGCCGAAGCGCGTGTAGCCCTGCGAGAACAGCACCGTGGGGAACAGGTCGAATTGCGTGCCGTTGAGCCCCAGCTTGCCGCCGTTGGGCTGCTCCCAGCCCTGGTTGTAACTCACCGAGAAGTTGGGGTTGCGGAAGCGCGAGAAACCCGCGCCCATGTGGTTCAGCAGCGTGGGGCTGATGTTCCAGTCGTAGTTCACGCGGATGAGGCGCGTGGTCACGCGCTGGATGTTATAGTTGGCGATTCCCGTGGAGGTGCCCACCGGGAGAAGGCGCGAGGGGCCCGGGCTTTTCTCCGCCGGACGGTCCGTCATGTTGAACATGCCGCTCAGGTGATGGTTGGTGCGGATCACCTGGTCGATTTTGAAGCCAGCGGTGCGCTGATCCGACCACGGTCCGGCCAGCGGAGCGGGGCTGTTGTTCACCAGGCCCGACAGGGTCGGCGCGGGAATGTACGGCAGCATCTTGGAGGTCACCGAACTGAACGCCGAGGTGGGGATCACGTTATTGGGGAAGGGTGTGCGCGTGACCTTGCCGCTGGCGTCCACCGAGGTGGTGCGCGGATCGTAGATGGGGCCGGGCCACTGGCTGAAATCGCCCTTCAACATGGGCGCCGTCGCCAGCGTGTTCAACCCGGTGAGCTGTCCGCCGCGGATGTAAAACTGGTCGAAGGAGAAGAACCAGAAGGTCTTGTTCGCGCCGTTGTAGATTTTGGGGAGCATCACCGGCGCGCCGGCCGTGATGCCCCATTCGTTCTGGTTGCGGTAGGCCTTGGTGGGGCTGAAGAATCCGCGGGCGTCGAAGTGGTTGTTGTCATTGAACTCGAACATGTCGCCGTGGAACTGGTTGGTGCCGCTCTTCATGGTATAGCTGGTCACCCCGGAAAGCGCATGCGAGTATTCCGCCGAATAGTTGTTCAGGATGAGTTTGAACTCGGCGATGGCGTCCACCGAGGGGTTCACTTCGGCGTCGTTGGCCAGGTCGCCGCGCGAAAGCGCGATACCGTCGAAGTAGATCTGGTCATTAAAGGATCCGCCGCCGCCGATGTGCTTCTCCCAGGTGTTGCCTGAAACTCCCGGCGAGAGGAAGATGAATGCGGAAGGGTCGCGGATGCCGCCGCCCAGGGTGAGCGGCAGGTCCAGAAAGCGCTTCTCGTTCAGCACCGTGCCCACGTCGGTGGAATCGGGCTGAATCAGCGATGCCTGGGCGGCCACTTCCACCGTCTGGCCCACGTCGCCGACCTGCAACCCCACATCCACCTTGGACTGCTGGTTGACTTGCACGCCGATGCCCGTCAGATCCTGGCTGCGGAAACCGGCCGCTTTCACGTGCAGTGTGTAGGTGCCCACCGGCAGGTTCAGAAATGCGTACGTGCCGCTGTTGCTCGTCACACTATTGAACGTGACGTTGGTGGCCGTGTTGACGATGGAAACCGTGGCATTGGGGACCACCGCCCCGGTCGGATCCGTGATGGTGCCGACGATGCTCCCGCGGTCCGCCTGCGCGAATAGCGCTGCGGCACACACGAGCACCACCAGAGTCGTTCGAAGCGTTTTCATTGCCCCTCCCTTTATGAGGGGCAGTTTATGTTCTCCGCGAGGGATTTGTCAACAGAGACAGGACAGTTTCAGACCGGACCCACTCCACTGATGGCCCTGCGGGAGCCTTCCACCCAGCGCCGCAGCATGGTTTCGGGCCCCATGGCGGGGGGCGCGTCGGTCAGGCTGCGGGCCTGCGTCCGGAACTCGTATTTCTCGATGGTGGCGGCTACGCGGCGATCATGGCTGCGCAGCACGCGGCCCACGGCCACGAGTTTCATGCGGCAGGAATTGTCCAACAGCGCCGGCCAACTGATGGATAATTCCACGAAGGCCCCCGGCTGCAGGGGGTGATCACTGATGAAGGCCACGCCTCCGCTGCTGATGTTCAGCGTCTTGCCGGTACCCGAGTCCACGATCTCGTCTTCCTGCAAAACCCGGTAACGGAGATCCCGCTCGATGATGAATCTCTGTTTTGCTCTTCGCTCCGATGGATTTGGCACAGACATCATAGCGCCTTCTCCTCTCCTCCGTGAGTTTCCCGCTCGGTGTATCCGGACGGACCGCAAAGCCTTCGTTGCGGCCGATCTCGTACCCGGTGGGATTACTGATAGAAGAACCCAGACCGGACGGTAAGAATTCTCGTCGACGCGGACGATTCTTTAGTTTATGTGATGCGGGCCGCTACAGCGTTACAATTCTTTAGACGTCCTGGCGAGAAAGGTACTAGACAGTACTAGATTCGGAGGCCTAATTTTGATACGCACTCCACAACTGGGGAGCCACGCCGTCCACCGGCGGGAATTCGTGGCAGGCGCGGCTCTGGCCGCTGCCGCCGCATCCCGTGGCACCGCGCAAATCCCTGCAAAAGTGGCGGTTCTCACGTTCGACGACGCCGTTCTGGCGCAGCGTGTCAATGTGGCGCCGCTGCTCCGCGAGCTGGGGTTCCGAGCGACGTTCTTCGTCACCCACCGGTGGATGAACGATCCCCAATTCTTTTTGAATTGGAGGCAAATTGCTGAAATTTACAGCATGGGATTTGAAATCGGCAATCATAGCTGGACGCATGCCGATTTTTCCGTGCCCCGGAACGCCGCGCGGCTGGCCGGGGAACTGGCCCTGGTGGAGAACGAGCTACGCAGAGTCGGGGTGCCCCGGCCGACCAGCTTTGCGTGGTGCGGCAACGGCTTCGGCCCGGAGGCGCTGGCCGCGCTCGGCAGGCTCGGATTTCGCTTCGCACGGCGGGGCCTCTCGCCGGAAATCCCGTACGGCCAGGTTGCGGTCGGTCCGGCATACGACCCGGCGCGGCACCATCCGCTGTTGGTCCCGACCACCGGGGACGCCTATCCCAACTGGACCTTCGAGCACTTCCAGAGGGTCGCGGCCGAAGCCCGCCAGGGGCGCATCACGGTGCTGCAATTCCACGGCGTGCCGGATGTGCGGCATCCCTGGGTGAATACGGATCCGGAGCTGTTCCGGAAGTGCATGCATTACCTGAAAGACCAGGGCTTCCGCGGAATCGCGCTGGGGGACCTGGAGCAATTCGTGGACCCACGCCGCGTGCCCTCCGATCCCATGGCCGGCGCGCGCTATCCGCAGCCGAAAGACGGACGGCTCCGTCTGCCGGTGGAGATGGAAGCGACCCGCGAAGATCTGCCGTACTGGCTGGGGGACATGGCGCGGCACGGCTACTCGGAGGCGGAAGTCGCGGCGGTCTGCGGAGGGCCGCAGGGACAAGCACGGCCGGCGTCCGGGCGGCAGCCGATGCTGCCGTATCCCGGCGGGCGGCATCCGCGGCTGGGCTTTCTGGATGGCGCCATCGACCCGCTGCGCGGCACCAAGTTCAGCGTGTTCCTGCCGTGGGACCCTGCGAGCTACGTGGTGGTGGATCTGCCGGAAGCGATCTTCAGCAACCTGGGCCTGCTGTTCCTGGCGCACACACACGTGCCCACCGTCTGGAACGACCAGAACGTGGTGATCGACAATGTGGACTGGAATCGCGCGGCGGACGGGAGCCTTCGCTCGGAGTGGACGCTGCCCAATCAGGTGGCCTTCGGCGCCTCCGCCCGGATGGAGGGCGAAGAGGTGCGTATGGAACTCTGGTTGCGCAATGGCAGCAGGGAGCCGTTGAGCAAGCTGCGCACGCAGATCTGCCTGCTGCTGGGCCGCGCCCAAGGCTTTGCGGCGCAAACCGCGGACAACAAGATCCTGCGGCAGCCCACCGCAGGGGTACGGGCCCCGGACGGACGCCGCATCCTGATCGAATGGGAGCGCTGCGGGCGCGTGTGGGGCAACCCGGCCTGCCCCTGCGTGCATTCCGATCCGGTGCTGCCGGACTGCGCCCCGGGCGAGAGCGTGCGCGTGGCGGGCCGGTTGTGGTTCGAGGCGTGAAAACTTATGCCGAGGGGCTGGGCAGGTAGGACGCGGCGCGACGCTCGCGGCGCGAGGCCCACAGGCGGAAGCGGTCCAGGTAGAGATAGATGACCGGCGTGGTGTAGAGGGTCAGCATCTGGCTCACCAGCAGTCCGCCCACGATGGTGATGCCCAGGGGGCGGCGGAGTTCCGAGCCGGTGCCTCCGCCCACGGCCAGCGGCACGCCGCCCAGCAGCGCCGCCATGGTGGTCATCATGATGGGGCGGAAGCGCAGGCTGCACGCCTTGAAGATGGCTTCCCGCGAGCTGAGATTCTGGTTGCGCTCGGCATCCAGCGCGAAGTCGATCATCATGATGGCATTCTTCTTCACGATGCCGATCAACAGAATGATTCCGATCAGGGCGATGACGCTCAACTCCACGCGGCAGTAGAGCAGCGCCAGGATCGCGCCAACGCCCGCAGAGGGCAGCGTGGAGAGAATCGTGATGGGGTGGATGTAGCTTTCATACAGCATGCCCAGCACGATATAAACAGTGAGCAGCGCGGCCAGGATCAGGTAGGGCTCGTTGGCGAGCGAGGACTGGAAAGCGCGCGCGGTGCCCTGGAAACTGCCTTGCACGTTGGCGGGCATGCCGATGTCGCGTTCCGCGTCGTTGATGGCGTCCACGGCGTCGCCCAGCGCCACGCCCAGCGCCAGGTTGAAGGAAAGCGTGATGGCGGGGAAGGTGCCCTGGTGGTTGACCGAGAGCGTGGTGTTCCGCTGCTCGAGGCGGGCGAAGCTCGAGAGCGGCACCACGCCGCCGCTCGCCGAGCGCACGTAGAAGTTCTGGAGCGCTTCGCCGGTGCGCTGGAAGTTGGGATCCAGTTCCATCACCACGTGGTACTGGTTGAGCGCCTGGTACATGGTGGAGACTTGGCGCTGCCCGAAGGCGTCGTAGAGCATCTGGTCGATCGAGTCGGGCGTGACGCCCAGCCGGGAGGCGGTGTCCCGGTCGATCACCAGGTGGGTCAGCAGCCCCTTGTTCTGCTGGTCCGTGTTGGCGTCGCGGATTTCCGGGAGGGTGCGCAACTTCTGCAACAGTTTCTGGGACCACTCGTCCAGATCGCGCAGGTTATCGGCGCGCAAGGTGTACTGATATTGCGAAGCGGTGGAGTGTCCGCCCACGCGGATATCCTGCGAGGCCTGCATGTAGAGGGTCGCGCCGGGGACGCGGGCCAGCTTGCCGCGCAGGCGGCTGATGACCTGGTCCACGCTGATCTTGCGCTCATCCAGGGGCTTCAACTCGATGAAGGCGCGGCCGCTGTTGATGGAGGATCCGCCCGTGAAGCCGGTGACGTTCAACACCGCGGGATCCTGCCGGATGATGCCGATGAACTGCTCCAGCTTCTCGCGCATGGCCGGAAAGGAGATGTCCTGGTCGCCCACGATAGCGCCCATCATGCGGCCGGTGTCCTGCTGCGGGAAGAAGCCTTTGGGCACGATCACGTAGAGATAGACGTTCAGGGCGATAGTTCCCAGGGTGACGAAGAGCATCAGCTCGGAGTGGCGCAGCACCCAGCGCAGGGAGTGCTCGTAGCCGCCCAGCATCCAGTCGAACACACGCTCTCCGGCGCGGTAGAAGCGGCCGTGGGCGCGGTCGTGCTCGGAGCGCAGGAAACGCGCGCACATCATGGGGGTCGTGGTGAGCGAAACCACCAGGGAAACGCCGATGGCCACGGTGAGGGTGACCGCGAATTCACGGAAGAGACGCCCCACGATGCCGCCCATCAGCAGGATGGGAATGAAGACGGCCACCAGGGACGTGCTCATGGAGAGCACGGTGAAGCCCACCTCGCGGGACCCGATGAGCGCGGCCTGGAGCGGCGAGGCGCCGTCTTCCAGGTGGCGCGCGATGTTTTCGATGACCACGATGGCGTCATCCACCACGAAGCCCGTGGAGATGGTGAGAGCCATCAGGGAGAGGTTGTCCAGGCTGTAGCCCACCAGATACATCACGCCAAAGGTGCCCAGCAGGGAGAGCGGCACGGCGATGCTGGGGATGAAGGTAGCCCATCCGTTGCGCAGAAACAGGAACACCACCAGGATGACCAGGGCGACGGAGAGCATGAGGGTGAACTGGACGTCCTCGATGGAGGCGCGGATGGTCACGGTGCGGTCCATGACCACGTTGATGTGGATGGCTGGCGGGATGGAAGCTTGCAGGCGGGGCAGCAGCGCGCGCACGCGGTCCACGGTCTCGATCATGTTGGCCGCGGGCTGGCGGAAGAGGATGATCAGGACGGCGGGCTGGCCGTTGGAGAGGCCGGCGTTACGGCGGTCTTCGACGGAGTCCTCGACGGTGGCGATGTCGCCCAGGCGCACGGCCGCGCCGTTGCGGTAGGCCACAATGAGGCGCCGGTACTGCGCGGCCTTGTGAAGCTGGTCGGTGGCGTCGATTTCCCAGGAAGTCCAGGCGTCCGAAATCATGCCCTTGGGCCGGTTGGCGTTGGCGGCGGCCAGCACGGTGCGCACCTGGTCGGAGCCGATGCCGTAGCCGAACAGCGCTCCGGGGTGCAGTTCCACGCGCACGGCGGGCTTGGCGCCGCCGCCCACGAAGACCTGGCCGATGCCCTCCACCTGGGCCAACTTCTGGGCCAGGATGGAGTCCGCCGCGTCGTACATGTGGGCCACTTGGTAGCGGTCGGACGTGAGAGCCAGGATCATGATGGGCGAGTCGGCGGGGTTGACCTTGCGGTAGGTGGGATTCATGGGCAGGTTCTGCGGCAACTGCCCGCGGGCGCCGTTGATGGCTGCCTGCACGTCACGCGCGGCGGCGTCGATGTTGCGGTTCAGATCGAACTGCAACACGATCGAGGTGCTTCCCAGGCCGCTCGAGGACGTCATCTCGGTGACCCCGGCGATGCGCCCGAACTGGCGCTCCAGCGGCGTGGCCACCGAGGAAGCCATGGTTTCCGGGCTGGCGCCGGGCAGGCCGGCGGAGACCTGGATGGTGGGGAACTCGACTTCCGGAAGAGGGGCCACCGGCAGGAAGCGATAGGCGATGCCGCCGGCCAGCGCCAGGCCGGCGGTGAGCAGCGACGTCGCCACGGGGCGGCGGATGAAGGGCGTCGAGAGGCTCACGGCTGCTCCGTGGCCAGGGGTTCGTTCACCGGGTTGCCCAGGCGCAGCGAGCGCAGGCGGCCGGCCAGCCGGTCGAAGAAGAGGTAAACCACGGGAGTCGTGTAGAGGGTGAGCACCTGGCTCAGGAGCAGGCCGCCGACGATGGTGATGCCCAGCGGGCGCCGCAGCTCGGAGCCCACGCCGGTGCCCAGGGCCAGCGGCACGCCGCCGAGAAGCGCGGCCATGGTGGTCATCATGATGGGCCGGAAGCGCAGCAGGCAGGCCTGGTAGATGGATTCGTCGGGACTCTTACCTTCCAGGCGCTCGGCCTCCAGGGCGAAGTCGATCATCATGATGGCGTTCTTCTTCACGATGCCGATCAACAGGATGATGCCGATCAGGGCGATGACGGTGAGGTCGTTGCCGGTGACCAGCAGGGCCAGAATGGCGCCGATGCCGGCCGAGGGCAGTGTGGAGAGGATGGTGATGGGGTGGATGTAACTCTCATACAGCACGCCCAGCACGATGTAGACGGTCACCAGGGCGGCCAGGATGAGCACCGGCTCGTGCGCCAGCGAATTCTGAAAGGCCTGGGCGGTGCCCTGGAAGTTGGCCTGGATGCTGGCGGGGAAGCCGATCTGCCGCTCGACGCGGCGGATCACGCGGACGGCGTCGCCCAGCGAGATGCCGGGCGCCAGGTTGAAGGACAGCGTAACCACCGGAAACTGCCCCTGGTGGTTGATCGCCAGCGGGGCTTCGGCGGGCTCGAAATGCGCGAAGCTCGCCAGCGGCACCTCGGCGCCGTTGGCGGAGTGCACGTAGATATCCTTCAGCGAGGTGAGGTTGTCGCGGAAGCGGGGCTCCACTTCGAGCACCACGTGGTACTGGTTGAGCTGTGTGAAGATGGTGGAAATCTGGCGCTGGCCGAAGGCGTCGTAGAGCGTGTCGTCGATCATCTGCGGAGAGATGCCCAGGCGGGAGGCGGTATCCCGGTCGATGACCACGGTGGCCTTGATGCCGCCGTTCTGCTGGTCGCTGGCCACGTCGCGCAGTTCCGGCAGGGTGCGCAGCTTGTCAAGCAGGCGCGGCGCCCAGACGGCCAGTTCAGCCGCGTCGGCGTCCTCCATGCTGTATTGAAACTGGGTGCGGGCCACGCGGTCTTCCACGGTGAGATCCTGCACGGGCTGCATGTAGAGGGTGATGCCCTCAACGGCGGCGAGCTTGGGCTGGAGGCGGCGGATGATCTGGCTGGCGGAGGCGCCGCGTTCGGCGAGCGGCTTGAGGTTGATCTGAATGCGGCCGCTGTTCAGGGTGGTGTTGGTGCCGTCCACGCCGATGAAGGAGGACAGGCTTTGCACTCCCGAATCCTGGAGAATGATCTGGGCCAGGGCCTGCTGCCGGTCGGCCATGGCTTCGAAGGAAGTGTTGGGCCGGGATTCGGAGATGCCCAGGATCACGCCGGTGTCCTGCACCGGGAAGAATCCTTTAGGGACCATGGCGTAGAGGTAGATGGTGCCGGCCAGAGTGCCCAGGGTGACGAACAGCGTGAGAGTCTGATGGCGCAGCACCCATTCCAGGGTGGAGCCGTAGCGCGCGATGACCACCTCGAAGAAGCGCTCCGAGGCGCGGTAGAACCAGCCCTGCGTGGCCTCCGGCCGGTGCTTCAGCAATTGCGCGCACATCATGGGCGTGAGCGTGAGCGAGACCACCGCCGAGACCAGGATGGTGACCGCCAGGGTGATGGCGAACTGACGGAAAAGGCGGCCCACGATGTCTCCCATAAACAGCAACGGGATGAGCACGGCGATCAGGGAGACGGTGAGCGAGACGATGGTGAAGCCGATCTGTTCGGAGCCCTTGAGGGCCGCCGACAGCGGGGATTCGCCCTCCTCGATGAAGCGCGAGATGTTCTCGATCATCACGATGGCGTCGTCCACCACAAAACCTGTGGAGATGGTGAGGGCCATCAGCGAGAGATTGTTGAGGCTGTAACCCAGCAGGTACATGACGCCGAAGGTGCCCACGAGCGAGAGGGGCACGGCGATGCTGGGAATGACGGTGGCGGAGAGGTTGCGCAGGAACAGGAAGATCACCATGACGACCAGGCCCACGGTGAGCATGAGTTCGAACTGCACGTCTTCGACGGAGGCGCGGATAGTGGTAGTGCGGTCGGTGAGGACCTGCACCTTGATGGCTTCCGGCAGGGAGGCGCGTAGCTGCGGGAGCAGGCGCACCACGCTATCGACCACGCTGATGATGTTGGCGGCGGGCTGGCGCTGGATATTGAGGATGACAGCGGGGGTGGTATTCATCCAGGCGGCCTGGCGGGTGTTCTCAGAGCCGTCGATGACGGTGGCCACGTCCGAGAGGCGCACGGGGCCGCCGTTGCGGTAAGCGACGATGAGGGGGCCGTATTCGCGGCCGTGCGTGAGCTGATCGTTGGCGCCCAGGGTGAAGGCCTGGCGGGAGGTTTCGATGTTGCCCTTGGCCTCATTTACGCTGGCCTGAGAGAGAGAGAGCCGCAGGTCCTCGAGGCTGAGGCCGTAGGCGGCCAGCGCCGTGGGGTTGGCCTGGATGCGCACGGCGGGCCGCTGCCCGCCGCTGATGCTGACCAGACCGACGCCGGGGATCTGCGAAATTTTCTGCGCCAGAGTGGTATCGGCATAGTCCTCGACGCGGGAGAGCGGCATGGTGTCGGAGGTAAGGGCCAGGGTGAGAATGGGCGCGTCGGCGGGGTTGCTCTTGCTATAGATGGGCGGATTGGGAAGGTCGCGCGGCAGGAAGGTGCCGGCGGCGTTAATGGCGGCCTGCACCTGCTGCTCGGCCACGTCGATGTTCAGGTCCAGGGCGAACTGGAGGATGATGACCGAGCTGCCGAACGAGGAGGTGGAGGTCATCTGCTTGAGGCCGGGGACCTGGCCGAACTGGCGCTCCAGCGGCGCGGTGACCGAAGAGGCCATGACTTCGGGGCTCGCGCCGGGGTAGAAGGTCAGCACCTGGATGGTGGGGTAATCCACCTCGGGCAGGGCCGAGACGGGAAGCTGCTTATAGGCCACGAAGCCGGCCAGCAAGACCCCCGCCATGAGCAGGGAGGTAGCCACGGGGCGCAGAATGAACGGGCGCGAAGGACTCATGCGCTCCGCCTGGGGGCGGCGGACCCGCGGGCGGGGCTCTGGATTTCGACCCGGGAGCCTTCCTGGAGCTTATCCTGACCGTCGATGACCACGGTCTCGCCGGCGGCGAGACCGCTTTCGAGCGACACCTCGTTGCCTTCGGAGATGCCGACGGTTACCGTGCGCAGCCGGGCGGTGTGGTCTTCGCCCACGACATAGACATAGGCGCCCTGGGGGCCGCGCTGGATGGCGGAGGCCGGCAGGATGACGGCGGCACGGCGGGTTTCGAGCAACAGGTGGCAGTTGACGAACTGGTTGGGGAACAGGGCGAGATCGGCGTTGTCGAAGACGGCTTTCAGGCGCGAGGTGCCGGTGGAGGGGTCGATCTGGTTATCGGCGGTGAGGAGTGTGCCGGTGGCGATTTTGACGCGGTCGTCGCGGCTGTAGGCCTCGACCGGAAGGCGGGCGCCGGCGCGCAGCTTGGCGAGCACATCGGGGAGGCTGTCCGCCGGGATGGTGAACAGCACGGAGATGGGCTGAAGCTGGGCGATGACGGCGATGCCCGTGGTGTCCGCGGCGTGGACCATGTTGCCGGCATCCACGAGGCGCAGACCGATGCGGCCGCCGATGGGCGCGGTGATGCGCGTGTAAGTCAATTGCAGGCGGGCGGCGTCAATGGCTGCCTGATCGGCCTGGATGGCGCCCTGGAACTGGCCCACCGAGGAGGACTGGGTATCGAGCTGCTGGCGGGGGATGACCTTCTCCTCCCAAAGCTTCTGGTAGCGGGCCAGGTTCACCTGGGCGTCGCGGAGCTGCGCCTGGTCGCGGGCAAGCTGCCCCTGGGCCTGTTCGAGCTGCACCTGAAAGGGCCGCGGATCGATTTCGGCGATCAGGTCGCCCTGCTTGACGAACTGGCCTTCCTGAAAATGGACGGCAAGCAACTGGCCGTCCACGCGGCTCTTGACGGCCACGCTGTTGAAGGCCGCGACGCTGCCGAGGCCGCGCAAGTAGATGGGCATGTTGCCGACGCGGGCTGTGGCGGCCACGACCGGCACCGGACGGCGGGCGGCGTGCCCCGCCGAAGCCGCCGCGGCAGGCGGCTGCGGGTGCGGAGAGGACTGAACGTATCGAAACGCTCCGTACCCCAGGCCGGCCAGCAAGGCCAGCCAAAACCAAGCCGCGCGGCTCTTCCGCCGGTTCTGCGGCAAGGTGGGCGGGGTTTCCAGAGAGCTTTGCTCTCCAATCAATTGCATCATGACAGGTTTATGGGTCTCACCGGGGGAATGGCCTCACGCGTGGGAAGCTTATGTCGGAAAAGACGACGGGGAAAGGGCGAATGTTACCGTGAGGATAGAGACACTGATAGGGCAAAACGGGGAGTCGCGCGGGGCACCAGCCGATGCGGGGGACCGACCGATGCCCGGGTGAAGGCCAGGGGGCAGGAACCCCTGCCGGCCTCGGATGAAAAAGAACCAATCGAAAACCTGGTGATTTTTGCCTGCGATGAGGGATCGATCCCTTTCCCCCGCGAGCTTGTTCCAGGCTCCAGGAGACGGCAGCAACGCCTGGGACGTTGAATGGGTTGGTTCAGGTCTTTCCTGCCCCCTAGGTTGGGCGCCTGACCCATTACCGCC
>JAJPJX010000137.1 GCA_021324015.1 Solibacteraceae bacterium | reverse complement strand
GTGAGGCCGCGCTTTTTCCACGGCGCCGGCACCTCGTCCGCCTTATAGACCTTGACGCTGCCGTCGGGGTTGCGATTGCCCCCCGCCGTGGGCACGACAACGATCTTGGCGCCCAGGCCGCCCGCTTTATTGACGAATGTTTCAAAGATGCCCGTCCCTACGTCCGACCCGCCGCCCTGGATCACCAGCGTGCCCTTGGCTGGGCCGTATTCCGGGTCCTGCGCAGCCGCAATTCCGCTCAACAAGAGCAGCACAGCAGCACATTGGGCGAGTGTCCGCAGACTTCGGGACCGCAGGTTAAATCCACTGGTTTTAGGGAATTGCGGGAACATCGGACAGCCCCTCCGTATTTACAGTTTTTGCAAAGTTCATACAACTCGGGAACAAAACTCAGGGTTTCCTCAGTATACGATGTAGACGTGCAAGTTATCGATTCCCGCCGCGAGGGGAGCACTCGCCGGAGCTTTTATATCGGGGCCATCTATGGAATTTGGGCCGCCATCGCCGCCTCCCTGACCCTGCCGGCGTTTGCGTACCTGTTGTTCCCGCCGAAAGCGCGACGTGAAGACGAGTGGGTGGAGGTGGGCGATGTCACCAAGTTGGCGCCGGACACGCCGGTGGAGATGTCGTTTCGGCGGAATCGGGTCGACGGCTGGAAGATCACCAGTGAGAAAAGCACTGCCTGGGTGGTGAAGCACTCCGATAACACCGTGACGGCTTTCGGACCTCAGTGCACGCACCTGGGCTGCGCGTATCACTGGGATGAGCGCAAGACCGAGTTCCTCTGCCCGTGTCATAACTCGTTGTTTGCCGTGGACGGCAGAGTAGTATCCGGACCCGCTCCGCGCCCGCTCGATCGCTATGAGACGAAAATCGAGGGCAAGAAGCTGCTCCTGGGACGCCTGCGGGAAGGCGACAAAGCATGAAACGGAGTTGGGCGGAACTGACGGAGTGGCTCGACCACCGGACCGGCATCCAGACCGCCATCCGGCAGTTCCTTTATGAAGAGATACCCGCCTCGAGCGGCTGGCATCAGGTGTTCGGGAGTGTCGCCATCTTCCTCTTCCTGACCCAGGCCTTCACCGGTGTGCTGCTCGCGTTCAACTATGCCCCCACTCCGGGCGACGCCTACAACAGCCTGCGTTACATTCTGACGGAGCTGACCGGCGGACGCCTGATTCGCGGGCTACACCACTGGGGCGCCAGCATGATGATCGTAATCGTCGTGCTCCACATGGTGCAGGTATTGCTCTACGGCGCGTACAAAAAGCCGCGCGAGACCACCTGGCTGGTCGGTGTGGTCCTGCTTGTGGTGACGCTTGCGTACGGGCTGACCGGCTATTTGCTGCCCTGGGATAACCGGGCGTATTGGGGCACGGTCGTGACCACGCGGATCGCGGGGCTCGCGCCCGTCCTCGGCCCATACATCCAGCGCTTGATGGGGAGCGGCGGCGGGTCGGTAGGGGTGGTCACGTTTGCGCGGTTCTATGGCTTGCACGTGCTGCTGCTGCCGCCGGCCACTCTGATTCTGATCGGTCTGCACGTCTACCTCGTCCGGAAGCACGGGGTCGCGCCGGCGGCCGGCGACGAGGTCCTGCCTAACCAGCAGTTCTACCCGCGACAGGCGTTCCGCGATACAGTGGCGATCTTTATCGCTTTTGCGGTCCTCTTTTTGATGGCGGTACTGGTCCGCGTCCCGCTCGAACAACTGGCGGACCCCACCGATACGTCATACGTACCGCGGCCGGAATGGTATTTACTGTTTCTGTTCCAGACTCTCAAGCTCTTCAGCGGTCCGCTGGAGGTGGTCGGGGCGGTAGTGCTTCCCGGACTGGCGATGCTGGCGCTCGTGCTGGTTCCCTTCATCGACCGCAGTCAGATGGTCAAAGTCACGCGCCGCACGGTGGCGATGGCGTTTGTGACGCTGGGCGTCATCGGATGGACAGGGCTGACGGCCGCGGCCGTGATGAGCACGCCGAAGGAGGCGACCGCGGTTGCCGTGGACTATTCCGCGCCGACCGACTGGATGCAACTCTCGCCCGAAGAGATGGCCGGAGTCGCTTATTTCCGCCAGGAGAACTGTGTGAGCTGCCACGTGGTGGGCGAGCACGGCAACAAGGTTGGGCCCGATCTCACGCGAATCACCATCCACAAAGACGCGGCGTGGATGATCCAGCATTTCAAACGGCCGTCGGCGATGATGCCGGGCAGCGCCATGCCCCCCATTCAACTCTCCGACGTACAACTGAACTCGCTGGCGGCCTTTCTGCTGAAGCTGAATCCGAACAACGCCACCGCGCTGGACAACGCCCCCGAGTTCGCTACGCAGGGAGCGCTGGTCTACCAGGCGAACCACTGCGGCGCCTGTCATCTGGTCAACGGTGTCGGAATGAAGATTGGGCCGCCGCTCAACGGACTGGCCAAGCGCCAGAGCCGGAGCTGGGTAGAAGACCATTTCGCCGATCCGCAAAAGCTATCACCCGGCTCCATCATGCCGCCCTATAAACTCTCACCCAAGGACATGGAAGCGTTGACCTCGTACCTCTTTGCGCTTCCCGACTAGGGCGCATTACTCCTCCCGAAGCGCCACCATGGGATCGGTGTGCATGGCGCGGCGCGCGGGAAAGAAGGCGGCGGCCAGTGTCACCGCGAACAACACCGCAATGGCCCCCGCGATGGTAGCCGGGTCATTGGGCCCGATTCCGAAAAGCAGAACCGCCAATACGCTTCGCACGGCCAGGCAGCCCAGGGCCCCCAGGATCACGCCGATACCGGCCAGCGCCAACGCTCGGGCCGTAATCCAGCGGAAAACGCTCGCCGGCGGAGCTCCCAACGCGAGCCGGATGCCAATCTGCGCCCGGTTCGCGGTCACCATGTAGGAGAGCACCCCGTAGAGCCCGACCGCCGCGAGCAGCAGAGCCAACAAGGCGAAACCGCCGAGCACCTGCATTTGGAATCGCTGGCGTCCCAGCGATTCGTCCATCACCACTTGCATGGTGCGCACGGTGGGGGCGGAATCCCGATTGACGGCCCGAACCGCGTTGCGCACCGCGCCGGCCAGCATCGCCGGGTCGGCGAGTGTCCGCACCACGAGCATGCCGTCTTCCAGCAAGCCGGGTTTCTGTTGCTGCGAATAAAGGGTGTACGCCTGGGCATACGTACTCTTCTGTGTGAGGCTGTCTTCCCGCACATCACCCGCAATCCCGACAATTGTCAGCCAGTGTTCCGAATCCGTGAAGCTGTCGAACCAGATGCGTTTTCCAATCGGATCGGCGTTGGGAAAAAATCTCCGGGCCATCTCCTGGCTGATGATAGCCACCGGGACGCTGTTGCCTGAATCCTGATCGGAGAAATCGCGTCCCCGGACCAGGGGAATCCGCATCGTCCCCAGATATCCGGGGCTCACGATCACGTATCCGGCGTCCGCATTGCGCGTTTCTTCGCGGCGGCCGTCAATGAAGAAATGGCCGTCGGGATGGAAACCGTCGATGGGGATGTTGGAACCCGTACCCGCGGCGGCGACACCGGGAAGGGCGCGAACGCGTCCCAGCAGGTCGCTGTAGGCCAGAGAAGTCTTCGCCACGGTATCCTCCTTGCCGAAACCGGCGTTCACCGCGAGCACGTGATCCGGGCGGAATCCGGGATCGATTGTGTGCAGCCGCCAGAAGCTGCGGGCCAGCAGTCCCGCTCCAGCGACCAGCACCAGCGAAAGGCAGACTTCGGAAATCACCAGCGCTCCCTGCGTGCGATGGGATTGGCGGGTGGCGGTGGCCGAGCGCGATCCCGATTTCAAAGCTTCGTTCACGTTGGTCGCGCAGGCCCGCCACGCCGGGATCGCTCCAAGCAGGAGCCCGGCCGCTGTCGAAACGGCTAGCGCGAATGCAATGACCGCTCCATCCACTCGAATGTCCTCTACCCGCGGCACCGACGCCGGCAGCAGAATGCGCAACAGATCCATCGACCACACTGCCAGCAGCAAACCGCCGGCCCCACCCGCCAGGGCCAGCAGCAGACTCTCGCTCACCATCTGGCGGATCAGGCGCCGCCGGCCGGCTCCGAGCGCCGTGCGGATCGCGAGCTCGCGAGACCGCGCCGTTACTCGCACCAGCAGCAGGTTGGCGACGTTGACGCAGACGATCAACAGCAGAAATCCCACGGCGCCGAAGAGCATGAGAAGCGCTGTTCTGACTTCCCCGACCACGTGCGACTGAAGCAGCATTGCGGCGGCGTCCTTGGCCTGGAACGCCGACGGATGTTCGCGTTTAATGCGGCGCTCGATGGCGCTGATGTCGGTTTGCGCCTGCTCGATGGAAGCATCCGGTTTGAGGCGGCCGATGACCCGCCAGTTGTGCCCCGTTCGAACATTGATCCCGGGATCGCCGAAGGTCGTAATGGGCAGCCAGAGTTCGGTCTTCTCCGGAAAGGCCGTCTCCGCGGGCATGATCCCGATGATGGTGGGAGCAATGCCGCCTACCCGGAGAGTGCTGCCGATGATTTTCGGATCGCCTCCGAACGCCCGCTGCCACAATCCATAGCCGATTACGGCGGTCGGCGATGAGCCCTGTTTCCACTCGCCGGCGGAGAAGGTCCGGCCGATTTGGGCGCTCACCCGCAGCACCGTGAAGAAATCGTCCCCCACCAGCGCGATCCGGACACGTTGCGGCGTCTCTCCCCCGCTCACCGTTACCGGGAAATCGGCGTACGCGGCGAGATTGGCGAAACTGTGATTCTGCTCGCGCCAGTCGAGAAAGTTCCGATAGGCGACCTGAGTCTGCCTGCCATGATCGTTGACTTCCGCAACCCACGCCACCCGGTCGGACTCGGGATAGGGGAGGGGATTCAGGAGCACTGCCTTCACCACGCTGAAAAGGGAGGTGCCCGCGCCGACTCCGAGTGAGACGGTCACCACCGAAATAGCCGTGAGACTGGGGACGCGCATCAACGCCCGGGCGCCCTGCCGGAATTCCTGGAGCAGCATATGGCGCGAGTATGCAAACCTGGGCCCTTCGTAACCTGTTGGAATGCCGAAGCTATGCAACCGTCGAGTGTCCGCTTATGGGACCTGCGAGGCAAAGTTTCTCTGCGCCAGCCGGCCGGAGGCCTTGCACCGCCTTGTACCATAGAAGCGATGGAGCCGGACCATTTGGCGATGCTGCTCAAGCTGATTCTGGCGCAGCGGCTGGAGATGAATGTCATTGAGAGCGCGCTGCAGAATGCCGGCGTGCTCACCAAATCGCAGATCGACGAAATCCGCCGGCAGGCGGCGAAGTCGGCCGAAGACTGGAGCCGCGGCGGCGAGACGGAGTTGCTGAAGCTCATCCGCGCGCACTCCATGCCCGGCGCTACTATGCTGGTGCCGCTTGGGCAGGATGAAAAAGAGGCGCTACGGCGCGAGATCGACGATCAAACTCCCCAAAGATAGTCGTCGGTCACCGGCAGCGGAACTTTGCGAACCTCTTCGCGGCCGCGTTCCAGCGCGAGCAGGTCCATCTGGTAGTAGCGGTCGTTCTTCACCAGTTTGCGCAGCGACCGGATGACGGAATCGCTGTCGAGGAGGTCGCTGGCTTCCAGCAGCGCCCCCAGCACCACGATGTTTGCCGCCTTCGCCAGCCCGAGTTCATCCGCAATCGCCGTGAATGGCAGCGCGATCATGCGGAGATCGGAACGCACGCAATCGGCGGGAAACCCGGCGGCATTGTAGAGAACGATGCCGCCGGGCTCCATCGCGGGGAGAAACTTGCGCAGTGAGGGCTCATTCAGCGCGAGCAGAACGTTCGGCCTGGAAACCAGCGGCGAATCGACTTCCCTGCTGCCGATTCGCACATGACAATTCGATGTTCCCGAGCGCATTTCCGGCCCATAGGAAGGGAGCCAGGAAACGTGGTACCCGGACTCGAGGCCGGCTTCCGCCAGCACCTCACCCAGCATCAGCACGCCCTGCCCTCCGAATCCCGCGATCTTGATGCGGAGGTCGAGTTTCGGTAGAGCGGCGGACCCGGCGGCATCGGCGTCCGCCTCGAGGTCAAGGATCCGCGGCAGCTGATCGAGTGGCGGCGGAACGGGCGGATCGGGCCGGGCCAATGCCTGCCCGGTACGGTCGCGGTAATTGCCTAAAGCGAAATTAGCCGCCATCTCCTCGCGCACAAAGCCCTGCGCCGCCACGGGATCCATTTTCCAAATCGTGGGACAGGGCGAAAGCACTTCCACCAGCGAAAAGCCCAAACCTTTGACCTGGTTCGACACCGCTTTGTG
>JAJPJX010000119.1 GCA_021324015.1 Solibacteraceae bacterium | reverse complement strand
TTCACCCGCCGCGATCTTCACGCCCTACTGACCAAGATCGCCGGCAAACGGCTGGCCGTTGCAGCCTGACGGAATACGTCACCGTAATTCCGAACGTGAGTACTTAGGCGGGGACCGAAAATTGCTTGTGCAAACACGCGATGCAAGATATCCGCTTGGGCCTGAGGATGTTAAAGAGCAGCCCGGGGTTCACTGCGGTGGCGGTGCTGACCCTGGCCCTGGGCATCGCGGTGAACTCGACCGTGTTCTCCTGGATCGACGCCGTTCTACTGCACCCGTTCCCGGGCGTACAACACCTGCGGAATCTGGCACTCATCGAGACCGTCACGCCGAGCGGGGAATACCTGGTTAGCACCTCGTACCTCGACTACCGCGATTACCGCGACAATCTGAAGCAGGTCTCCGGAGTGGCGATCGGGCGCTTCACGCCGCTCGGCGTGGGCGACAAGGGCCGGACCGAGCGTGCCTGGGCCGAGCTGGTTTCTGCCAACTACTTCGACGTTCTGGACGTGAAGCCGGTGCTGGGACGAACGTTTCTGCCCGAGGAAGGGCACGACCGGGAAGGCGGCTACCCGGTAGCGGTGATCAGCTACCGGATGTGGCAGAACCGGTTCCAGGGCGACCCGAAGGTGCTGGGCAGGACGATCCGGCTGAACCGGCACGAGCTGACGATTGTCGGGGTGGCGCCACCGGAGTTCCACGGGTCGCTGGTGGGCGTGGTATTCGATGTCTGGATGCCGGTGACGATGGCCACGGCGATGGGGACGGGCACCGGCACGCTGCATTACCGCGGAACGCGCGACATCACTTCGACGATTATCCGGCTGAAACCCGGGGTCACCATCGAACAGGCGGGGGCCGAGGTGGCGGCCCTGGCGCGGCGGCTGTCGACGATGTATCCCGATACGAACCGTGGGGTGGACGCGCAGGTGACGCCGATCTGGAAGGGGCACTTGGGAGCCCAGGGCATGCTGCTAAAGCCGTTGCGAATCCTCATGGCGGTGTGCCTGCTGCTGCTGCTCATCGTGTGCGCGAACGTGGCCAACCTGCTGCTGGCCCGGGCTGTGTCGCGCCAGAAGGAATTCGGCATCCGGCTGGCGTTGGGGGCGCAGCGCGGGAGGCTCGCGCGGCAGCTCCTGATGGAGACGCTGCTGTTGGCCGGAGCGGGAGCGGTCGTTGGAGTGCTCCTGGTGATGTGGATGGGGCAGTCGCTGGTCCTGCTGATGCCGGCGATGGATATCCCGTTCGATTTCGGCGGCGGGTTAAACCTGCCCACGCTGGGATTCACGGTCGTGATCGCGGCGGTAGCTACGCTCGTCTCGGGCACGGTGCCGGCGCTGCTGTCAGCGCGGGCAGACCTGAACGAGACGCTGAAAGAGGGCGGCCGCGGCGGCGGCTCCGGGACGCAGTCGCACCGCCTGCGCGGCCTGCTGGTGACGGCGGAGGTGGCGCTGGCGATGGTGGCGGTCATCGGGGCGGGGCTGTTCTTCCGCAGCTTCCAGAACGCCAGCGGCGTGCAGCCGGGCTTCGACATGGCGAATATGTCGATGTCGCAGTTCTACCTGTCCAATGCCGGGTACTCGGGCCAGGAGCAACACCAGTTCTGCCGCAAATTGCGGGAGCGGATGGAGACTCAGCCGGGCGTCATCGGGATGACCTACTCGGACGTGATCCCGCTGGCGGTGCCCGGGAACTCGAGCCCGTACCATCAGATCGAGATCGACGGCTACATTCCCGCGCCGAACGAGCAGATGATTATCCACCGTGGCACGGTTCCTCCCGGCTATTTCCGGCTGATGGGCATCCCACTGTTGGAGGGCCGGGATTTCACTGAGATGGACGGGGAAAGGAAGCCGATGGTGATCATCATCAACGAGACCTTTGCCCGGCGATTCTTCCGGGGCCGGGACCCGATCGGCCGGAAGGTGCGGGTCGAGCACAACCCGGCTACCGTGATCGGGCTCGTCAAGGACAGCAAATATCACACGCTGGTGGAGGCGCCGCTGCCGTTTTTCTACGTTCCGTTCGACCAGTGGTTCGCTCCGGGGCTGAACTTTGCGGTGCTCCTCAAGACCAGCGGCGACCCCATGCGGCTGATACCGGTGCTGCAGCGCGAGGCCCTGGCGCTCAACCTGGACGCAGTATTTCACAGCAGCCGCATGGCGGACGCGACTAGCTCGTCGCTGTACGCCCAAAGAGTCGCGGCCAGCCTGCTGAGCGTGGTGGGGGTGGTGTGTCTGGTGCTGGCGGGCATTGGTCTTTACTGCGTGATGAGCTACGCGGTGAGCCAGCGGACACAGGAAGTCGGCATCCGGATGGCGCTGGGCGCAAAGCCAAAAGACGTGCTCGCGCTGGTCGCGAGGGAAGGCCTGCGGCTAACGGTGCCGGGACTAATGGCGGGGATCGTGGCGGCGCTGGCGGCAACGCGGCTCGTCAGCGGCATGCTGTTCCAGGTGAGCGCTGCCGATCCGGCGACGTTCGCCGCGGCGCCCGTGTTCTTGGGGTTGGTGGCGTCGATGGCCAGCTATCTGCCGGCCCTGCGCGCCACGCGGGTGGACCCCATGAGAGCACTTCACTGCCAGTGAGCCCGTCGCCCCTCGAAAGCGCAGCATCATGGAAACGGGGAGCAAGGAGAAGGCTGAACGTGGACGCTGCCGTCATGCAACATTCGGGCCCGGATTGAAACCTGAGAGCGGACGATTCTCTGCTCATCGTAGTGATCGCAGTAGCTGACCGCGCGCCAGGCACCACTACCGGGCCCCTCCCTTTCTGGCGGCATGGCGCCTCGGCTAGGTGCCGGAAGAGAGGCGAGAGGAATTCGTTGGAGCGCCAACTGCTCCCCAGACACGAGTGCTCGCAAATCTATTCTATACAGCCGGCAGATTCGGATTCGGCTTCCAGTAGTTGCCCGGCAGGTAGGGAAATCTCTCCGCTATCCCCGGCTTCACCTCCACGCCGAATCCGGGCTTGGCGTGCAGGTCCATGTAGCCTTTCGTCACCACCAGCGGATCTTGGAACAGCTCTTCCTTGAACGGATTGAAGGTTTGGTTCAGTTCCAACACCAAGTGGTTAGGAATCGAGGCCACCAGTGCGCCGTTCGCCATGGTGCTCAGGCCGCCATGCCAGTTGTGCGGGCAGCAGTACCTGCCTTTGAGTTGCGCGATACGCGCGATATGCCAGGCTTCGGTCAAGCCGGTGACGTTGCAGTCGGGCTGCACGATATCGTAGGCGCCACGGTCGATCCATTCCTTGAACGAAAAGCGATCGCCCCGGGATTCTCCCCCGGAGACCATCGTCTTCTTGAGTTTTGCCCTAATTTGCAGGTGCCGTTCGAGAGCGCCAGACTCGTAGGCGCGCACGGGCTCCTCAAACCAAAGAAATTTCAGCTCTTCCAGCACCGGCGCGAGTTCCAGGCACTCTTCGAGCGACAGCCGCATATTGCTTTCCTGCATCAGGTCCATTTCCGGCCCCACTGCTTCGCGAAGCTTGCGCACGTAGGGAATGTATTTGGCGAGCGTCATGCCGCTATTCTTCCACTCGGTGCCGACGCGGAACTTGAAGGCCGTGTAACCGGCTTCCTTGTGACGCACCGCCTCGTCGATCAGGTCCTCGGGCCGCCTATACCAGGCATATTCGACGCCGCCGGATGCGTACATTCGGATGTGCGGCTCGGGCGGTGCCTCGGTGGCTAGCAATTTGTATACCGGCAGGCCCTTGGCTTTCCCGATGATATCCCACATGGCGGCATCCACCCCGGCCCAAACGATGTAACTCGGGCGAGGCCCGCCAGGCGGTCGCCAGAAACTCCACATCGAACGGGTTCTGGCCGATCAAGGCCGGCTTGACATATTCCAGGATGGCTTTCTTGACATACTCGGGGCCGCCGTAAGGACTGGACTCCCCGATGCCGACGATGCCCTTGTCGGTGAAGACCTGGACCAGAATGGCGTCCGATTTCCAGATCAGCTGTGTGCCGGTGATCCATGCTTTGTCCTTCAGTTCGTAGGACATGATGGTCACGTCGACATTCGTGATTTTGAGATTCTCGCGGGCGACGCCGTCGAGCGGGTGGTTCCGCCTGACGAAGGCGGTTTTGTTTTTTTCGGGCCGGGGATCGCGCGCCGCCAGAGCCGGAACCGCTGCCGCCGCCCCCACAAACGATCTTCGGGAAATCACTCGATTGCTCCTTTTGCCGCTGGTTTCAGGCGCACTCAGAATACAATCTTGAGGGCCAGTTCCAACTGTCGGTTGAGGTTCGCCTGGCTGGAGACCACGCCGAAGTTCGCATTTCCATAAGTTGTTGCCGGCCCGCTGAAGACCGGATGATTCAGCAGGTTGAACGTCGAAAACCGGAACTGCGCCTTGGCGGTTTCCGTGAACCGGAAGTCCTTGGAAAGCGTCGCGTCCACGTTGTTCATGCCCGGTGAGCGAACCGTGCCGATCAACGGGCTGACGTTGCCGTAGGTAAAATCGGCGGGCTGCGCGAAGGCGCTCTTGTTGAAGTAGTTCTGGAGCCGGCCGACAATCGGACCGCTCACGCCCTGGGCCGGGTTGCCCACCGCGTTGGGACGGCAGCTGTTCGCCCCGGCGGTGCACTTGGCCAGTCCGAAAGACAGGGGGAACCCTCCCTGAAAGATCTCGTAGGTGGAAAGCGTCCATCCGCCCGCCAGCAGGTCGAGCGCTCGCGACATCTGGGTGCCGTAGCGCCGGCCGCGGCCGAACGGCAGGTCCCAGGCCGCCGAAATGGCCAGGCGCTGCGGGACGTCGAAGGAAGATAAGGCCCGCTCCGCCTGGCGATTATACGCGTTGTCCGCGTTGCTCATATCACTGATATTCTTCGCAATGGTGTAGGTCACCAGGGCGGTCAAACCGTGCGAAGTTCGCTGCTCCAACTGGATCTGTGCGGACTCGTAGTGCGAATTTCCGAAACCCGGAGCGACGCGCGTCACGCCGGTGTACTGCGGATACGGCCGCAGCAGTTGCGACTGGGGTACGGTTTTGCCGGCCAGTGAGCCGGTCGTCAGAATCCCGTAGAAGGGATTGGCCACCGGCAGCAGCACAGCCGTGCCCATCGACAGGTATTGCGGGTTCATCTGGTTCATGTTCTGGTTGATGGCCCCGGTGAAATCGGTCGGCGCCGCCGCCAGATCGTACGCGCGGCTGCCCACGTAGGAGGCCGTGACCAGTGTGCGCGCCCAGAGCGAACGTTGGATATCGAAATGCCAGTTGTGAAATTTCGCCACCCGATCCGACGGATCGACAAAACTGATGTTCTGGCCGATCAGCGTGGCGAGCCCTTGTGAATTGCCGATCGGGGGAAGTTGCCCGTTGGGAAAAGGATTCCTCAGCAGATCCTTGGGGTTCACGCCATCCAGCGTCGTCACCATGCTGGTGGTGTTGCTGTAGCCCACCGCATAAAGACCGGCACCCCCCGCCAGGGCCACGCGCGGGATGTAGCTCAGCGAATAGCCCGTGCGGATCACCATTTTCGACCCGAGCTTGTACGCCAAGCCGATCCGGGGGCCCCAGTTCCGGAAATCCGAATCATAGAGACCCCGTGGCTGCCCGTTAGCGCCCGCGTAAAGCAGGCCGCCGCTCAGGGTCAACCCGGGCACCTGCAACGGGCTGGGCGTGTTGTATGCGAAGCCGCGAGTGGCACGATTGTAGCGTTCGGTGGCGGGACTCTGATACTCCCAGCGCAAGCCCAGGTTCAGGGTGAGGTTGGAACTGACACGGTAATCGTCCTGAAAAAAAACTCCATAGTGCATATTCGAGACCGAGAGACCCGTGTCGTACTCGACCGATCCGCCGCTGGCGTAGCCCAACAGCAGCGAGGCCACGGAGAGACCAGTGCCCGAAGTGGGTGCCACGGCGCTCGGTCCGCCGGTCTGTGCCGGTGCGAACGAAAAGCTTCCCGAGGCGTTGCCGTTGCCGAGGAAGTTGCCGCGCAAAAGATTCAGCTCCACGCCGGTCTTGAAGAGGTGTTTGCCGCGCTGCATGGAAAGGCTCGATTGCAGCGAATAGTTATACCCCGGCTGCTGCCTCCATCCGGCTCCCGCCAGCGATTCGAACCCGCTCACGCCTATCGTGGGGAAATTCTGAAACTGGAGCGAGTTGATGTAGGATGCCGGGAAGCCCAGCGAGGCGAGGTCGAAACCGGCCGAATAGGGCTCCTGCTGCTCCTTGCCGGAGGCAAATCCGATGCGCGTGTCCAACACGGTGGTTGGGCTGATCAGGTAAGTGTCGTCGACGGCGATTCCGGAATTCGGCCGGTGCACCACGTTGCGGCCCGGCGTGGCAACTCCGGGGAAGTCATAGTTAAAATTGAAAAACGCGCCGCCCTGGTTGGCTCGTACAAATACCTGATGTTTTTGCGTGAGCTTGTGATCGAACTTCAGAACCCAGGTGCTGCGCGTGGTCGGCCACTTGCTGCTCTGGACGTAGTTGTTCACCCACGGCGTATTCGGGTTGCTGCCCACTTTGTTGGGGGCGGGCCAGTAATTCATGATGTTCTTCCCGACCGGATCCTGCATGGAGGCGGGGATGATATTGTTCGGTATCGGATCCCGGATCGGGATGCCGTTCACGGTGTGCACCGAGAACGGATCGTAGATCGCCCCCTGAAATTCGGAGAAATCGCCCTGGCGCATCTTGAGTGTGGGCACGCTGAGGCTGGGACCCTGGCCGTTGCCTTCGTGGGATCCTTCCCAGTTAAAGAAGAAAAATGTCCGATTCCTGCCGTCATAGACTTTGGGGATACAAACCGGACCGCCCACGCTGCCGCCGTACACGTTCACGGCATAGGGCGTCAGCTTCTGACCTTGGCCGCGCTGGAAGAAAAGGTTCGCGTCCAGTGCCGAATTCCGGAAGAACTCGTAGAGAGAGCCGTGCAGCTCATTGGTGCCCGACTTGATCACCAGGTTGGTGAACACACCGCCGGCGCGCCCGTACTCCGCGGGCAAGGTGCCCATCAGCAGTTTGACCTCGGCTACCGAGTCCGAGGAAGGCACCCACGGCGAGAGAAATAAACCCCGGCCGACGTTGACTGTGTTGGAAACGCCGTCGACCGAGATTTCACCCGAAGCCACTGGAGCCCCGTTGGCCGTGAACAGCACGTTGGTTCCCGTGTCGCTGGGCCGCGTGTCCTCCCAGTACCGGTTCCCGACCACCCCGGCAGCCGTCATATACAAGAAAAGGCTGCTGTGACCCTTGAGCGGCAGAGCATCGACAATCTTCTCGCTGATGACCGAGCCTAGCGACGACGATTCCGATTGCACGGCTGTCACCTCGCCCGAAACCTGTACGGTCTCGGAGGCCGGCCCCAGCGTCAATTGCACATCCAGCCTCAGGCTATCGTTGATGCTGAGCTCAATGCCCTCCCGGACGAACGTTCGGAACCCGGATGCGGCGACTCTAAGCGAGTAGCTTCCGGGTGCAACATAAGAAAAAAGGTAATGCCCGGTTTCGTCGGATGTGGTGTCACGCTCGATTCCGGTCTCTACGTTCTTGAGTGTGACGGGTGCGTTGGGTACACCGGCTTGGGAAGGATCCGTGATGTTCCCCTGAAGCGTGGCGCGGAACTCCTGCGCGAGCACCGCACCACTTAGGAAGACCAGAACTCCGACAACTTTCGCGAAAGACATGGTAACCTCCTTTCGCCTTCAGCCAGAATCTCCCTTCTGGAGTTGCGGCCCGCATTAGTGTGCCACTAGGGGCCGGCCATGTCGCCTCGATGTCGACTTGCCTCTGCTGCCTGACCCTTCAATCCGGCACGAGTCCTTCGTTGGCTCGCCCGCAGCTGCGTAGGATCATTATGAGAGCTTTAGGCCTGAAATTCAAGACCATGGGGACGCCCGATCCCTGCTTGCGAAATGCTTGGCAGGGCACAGCAGCATCATTCAGATGACGCAGCATCTTCCCCACGCCCGTCCACCTCAAGACGGAGACTTGGCAAGAGTTGTACGCGCTGTACCGGCCGGCATCGAGATCGTGCCTGTACCGAGAGTGGACGGCCTAGTCTACTTTCCGGCGCAAAATTGAAGGGCTAATCCTTTCCGCTTCAGCGCCTCGCCACACGAGAACCTGCACGAACGGCCAGATTTCGATCTGAAAACATTTTCGTTCGTTCCTGTCATTTTTCTCTTGACGTCCAAAACGGACCGACGTATCTGAATATTAAGCA
>JAJPJX010000009.1 GCA_021324015.1 Solibacteraceae bacterium | reverse complement strand
GTCACCGCCGTCCTGATGGAAATTAGTGAGGAATGGGAAACCGAGAAAATGTACCTGCGGATGGAAACAGACTAGGCGAATTTACAGAAGAGGGGTTGCTTTATCGTGCTCCGAAGCTCCCCGACTGGAAACTGGGCAGACGTTTGGAGATCTGATTAACGCGAACGACGATGTTGGGCTGCTGGCGCGAGTGGTTTGGGCGGAGAGTGACAACGGGGCGTCTAACGGGTTCCAGACCCAAGCCTATTTCGATGAGAAGGCGGCCGTGGCTGTCTCGATCGTGAATAGGGTGGACATTCTCAATTACAAGATTTTGATCAGTAATGGGCATGGCGGTTACATAAACCCAGGCACCCTGGGGTGGGGACCTGTAAATGGGACCCTCAGCCAGGTGTTGAGCCAGCCTGGGCAGTACGCCAGCGTCAGCAATGGTGATATCACTCAGGCATTTAGAAACTCCATGAACAAGGTCCTCAATGAGGATGCCACGTCAAGGGACTGCATCGCGTTGATCAACTCCTGGCAGGCAGCATATTATGCGGAGGAACATATCCTCAAAGATCCATTCGGCGATCAAGGTGTCACGACGAGCTTCCACCATGGTATGACGACAGGCAGCCTCGAACCCTACTTTGGAACATTCAAATCGCCGAACAACTTCTTCGGCATTGCAGCGAGCCAAGTGGTATACAATCCATCTGGCACGCCGCCACCGTCGCCTCCCCGAAGGCCTATTAGACCGCCACGCCCACCGCGGCGTCCGGTAGGCCGAGGGGTTCCTCAATAGGAAGTGATCTCATGAGACGGCACTTGATAGCGTGGCTGAGTTGTCTTTTTCTGCTGGGATGGAGATTGCCTGGACAGGAGAGAATGGCAACTGCTCAGGTGATCCAAGAGACGTCGCGCCTGCTGAACTGGCGATGGTTCTGGGAAGGTCAGGCCAGCCCAAAAACTTACACACCGGGCAAGGTTGTGGAAGTGACCATTGTGGAATCGCCCAATGAAGTTGCTGCGTTCATCTCCGAGATCGGCGTTGCCGCGTATTT
The DNA here is from genome assembly GCA_021324015.1 of Solibacteraceae bacterium. Taxonomy (GTDB): domain Bacteria; phylum Acidobacteriota; class Terriglobia; order Bryobacterales; family Bryobacteraceae; genus JAJPJX01. Next base: position 1,955 of record JAJPJX010000009.1, on the reverse strand, counting down.
CCTGTTCGACGACGACAAAACGTTCCGGGAGAATATCCAGAGCATACCGGATGTGTCGAATAGTTCAGCGGTCAACCGATACATTGCGAAGTACGGCGTTACTCCTGGATTCGCGTTCAAAGAGGAGCGGGCTCCAGCTTCGCCGGACGTGCCCGTGCGTCGTGACAATCTGACTGAAGAGCAGAAGCGTCAGATCCTAAAGCAACGATCCACTTCGTTTACGCTTCCAGATCTTGTCCCTCCGGATTACATCGCTTCCCGGCGTGCGCCGCCAGATCTTGCGCGCTTTGAATCCATTGTGCGTTCTCGTGTGGAGGACTTTTACAGTGCCAACTGCGGTGCAGGAGAGATCCTGATCCCCTACTTCTCTCCCACCGATCCGACTGTTTACGTTTACGCCGACCTTGGCACCTGCGACAAGGGGATCATCGGTTTCGTTCGCGACAAGACAGGCCAGTGGACATCCGGTCAGTTTTCGCCGGCTAGGCCTCCCAATCAGTGGTCAACCACGATCCAACGGATTCGGAGAAACACAGCCGCTAGCATGCCCTTACCAGCGAAAGCGAACTGAGTGCAGGCGTGATCCGCTCCGGGTTGGCGCTTTCGCCTTCTTCGGCGGCGGCACTGGTTGACTCTTCTCAAAAAGATCTCTTTGCATCGAAACTAGGGGAGCCGTTGCGCCACGCTCTCACCTGGCAGGCGTGGGAGCAGAACTGGCGATCGCTGCGCCCGCCGTTTCGGGGAAACCATCGGCCGCAACCAGGAGCCGGGCAGCGGGTGCAGGCGATCAGGCCGGCGATCTCTTCGGCGAATCTCTGCCAGATGGCATCAATGAGCCTCACGGGGCGGTGGCAGAGGGTGAACTGAGATGGCCCTTCGTCGGGCGGGGCGATCAGTTCCAGTCTGCCGCCGGCAATCTTTTCCGTGACCCTCCGGGCCAGGTGTTCGCGCGCCAGGCCGAGCAGATTTTTCCCTTTAGCCGCCTGATGCTGGGGTAGCGCCCGGTGCAGAGCGGCGTCATCCTTCCCCGCGACTGCATCCCACAGAGCGGTGGCATTCCGCAGAGCCCGGATCTCGCGGTGCCAAGTCTCGACCGGTTCCGGCGGGAGGTCGCTGGCGCGGGCGACCTTGCCGGTTGCGGTCAGGAGTCCGTACAGCCCGGCCAACTTGACCACATGATCGTGGGGGCAGCTCGCCAGGACCCGGTGGAGGCAGGGCTGTTCGGCAATCGGGTGGACGGCGGTGAGGTCGTCGTGTGGCCAGGCGGGCACGAGCCAGTCGGTAGTGAGGAGCGAGCCCTCGGGTGTTTTCCCCTTTCGACGTTCGAGCTGGAAGCCGCCGTGGGGAATCCACGTCTCGGCGGCCTCGGTGCCAGTCAGCACAAATGTGACGGCTAATTTTAGCAGCCGTCACGCGCCTCGCCAGGGAAGAAGGCGCCGGAAGAGGACGCCGCCGGTCCAGTTTCGCCGTTGAAGTGGCGTTCACGGAAGGCGGTGAAAGAAGACGGCGCTAGCGCGCCGGCAGAAGGGGTGACACGTCACCCCTGGAAGGGTTGGCGTATGCAAACGCGGCGTTTGCATATGCGAACGTCTTTCGTGCCAACTGGTTGCGGAGAAAACAGCCAAATCCCACGCTCGCCGCGTTTGCAAATGCGAACGTGTTGATTCTGCGAGGTGGGAGAGTTTTGCGCGGTTTGCAAAGATCGATGTAGCATCCGAGGTGAGTGGTCATGAAAGAAGGGACGCCGAAGCAGCTACGGGGCCGGTCGCTGGGGACGAGGCTGAGCGAAGCGGAGTATGCGCAGTGCGAGAAGGCGGCGGCGCGTCGCGGGCAGACGTTGAGCGAGTGGTGGTTCAGCTATAACTCGATGCTGCAACTGACGCAGGTGAGCGGCGGGGGAAGGAACATCCAGTACAACTATTCGGCGAATCAGAACAACGGGAAGATTGTTTCTG
>JAJPJX010000189.1 GCA_021324015.1 Solibacteraceae bacterium | reverse complement strand
CGATTCCTTGCTGCGGTCGGTGAGGTTCACCCGGCGCACCGCGACGGTGACCATCTCCGCGCCGGACGCCTCGTGGCAGCGCTTCATTTCCTGGAAGCTGCGATACTTCCCGGTACCCACGATCAGGCGCGAACGGAACTCGCGATCCGCAATTCTCAACGTCTCTGACATGCCTCTTATTCTAGTCCTACCTGCCCGGCGGCGAGTTCCGGCTCCAGATCGGCCCGGAAGGGGTTGAAGCTGGTCTGCGCGTCGAAGACATCCACCCCCTCCCGGCGCTTCAGAAAATTCACCACCGCGTAGGTCAGCGGGGTAGCCAGGACTTCGTACAGTACCTTGCCCAAGTAGCCGGAAAGAATCAGGTTGGCAATGAGCCCGGGCGTGAGCGTGCCGCCGAATGCCAGCACCATCACCACGCAGGTGTCCACGCCCTGCCCCACGATGGTGGATCCCACCGTGCGGGTCCACAGGTAGCGCCCGCGCGTCAGCACCTTCATGCGGGCCATGACGTAGGAGTTGGCGAATTCACCGCACCAGAACGCCGCCAGGCTGGCCGCCACCAGGCGAGGCACGAACTGGAATACCACCGCGAAGGCCGCCTGGTTGTGCCACCCAGGTGCGGGAGGCAGCCACACGCTGAACAACCCCATGACGGCCAGCAGGCCGGAAGCGAAGAAGCCGATCCAGATGGCCCTCCTCGACGCGCCGTAGCCGTACACTTCCGTAAAGACGTCCCCGAAGATATACGTCAGCGGAAAGAATAGCTGCGCGCCGCTGATGCGGAAGGGTCCGATGGCCGTGATTTTCTGCCCCACCAGGTTGGAAATCAGAAGCACCACTACGAAGACGTGTACCAGCAGGTCGTAGTAGCGGTAGCGGTGCGGCCTCATCCGGCGGATTTGCTCTCCCATTTGACGCTGTGGTCCGAGGTGATGGACCAGGTCTCGGCCGGGGAGTCCAGGCGGAAATACGACCACGGTCCGGGAATCCAGGGATAGCGCTCGATGACGCTCTCGTCCACGGCCACTCCCAGGCCGGCGCCGCGCGGCACGATCAGGTCGCCGTGATCGATCTCCAACGGATCCCGCAGCACTTCGGCGGCCAGCGGGAACGGATACATCCCCGCGTGCGTGGGGGTGGAATAGCAGGGGTACTCGAGCCACTCCACCACCATCTCCGGCCAACAGATCCCCAGGTGGGCGGCCGCCAGAACTTCCAGCGCCGTACCCCAGCTATGGAACGCGAACTTCAGGCCGTGACGGCCGATCTCGGCGAACAGTCGCCTTCCCATGGCGAACCCACCCTGGCAGCAGACGTCCATCTGCACGTAATCCACGCTGCCGGTCAGGATCAGGTCCAGATAGCGCTGTTCGTTGGGCTCGTGCTCTCCGCTGGCCAGCGGGAGGTAGTCCCGGGACTTGAGCCGCAGGTAGGCCTCGTGATCGTCCGGCGGCAGCGGCTCTTCGAGCCAGGCCACATCGTAAGCGGCCATCTCCCGGGCCAGTTGCTCCACTGTAGCAAAGTCGTAGCTGCGGTCACCCATGCGCCACCAGGTGTGCGCATCCACCATTAGGTCGAAATCCTGGCCCACCGCCTGGCGCATGAGGCGCACGGTTTCCAGGTCCTTTTCCGGGCCGAGCGCGGGACGCATCTTGTAGGCCCGGAAGCCCAGATCGGCGATCGCGGCGGCTTCGGCCGCATAGGCCTCCGGCGGCATATACATGCCCGCGCTGCCGTACAGCCGGATACGGTCGCGCACGCGGCCGCCCAACACCTCGGAAAGCGGCACGCCGCGCTCCTTGGCCACCAGGTCGTAGAGGCCCACTTCCACGGCGCAATAGATTTTGGCCAGTTCGGGGTCGGCGCCGGGGCCTTCCAGGAACTGCACACGGAGGGCATCCGGATCGGCCAGAGTGCGGCCTTCCAGGAAGGGCCCGATAGTGCCTTCAATGGCGCGCTGCGCCCGCTCGCTGCCCGGTCCCGGGGCGTATCCCACCAGCCCGTTTGCGGCCTGGATGCGAATCAGCATGGCGTCGCGCTTCAGGATCGTTCGCTTCCCGCCGTAAAAGGCCAACTGGATGGGCTCGGCAAACGGATAGGACAGCAGGAACGACCGTACGCTCGAGAGCTTCATAAAGGGAACCGCAAATCAGCATAACAGACCGGACTGGCGCCCCGGTGGCTTCCGCACGAGAATGAAAGACAGTGGAGGATCCCTAAATGAATCCGCGGGCTGCCGTCACCTTTCGTGATCACCGGAAGGCCCAGCCTTACCTGGAGGCGCTGGAAATGGCTGGGGTGGAACCGGTGCCGGTGACTCCGGACGAACCGCAGCCGCTGGAGGGCTGCCACGGCCTGCTGCTCACCGGGGGAACCGACGTGGACCCCGCGCGTTACGGCCAGGCACCCTTTTCCACGACAGACTCGCCCGACAGCCGCCGTGACGCGCTGGAGTGCGTGCTGCTGGGCCAGGCCCTGACGCGCGATTTGCCCGTGCTGGCCATCTGCCGCGGCATGCAGCTTCTTAACGTGGCGCACACGGGCACCCTGCGACAGCATCTCGAGGGCCACAGCGTGCGCACGCCCGAGGACCCTGCGCGGCCCGTGCACGACGTCATCGTGCAGCCGGATACGCTCCTCGCCCGCGTGCTCGGTCCCGGCGCCCACGCGGTGAACTCGCGCCATCACCAAGCGGTAGAGGCTGTTGGCCAAGGTCTGGCGATCGCCGCCGTGGCGGCCGGCGACGGGGTGGTGGAAGCCCTGGAAAGAATAGACCGCAAATTCGTGCTGGCGGTACAGTGGCACCCCGAGGACCAAGTGCGCTCCAACCCGGCGCAGAGGCGCCTTTTCGAGGCCTTTGGGGAAGCGCTGCGGGAGTTTATTGCAGCCGCGGGCGGTTCTGTTCGTTGAGGATCAGGCCGTCGAAGATGGCCAACACCTGCTTCCGGTAGGTGTACACACGCTGCAGGGTCTCGCGGAAAGATGCTTCAAAATCCGCGGCCTTCATCCACTTTTCCATCAGCGATCGCGGCACGTCGATATCCTGGCGCAGAGACTCTACCGGGTGGCCACGCAAGAAGAGGCCGTAGAAGAAGGCGGCTTCCCGTTGGGGCGCCAGCGGATCTGTGTCGTCTCTCGCCGTCATATCCGCAGTCTCAGCGAAACAGACAGTATAGCGGCGGCTGTTGTGCGGCGGCAAGGGGTCCCCTGCCCCCTTCAGGGTACCAGCCCGCGGGCGCGCCGGACAGCTTGCCTGCTACCATGGCTCCGAGGAGGACGGACGGGATGCGGCGGTGGCTCGCGGTGGCGGGAATGGCGGTCTGCCTAGGGGGCGTGGTGTGGGCGGCGCCCAACTTCACCGGGGTGTGGAAGCTGGACCTGGAGAAAAGCGATTTCGGCCCGCTGCCCAGCCCCAAGGCCCGTACCGACAAAATCGAGCACCAGGAACCCAACCTGACGCTGAACATCACGCAGGAGGGCCGGGCGCGCGAATTTAGCTACCAACTGCGCTACACCACGGACGGCAAGGACAACCAGAACTCCCTGCTGGGCAACCCTCTGCACAGCAAACTGCACTGGGAGGGAGATGTCCTGGTCATCGAGACGAGCGGCAGCCTGAACGGCAACGACCTGACGATCAAGGACCGCTGGACCCTTTCGCCGGACGGCAAGACCCTCACCGTCCAGCGGCACCTGGCGGGCGCCCGGGGCAGCACCGACCAGAAGATGGTCTTCGAAAAACAGTGAGCGCCGGGGCGGTACAATAGCGGGCTTGCCTGAGGGAAACCGCAGCCTGTCGATTGTAGTGCCTGTGTTCAACAGCGAGGCCTCCCTGCGGACTCTGGTCGAGCGCCTGGCGGAAGTCTCGCGGCGGGAAGCCTGGGACGCGGAAATCCTCCTGGTAAATGACGGCAGCCGGGATGGCAGTTGGGAGCGTATCCGCGAGCTGGCCGCCGGAAACCCCGCGGTGCGCGGCCTGAACCTCATGCGCAACTACGGGCAGCACAACGCGCTTTTGTGCGGCATCCGCGCGGCGCGGTACGAAATCGCGGTCACGTTGGACGACGATCTGCAACATCCGCCGGAAGAGATCCCCAAGCTGCTGGAACGTCTGAGGGGAGAATGCGACGTGGTCTACGGCACACCGGAGCAGGAGCAGCACGGCCTCTGGCGGAACTTCGCCTCGCGCCTCACCAAGCTGGCCCTTCAGGCGGCCATGGGAGCCCCCCAGGCGCGCCACGTCAGCGCGTTTCGGGCGTTCCGCACCAGCCTGCGCCAGGCCTTCGCCGGCTACCAGGGGCCTTACGTTTCCATCGACGTCTTGCTGTCCTGGGGAACCACCCGTTTTGAGGCCGTGTGCGTGCGGCACGAGCCCCGCCGGGCCGGCCGGTCAAACTACACCTTCCGCAAGCTGCTCACCCACGCCCTGAACCTGATGACCGGCTTCAGCACCTGGCCGCTGAAGATGGCGAGCTGGCTGGGGTTCGCCCTCACCCTGTTCGGCTTCCTGGTGCTGGCGTACGTGCTGATCCGCTATTTCATCCAGGGCGGCAGCGTGCCGGGTTTCCCTTTTCTGGCCTCGATCATCGCCATTTTTTCCGGGGCCCAGATGTTCGCCCTGGGGATCATGGGCGAATACCTGGCGCGGGTGCATTTCCGGCTCATGGACCGGCCTCCATATGCGGTGCGGGAAGCTGTGGAGGCGGGCTCCGGGGGAGAGGCGGCCAAGGCAGATGCGGCCTGGCTTTCGAAGCGAATTTAGCGCCGCTTTCGAACCCCTGGCGGCGCAGGAGCCGCACTGGGGCACGGTGGCCATCCTTCCCTGGGATGCCGACCTGTTCGGATTCGTGGTGGCCGAGCACGAGCCGGGGGATTTCCGGCGCATCGCCCGTGCCCTGCCCGCCTATCGCGAGGCGCTGGCCGGCTGGGCGCAGCGCACCAAGGCAGAATTGATCGCGGCCAGAGTGCCGGCGGCGGAACTGGCCGGCAGGGCGCTGCTTCCGGAGGCCGGGTTCCGCTTCGTGGATCTGTCGCTCCAGGGAGAGCTGGCCGAATTGTCCGCGACCAGGCTGCCCTCAGCCGCCCTGGAACTCCGGCAGGCGCAGGCCGACGACCTGCCTGCCCTGGAACAGATCGCCCTGACAGCTTTCCGCGCAGGGCGCTACCACATGGACCCCCGCTTTCCCCACGACTTGGCCGACCGGCGCTACCAGCACTGGCTCCGCAACGCCTTTGCGCACAGCAGCGCCGCCCAGCGGGTCTACGTGACCGGGCCCCCGGGCGCACCGCAGGCATTCCTGCACCTGGCCGAGCAAGACGGCGTTGCTGACGTGCGCCTGGTCGCGGTGGATCGGGAGTCTCAGGGCCGCGGAGTGGGGGCCTGCTTGTACGCGGCGGTCCTGGAAGCCGCCAGGGCCTCCGGTGCGCGCCAGGCGGTTACCAGGATTTCGGCCTCCAACACCCCGGTAATGAACCTGCTGGCCGGCCTGGGCTTTCGGTTTGAGGAGCCGGAAGCCATATATCACTGGCACGCTCCCGACGCCCCCCACCTGGTTCCTCTGGGAGAAATGTTTTGACATCCATCCCCTTCAACCGGCCGTTTCTGGCGGGTAGCGAGTTCGATTACATGCGCCAGGCCGTTGAGCGCATGCACATTTCGGGTGACGGTCTGTTCACGCGCCGCTGTCACGCCCTGCTGGAGAAGATGCTGGGCGCACCCAAGGTGCTGCTCACCACCTCCGGCACGCACGCGCTGGATCTGGCGGCGCTGCTGCTCGATATCCAGCCGGGCGACGAGGTGATTGTGCCCTCGTTCACCTTCGTCTCCACGGCCAACGCCTTCGTGCTGCGCGGCGCCCGCCCGGTCTTCGCGGATATCCGGCCGGACACGCTGAACCTGGACGAAGCGCTGCTTCCGAACCTGGTGAACGAGCGCACCCGGGCCATCGCCGTGATGCACTACGGTGGTGTGGGCTGCGAGATGGACGCCATCCTGCCCCTGGCGGACGCGCGCGGCATCCCGGTCATCGAGGACAACGCGCACGGACTGCTGGGCCAATACCGCGGCAAGCCCCTGGGTAGTTTCGGGGTCATGACCGCGCAGAGCTTCCATGAAACCAAGAATTTCTCATGCGGCGAAGGGGGCGCCCTGGTCTTGAACGACGCGCGTTATCTCGAGCGCGCCGAAATTCTGCGAGAAAAGGGCACCAACCGCAGCCGCTTCTTTCGCGGGCAAGTGGATAAGTATACCTGGGTGGATGCCGGGTCCAGCTTCCTGCCTTCGGACCTGCTGGCGGCTTTCCTGTGTGCGCAACTGGAAGCCCACGCGGAGATCCAGGAGCGCCGCCGCCGGGTGTGGGAGTATTATGACGCCCACCTGCGCGGCTGGGCGGCGGAGCGCGGTGTCGGTCTGCCGTGCGTCCCGGTGCACTGCCGGCAGCCCTATCACCTCTTCTACCTGCTGCTGCCCTCCGCCCAGGCGCGCCGGCACCTGATCGCGCATCTGGGCGGACAAGAGATCCTTGCGGTGTTCCACTACCTGCCGCTGCATCTTTCCCCCATGGGGCGAAAGTTCGGCGGCTACGCCGGCCAATGTCCGGTGGCCGAATCAGTGAGCGGCCGGCTGCTGCGCCTGCCGTTCTACAATGACCTCACGGAATCCGACCAGGCGCGGGTGGTGGCGGCTATCCGGTCCTTCGAAGGGTTCTGAATCAGAGACCGTGCCCCCCGAGCTACCCAAAACGTCTCCGCGGCCCGCCGCCGCATGGTGGCTGCTGGCGCTGGCCGCCGCGCTGTTCACCGCGGCGGTGGTCGAGTATTCTCTGCAATATGGCCGGCTGATTTTCGTGGTGCAGCCCTGGGAAGACTGCCGCTACGTCGGCGACGGACTGCTGCGCCTGACCGAGTTCTACGGCGGCGGTTTCGGCGAGGCGCTGTGGTCTTATTTCCGAAATCCGCCGGCGTCCCCCTATTCCACCTACCTGGCATCTGCCGGCTACGCGGTTTTCGGGCCGCGGGACTGGGCTCCCTATGCCGCGAGCGGTGTTCTGATTCTGCTCCTCCTGGTCTACCTGGACCGCCGGCTGAGTGACCTGGCCGGCTGGAAGCGCGGACTGGTGCTGGGCTTCGCACTGCTGACGCCCATGGCCTTCCTGGCCGTTCACGAATACCGGCCAGACCTGGCTTGCGGTTTGTTCACCGCCCTCGGAATACTCGCCGCCACGGGAGCGCCACTCGACCAGCTTGGCCGCTGGGGAGCCACCGCAGCCGGCGCCTGGTTCGGCTTGGCCCTGCTGGCCAAGCCCTCCATCTTCCCCGGCACCCTGATCTTCCTCGCCGGGGCCCTCGCGCTTTCGGCGCTGCGGGCTGTCTCCGGCGGCCCGTCTTCCGGCCGCCTGCGGGAGTGTGTACGGCCGGCGGCGTGGATTACCGGCTTGGCCCTCCTGGTTTCCCTGGTCTATTTCGCGGTTGGCCTGCGGTTCCAGTGGCAGTACCTCGTGAGCGCCCTGTTTTCCCCCAAGCGCCGCTTCTGGATTCTTCCCGGCGGCCTAAGAACACATCTGGGCTTCTATCTGGCGGGGCCGGGCGGCGACCAGGTGTTCTACCGCTTTCGTCCGGTCTTCGCCGCGGTCCTGCTCTGCGGTGCTGCCGGCGCCTGGCTGCACCGGGAACGCAAGTTCCGCCTGGAGGCCGGTATCGCCGGCGGCGCTCTGCTGCTGAGCTACCTGGTGCCCACAGCGCTGCCCAACAAGGCCATGTTCGGCAATGCCACGTTCGCCTGGTTGCTGGTGCTGTACTCTTGCCTGATCCTGGGAGGCATGCTGCGCGGCGCCGTTCCCCGGCGCATCCCGCGGAGCGCGGCCACCTGCCTGGCCGTGATGCTGGTCCTGGCGGGTACGGCGCGCTTCTCCTGGGGCAAGTGGGGCAACCGCGATGGGCCTTACGTGCGGCGCACCAACCAGATTCTTCGGCAGATCGCCGGAACGCTGGCCGAGGAAGCCCGCGCCGGGCGCAGCCGGGTGTTTTTTCCCACCGTCGGCCTGCTGACCGAACCCGGAATGTGGTATCTGCTCCTCAGGCAGCACGCCGATCCTCAGCGGATTTCTCTGACCACCCGGATTCTGGAGGAAGACCTGGAGCCTTACATCAGCGATATCCGCCGCGCCGACGTGGTGGTGGCCACCGAAGAGGGGGCCAGCCTCCAGCCGGTAGCCTTGCCCAGCGAGCGGCTGCAGAACCAGATCCTGAGCTACTTGCGGGCCAGTCCGGGCTTTCGCCTGCTGGACCAGCTTCCCGCCGCGAGCGGCAAATCGTATTTCGTCTTCGAGCGGGTACCACCGGGCCGCTGACCGTCAGGGCCGGGGCGGAGGATCGGTTTCCGTCTTTTGGGCGGCCTTGAGCAGGGCGATCTCCTGGGAAAGCTTTCGGCAGCGCTCATCGGTGATGGAGAGGCGCGTGGCCAGGTGCAGCACCACCGCGAACAGCCCGATGAAGGCAAACAGGAAGTAAAAAACCGGCGGATAGTAGATGCCCAACAGGCGCGAGAGCCGGTCAAAAAACGAGGGCCAGGCGGCAAAGCCCAGGATGCCGGCGCCTACCGCGAGCAGCAGCGTGCAGGTGGGAATCAGCACGGTGCGGTTGCGCATTTTGGTCACCACCCAGGCGCATAGCCCCAGGCCGATGCATAGCACCAGCAGCCGGGCGCGCGGCGAGATGTGCCCCAGGGGAGCCTGCGCGGCAGTTAGCGAATCGGGTGTCCACACGGCTTCACCGCCTCTCCGCCAGCAGCACGCCAAACAGGGAGATCAGCATCTTGGGCACGTAGAAGAACGACTTGGCGTAGCCGTGCATGGAATCTCCCGTCTGGTCGGCGTGCATTGTCACGGGCACCTCCAGCACCCGGCACTGCCGCCGATAGGCATAGAGCAACAGGTCGGCATCCGGCGAGGTCTCCGGAAAATCCTTCATGCTCAGATAGACTTGCAACGCCCTGGCGTTCAAGCCCTGAAAGCCGGTGGTGGTGTCGCGAATGGTTCGGCGCATGATGAGGGAGACCACCAGGGAGAACAGCCAGGAGACCAGGCGGCGCGCGCGGGGCACGCGGTAACACAGGCTGCCGGGCAGGTAGCGGCTGCCCAGGACCAGGTCCGCGGCGCCGGCTCGCAGGGGTTCGACCAGCTTGGGAATCTCCGCGGGTTCGTGCTGCCCGTCGGCGTCCAGGGCGACCACGAAATCGGCCCGGCTGCGCTGCGCATGCAGCAAGCCAGTCTGGAGAGCCACGCCGTAGCCGCAGTTGAACGGCAGATCGATGAGCGCGGCGCCCGCCCGCGCGGCTTCGCGGGCGGTCCCGTCGGTCGAGCCGTCGTTCACCACCACCACGCGCGCCTCCGGGCACACCGCGTGCACGCCGCGCACCACCCGCCCCACCGAAGCCGCCTCATTGTACGCGGGAATGATCACGTAAAGGCTTCCGACCTCAGAGTTCCGCAGAGCGCACCTCCGGCAATTCGCCGCGGCCTACCTGCGCCAGGTACTCTGCGAGGGGCAGGAAACGGAACTGGCCCAACAGGCGCCGGATCTTGCCCGGCATGCGCCCGGCGCCGGCGTAGTGCATCAGCCAGGCCGCGGCTCCCAGCCCCTTCACCCGGGGGCAATCCGCGTCCAGTTCCCAGGGATGCGTATAGAACATCGCGGGGTGTCCGCCGCGCGCGACGCTGCGGAAGCCGGCCCGCGCCAGGGGTGCGGGCAACAGGCGGAAATACGCGCCGCCGGAGAAAGGCAGCGCCACGCCGCCAAGCGTCAGCGTGCTGGCGGGAATTTCCAGCAGTTCCCCCTGGCTCAGGCGGATGCGGAAGGGCCGGTTGGGCGCCCCGGGGATGCCGTACAGGAACGTTCGGAACGGGAAGATGCTGGAATCGTACGCGAAGCCGGCCCGGCGCACGATTTCCAGGGCCCACAGGTTCCGCCGGGTAATGGACCAGGAGGGAGCGCGGTAGCCCGCGGGCCGCACGCCGGAGGCCGCTTCGATGCACTCCACCGAGCGCCCCAGGTCTTCCTCGAACTCCGCGGGGCTTTGCTGGTACGCCAGGCGGTGGGCGTACCCGTGCGAAGCGATTTCGTGCCCGCGCTCCCGCACTGTCCGCACCAGTTGGGGGTGCCGCTCGGCGACCGCGCCCAGCACAAACACCGTGGCCCGGGCGCCGGCTTCCTCCAGCAGGTCGAGCAACCGGCGCGTGCTGGCCTCCACGCGGGATTCCGCCCGCGCGCGGTCCACCTTGCCGTCCATGAGATTGGCATGATACCAGTCCTCCAGATCAATGGTCAGAAGATGCGCGGCCGGGGGCATGGTAGTCACAGGTTGTCCGAATCCACCCACATCAGGTGCCAGGCGGCGGGATCCCAAAGACACGCCGGCTCCGGCTCGCGAGCCAGCCACTTGAGGATGAACTTGAACTGGTAGGGGATTTTCCAGTACCCGTGGCGGAGCAGTTGCCAGCGAGCCGCGTCGGCGCGGGTGGTCATCATGGCCACGCCTCCGGCGCCTGAGCGGCGCGCCTGCCCGGCGAGCGCGTCATGCACGGCTGCCACCAGGTCCAGGTCGTGGCGCGGAATCATCAGGTCGAGCACGGCGGCGACATCCAACCCTTTGAGAGGCGTCCGCCGGGTGATGGCTACCGCAGCCAGGTCGCCGCCACGCCGCAGGGTCAGAATGCGGTAGTCCGCGGCGGGTGCTCCCAGGCGCCAGCGCAGGAACGCCTCGGACTTCAGCAGGTGGTTGGGGTACTGCCCGGCCCAGCGGGCGAAGAACTCCGGGTAGCCGGGCAGGGAAAAGAACTCGCCGGGGGAAAGATCCTCCACGGAAATCGCCGCTTTACCGCGCGGCAATGCCCGCGCGGCCCGGCAGCCGAACTGATAGGCGGCCAGCAGGGGCCTCGCCGCGGCGCCCAGCCATCGCAAGCCGTGCTCCCCGAGAAGGGTGGATGGATCGAGCAGTTTCAGATACACCGGCAGAAGCGCCGCCACCTTCCAGCCGACTTTGAGGTGACCGGGCAGTACCGGAGGCCGCACCACGAAGCCGGTGGCGAGTTGCCTGCCGGCTTGTGCCATGGAATCGGTGGCGTACCGTCCCAGGGCCGTGAAGACACCTTTTCCGCGCATGCGGCTGTGGGTCATCACGTCGCACACCATGGCCGCCAGCAGCGTCCGGCCTCCCAGAGAGTAAGGATACGGCAAGGCCGCGTAATAGCCCACCATCTGGCCGTCCTCATAGGCTCCGAATTCGGCGGCGGGCGCCGCCAGGGACGCCGAACGGAACTTCCAGCGGTAATGCGCCGCGGTGGCGAGCGGCGTTGCGGCATTCTCCGGAAAAGCGTCCGGGAACAACTCCAGGTACTGCTGCTCGGCCGCCTCCAGCGGGACGGGCTGGTGCTGGATGCTCATTCGGCCTGTCTCACCACCACTTGAGGTTGCGCTGCTGGCAGGAGGCGAAATGCCAATTGTAGCGGTACAACAGCTCTTCGCCGATGAGGGCGCGCAGCCCGTGCAGCACCGCGCCCCAAGCCAGCAAGCGCGCCCTTGAGGCCGTGGGCGGCTGATCGTAGCAGCCTTTCAAGTCGAAATGCCGGTAGAGGAAGCGGAAGATATACGCCAGCCGGCCGCCCAGGGGCCCGTACTTGCGGATGATGCGGAAGGCCTCGCGCGCGAACAGCTCGCCGGCGCTGCCGGACTTGTTGGTGGCCGAAAAGTGATAGCGCGAGAGCACCGCCTCGGTGGTCGCCAGGCGCGCGCCCGCCAGCCGCATGCGGCACCACAGGTCCCAGTCGAAAGCCAGGTGGTAGCTGGTGTCGAGCCGGCCCAGCTTGCGGTGCAGGTCCGCCTTCCAGAACGTGCTGGGCTGCTCGATCACATCCAGGATGTGGATTTTCTCCCAGGCCTGCGGATCGGGCGGGGAATGGTATGGAGAGCCGTCCGGGTAGATCCGCGCACAGTACCCCGTCACGACGTCCGCCTCGGGATGGCGGCGGAACACCTCGGCCACCTGGGAGAGCGCGCCGGGCATCAATTCGTCGTCGGCGCAGAGCCAGCCGTAGATTTCGCCGTTGGCGTGCGCGAAGCCCTTGTTGAGGCCGTCGGCCTGGCCGGCGTCTTTTTCCGAGATCAGCACGTCGAAGGCCGCGCGGTATCGCTCCAGAATCTCCCGGGAAACGTCGCGGCTGCCGCCGTCGGCCACGATCAGTTGCAGGTCCGGGTAATCCTGGTTCAGCAGGGATCGGATGGCGCGCTCCAGGACCTCGCCGGAATTGAAGTTAGGTATGACTATGGATATCCGCAATCTGCTCTTCCCGCTGCCGGAGGAACTGCGGCGCGCGCCGATTTTCCAGCCGCAACTGATAGAAGTAGCCAGCGTCCCAGCACCAGCGCACGGTCCCCGCGCGCACCCCGTCGGCGCGGAGGCGAAACCGCAGGCGGCGCGCCAGTTCGACGAGGGCGGCCGGGGCGCTGATCTGCTCGAGCGGCTCTCCCAGCACCTGCCGCAGCAGCACGTAGGAGCGTCCGTGCCCCAGCATGGTTCCGGCCAGCACTTTCGCGCGCATGCGGCGGGCCTTCATGCAGTGCGACATTTTGAGTTCGGGCTGGTAGGAGCAGGCGTAGCCCAGGCGGTAGGCGGCGCGCGCGATCAAGGAATCTTCGCCGCTCATGAGCAGCGCGCCCTTGCGTCCCAGCAGGCGCGCGGCGCGGCTCTCGCGCACCATTTCGATGAACTTCGCGCCAACCTCCTTGCGGAAGACCATGCCCGCGCCGATGGGCTCCCACTCCCCCCAGCGGTCCTCGCGCGAGGTGATCGGGCGCGGCCCGTAGTCGCGCACGCCCAGGAAAGGCAGCAGTCTTTTCTTCCACTCCGCCGTGCGCGCCTCGAAAACGCCCCGCGAGACGCCGCCAAAGGCGCCCAGCGCCGGCTGCGCGCACGCGATCCGGTAACCAGTCTCCAGGTAATCCGGATCCAGGTGGTTGTCGTCGTCCACGAAAACCAGGATGGGCGCGGCGGCGGCGGCGATGCCGGTGCAGCGGGCGAACGTATTGCCCTGGCGGGTCTCCCGGATCAGCCGCAGGTTGAGGCCGCGGCCGGCCTGAAGCTGCGCCTCGGCAAGCGGCGGGTGGGAGTTGTTATCCACCACCACGACCTCGAAGCACGACTTCGGCATGCTTTGTTGCGCGATCGAATCCAGCGCCCAGGCCAGCAGGTCCGGACGGGTATTGTAGGTTACCACCACCACAGAAAGCAGGAGCCCGTTCTCAGGCATTGTCGGACTCCCGCCGGGTGGAGACGAAGCGCATCAGCCACTCCGGCCTGTGCAGCACATGCAATTTCCACCCCAGGCGCACGTAGCGGGAGGCCAGGTAGGGCTGGAGGTGGGCGGCCAGCTCGCGCAGCAAACGCTGCTCCTGGCGCAGTTCCCCGGTGGTTTGCTCCAGCCGCCAGTTGGTTTCTCCCAGCCGGCGGTAGGCCTCCTCTTCGCTCTGGCGCGCTTGAGAAACCACCTGGCTGGCCTCCTCCACGCGGCGGTACAGGCCGTCCGCCGCCCGGCCGCGCGTGAGGATTTCGGCGGCCAACCGCCGCCGGGCCTCCGGCGCGCTCCGGAGGCGCTGGTTGACGGCATCCGGCTCGCGCGTGAGGAACAGGTTTTCGTACCAGATGGGCCCTTCGCAGGCGCGCGGCACGAGGCGCATCTGGTCCGGGTCGAAGCTCCACACCGGGCAGGCGGAGGCTTCGAACTGCGCAAATAGCGCCCGCGTATCCCGCCCCGCGCGGCGCAGATTGGCCTCGCTGCACTCGATCATGACCAGCGGCAGGCGGCCTTCCGCGAGACTGCGGGCGGCGCCCCGCAACACATCGATTTCCGCGCCTTCCACGTCGATCTTGGCGAAATCCGCGCGCGCCACGCCCTGTTCGTCGAGCAGTTGATCCAGCGTGGTGGCGGCAACGGCCACGGCTTCCTGCGCCTCGTCTTCCGGGATCAGGCTGCTGTAGGCCGCCCGTCCGGGAGCCGCCGGGTAGAAACGGCTCTCGCCGTTTTCCGCCGCCACCGCCCTCGCGATCGCGCACGCCCCCGGCGTGCGGTGCGCCTCCAGATTGCGCTGGAGCACGGGCACGGTGGCCGGGTTGGCCTCGACCGCCAGAACCCGGCCGCTGCCGATAGCGTGGCCGGCGAGCACCGAATACAAGCCGAAGTGCGCCCCGCAATCCAGGACTGTGTCTCCTTCCCGCAGGTACAGCCAGGCGAAGGCCTGCTCCCGGTACTCAAACCACCCCTGGTTCAGGTACAGGGCTACGGCATCCTCCGGTTCGTGGACAAACCAGCCGAGGTGCGGCACATACAACTCCGGAAAGGGGCGGCTGCCTGGCAGTGCGGACATCAGGACTTGCGGCTCACGGCGAGCGCTCAACGGCAATTATCCCACGGGCCTCAGCGGCGCTCCAGCAGCCACGGATTCGCCTCCAGAAACCGCACCGTGCGGATCACCGCCTCCCGGATGCCCAGCTTTGGACGCCAGCCCAGGGAGCGGATGCGGTGGCAATCCAGAAAGATGAACGGGCTGTCGCCCACCCAGCCGCGCTCGCCGCCGGTATGCCGCAACTCCGGGTTCAGGCCCAGGTGCTGCGCGATCCAGCCCGCCGACTCGTCTACCTCGCAGTACTCGTCCGTGCCCAGGTTGAAGATGTTCACCTTGCCTGCCGCGCGTTCGAGCGCCAGCAGGATGGCGTCCACGCAGTCCTGCACGTAGAGATAGGACTTGCGCTGCCTGCCGTTCCCCAGCACGTCGAGGTACTGCGGGTGCTCGCGCAATTGCCTGTAAAAGTCCCACACGTGTCCGTGCGTGTAGCGCTCTCCCAGGATGGAGACGAAGCGGAAGATCCAGGCGCGCATGCCGAAGCCTTCGCAATGTGCCGCGATCATCCCCTCGGCCGCGAGCTTGGAAGCGGCGTAGAGCGACGTCTGCACCGGAAAGGGCGCGTCCTCGGGCGTGGGAAAGACCTTCGGCTCGCCGTACACCTAGCCGGTCGAAGCGAAGGCGATGCCGGGCACTCCGGACGCGCGCATGGCCTCCAGCACGTGGGCGGTGCCGATGGTGTTCTGTTCCAGGTCCCTGAGCGGGTGCAGCGTGCCGAAGCGCACATCCGCGTTGGCCGCCAGGTGGAAGACCTGCTCGCAGCCCGCCACGGCGCGCGCCAGCGCCGCCCGGTCGAGCAGGTCGCCCTCCACCAGCCGGAAGCAGGGGGAGCGGCGCGCAGCCTCGAGAAACTCCGCCTGGCCGGTCGAGAAATTGTCGTAGCCTACGACCTCGTGGCCCTCCGCCAGCAGGCGGTCCACCAGGTTGCTGCCGATAAATCCGGCCGCGCCGGTGACGAAGCATTTCATGGCCGTTTCCCGGGGCGCATCCGCGCGGCACGGATGCGAAAAATATCCATGACGTTGCGGACGTTGCCGCGCACGAGGTCCAGGCGGCTGTCGCCGTCGTCCCGCCAGCGGATGGGCACCTGCTGGATGCGGTAGCCGAGCTGTTTCGCGAGCACCAGAATTTCCACATCGAACATGTATCCGTCGATGCGCTGCCGGGCGAACAACTCGCGCGCGGCGGCGTGAGTGAAAAACTTGAAGCCGCACTGCGAGTCCGCGATCTCGGGCAGCCCCACGGCCGCGTGCAGGAACAACGCGAAACCTTTCGAGCCGATCCGCCGGTAGAGCGGCTGCGGGCGCTCGATGCGGGATGCGTCCAAAGCCCGCGAACCGATCACCACCTCGCATCCAGCGTCCAGCCAGGGCCGGATTTTGGCGAATTCCGAGATGGGCACTTTGTTGTCCGCATCCGCGTAGCCGATGATTTCCCCGGTGGCCAAAGCCACGCCTTCCCGTACGCCGCGCCCTTTGCCGCGCCGGACGCTCTCTCCGATCACCCGGATGGCGGGATTTCTGCGGCTTATCTCCGCGACCTTCTCGCACGTGCCGTCGTCGCCGTCGGCGGCCACGATGATCTCGTAGCCATACCCCCATCCCTCAAAAGAAGCCACCGTTTCCGCTATGGTTTGGGAGATGCTGCCGGCTTCGTTGTAAGCCGGGAAAATCAGGGAGATGTCAGGCCGCAATTCACCCAGTTTAACCGCTACAATGCTGGTTTGCATGCGGGTGGCCATCATAGGCTGCGGTCTGATCGGGCAAAAGCGCGCGGCCGCGCTGGGGCATAGCTTTCTCACGGTGTGCTGCGATGCGCAGGCGGCGCGCGCCCGGGCCCTGGCGGAAACCGCACCGGGAGCCGAGGCGCTCACCGACTGGCGCGCCGCGGCGGCGCATCCGAATGCGGACCTGGTGATCGTGGCCACGCCGCACGACCTGCTGGCGCCCATCGCGGCGGCCGCCGCCGCGGCGGGCAAGCACGTGCTCGTGGAGAAGCCCGGCGCGCGCCGCGCCGCGGAATTGGACGCCGTGGCCGAAGCCGCGTCCAAAACCGGCGTGCTGGTCCGCGTGGGCTTCAATCATCGCTTTCACCGTGCCTTTCAGAAGGCTCACGAAATCTTCGCCTCCGGCGCGCTGGGCGAGCCCATGTACGTCCGCGGGCGCTACGGGCACGGCGGCCGGCCCGGCTACGAGCACGAGTGGCGCGCGCAGCCGGCGCGTTCCGGCGGCGGAGAACTGATCGACCAGGGCATCCACCTCGTGGATCTCTCCCGCTGGTTCCTGGGCGACTTTGTGGAGGCCCTGGGCCGGGCGCGCACCTACTTTTGGGATGTCCCGGTGGAGGACAACGGCTTCCTGCTGCTCGAAACGGCCATGGGCCAGGTGGCCTTCCTGCACGCCAGTTGGACCGAGTGGAAAAACCTGTTCTCTTTCGAGATCTACGGCCGCCTGGGCAAGCTGGAAATCTCCGGGCTGGGCGGCAGCTATGGCGTCGAGCGGCTCACCTGGTACCGCATGACACCGGAGATGGGCCCGCCGGAAACCACCACCTGGGAATACCCCATGGCGGACGATTCCTGGCAGATGGAGTTCGCCCGTTTCGTGGAAGACATCCGCCTCGAGCGCGCGCCGGAGCCGGGCATCGCCGACGCGCAGGCGGCGCTGCGAGTGATCGAGCCGTTCTGTGCCGGAGAGCTGCCTTGATCGTTACCCGCAGCCCCCTGCGTATTTCCCTCGGCGGCGGAGGCACGGATCTTCCTTCCTACTACCGCGAGCACACCGGTTTCGTGATGGCCGCCGCGATCGACAAGTACGTCTATATCACCCTGCACGAGACCTTCGAGCAGGAACTGATCGTGAAGTACTCGAAGACGGAGCTCGTGCGCAGCATCGATGAGGTGCAACATCCCATCGTGCGCGAGGCCCTGCGGCTGGTGAACCTGGAAGCCCCGCACCTGGAAATCGTGAGCATGTCGGACATCCCGGCCGGCACGGGCCTGGGCTCCTCGGGCAGCTTTACCGTGGCCCTGCTGCGCGCGCTGCACGCCTGGAACAAAAGCATCGTGCGGTTGCAGGAACTGGCCGAGCAGGCCTGCCACATCGAGATCGACCTGCTGGGCGAGCCCGTGGGCAAGCAGGACCAGTACATCGCCACCTTCGGCGGCATCACCTGCTTCGATTTCCAGCCGGACGGCGGCGTGCGCGTCTCGCCGCTCAAGCTGGACCCCGAGACGCTGTTGAACCTGGAAGACAACCTGCTCCTGTTCTTCACCGGCTTCACGCGCTCAGCCTCCCAAATCCTCCAGGAGCAGGACGCGCGCACGCGGCAGGGCGACCGCGGCATGGTGGAGCACCTGCACGTGGTCAAGCAGCTTGGCCTGGAGAGCAAGGAAGCCCTGGAGCAGGGCGATTTGCGCCGCTTCGCCGCCCTGATGCACCGCCACTGGGAACACAAGAAGGAGCGCTCCGGCGCGATGACCAATTCCCGCATCGACGCGTATTACGAACTGGCGCGGCGCCACGGCGCGCTGGGCGGCAAACTCATCGGTGCCGGCGGCGGGGGCTTCCTGATGTTCTACACCGAGGACAAGACTCGCCTGCGCCGCGCCCTGCGCGAGGCCGGCCTGCGTGAGGTGCGCCTGCGTTTCGATTTCGGCGGCACGGCCGTGCTGGTTCAGTCATGAGCCGGCTGCCCGTGGCCATCCTGGCGGGGGGACTGGGCACGCGCCTCGATCCGGTGACCCGGCAGATGCCCAAGGCGCTGGTGGAAGTCCGCGGCGAGCCGTTCCTGTCGCACCAGTTGCGGCTGCTGCGGGCGAATGGCATCGCCCGGGTGGTATTGTGCGTGGGCTACCTGGGCGAGCAGATCCGGGAATTCGCGGGCGATGGCCGCGCCTTCGGCCTTCAGGTGGAGTACGCCTGGGACGGCCCGGTGCTGCGCGGCACCGCCGGCGCCCTGCGCCAGGCTCTGCCGCTGCTGGGCGACGAATTCTTCGTCATATACGGCGACTCGTATCTGCCTTGCTCGTACCGCGATGTCGAGGAGGCGTTCCGGCGCGCCGTGAAGCCCGCCCTGATGACCGTGTTCCGCAACGAGGGCAGGTGGGACCAGAGCAACGTGGAGTTCACCGGCGGCCGCATTCTGGCCTACGATAAGAAGAACCGCACCGCGCGCATGCACCACATCGATTACGGGCTGGGCGTGTTCCACCGGTCGGCGTTCGCCGGCGAACAGGCCGACCTGGCGGCGCTCTACCAGGACCTGCTGCGGCGGGAGCAACTGGCGGCTTTCGAGGCGCCGGAGCGTTTCTACGAGATCGGCTCCTTCGAGGGGGTGCGGGAGCTTTCGGATTACCTGGCGGAGCACGGGGCATGACCTTCACGCAGCAATTTCTGGCCGAGGCCGGCGAGATCCTCCGGAAGCTGGACAGCGGCGCCATCGACCGCCTGGTAGCTCAGCTCGCGGCCCTGCGGGCGCGCGGCGGGCGCCTGTTCATCCTGGGGGTGGGCGGCAGCGCCGCCAATGCGTCGCACGCCGTTAACGATTTCCGCAAGCTGGCTGGAATCGAGGCCTACTGCCCTACCGATAATGTCTCCGAACTGACCGCCCGCACCAACGACGAAGGCTGGGCCGGCGTCTTCGAGGCCTGGCTGCGCGTCAGCCGCTTGCGCCCCGAGGACCTGATCCTGGTGTTTTCCGTGGGCGGCGGCAGCCTGGAGAAGCAGATCAGCCCGAACCTGGTGGCAGCCCTGCAATACGCCCGCTCCGTGGGCGCGGGCGTCGCCGGCATCGTGGGACGTGCGGACGGCTACGCCGCGCAGGTGGCTGATGTCTGCGTGGTGGTCCCGGAGGTGAACCCGGCGCACCTCACGCCGCATGCGGAGGCTTTCCAGGCGGTGGTGTGGCACCTGCTGGTCTCGCACCCCGATTTGAAGACCGCCTCTGGCAAGTGGGAATCCGTCCGGTGAGGCGCGCCGTTTTCCTGGATCGCGATGGGGTTCTCAACCGCATCCGCGTTGAGGGCGGCAGGCTATATCCGCCTGCCAGCGCCGCGGAACTCCAGATCGCAGCCGGCGCGTCCCGTGCGCTCACTTCGCTAAAGGAAGCCGGCTTCCTGCTGATCGTGGTAACCAACCAGCCGGATGTGGCGCGCGGTCTCCAGACGCGGGCGGAAGTCGAAAACATTCATGCGGTGTTGCAGCGCGCGCTGCCCCTCGACGACTTCTTCGTCTGCTACCACGACGACGCCGACGCGTGCCAGTGCCGCAAGCCGCGGCCCGGCATGCTGTTGGCTGCCGCCGAGCGCTACGCCGTGGACCTGCCGCACAGCTACCTGGTGGGCGACCGATGGCGGGACATCGACGCAGGGGCGCGGGCGGGCTGCACTACCATCCTGATCGGAGACGGCTACGGCGAGCGGGAGCCGGAGCATCAGCCGGACGCCCGTGTGCGCTCGCTCGCCGCCGCGGCGCGGTGGATCCTCACCCGCCCGCGCTGACGGCGCGCTTACTCGCGGCTGAAGCGCAGCACCAGCGCCCAGACCGCGGCCGGCAGCAACATGGCCAGTCCCATGCCGGCGGCGAAGGTGCGCACCGGGATGCCCCAGTCCACCGCCAGTCCGGCCAGGTAACTGCTGGCGGAGATGGTGAGCATGCAGAATCCCAGTTCGGCCGAAAAGACTCGCCCGCGATACTGGTCCTCGGTGTAGGTCTGCAACAGGGTGGTCGAAAAGACCCAGATGGTGGAGCCGCCAGCATGCGCCAGGATCACGGCGGCGATGGCGTGCCACGCCGATCCGGCCAGCCCCACCGCCACATAGCCGCAGGCTGCCAGCAGGAAACCCAGCAGGATGCCGAAGCGCAGACGCTCGTGCCGGTCGCCGGCCCAGGCGCTGCTCACGAAGGGTCCGAGCAGGGCGCCCACTCCGCGCGCGCCCATCAGCAGGCTCATCCCCAGAAGGGCGCCGCGCTGGGCCGACAGGTTCCCCAGGCGCACCGGAAAAACGCGCTCCCCCAGCAGTGGGAGGAGCACGTTGTTGGCGCCCATGAAGCCCAGTCCGGCCTTTACAAACACCGTGGCGAGCAGGCGCGGGCGCCCGCGCACGTAGCGCGCGCCCTCCAAGATCGGGGAGAAGTCCGCCAGGTCGCGCGGCCGCAAGGGCTCCGCCGAAGCCAGATGCGGTTCGGCGAAGCGCATGCGGCTGATCAGGTACGCCGAAGCCAAAAAGGAGAGCGAGTTCAGCACGAAGACCGCGTCGCGCCCCAGCAGCACCGCGGCCAACCCGCCCAGGGTGGAGCCGGCCGCCAGGTTGAAAGACCAGGTGACCGAGGCCAGCGTGTTCGCTGTCAGCAGCGCGCCCGCGCTGGTGATGTTCGGAATCACCGCGTTGCGCGCCGGCTCGAAGAAGGCGGCCATCAGGGTTTCCGCGAGCAGCAGGGGATACACCAGCCAGACCGTGCCGCGCGTGCGCACCAGCAGCATGCCCAACACGATGGCCGCGCGCGCCAGGTCCGCCGCGATCATCACCCGCCGGCGGCTGCTGCGGTCGTTTACCACACCCGCCGTGGGGCCGATGAAGGTGGCCGGCAGCACTTGCAGCACCACCGCCAGCCCCACCGAGGCGGCGTTGCCGGTCAGTTGCAGCAGCAGGTTGTAGATCGACAGGGCGTAGAACCAATCACCCAGTTCGCTGACGATCTGCGCCAGCCATAGCCGCCGGAAATTGGGATTCCCGGCCACCAGCCGGCGGTATGAGGCCAGCGAGGCGCCGCCGGATCCCATCTCAGGCGCCGGTGTACAGCCCCATCCGCTGCTTTACCAGTTCCACGGTGGAGTTGGCGATGGGCGCCACCCGCTCCGCGCCCTGGCGCAGCACGCCCGCCAGGTACCCCGGCTCGGAGGTGATTTCGCGGTAGCGCCGCTGGAAGGGCTCCAGGCAGGAGATCACCATCTCCGCCACCTGCTTCTTCAGCTCCCCGTAGCGCATGCCCTCGAAGTGCGCGCGCATCTGTTCGCTGCTCCAGCCCCCGAACGCCTGGAAGATGTTCAGCAGGTTCTCCACGCCCGCGCCCAGGTTGTCGTAATCCACGGCGGGGAGGGAATCGGTGGTGGCGCGCATGATGGTCTTGCGGACACGCTCGGGCGGATCCAGCAACGCCACCGCGTGGTACGCTCCGGTGGCGGACTTGCTCATCTTTACCGTAGGATCGTCCAGGCCCATGACCCGCGCGCCCACGCTAGGCAGGCTGGTGCCGGGCACCACGAAGGTCTCCCCATAGAGCGAGTTGAAGCGCTGCGCGATATCCCGGGTCAGTTCCAGGTGCTGCGCCTGATCTTCGCCCACCGGCACGATGGCTGCCTGGTAGAGCAGAATATCCGCCGCCATGAGCACCGGGTATTGCAGCAGGCCGTCGCCCACGGATTCCTGGGCGGCCGCCTTGGCCTTGTACTGGGTCATGCGCTCCAGCCAGCCTACCGGCGTCACGCAGGTGAGCATCCAGGCCAGTTCCGCGTGCGCCGGCACCGCCGATTGCACCATGATGGCGGACTGCTCCGGGTCCACCCCCGCCGCCAGGTACAGCGCCGCAATTTCCTCGATTTTGGCGCGCAGCTCCGCGGGATTCTGGTACAGGGTCACCGCGTGCAGATCGACGATGCAGAAGATGCACTCGTAGTCCGGCTGGATTCGCACCCAGTTCTTGAGCGCGCCCAGGTAATTTCCGATGTGTAAGTTTCCGGACGGCTGCATGCCGGAAAAAACTCGTGCTTTCATGGAAGTAGGGAAGGCGAATTTTTATCGTACGCGATTTCGAAGTCACGGTGGAAAAACTGGTCTACGGCGGAGACGGCCTGGGCCGCGTGGATGGCCGCGTGGTGCTGGTGCCTTTCGTTCTGCCCGGCGAACGCGTACGCGTGGAGCCGGAAGTGGAAAGGCCAGGCTTGCTGCGCACCCGGCTGCGCGAGGTGCTGGAGGCATCCCCGGAGCGGGCGGCGCCGCTCTGCCCCTACTTCGCGCGCTGCGGCGGCTGCCACTACCAGCACGCGCCCTACGAACTCCAGGTGGCCGCCAAGCGCGGCATCCTGGCTGAGGGACTGCGCCGCATCGGCAAGCTGGAACCGCCGGCCGAGATCGCCGTTGAGGCTGCGGAGCCCTGGCACTACCGCAACCGCGCGCAGTTGCAGATTCGCGGCGTCCAGATCGGCTACCTGGAGCCCCGCTCACACGACCTGTGCGCCATCGAAAGCTGCCCGCTGAGTTCTCCCAAGATCAACGAGGCCATCGCCGCGCTGCGCCGCATGCTGCGCGATGCCCGCTGGCCACGCTTCGTCCACGCGCTGGAACTGTTTACCAACGAAGCCGAGATCCAGCTTACCGTGACCGACACCGCCCGGCCGGTGGCGCGGCGCTTCTTCGAGTGGTGCGCCGCGGAGATTCCCGGCTTAGTAGCGGGCGCGCTGGATTACCCGGCCGCAGGCAGCCTCTTCCGCATCAGCCGCGGCTCCTTCTTTCAAGTGAACCGTTTTCTGGTGGATCGCCTGGTGGAACTGGCGCTGGAGGGCGCCGGGGGCAAGACGGCTCTCGATCTCTATGCCGGCGCAGGGTTGTTCTCCCTGCCGCTGGCGGGCCGCTTCGGCGAAGTGACGGCCGTTGAATCCGGCTCCTGCGCGGCCGCGGACCTGCGCTTCAACGCCGAGCGGGCAGGGCGGCCGGTTCGCGTCGCCGAGCGCGCCTGCGAGCAGTACCTGGAGGCGCTCGAACGCCCTCCGGATTTCCTGCTGGCCGACCCGCCGCGTGCCGGGCTGGGAAAAACCGTGGTCCGTCACATCGCCCGGCTACGACCGCCGCTGGTGACCATCGTGGCCTGCGATCCCGCCACGCTGGCGCGCGACCTGGCCGGGTTGGCGGTGGCTGGCTACGCCCTGGAGCATCTCACCATGGTGGATCTGTTCCCGCAGACCTACCACCTGGAGACCGTGGCCCGGCTGCGTCAGCGGTGAGCGGCGGGCAACCGCTTCAGCAGCAGCGGCATGTCCTTTCCCGCCTGCGTGAAGGTTCCGTCGATGGCGGACAGGTCGGCGCGGATGGTTCCGCGAAAGCTGGCGGCCATCTGCCGCATCTCGAACTTGAACGCTTTGCCTTCCCGGCTCATGGTGGTGACGGGCAGCCCCATCGCGTTCTGGTCCAGGCTGTCGATTTTGCCCGTCAAACCGTCGCTGGTGTTGAGAATGTGCAGCACGACGCGCAGGGGCTGGGCGCCGGTCTCCAGCGTACCCTGCCAGTCCCCATCGATGTCGGAGGGCTTCACCGGAACGGAGGGCGGCTTGGGCCGCGCGCGGGTGAACTCCAGCGGCGCCGAGCGGCCGTTCTGGGTCCAGGTGCCGCTGATCGCGGTCACCTGCGGATTCACTTTCCCTTCATAAGAGCCCTTTACGGCCTGCATCTCGAAGGCCAGCGCGGAACCGGTGAGTGTGAAAGTATCCACCGGCAATCCGAACCCGTTCTGGTCGATGCTGTCCATGGTGGCGCTGAACGCGCCCTTTTCACTCTTGGTGATGTGCAGGACCAGGCGGAGCTCGAAGGGACCCGATTTCAGCGTGCCCTGCCAGTCGCCTTCAATGGTCGCGGCCGATGCGGCTGCGGCCAGGAGCAGGCTGAACATCAACGCGTGGTACATGGCCTTATTGTCTCGCACGGGCCGCCCGCTCAGGCGCCGAAGCCGGCGCTGAAGCGCGCCAGGGCCTTCAGGTCGCCTTGCACCTCGATCTTGCGTTCCAGTAGCGCCTGCGGCGCCAGCATCTCCCCTGCCGCCAGGCGCGCGAAGATTGGCAGGCTCATGCGGAAGACCAGCACCGGGTCCTCCGCTTTGCCCGGCAAGGCCGTGGCTCGGCCACCGGTGATGCGCAGGATCCACAGGCGGCCCTCCAGGTCGTACTGCACGTCGCCCGAAAACCCTCCCGCGCGACCCGGCTGAAAAGCCTTTTCCATGCCCCTGAAGATGGCCCGCTGCAGCGGGCGGAAGCGCATCAGCCGCTCCAGTTGCCGGTCATCCCGGCGGCGCACGAACCGGGAAAACAGAAACGCCGCCCCACGCGCGTGGCCGTTCGCGGCCGACGCAGCGGCGGGCCGTTCCGGTTCGCCCTGCGGCGTGATCTCGTATCCGGCGGCGGCTTGTCGCGCGGGCTGGCGGCGCGCCAGAGCCCGCTCGCAGGCCTCCGCGAGGCGCGCGCGTTTCTCCCGCTCGCGCGCTTCGGCCCGGTCCGCGAACCGCGGCAGCACCTCCCGGGCGAACAACTCGATGGATTCGCAGATATGCTCGTGCCGGTTGCGCCCCGCCTGCGAGACGAAGATCACCGCATCCACGCCCGCGCGCTCGTAGCGCTCCACCAGCGCCGCGATCTGCTCCGGCGTGCCGATGGCGCCGCGCAGCGATCCCATCCCGTGCTGCAGCAGTTTCACCCCCAGCGGCGCGGCATCCGCGGTCACAATTTCGCGGGCGAAGCCGAACGCATCCCGGTTCTTTTGGAACTCCTCCCACAGCGCCGTGCGGCCCGGCTGGTGCTTTCCGAACACGTAATAATGCGCCAGGGAGTAGCCGAAGAAGTGCGCGCCGTCGATGCCGCGCGCGATGGCCGTCTCCTCGTCGTCATGGCACATCATGGGCACCACGACGGCCACGTTCGGATCCACGCGAAACCCCGCCGGCGTCCATTCCTCGCCGGCCAGGATACGATAGTAGTCCTCCACCCACTCGCGGGCCTCCTCCGGCTCGATGAAGGAGAAGGAGAGGGCCCCCAGCCCGTGGCGCGCCGCGGTCAGGATGCTCTCCCGCCGGCTGCAGGCCATCCACAGCGGCGGATGCGGCTTTTGTTTCGGCTTGGGCAGCACGTTGCGCTGCGGCATGGAAAAGAAGCGCCCCTGCCAGCCGGCGAACGGCTCTTCCACGAACATGCGCGGAATGGCCTGCAGCGCCTCCTCCCACTGCGCGTGCTTCAGATTGCGGTCGATGCCGAAGGCCCCCAGTTCGGCCTGCGACGTGGATTCCCCGGTGCCGAACTCCACCCGCCCGCCGGAGAGCAGGTCGAGCGTGGCGATGCGCTCGGCCACGCGCGCCGGATGGTTGAAAGCCGGGGGAAGCTGCACGATGCCGTGCCCCAGCCGGATGCGCCGCGTCCGCTGGCTGGCGGCCGCCAGGAACACCTCCGGCGCGCTCGAGTGCGAATATTCCTCCAGGAAATGGTGCTCCACCTCCCAGACGTAGTCGAAGCCCAGGCCGTCGGCAAGTTCGATCTGGTCCAGCGCGTCCGCCAGCAGCCGCTCCTCGTCGCCCTCGCTCCACGGGCGCGGCAACTGGTGCTCGTAGAAGAGGCCGAACTTCATCTTCAGTTGCGCTGCTCGTGGCAGTAGGTGCAATCCAGGCTGGCCTTGTGGGCCCGGTGGCAGGCCATACAGCCGCCCATGGAGATGTCCGTTTCCCGGAACAGCCGCTCCCGCTGCGCCACCTGGCCGTGGCAGGTCTCGCAGATGGCCCCCGCCGCCAGGTGCTCCTTGTGGCTGAAATCCACGTAGCTGGGGATCTGGTAGACGCGCACCCAGGGGATCTCACGGTTCTCCCGGGCGAACGCCGCCAGCTTCTGGATGGCCGGGACGTCCGGTTTGACCGCCTGGTGACAGGTCATGCACTTAGAGGCCGCCGGGATTCCCATCATCTCCCCGGGGTCCGGCATTTCGTGGCAGTTCTTGCACTGGAGGCCCAGCGCCAGGTGCTGCTTGTGGCTATAGGGAATGGGCTGTTCCGGCGGCTCGCCTTTCTTCTGCGCGCCCAGCGGCAGCGCCAGGGCCATGAGCAACGCCAGCCACCGCATCAAATCGCCCTCGTGCGCATCTGCTCGGCCAGGTATTCGGAAGAGCGCATGGCCAGCGCCAGGATGGTCAGGGTGGGATTCTGGCACCCGCCGGAGACGAACGAGCTGCCGTCCACCACGAACAGGTTGCGGATGTCGTGGGTCTGCTGGAACTGGTTCAGCACCGAGGTCCTCGGGTTGTCGCCCATGCGGCAGGCTCCCAGTTCGTGGATACTCTCCCCCGGGGGCACCATCTGCGCGTGGCTGGCCAGCACTTCGAACCCCGCGCCGCGGCAGAGTTCCTCGGCGACGCTGCGGGCGTCTTTGGCCATCTCGTACTCGTTCTCACCGTATTTCTGCTGGATGTGCAGCACCGGAATGCCCCAGGCGTCGGTCACGTCCTTGTTGATGCGCACGTGATTCTCGTAGCGCGGCAGCACCTCGCCCATGCAGGTCATGCCGAAGGCCGCCCCGGCGGTGTCCGCCAGCTCTTTCTGGAGCGCCTCGCCGTACAGCGGGAAATATCGCGGATGCGGCGTGCCGCCGCTGCCGAAATCGAAGGAGTAGCCGCGCAGAAACTTTTTCTCGCGTGTCTCCAGGTTGCGGAAGCGCACCACGTAGCCCCCGCCGCCGGTCAGGCCCCGCGGCGGCCGCCCGCCGCGCGCCTCCGGCACGATGCACGTCACAATGTTCTTCACGTAAATCTGGTCGAACAGATAGTGCCCCAGCGCGCCGCTGGAATTCGCCAGGCCCGAGTTCAGCAGCAGCCGGGTGCTCTCCAGGCAGGAGGCGCCCACCACCACCACGCGCGCGCCCACCCAGTAATCCTGCTTCGAGCGCCGGTCCACGAAATGCACGCCGTTGGCGAGGCCGGTGCTCCGGTCCGTGGTGATCTCCCGCGCGATGGCGTTGGAAACGATGGTCAGGTTCCCGGTGGCCAGGGCCTCGGGCAGCAGCAGGTTCACGGAGCTGGCCAGTTCGCCCGTGGCGCGCCGCTGCTTGGTGGTGGGAATCCGCATGCGGCGCGCGGAGGCCACAAAGCGCTCGACCGCCTGGCTGTCGGGGGAATTGTCTTCCAGGAAGATGCCGTCCGGCAGTTGCGGCAGGCCTTCCTTGCGGCCGGAGACGCGGAACATGGGCTCCACGCGGTCGTAATACGGCGCCAGGTCCTGGTAGCGGACCGGCCAGTTGTCCCCGAAGCCGTCATGATCCTTGCCGCGGAATTCGTAATCGCTCAGGCGCCAGGAGGCCCGCCCCCAGAACAGCGTCTTGCCGCCCACCAGCCGCACGCGCACCCAGTAATAAGGATCGGCCGGATCGTAGGTGTAGGGATTCTGCGTTTCGTCCGCCCAGACGTTGGCGTTGAATTCGGTGGCCTGGGTGACGTGCGGAAAGCGGCCCGGGCGCCCGAAGCCGCGATAGGGCAGGTCGTAGACGTGCTTGAGCGTGCGGTGGCGGTCGAAGTCCACCGACGGGCCGGCGTCCAGCATCAGGCACTTGATGCCCTTGCGGGTCAACTCGTGCGCCACCATGCCGCCGGAGGCGCCCGAACCGATAATCAGAACCTCGTGATCGCTTTTCATCTCAGTCTTCTATCGGATACCAGTAGGCGCCCAGCCCGCCGGCGCTGCGCACCCGGCGGGACATGGCCGCGGCCCACTCGCGCGAGTTCACCGTGGCCGTGAACACATCCTCCTTGGCAGCCGCGAGGAAGCGCGCGAACGGGTCCGAAGGGCCGTGATACGTCCAGGGCTCCCGGAGCGGCTGTAGCACGGGCTCCGCCTGCTCCGCCGTCAGATCCGCGAAGGTTTTGCCATAACGGCGCCGCGCCTCGGCGTTGAGCTTGGCCAGGCCGTCCCGGTAGAGCGCGGCCCGCTTGGGCGGCGACTGCGAGACCAGAAAATCGAGAAATTCGGCCACGCCCACCTGCCCCGCTCCGGGCGCGACTCCGTGCGCCGGCAGCAGGATCTCCGCCAGCCGGCCGAGCGCCGCGAGTTCCTCGGCCGAAAAGAAGCGCGGCAGCCCGCCGGCCACCGCATCCGCCACCGAAACCGGCGTTTTGGGGGTCTCCACGGCCACGCGGGGCGTGGTGGCGTCCGCCGCCGCGGGCAAGGGCATCGCCGCCACGGCCGGGATCCCCACGAGCGACTGTATGGCCTGACGGCGTTTCATCGGCATGCTACTTAGGTGCTCCTGACCCGATAGGATATCGCAGACGATAAATCGGATATAAAGACCTGTTAATATGTCTGCATGACATCGCGTGAGCGGGTATTGGCTGCCATCGCGCACAGAGAGGCGGACCGCGTGCCCATCGACCACGGCTCGATGCGCTCCACCGGCATCATGGCGATTGCCTACAACCGCTTGAAGCGGCATCTCGGCGTGACCCAGGGTCCCACCGTGCTTTACGACCTGATCCAGCAACTGGCGCAGCCCGACCAGTGGTACCTGGACCGCTTTCATGTGGATGCCGTCGATCTGGGCCGCGCCTTCTGGTCCCCGGATCAGGGACAGCCCTGGGGCCTGCCGGATGGCTCGCCGGCGGTGGCTCCCGCCTGGTTCCAGCCCGAGCAGGCCGATGGCGGCCTGGTGGTGCGCGACGCCTCCGGCACCGTCATCGGCAAAATGCCGCGTGACTCGCTCTACATCGACCAGTGCTTTTGGCCGCTCTCCGGACCGGATGGCCTGGACTGCTACGAGCCGCTGGCTGAAAAGATGCAGCAGGTGACCTGGGCGGGCATCCCTGCATCGCCCTTCGACCAGCCGCTCACCGGCGAGCGCCTGGAGGAGATCGCGCGCGTGGCCCGCCACCTGTACGAGACCACGGACTACGCCATCTCGCTTTCGGTGGGCTGCAACCTGTTTGAGTGGAGCCAGTTCCTCTTCGGCATGGAGAACCTGTACGTCTACATCGCCGCGGAGAAGCGCAAGCTGGGGCTGTTTCTCGACCGGCTCACGGAGCTCCACATCGAGAATCTGCGCCGGCTGCTCCCCAAGGTACGCGGCTACGTGCAGATCCTGGTGGTGGGCGACGATCTGGGCATGCAGAGCGGGCCGCAGCTCTCGCGCCAGGCGTACCACGATCTGTTCTTCCCGCGGCACCGGCGCATCTACCGCTACGCCCGCGAACAAAGCGGCGCGCACATCTTCCTGCACTCCTGCGGCGGCATCTACCAGTTAATCCCCGAACTGATCGAGGCCGGCGTGGAAATCCTGAACCCGGTGCAGACCAGCGCCCGGCACATGGAACCGGAGCGGCTGAAGCGGGAGTTCGGACGGGAGCTTACTTTCTGGGGCGGCGGCTGCGACACCCAGCGAGTGCTGGCCACCGGCACGCCCGCGCAGGTTCGAGAGGACGTACGCCGAAGGCTCGAAGTCTTCATGCCCGGCGGCGGCTATGTCTGGAACCAGGTGCACAATGTGATGGCCGACGTGCCGCCGGAAAACATCGTGGCCATGCTCGAAGCGGCCTACGAGTTCGGCCGGTACTGACGGCTCACACTTCCACAGGGATGCGCAGCGCCCGGGCGATTTCCTGAATGCGCTTCACCGATGTGCGGTAGCCCTTCACCAGTGGCCGCCGGGTGCCCAGGTCCAGCCCCAGGTATCCGGCGTAGTTCATCCGCTGGAGCACGCGGAAAAATTCCATCCAGTCGATGATCCCCTCCCCTACCGGCAGGTGCTCGGTGTCCACCGGGTTGTTATCGGAGATGTGGATGTTACCGAAATGCCCCGCCAGCTTCGCGAGCGCCAGGGGCACATTCTCCCGCTGCGCCGAAAAGTGGCCGGTATCGAAGTTGGCCTGGAAGTTGGGCCGGCCCACGTGCTCGATCAGCCGCAGCAACGAATCCACCGTGCAGATCACTTCGCCCACCCGCGGCTCCATCAGCACCACCTTGCCGCCCGCCTCTTGCGCGCAAGCGCGGCAGGATTCCACCAGCGCTTCCCACACCCGGTTCCAGTCGAAGCCCTTCGGAATGCGCACCTGCGTGGCGCCGGCAAAGCGGTAGCCGCCCTTCGCCGAAAGCTGGTACGGCCGGGCCTCGACGTAGCGTACCGGCGGAGCGTAGCTGGCCAGGTGCAACGTCTCCGCCCCCAGGAAGTCCGCCACTTCCGCGCCCAAGCGGAAACGCTCCAACGCCTTGCGCCGGCGCCCGGCGTCCAGGTGCACCAGGTCCGGATCCACGATGCAGAAATTGTGCACGTGTAGCCCGAGCTCGTCGAGCGTTCGCCGCACCCGCGCGCGGTGGCGGTACATCCCGCGCAGGTGCGCCTGCCCCAGGCCCTCCATCTCCAGATAGTGGAAGCCCAGGTCGCAAATCTCGGCCAGCGCCGCCAGGGCCTGCTCCACGCTGTGCGGATAGCCGTAGCGAAAAATGGTGTAGAGATACGTGATGCCGATGCGCATAGGTCTAAGTTACCTGGAGATCAGAATAAATCGTGAATGCCGCAATCCACTGAGTTCGCTACTCTGAATTGGCCCACTTCGATACTCTGATTTGGCCCCCCCCTGTACCAAACAAGGACCGGATATCCTGTTTCGGGAATTGAACCCGAAAGGAGG
>JAJPJX010000092.1 GCA_021324015.1 Solibacteraceae bacterium | reverse complement strand
CGGCGGTAATGGGTCAGGCGCCCAACCTAGGGGGCAGGAAAGACCTGAACCAACCCATTCAACGTCCCAGGCGTTGCTGCCGTCTCCTGGAGCCTTGAACAAGCTCGCGGGAGAAAGGGATCGATCCCTCACCGCAGGCAAAAAACAAAGGTTCTTTCGGTTCTTTTCCATGCCAGGCGGGGTGATGCGCGCCATCACCCCGCCCCTTCCCGGGCCGGCCAAGAAGCTTCCCGCCCGCCCGGCGCTTTTCCCCCTCCGCTCAGCCTACGTGTCTCCAAACCACAGTGCTATCATGAAAATTAGCCCTTTCCCTGAGGTAAATCCGATTGGCATTCGTTGAAGGTTGCAAGCATTCCCTGGAGATCTCCATCCCGGTCGAGGAAGTCGATGCGGAGACCGGCCGCGTCATCACCAACATTCAGAAGCGCGCCAAGCTGCCCGGCTTCCGGCCAGGCAAGGCGCCCGCCTCCCTCATCCGGCAGCATTTCTCCTCTGACTTCCGCCAGCAGGTGCTGGAAAACCTGATCCCCAAACACCTTCAGCGGCAGTTCGAGCAGGACAACCTCCAGGTGGTCGGCAACCCGGATATTTCCGACGTCCACTTCCAGGCCGGCGAGCCGCTGCGCTTCAAGGCCCAGTTTGAGGTGGTCCCCGAGATCCAACTGGCGGACTACAAGGACCTCACCGTCGTCTACCACGATCCGGACGTCACCGAAGAGGATATCGACCGCCGCATTGAGGAACTCCGCCAACAGAAGGCAGACTACGCCAACGTCGATCCCCGGCCGCTCGAAGATGGCGACTTTGCCGTCCTCTCCCTGGCCAGCCAGGACGTCCAGCAGGACGAAATGATGCTCGAAATCGGCGGCGCCGACACCATGCCCGCCTTCAGCGAAAACCTGCGCGGCCTCTCCCCCGGCGACGAGAAGGAATTCGACGTCACCTATCCCGAAGATTACGGGCAGCCCAAACTGGCCGGCAAGACCGTCCGCTTCCACGCGGTGGTCAAGGGCATTCGCCGCAAGGAACTCCCCGAGGTCAACGACGATTTCGCCCAGGACCTGGGAGACTTCCGCACCGTCGGTGAGTTGCGCGAGGCCCTGCGCAAGTCCCTCTTCGCCCAGCGCCAGTACGAAGCCCAGCAGGAAGCCAAGAACAAGCTGGTGGATGCCCTGGTGGATATGCACGACTTCCCCGTGCCGGAGGTCTTCGTGGACCGCCAGATCCGCACCCGCGTTGAGCAGAGCCTCCGCTCCCTGGCGGCCGATGGCGTGGATCCCCGCTCCATCCAGTTGGACTGGCAGAAAGTCAAGGCTTCCCAGGGCGATAAGGCGCGGCGCGAGGTCAAGGCCTCCATGCTGCTCTCCCGCATCGCCGAACGCGAAACCATCGACGCCACCCGCGACGAGGTGGACCGCGAGATCGAGCGCATCGCCAAGCAGCAGCGCGAACCCTTTGCCGCCGTGCGCCTGCGCTTTGAAAAGGACGGCACCCTGGGCCGGATCGCTTCCCACATCCAGACCGATAAAACGCTCAACTTCCTGTTCGAACACGCCCGGAAGGTGGCCGAATAGCCCCCGCGGGGCCGCGCCGCCAACCCCATGGATTGCTTGCAAGTCGGGAATCAGGTGATAATATTAACGTACTCGTATTTCCCACCCCCGGAGGTCAGTCGGGAGTTCGTTTATTTCCCGGGCGCCGCCGGCGGTAGAGGAGCGAATCTGTGAAGCGTGCAGGATCCGATGATGCTTTGCGATGTTCTTTCTGCCACAAAAGCCAGGACGTAGTCGGGAAGCTCATCTCATCCCCCAGCGATTACCCCCGGGCCTACATTTGCGACGAGTGCATTGCCGTCTGTAATTCCATCCTGGAAGACGACAAGGCCGACCAGCCCGCCGGCCTGGCTCACAAGATCCCCAAACCGCTGGAGGTCAAGGAGCACCTCGACCAGTATGTCATCGGCCAGGAAGCCACCAAGAAAAAACTGGCCGTGGCGGTCTACAACCACTGCAAGCGGATTCACATGAACCGCGCGCGCGGCTCCGACGTGGAGCTGTCCAAGTCCAACATCCTGCTGATCGGCCCCACCGGCACGGGCAAGACCCTCATGGCCCAGACGCTGGCCCGCATCCTGGATGTGCCCTTCGCCATCGTGGACGCCACCACCCTGACCGAGGCCGGCTACGTGGGCGAGGACGTGGAGAACATCATCCTCAAGCTGTTGCAGGCCGCCGACGGCGACGTGCAGCGCTGCCAGCAGGGCATCATTTACATCGACGAGATCGACAAGATCTGCCGCAAGGATGAAAACCCGTCCATCACCCGCGACGTCTCCGGCGAAGGCGTGCAGCAGGCCCTGCTGAAGATTCTGGAAGGCACCATCGCCAACGTCCCGCCCCAGGGCGGCCGCAAGCACCCCCACCAGGAGTTCACGCCGGTCGATACCACGAACATCCTGTTCATCTGCGGGGGCGCCTTCGTGGGCCTGGAGAAGGTCATCAGCCGCCGCGTCGGCAAGAAGTCCATCGGTTTCCTCAGCGAGGAGGACAAGAACCGCCCCGCGGGCGCCAACGCCCCGCGCGACTACAACCTCCTCTCCCAGACTCAGCCCCAGGATCTCATCAAGTTTGGCTCCATCCCCGAATTCATCGGCCGGCTGCCGGTGGCCGCGGTGCTGGAAGACCTGGACAAGCAGGCCCTCATCCAGATCCTGACCCGGCCCAAGAACGCCATCATCCGGCAGTACCAGAAGCTGTTCGAGTTCGAAAACGTGCGCCTGAAGTTCACCGACGAAGCCCTGGAGGCCATTGCCGACCTGGCGCTGGAACGCAAGGTGGGGGCCCGCGGCCTGCGCATGATTCTCGAAGACCTGATGCTGGATCTCATGTATTACCTGCCGTCCTACAAGAAGGTCCGGGAATTCCAGGTCACCAAGGAGATGGTGCTGGCGCAGAAAATCAGCCTTACAATATTGGAAAAGGCCGGTTAACTCCCGGCGCTCCGGGTCTGAGTCTGGTCACGGTGATTTCCCCAGCGGAGAAACATGCTTACTTCTAAGGAAAAGTCGGATACAAAGCGCTTGCCGATGATGCCCATCCGGGACGTCGTCATCTTCCCCTACATGATGACGCCCTTCGTGGTGGGCCGCGAATCCAGCGTGCGCGCCCTCGAGGAGGCCATGGCCGGCGACAAGAAGATCTTCCTCGCCACCCAGCACGACGCCTCCATCGATGAACCCAAGCCCAACGAAATCTACAGCGTCGGGACCGTGGTGAACATCGTCCAGAGCCTCAAGCTGCCGGACGGCAACATCAAGGTCCTGGTGGAGGGCGTGGAGCGCGCCAAGGTGGTCTCGGTCAGCGATGAGGAGGGTTTCTTCCGCGCTGTGGTCCGCACCTTCACCTACAAGGTCGAGCCCGGCCAGCAACTGGAGGCCCTCACCAGCCGCGTCACTTCGCTGTTCGAGCAGTACGTCAAGCTCAGCCAGAACCTCAACTACGAGACCATGATCGCCGCCATCCGCGTGGACGATCCCGGCAAGCTGGCCGACACCGTGGGCGCCAACCTGCAGCTCACCATCGAGGAAAAGCAGGAACTCCTGGAGATCTTCGACCCCATCGACCGGCTCACCCGCGTGGCCGAGATGCTGGACATCGAGATCGAAAAGCTCAACGTGGACCGCACCATCCAGGGCCGCGTGAAGCGCCAGATGGAGAAGGCGCAAAAGGAGTACTACCTCAACGAGAAGATCAAGGCCATCCAGAAGGAACTGGGCCGCGGCGAAAAGAGCGAGATCGATGAGCTGAAGAAGCGCATCGAGTCCGCCGGCATGACCAAGGACGCCCAGGAGAAGGCCATGGCCGAGCTCAAGCGGCTGGAGAACATGCCGCCCATGTCGGCCGAGTCCACCGTCTCGCGCAACTACCTGGACTGGCTCCTGGCCGTGCCTTGGAAGAAAAAGTCCAAGGAGATCCGCGACCTGAAATACGCCGAGCAGGTGCTCGAGTCCGATCACTACGGCCTGGAGAAAATCAAGGAGCGGATCCTGGAGTTCCTGGCGGTGCGGCGCCTGGTGAAAAACCCGCGCGGCTCCATCCTGTGCTTCGTCGGCCCTCCGGGCGTGGGCAAAACCTCGCTGGGCATGTCCATCGCCAAGGCCACCGGGCGCAAGTTCGTGCGTATGTCGCTGGGCGGCGTGCGCGATGAGGCCGAGATTCGCGGCCACCGGCGCACTTACATCGGCGCCCTCCCCGGCCAGATCATCCAGATGATGAAGAAAGCCGGCACCCGCAACCCGGTCTTCATGCTGGACGAGGTCGAGAAGATGTCCA
Organism: Solibacteraceae bacterium; assembly: GCA_021324015.1. Classification (GTDB taxonomy): domain Bacteria; phylum Acidobacteriota; class Terriglobia; order Bryobacterales; family Bryobacteraceae; genus JAJPJX01. The sequence goes on along the minus strand of JAJPJX010000092.1, from coordinate 2,927 downwards.
TGGACTTCCGCGGCGATCCCTCGGCCGCGCTCCTGGAGGTGCTGGACCCCGAACAGAATTTCATGTTCGTTGACCACTACCTGGATGTGGAGTATGATCTCTCCCAGGTTTTCTTCATCGCCACGGCCAACGTGCTGCACACCATCCCGCCAGCCTTGCAGGACCGCATGGAGGTGATCCGGCTTTCCGGTTACACGGAGTTTGAAAAGCAGGAGATTGCCAAGCGCTTCCTGGTCCGGAAGCAGATGGAGCAGACCGGGCTGACCAACGACCAGATCGAGTTTACCGACGGCGGCATCACGGGCCTGATCCAGTACTATACCCGGGAGGCCGGCGTGCGGAACCTGGAGCGGGAAATCGGCAACGTTTGCCGCAAGGTGGCCCGCCAGGTGGTCAACAGCCAGAGCGGCAAGGAGAAGAAAGCGGTCCCCAAGTCCGTGATCACAGCCGAGGCCTTGCCCGACCTGCTGGGTCCGTACCGCTTCCGCGACCTGCAGGTCGACAAGAAGAACGAGATCGGGGCGGCTGTGGGGCTGGCCTGGACCGAGGTCGGCGGCCAGATTCTCACCACCGAAGCCACCCTCATGGAAGGCAAGGGGAAGCTGACCATCACCGGCAAACTGGGCGACGTGATGCAGGAGTCCGCCCAGGCGGCCATGAGCTACATCCGCTCGCGCGCCCTGCAATTCGGATTGCCCCGGGACTTCTACCGCAATTTGGACGTCCACGTGCATATCCCCGAGGGAGCCATTCCCAAGGATGGCCCTTCGGCCGGCATCACCATCTGCACCACGATTTGCAGTGCGCTCACGCGCATTCCGGTGCGCGGCGATGTGGCCATGACGGGAGAAATTACGTTGCGCGGAAAGGTCCTGCCCATCGGCGGCCTGAAAGAAAAGGTGCTGGCGGCCCACCGCCACGGCATCCGGGAAGTCATCATTCCCGCCGATAACCAGAAGGATTTGCCGGAGATCCCGGAAAATATCCGCAACGGGATGAAGTTGAGCTTCGTCGAGTCCATGGACGAGGTTTTGAAGATCGCACTCGAACGGGAGATTGTCGCGCTCCCCAGCCCGGTGGGCGCCCCGGCGGTGGAGATCGCCGCGCAGCCTGCCGAGGAGAATCGGGCGCACTAGAACCACTAATTGGTTGGGGCGGGCGGCCCGCCTCTTCCCTTCGAATGCACGCAGAGTTTGTGGCGAGTTCGGCCGGGCCGGAGCAGTTCCCCGCGGACGGCCTCCCCGAGATCGCTTTATTAGGGAGAAGTAACGTAGGAAAGTCCAGCCTGATTAACACCTTGACCGGGCGGAAAGGGCTGGCTTTCACCAGTAGCACTCCAGGGCGCACGCAAACGATCAACTTTTACCGGATCGACGGCACTTTTTACCTCGTCGATCTCCCAGGTTACGGTTACGCCCGGGCGTCGAAAGATCGGACTCTGGAATGGAAGCAACAAATCGAAACTTATTTGCGCGAGCGCCGGAGTCTGAGTTTTTGTGTTTTGATTCTGGATGTCCGCCGCGGGTGGATGCCGCACGATCGGGACCTGCGGCGGTGGCTGGAGTATTACCGGCGGCAATACCTGGTGGTTGCCACCAAGATGGACAAACTGAAGCACCGATCGGAGCAAGAGCGCGGCTTGGCCCTGATTCGCCAGGAAGAGGTTGAGCCGTTGCCGTTCTCGGCCGTGACCGGCCGGGGAGTGAGGGAAATTTGGCAAGCGATATCGAAAAGACTGCACCCACGGTAGGCGCCAACCCCGGCGCCGCCCTGCCACCGGAAAAAATCGAAAAGCCCGCCGAACGGCAGAATGAGAAGCCCCCCCGCGCCGCCGCGGCCCCCCCCCGGGACGGCGTCCCGCCCGCCGAGCCACCCGCCGAGAAGGCCGCCGAACCCAGAGTGGCCGAAAAGCCCGCGGAAAAGCCGGAGGCCGCCGCGCCCGCGGGCCCGCCGCCGCCTCCGCGCCGCAAATCCGCCGGCAACACCGCCAAAAACGGCGCGCCCACGCTCGACCTGGTGGAACTCAAGGACATGAGCATCACGAGGCTCAACCAGGTGGCCAAGGAGATGGGCGTCGGCGGCGCCGCCGGCATGCGCAAGCAGGAGCTGATCTTCAAGATCCTCCAGACCCAGGCGGAAAAGAGCGGCCTGATCTTCTCCGAAGGCGTGCTGGAATGCCTGCCTGACGGCTTCGGCTTCCTGCGCGCCCCCGAGTACAACTACCTGCCCGGGCCCGACGACGTCTACGTGTCCCCCTCCCAGATCCGGCGCTTCGACCTGCGCACCGGCGACACCATCTCCGGCCAGATCCGCCCGCCCAAGGAAGGCGAGCGCTATTTCGCGCTCATCAAGGTGGACGCCATCAACTTCGAGCCGCCCGAGGAAGCCCGCAACAAGATCTTCTTCGACAACCTGACGCCGCTCTACCCCAATGCGCGGCTGAAGCTCGAAACTCTCAAGGAGAACTACTCCGGCCGGGTGATGGATCTGCTCACGCCCATCGGCAAAGGGCAGCGCGGCCTGATCGTTTCCCCGCCCCGCACGGGCAAAACGATGCTGCTGCAATCCATCGCCAATTCCATCACTACCAACCATCCCGAAGTCACTTTGATCGTGCTGCTGATCGACGAGCGGCCCGAAGAAGTCACCGACATGCAGCGCTCCGTGCGCGGCGAGGTGATCAGTTCCACCTTCGACGAGCCGGCCACGCGCCACGTGCAGGTGGCCGAGATGGTCATCGAGAAGGCCAAGCGCCTGGTGGAGCACAAGAAGGACGTGGTCATCCTGCTGGACTCCATCACCCGCCTGGCGCGCGCCTATAACACCATCGTGCCGCCTTCGGGCAAGGTGCTGTCCGGCGGTGTGGATTCCAACGCCTTGCAGCGCCCCAAGCGCTTCTTCGGCGCCGCGCGCAACATCGAGGAGGG
>JAJPJX010000032.1 GCA_021324015.1 Solibacteraceae bacterium | reverse complement strand
TCCTACGGCTTTCGCACCTATGAGGCCATGGAAATCGCGCTGTATCACAACTTGGGACGATTGCCGGAGCCAGAATCAACCCACAGATTCTGCTGAGGAGGCGGATTTTCTTGCTTGTTCCCGGAGGGGCATGGGGGCCACGCTGTCTGAGAAAGAACCCATGCTACGGGCGCACTTGTGCAGCAGTCCAAGGGGAGGGTATGCTTTATGTTGAATGTGGGAGAAGGTCGCGACCCACCCCGTTGTACCGCTGTCCATTGGTGTATTCCTGAGCCTGGACACTGCGGGCAACGTAATCATCAAAAGCTGGGTGCTCCTCTTGCTTTGGCTATGGATCGTCGTGGATCTCGGGCTTTTGATCCGCAAAAGGAGATGGCAAAGGCAGATAAAGTTCTGTTTGTTTAGTCTCGTTGCCGGTTTTACAGCCACGATCATGTTGGAGGTCATTCACTTTCTATTTAGCTTGAAATTAAATGAACGTCAGGTGAACACCTATCTACATCTTTCGGCGAATGCCTATTTACCACCTTCAGGGGATCTTGGCACTTCACTCTTCACGGTTACTAATGGAGGAGATTCGATTATCGCTAGATACCACCTGGGATGTCTTGTTAACCTGATCGTGGCAAGTAACGGCATGACCGTGGAAAACAGCAGCAGTAGCGTTCAAGGATCTAGAGAACCCTTGCGGCCTAGGGGAGACGCAACGACAGAGCGATGCCTGAACGCAAGCCGAATAAATAACTCTCCTGAATGTGCTGATGTCACATTGCAGTTCGTCTATGTCCTAGATGCACAGCCTGAGATAACTAACACAAAATTGTTTAGATTCAGAACTTTTAATGATCACGGCCATCTTATCTGGTCTAGGCATCCAGTTGGAAACTCCGGCAGCATGACTTATTTGGGAGACAGTCCGTGCGAGGAGTTTAGGAAACGAATGCCCTCAAACTCGGCGCATGATCGGTGACGGACCTCGGCAGCCATCGTGGCATGATTTTGCTGCGATCCAGCATCGCTTGGGAGAAACTTACGGTTTTGCCGCCTGCATCACCCCATTCGTATCGATCAGTAGCGGCGGCGCAGCAGCGAAGCCCGCGCGCCGAGGGCTGCAAATCCACCGATCAGCAGCAAGCATGTAGAGGGTTCCGGCGCCAGCGACGTACCCGTGCTGTCATAAAGGACGATGTTCTGGAGGTGGATGTTCGCCGTGGTTGATTCCAGATCTCCGGGATAACTCTCCGAATGCTGGCTGATAGTCTCGTTCAGTGTAAAAGGCTGTCCGAACACAATGGGGAATGCAACCGTCAGACTGTCGCCATCGATCGTCCTCGTAAAGTCAATGTCAGGAAAGACCTGCCCGTTCAGAGTCAGATTTGAACGTCCACAGGGAAAACACTCTACACTGAAACTATTGAATATCCCAGCGAATATGAAGTCAGCAGTACCGTTACCAACCGCTCCTGAGAATGTATATCCTTGTGAAATCGAAAAGGCTGAGGAAGCATAAGCGGTCGCCAATCCCGATGCGACGGCGTGGGTGGAATTCAGATCGGCATAAACGTCTACGTTAAAATTAGTGCCCGACAGAACTAAGCTGCAGCCGGTTGTATTCTCGCAGAAATAGCTGCCACCTGGATAGTAAGCAGACGCCGTGATGTCGATGTTTGCGGCGAGCCCTGGTAACGCGATCAATACTCCAATCGCATATCTTAGTGTGCGCATCTGGCACCTCCTCGCAGCGTTTGGTGGCCATTCTACCACCATGGCGATGTATGCGAGCAATGGAGCAACGGGTTCGACACTGCTACACGAAACACACCCGCGCGACGGGATCACACGTCGGCAACAAAGATTTGCGCTTATCCGTCTACCGATTTAGAGCCTCTGTGCCGGTTGTTTTTGGGCTTGACGGATACCGAATAAGTGCTTTATATTCAATCAGAAAGGAGTGAGGCTTCAAGCCCTGGTTCGTAGCCAGACGCTCTATCCAACTGAGCTACGGGCGCTTGTGGGTGTTCCCCGGTGGGAACAGCCGCGTGCGGCGAATTTCAGTATAGCGCAAAAGGCCGGCTCCTTCCAAAATCGCCCGATCCGCCCAATTTGGCGCACAATGAATGAGGAGGCAGCGCGTGATGGCCGACACTCCGCAGCAGCTGGGGGACAAGCGCTCCGAGACCATGATGTCCGGCACGGTGGGCACCGTGCGCCTGTTCGGCGTGCCGGTGCGCATGCACTTCACCTTCCTGCTGCTGCTCATTTTCCTGGTTTTCATCGGCATTGGCGGCAAACAGTCCGGAGCCACCACGGCGCTGTATGTCATCGCCCTGTTCGGCTCCGTGCTGCTCCACGAACTGGGCCACACCCTGGTGATGCGGCATTACGGCATCCGCACGCTGGAAATCGTCATGTTCCCCATCGGCGGCGTTTCCCGGCCGGAACGTCCCCCCAAGGGGAGTGAAGAACTCTGGGTGGCGCTGGCGGGACCGCTGGTCAACGCCGTCATCGCCGCCGCTCTGTTCGCCTGGCTGGCGTTGCAGGGCAAGTTCGTGCCCGTGGAACTGTTGCGCGAACCCACGGACGCCAATCTGGCGCAGCGCATCGCCGTGGGCAACCTGCTGCTGTTCCTCTTTAATTTACTGCCCGCCTACCCCATGGACGGCGGGCGCATCCTGCGCTCCCTGCTGGCCTTAAAACGCCCGGAGGACGAAGCCACGCGCATTGCTGCCACCGCCGGCCGTTTCCTGGCCGCGGCGGTGGGCTTGTTCGGGCTGCTCTCCGCCAACTTCATGCTGGTGTTCGTAGCCTTGTTCGTGTACCTCGGCGCCGCCCAAGAGGGCGCGGCCATCACCGGGCGCATCCTCACCAGCGGCTTCCCCGTGCGCGCCGCCATGATTACGGACTTCCGCACGCTTTCGCACGGCGACACCATCCGGGACGCGGGGAATCTGCTGCTTTCCACCTCGCAGCACGACTTCCCGGTGATGCACGGCGATCAGGTGCTCGGCCTGTTGACCCGGGCTGCCCTGGTTCGCGCCATGCTCACGGGCGGCCCGGAGGCCTATGTGGCCGGCGCCATGGACCGCAATTTTCTGCGCATTCCCCCGGATTTGGACCTTTCCGAGGCCATGTCCCGGCTATCTCCTGCCGGCACCTGCGCCCTGGTGATGGACGGCGACCGCCTGCTGGGCCTGCTGACCGCCGAAAACCTCTCCGAATTCATCCTTTTGCGCCAAATCAGCCGCAGCCACGCGCAGCACGTCACCTGACCTGGCTCCCTGTGGATCTCTGCAACGCAACTTCGCCCCTGCAAAGGGGTTATAGTGTGTAATCCGACATGCGTGAGGCACGATATTCGCTGCTGGTCTTCCTGCTGGCCCTGCCAGGCTGGAGCGCCACTTTCGGCACCGTGGTGGCTCAGCCGGGGAGCTATTCGGACATCGTCCTGGACGAGAGCCACCGGCAGCTTTACCTGGCGAACACGGGGGCCAAGCGTATCGACGTTTACGGTCTGGCCACCAACCCTCCCCGCCTGGTGCGGTCGATTTCCACTTCCGGCACCCCGTACGCCATCGCCCTGGCGCGGTCCAGCAAGTACCTGTACGTGGCTTCCTACGAATCCGCGTCGCTGGACGTGATCGATCTCTCCCAGAACCGGATTGTGAACAAGGTGGCCCTCCCGGCCGGACCCGAAGGCGTGGCAGTAGGCGGAGACGAGCGCGTGCTGATCAGCACGGTGGGCACCACCGCGACCACAGGCGCCAACACTAATCCGGGCACCAACACCCTGCTGGTTTATGATCCGAATGCCGCCGGGGGCCCCACGCTCCAGGCGGTGCCCGTGCCGCCTCCGGCGGCTACCACTCCCGCGCCGCCCACCACCGGCCGCGCCACCCAGGCGGCGCCCGCCAAACTGGCCGCCACTCCCGACGGCCGCTATATCATGGGCGCCAACGGCATCAGCACGACATCCCGCGTGGTCTTCGTCTACGACACCGCCTCGGCCACGGTGCTGCGCAGCCGCGTTGTCACGAACCTTTCTCCCGTGCTCTCGGTGTACCCGGATGGCTCGAAATTCATGGCCGGTATCAGCCTGTTCGACACGCAGACGCTGGCCATCCTGGCGCAGCAGAACGCCGCCAACGCGCCTTTCGCATTCCCCACCGGCAACGCCAACAACTTCAACCTCCAGCAGAACCAGGGCGGCAGCATTTTCTCTCCGGACGGGAAAACGCTGTATTCGGCCTTTAACATCGCGCCCGTGCAGAATCCGCCCGCGGCCGCCAATGTCACCCAGTTCCTGGTGAGCGACCCCGACAATCTGCTCATCAAGCTGGGCGTGCAGCTACAGGAGAACCTGACCGGAAAAATGATGATCACCTCGGACGGCTCGACCATTTATGCGCTGTCCGATTCCGGCTTCACAGTGCTGCCGGTAGGCAGCATGTATCAGAGCCCCATCGCCATGCCCAGCAGCCCCTCCGTGCTGCTGGCCAATGACCAGTGCGGGGTAACCGCCGCCCAGCAATCGGCGAAAATCAGCGTCACCAACGTGGGCGGCGGCCAATTGCGCGTGCTCACCGCCCAGCAATACAATCTGCCGAGCACCGGGCCTGCCGGTCTGGGCGGAGTAGGGGGAGCGGGTGGCGGAGGTCCAGCCGGTGGCGTTGTGATCGTGCTGCCGCCGGTCTTCATCGGCGGCGGAGGCGGGGCTGGCGGGGGCGGTGGCGGCTTCGGCGGCGGGGGAGGTTTCGGCGGCGGAGGTGGTGGTGGAGGTGGAGGTGGTTTCGGCGGCGGCGGGGCCGGCGGCGGAGGCGGCGGCTTTGCGAACTTCGGCGGAGGCGCCGGCACGGTGGTGGGCAACCAGACCGCCTCGGCGCAAACCGCCCCGCGACTGAGTATTCAGCCGGCGGCCAACGGGGCCACGCTGCAATATTCCTTCAATCCCCTGGCGGCAGTCTCCTTAGGCACGGTGGCCCCCCACGACTACCTGCTCCAGGCGCCCGAAGCCATCAACCTGATCCCCGACGTGCGGGTCTTCCAAAACAACCGCAACGCCGAGGCGAACGGCACACTCATCCCCATCTCCTCGGGCATCTCCAACAGCGAGGGTTTGATGGACCTCGCCCTGGACAGCGTTCGCCAGCGCATCTACATCGCCAACTCCGGCATGAACCGCATCGAAGTTTTCGATATGCAGAGCAAGCGCCTGATGAGCCCCATCAAGGTCGGCCAGTTGCCGCACTCGATGGCCCTCAGCACGGATGGCTCAACTCTGTACGTCGCGAACACCGGCGGCGAGAGTATCAGCGTGGTGGATCTGGATAAGGGGCAGGTGGTGGGCCGGGTAAATATGCCGCCGCTGCCGCTGAACGCCAGCGTGTCGCTGATCTACCCGGCAGCCATCGCTCCCAGCCTGCGCGGCCCACAGGTGATTATGTCGGACGGCTCCATCTGGAAGGTGGTGGGCAACAACCTGGTGCCGCGCACCCTGAACACGGCGATATTCGGCACCACCAAGACGCTGGCCGGCCCGGTCCGCACCATGGTGGCGACGCCCGGCGGCGAATACGTTCTGTTCCTGGCCGGTAATGGCATGGCCTATCTTTACGACGCCACGCTGGATGATTTCATTCTGGCCAAACAGGTAGTCTCCACGCCCATTCAGGGCTACTTCGGGCCGGTGGCGGCAGGCCCGCGCGGGCGTTACTACCTGGTAAACGGCCAGATCCTGAACGAGTCCCTCACTCTGACCGGCGCCGAGCCGTCTCTGGGCGGTATCGTGCCGGGACCCATCGGCGGGGCCATCGGAGGGTTCCCCGGACGGGGCACGACCACCACGGCGGCAAGCCGGCCGGTAGCGGCCGTCGCTGCGGTCAGTAACACCACGTTCGCTCGCTTCTCGACCCCGGTCCGTTCCAGCGCCAATGCCGCGCCCTCCGACGCAGGCATGGTCGAACTGGTGGACGCCGCTTCCGGCCGCACCACGAACACGGTGAGCGCGCTGGAGACCCCCCTGGCCACGGTGACCGGCACGCAGCGCGTGAACATTAACGGCCGCACCATGGTGGTGGATCCGTCCGGCAGCACGGTCTACGCCCTCACCGCGTCCGGCCTGAGCATTCTTCCCGTGAGCAATCCGGTGCAGGCGTTTCAGAATCGCCCGGCTGTCAACCAGAGCGGGGTGGTCAGCACCGCCAGCTACCTGCCCAGCACGGCTCCCGGGGGACTGATCTCCATCTTCGGGCGCAACCTGGCATCCGGCGGGTCCGCGGGATCCCCGCCCCTCCCCACCGTCCTGGGAGGGACCTGCGTCACCCTCAACAATCAGGCCTTGCCGCTGATCATGACCTCCGCTTCCCAGATCAACGCCCAAGTACCGCCCACGCTGGGAGCGGGCCAGTACCCCCTGGTGGTGCGTTCCATTGACAAGCAGGTGCCCTCGCTTTCGGCCACCGTCCCGGTGGCCAAATACGCACCGGCGGTCTTCGTGCTGGATTCCGGTGCTCCCGCCATCCTGCACCAGGATGGAACACCAGTGACGAAGGACCATCCGGCCACTCGCGATGAGGAACTTGTGCTGTACGCCACCGGCCTGGGCGCTACCAAGGGAGGCAAGGTGACTGCCGGGATGCCCTCTCCCACGAGCCCGCTGGCCGTCACCGATGCGGTGCAGGTCTTTTTCGGCAATCCGGGTTACACGCAGGCCGCCATTATCGTGGAGTGGAGCGGGCTGGCGCCTGGGTTCGTGGGACTTTACCAGATCAACCTGCGCGTGCCGGGCAATCACATGAAAGGCGACGCCTTGCCGGTCACGGTCCGCATCGGGGGAGTCAGCAGTCCTACGACGGGCCCGGCTGTACCGTATGTTGCACTCAACTAGTAGGGCGTACTGTGCCGCCTTCAGTTCGCGCGCCCCGGTATATTAGAATCAACGCTGTGAGGCACCTCATCCGAGCCGCCGCCCTGGCGGTGACGCTGGTTGCGTTGATTTCCTGCAACCGTGATCCCAACGTCGCCAAGAAGCGCTACCTGGAAAACGGCAACAAGTACTTCAATCGCGGCAAGTACCGGGAAGCCGCGATCATGTACAAGAACGCCCTCCAGAAGGATATGCGCTACGGCGAGGCCTATTACCGGCTGGCCCTGACGCAATTGAAGGTAGGCGAAATCGGCGGGGCCGTGGCCTCTCTGCGCCGCGCCGCGGAACTGCTGGTTGGGCCCGCCAACCAAGCCGAGCACGCCGACGCGGTCGTCCGGCTTTGCGAGATTTACCTCGAGATGACCCGCGACAAGCGCTTCCTGGACGAGGTGGACACGGATGTCAAGGCCCTCCTGAAGCAGGACCCCAATTCCTTCGACGGCCATCGCCTGAACGGGGACCTTTTGTTCGTTCAGGGGCGCGAGGCTTTTCGCGGCGGCGACCGGGACCAGGGCAAGCAATTGATTTCCGAGGCCATCGCGGAATACCGCAAGGCCGAGCAGGTCAAACCCGGGGAGCCCAAACTGACTCTTTCGCTGGCCCGCGCCCTGGCTGCCAGCGGCGGTCTGGCCGAGGCCGAGAGCCTGTATCGCGGCCTGATCCAGAAGGACAAAACTCAGGCGGCGCCCTACGCCGAACTCTATCAACTGTATCTGTTCCAGAAGCGGCTGGATGACGCCGAAGGGGTTCTTAAAACCGCCTACGCCAACAATCCGAAGCAGTACGTTTACCTCACCATGCTGGCCGCGTACTACTACGGGCGCAACCGGCGGGACGACATGCTGCGGGTATTGGCGCAAATCAAAGCTCACGCCAAGGACTACCCCCAGGCATATCTCACGGTGGGGGATTTCTATCTGCGGGTGGGTGACGGCGAGGAAGCGGTCCGCCAGTACAAAGAGGGTATCGCCAACGATCCCGCCAAGAAAGCCGCCTACCAGAAACGCATCGTGGAAGTGATGATGCGCCAGGGCAAGCGCGCCGAAGCGGCGCAAGTGAATGCCCAGATTCTCAAGGATAACCCCAAAGACAACGATGCCCGCGGTCTGGCCGCGGCCCTCCTGCTGGACCAGGGCGAAGTGCAGAAGGCGATTTCCGAACTCCAGGCTGTGGTCACGTCGGTCCCGGACAATTTCGTGGCGCGCTACAATCTGGGCCGCGCCCATGTCGCCCGGGGCGAGTGGGAACAGGCCCGCCAGCAGTTCACCGAAGCCATCCGCGTGCGTCCGGACTATATTCCCGCGCGCCTCGCCCTGGGCCAGTTGCAAGTCACCCGCGGGGAGTACGACCAGGCCCTCAAGTCCGTCAACGAAATCCTCCAGTTGGATCCCAACAATGCCGGCGCCCGGTTGATCGAATCCGCGGCCCTGATGGGGGAAAGCAAGTTCACGGAGTCCCAGCAACTGCTGGAGGGGATGCTCAAGAACAATCCCACCGCCCCGGACATCACCTACCAGTTGGGCACCGTCAACCTCCTGGAAAAGAACTACCGCGAGGCGGAGGAGGCGTTCCGCAAGGCCTATCAGCTCAATCCGGCCAACTCCCGCGGACTGATGGGAGTGGTGGAAACCTACATGGCCCAGGACCGGTCGGAGGATGCCCTCAAGACTTTGCAGGATGAGGTCAACCGTTTCCCCAACCGCCTGGACATCCGCCTGGCTCTGGCGAATACGGCGGTGCGCGCCGGAAAGTTCGACCAGGCCGTTTCCGAGTTTCAGAAAGTACTGGCGGGCCTGCCGAAGAACTCCAAGGGGTACGGCGAGCTATACCTGCGGCTGGGAGAAACCTACCGCCGCAAAGGCGATCTGGTTTCCGCCATCGGCGCCCTGGATAAAGCCCGTGCCGCGCTGCCGGACAATCCCACCGTGATGAGCACGCTGGCCCTGGCGCTCGACGGGGCCGGGCAAAAGGCCGCCGCCCGCCAGGTCTACGAGCAGACCCTCAAACTGGACCCCAACAACGGGATTGCGCTCAACAACCTGGCTTTTCTGATCGCGGAGACCGGGGGCGATCTGGACCAGGCGCTCACCTACGCCCAGCGGGCCAAACAGATGATGCCCAACATGTACGAGGTGTCGGACACGCTGGGCTGGATTTATCTGAAAAAGAATCTCAGCGACAACGCCGTGGAGATCTTCAGGGACCTGGTCCAGAAGCAGCCGACTCATTCCACCTACCGCTATCACCTGGGCATGGCCCTGCAACAAAAGGGAGACAAACTGGGAGCCACCAGGGAGTTGCAGCAGGCGCTGAAAGACAACCCCTCCAAGGAAGAGCAGGACAAAATCAAGCAACTGCTCTCCAAGATGGGTTAGGTCCCCGGGCGGCGGTGATACCGCCCTGCTAGAATCCACCCCGCGGCCGGTAACCCGGACGGCAGCGCACGCGGTACTTCTTGGCCACGTCGCTGGCGATTTCCACGGAAATCTTCCGGAAGCCTTCGTTCGGGTTGGGCTGCGGGTAATAGGTGACCGTGTACATGTTGCCCAGGTCTTCACGGATGGACTCGAAGGCTTCGACCTGTTTCTGCCACGTCTTGGCCCAGTACGCCTTCCCTCCCGTGCGCGCCGCAATGCGCCGGAAGACCCCGCTCGAGATGGGGTCTTTGTTGACCTCGTTAGTCGAGATCACATAAATGGGGATGCCTTCGTCTTCGGCCACCGCGCGCACATCGTCCGGCGCCACCATGCTGGCGTTGTCCGGCCCGTTGGAAAACACGATCACCACTTTTCTGCCGGGCACCTTGGCCGCGTCGCGCAGAGCCAGCAGCAGCGCGTTGTACAGCGCCGTGTCGTCGCCGGCCACCGAACGCCGCAAACCGGCGATGGCTTCGGAGCGGTCCCGCGTCAGCAACGCCGCCCGCGAGAGATTGCGGCTGAAGGTATAGACGGCCACCGAGTCCGCGCGGTCCAGCCCGCGGATGAAATCCGCAATGGCATCCTCGGCATAGACAAAGCCGCGGTACATGAAGTTGCTCGTGTCGAAAAGCACGAACACGTTGGTTCCGACAAACGCGTCCGGCCGCACGTCCAAGCCAGGTTTGGCCGCGTTTTCCGCGGGACGCTCCAGCAGCGGGCGGGTGCGCCCGTCCTCCAGAACCTGCACCGGGGTCTTGGTGCCCTCCGCGAAGGTCGAGATCTTTTGCACGATCCCGTCCTCGAACACCCGCAGATCGGAAGGCTTCAACCCGTTGATGTACTTGTTGCGGCTGTCGGTCACGGTGAAGCTGAGCACGACCATGTCCACTTTGATGCGAAACACCGGCCGCTGCCCTTCCTGGCCCAGGGCTGCCCCGGCTCCGGCCATGGCGCCGAAAAAACCGCGTCGTGAAATTAGCATGACGTCTTCCCTATCACCCGATTCGCAAACTCCGCTCCGGAGGCTTCCTTATTCCAGGGCGGCTTTCTGCTCGACTCCCAGAGGCGAGCGGGCCTTGGCCCGCACATCCTCGCCGACCAGCCGCAGAGAGCGCAGCACGGCCGGCCAGTCCTCCAGGTGCGAAGCGAAAATGCGTTCCACCAGCCGCTCGGTCCACTCCGGAATGCGCACGTTCAACTGCGAAGGCGGCACGTGCATCTCGTCGGCCAGTGTAGCCCAGTACAGGGTATTCGACTCCCAGCTTTCCGCCATGATGCGGCTGGAGTACCCCATCAACGTGGGGAACGTCCGCAAGCTCAACAACTCCGGCCGGTAAGAATTGGCCAGCGTCGGCTTGGGCGTACCGAAGGCCGCGGAAATCGCGCGATAATTCACCTGGTCCGGCGATTCGCTGGCCAGACGCTCAATTTCTGCCAGCAACGGCCCGGGACGGCCTTTCTGGCGCGCCGCCATCAAGCGCGCGACGGCGAACAACTCCGACGGCGTCACGGCCTCCACCGCGGCCTTCACCTGGCCCTCCGCCAGCAGGCTCCCCACGCGCAGCGTGCGAGCCGGGACCGCCTGCGTGCTCAAAGCATCCAAAACCTCGCGCCGCAGTTCCGGATCCAGCGCTGCGCCGGCCAGCAGGGAGTGCGCGTAGCGGATGTGCAGCGCCACCCAGTGCATCTGCACCGGGGTCACCCGCCACCATCGCGGCACTGTGGCGCTGAGCATCATTTGCGGAACCAGGTCGCCCCAAATCAGCGCCTGCGTCTGCCGCGGAACCAGGAAGTTCTGCTCCGCCTCGGCCAGGGCGTAGGGCAGTCCCGCCAGTGAGCCGACCAGCCGCCCGCCTCCGTTCGAGGGCCATCCCGTGCCGAACAGTTCCGTGGTGCGCCAGGTATGCACCGCTCCCTGGGCCCCTATGAAATCGTGGCTGCGCACGAACAACGGGTTGGTATAGAGGATTTGGGCCCCCGGAGGCGCGTAGTGCGCATAGTTGTAAGCCACCAGCGTATCCCGCAGGAAGGGAGCCAGCAGACCGCGCGCCTCCTTAACCTTCTCTTTGTCCGCCGCCTTCTCCACCACGGCGCGCAGATTAATGCGCCGCTGATTCTCCACGTGCCGCTCGGTCCAGTACCCGAATGCCAGGGCATTTTTCTCGACGGTGGTGAGCGACGCGCGCGGCAGTTGAATCTCATTGACGCGCGCCGACAGGCCATTGAGCAGCGCCAAGTTCGGTTTTTCCCCGCGGGCCACGGCGTCGAGGTTGTCGGCCACCTCGAGCAGCGTATCCAGCGAGACGATGCGCTGGGCTTCCAGCACCCGCGTCATCTCCTGCACCACCTGCGTGTAAGTCTCTACGTCGGCCGCATCCGAAGTGCCCGCCAGCAGGTCCAGCATGCGCTCCTGCGGACGCGCCGCCTTCCCGCCGGTGGCCTCCAGCAAAAGCTTTACGCCATTGCGCCCGCCATCGAACAGCTCACGGTCGTTGCGAACCTGCACGAACGGCGCCAAGATCGCGGAGAATGTCGCGTCCGCGCGCGCCAGCGGCAGGCTGCCCTGCCGGATGAAGATCTGCCACAGCCCCACCAGCGCCTGCATGGTGCCGGCGGTGTCCGCGCGCAGCAGCGGCTCCTTTATCTTGTTAATGCTTTCCGCCGTGTCCAGGAACAGCAGAATGGACTTGTCGCTCAAGTTGGGCGCTTCGTTGAAAATCGGGAACTGGCTGCCGAAGTAGCGGTAAGCCCTGGCCAGCCGGTCCACCGTGTCCGGTTCGAGCGGCTTGACCCGGTCGCGATCCAGATCCGTCAGCGCCATGAAGATCTTGAGCGGTTCGTTCTCCACGGCCTTGCGGCACAGCCCGAACAGCGCTTCCAGCACGTCGTCGGCGTCTTTCCAGCCGGCCGCCGACTTGGTCAGCTTGCCGTCGTATTTGCCGTGCGGATGATCGACAAACAGGTTCTTCCAGATGTCCAGGCTGCCTGGAATGTGCGGCTTGCCGTCCGGGCCGATCTCCAGCCGGGTGGTCAGCAACATCATGTCCGCGTTGGAACGAAACACCGGGCGGGCCGGGCCGGGGCTGGTCACTTTGCCGCGCACCGCGGCGTAGAAGCGCTTCAGCCGCGCCGGCTCGGTCAAATAGTTGAGTGCCGGCCCCTGAATCCGGGATAGCGCATCGAAGTAGCTGGCCATCCACCCGTCATCCCGGGCGATCAGCTTCTCGAAGAAGGCCACTCCGTTGTCCGGCGGCGCGCCCACCAGGTCCGCCCAGGCACCGGCGGCCCGCGAACCGCCGGGCACCACCGCCTTCCCGTTGCGGATCTCGAACATCCCGCCAAAGAAGTCCAGCACGTGCGCAAAAGCCCGGATGCGCTGCACTGGAACACCCTTGCGCAGTTCCTCCGCCGTGGTGCGATCCAGCTTCGACATCCCCAGGTACAGCCGGCACAGAGCCGGGTCGGACAGGAAGACGTCGATGAATTCCCCGCCCTCTTTCTCCCGCGAGGAGAGCCAGTAATCGGCCGAGAACAACACCGGGACGCGGGTGGGGTGGTAGTCGTAGCTGAACGGACGATTGGTCCGCAGCGCCTGTTCGAGCTCCGGCAGCGGGAAGCCCGAATCGGTGGTCAGGAACGCCCGCGAGGCATTCACCGTTTCCAGCACCACCTCGCTGCCGCACCCGCCGCGCATGCGATAGCCCAGAATGCGCAGCAGGTCTCCCGCATTCGGCGAATCGCAGGAATCCACCTTAATGACCTTCTCCGCTCCGGCCAGCTTCTCCAGTTCGCGCGCCTGCGAAAGATAACGGTGCACCAGCTTGAGATACTCGGTCTGCTCCAGGGCTTCGTTGCTGTGGGAGGCCTGATAGCCGTTGGTCACCACGTTGCGCGCCAGCGCCGCCATCATGTCGTCCATGGCGTTGTCGGTGGAGACCGCCGCCATACGGGCAAAGGAGCGCAGCGGCCCGGGAATCTGAATGTAGGCCTTGGTATCCCCGGCCGGGTTCCCCGCCGCCAGAGGCAGCTCCAGCCTTCCACCTGCCGCGCGATACGCCTCCCCGTCCCGCGAGGCCGCCGCCCGGTCGCCCGCCAGAAGGTCGAGCATCACCAGCCGCCGGGCCACCGCCTGCCGCGTTGCCCGGTCACCCGACTTGCCCAGCAGCGTCAGCAACTTCCCATACGCCTGACGGCACTGCGGATCGTCAAAATGGTCCAGAAACTCCGCGTACTCGGCAAGGGCCGTTACGTCTTCCGGAGCATCCTGCGCGGCTTTGGCCAGCATCGCACGCGCCCCAACCGCGTCGCCTGACCTCTCTAACTGCCTGGCCCGCTCCAGCGTCGGACTTGCCTGGAGGGCGGAAACGAGAGCAATACTGCCGAGGAAAGCTACAACGAAGGCCTTCATGATGGCTCTCTCCGTGATGGTTCATTACTGTAGCACGATCGCCACCGGCGATGCGATTCTACCAAATCAGTCTCCTGAGGAACACGCCAAGGGTTGTTAATTTGACCACTCCCGGTGCGGGGCCGTCAAGTACCGCAGTACTGTCCGCAAGATTCCACTTGACGCGCCAAGGCCCTGATGCTAAATTCATAGCATCATGCTAAATTTTTAGCATTAGGAGCGCGCATGCACAAACCACCTCTGCACGATCTCAGCCGGCGCGAACGCCAGATCATGGATATCCTCTATCGGCAAGGCCGGGCTACCGCCGCCGAAGTGCACCAGCACCTGCCCGACCGCCCAAGCTATTCGGCCGTACGAGCGATGCTGCGCGTCCTGGAAGAAAAGGGCCACGCGCGGCATGAGGAGCAGGGCCTGCGCTACGTCTACCTGCCAACCGTCACGCGGGAGAAAGCCACACGCTCCGCTATCCGGCACCTGCTGGACACATTTTTTAACGGCTCGGCCGAACACGCCGTCGCCGCTTTGTTGGATGTGTCCGCCGGCGAGTTGGGACCGGAAAAACTGGACCGCCTGGCGCAACTGATCGAGCAAGCCCGAAAGGAGGGAAGGTGATGTTGCCGCTGCTGCTGGACGTTTCGCTGAAGGCCAGCCTGCTGTTGGCCGCCACCTGGCCGGTCCGGCTGGTCTTGCGCCGCCGCCCGGCGGCGGTGCGCCACCTGATCTGGACCGCTTCCGCCTGCGGGCTGCTGCTCCTGCCGCTGCTGGCCGCCTGTCTGCCTGCCTGGAGGGTGGCGGTGCCATCCGCGGTGCTGCCCTCCGGCCTGGTTTACCGCTCCCAGGCTGCTGCCACCGCCCCCAGTGCGGGCGAAGCCGCGCAGCCGGCTTCGCCGCCGGCAGGGCAGGCCGCTCCCCGCGCGGCTTTCGCGGACATCCAACCCGCGGGAGTGGTGCTGCTGGTCTGGGGCGCGGGGGTGGCTTTTTGTCTGCTTCGCCTTTTGTTCGGGATGGCAGCCGCCAGGCGCCTGGCTGGCGGCGCCGCGGAAGACGGAGCGATCACTGCTCTGGCGATCGCTCTGGCTCGCGAAAGCGGGCTCGGGCGCCCTCCCCGCGTCCTTCTGACCCCATCCCCCTTGATGCCGGTGACCTTCGGGATGCTCCATCCGCTCGTCCTGCTGCCCGCCGCCTCGCGGGACTGGTCCGCGGAACGTCTGCGCCTGGTGCTGCTGCATGAAATGGCCCACATCCGGCGGCAGGACTGTTTCACGCAAATGCTGATGCGTCTGGCCGTCAGCCTGTACTGGTTTCATCCCCTGGCCTGGATTGCGTTGCGCGAGTTTCTGCGGGAGCGCGAACGCGCTTCCGACGACCTGGTGCTGGGCCGCGGGGCGCTGCCCTCTTCCTACGCCCATCACCTTCTGGAAATCGCCCGCTCGATGAACCCGCCCGCCGGTGCCTGTGCCACCGTGGCTATGGCCAGGCCGTCGCAGATCGAGGGCCGCCTGCTGGCCATTCTGAAGCCGGATGTGCCGCGCGGCTCGGTCGGCTGGGGCGGCATCGCGATAGCCGGAGCCCTTGTGGCGGCCCTGGTTCTGCCGCTTGCCGCGATGCGTCCCGCCGCGGCCGCCCAAGTCGGCGCCGCCACGACTCCCAACGCCCAAGTCCTGTTTCGCGGACAAGACCTTTCGGAGCTGGAGAAACTGTCGGCAGGGTTGTGCGAACAGGGCCAGGCCGCCGAGGCGGAACCCCTGCTCCGGCAAGCCCTGGCCATGCGAGCCGCCCGGTTCGGCGAGCAATCCCCGGAGTATGCGGACGGTCTGGTAAAGCTGGCGCGGTTCTACGGCTCCTGTGGCCGCAAAGACGCCCAGCCGTATTGGCGGCAAGCCCTGGCGATTCGCGAAGCCGCGCTCGGTCCTGAGCACCCCGACCTGGTGGAGCCACTGCTGGAACTGGCCATCGCCGCCCACGGCCGGGATCCCGCAGCCGAGTCCCTGTACCAGCGCGCGTTAGCGATCGGCACGCGGGCTTTCGGCGCGGGCGACCCGCGGCTGGCGCCGATCCTGACCGACCTAGCGCTCTTGTACCAGCAGCAACGCCGGACGGCCGACGCCGAGCCGATGTACACCCGCGCGATCGCGGCCGCCAAACCCGACTCCCCCGAGCGCGCCACCGCGCTGGAACTATACGCCCGCCTGCTGCGCGACCAGCAGCACTCCACCGAGGCGCGGCTTGCGGAGGACCAGGCCGCTCAAATCCGCAAGCTGGGTTTCGCCCAGACGGCGGACGTCCCGGCCGCCCGGACGTATCGCGTCAAAGACGGCGTCAAACGCCCCGCGCTGCTTCACAAAGTCGAGCCGGGTTACACCGCCGAAGCTCGCCTGGCGAAGCACCAAGGCACCGCCGTCCTTTCGGTGGAGATCGGCCTGGACGGCCGTGCGCACAACGTGCAACTCCTGCGCGGCGTGGGGCTGGGCCTGGACGAAAAGGCAGCCCAAGCCCTGCGGCAGTGGGTCTTCCGGCCAGGCACCCGAGACGGCCAACCCGTGGTGGTCGCCGCGACGGTGGAAGTCAACTTCCGGCTGTACTAACAATCTAAAACACCGCTCCTCGCGGTCGCGGCTCGGTTACATGCTCAGGGGATCAGTTGGGGCAAAATTTCCCCCGCCGGACCCTGGAGGGAGCAGTGCGCGATCTCCGAATAAGGAGTGGCCTCCACGTTAATCTCCACCACGCGCGCGCCGCTCTGGCGGGCCAGGGGAATCAGGCTGGCCGCCGGATAGACGACGGCTGAGGTGCCCACTACCAGGAACACCTCGGCCTCGCGCACGGCGTGTTCCGCCTCCTGCATCATCCCCTCGGGGAGAGCTTCGCCGAACCACACGACGCCGGGGCGAGCCAGCCCGCCGCAGGCGCAGTGAGGGGGCAGCTTGGGCAGGGGCACGCGGCGGTCCGGCCAGTTGCTGCCGCACTGCGTGCAGCGCATACGCCAGATGTCGCCGTGCAGCTTCAGGACCCGGCCGCTGCCCGCCAGATCGTGCAACCCATCCACGTTCTGGGTGACCAGCGTGAAGCGCGGCTTGGCGATTTCCAGCCGGACCAGGGCCGCATGCCCCGGATTCGGCTTCGCCTGGGCGATGATCTCGCGCCGCCAGTTGTACCACTCCCACACCAGCCTCGGATCGCGAGCGAAGGCCTGCGGCGTGGCCAGGTCTTCGGCACGATAGTTCTGCCATAACCCGCCGTCGCCGCGGAAGGTCGGTATTCCGCTTTCCGCGGAAATGCCCGCCCCGGTCAACGCCACCACGGAGCCGGCAGCTTGCAGCCATTCCCGGGCCTGTTCCAGAGACATACCTGACTTCCCAGCTTACCTGAATACGCGGCTCCGAAAATTGACAGGCCTCAGAGTTCCTGGTAAGTTGGGGCACCTGAGCCGTCGAGGAGGGAGGAACGATCATGAGGGGTCTGCAGGCGGGGGGCAAGGGACATTCGCGCCGGGAGTTTCTGCGGTGGGCAGGCGCGGCCGGAGCAGTGGGCCTGGCGGCGCGCTCCCGGGCGGCGGTAACGCCAGGCCTGCCGATTCAGCATGTGATCATCGCCTGCCAGGAAAACCGGTCGTTCGACCACTATTTCGGCTATTACGCCAACGTGGGACCCTACGGCGTTCCCCCGGGCTATTCGCAGCCGGATGGCAACGGCGGCAGCGTGGCGCCCTACCATCTGACCAGCACTTCCGGCACGTTTCCCAAGCACCAGTGGACGGACATCCACAGCGAGTGGGACAACGGCAAGATGGACGGCTTCTACACCACCAACGGCATCGACGCGCTAGGTTACTTCGACCAGCAGGACCTGCCGTTCTATTACTCCCTGGCCGACCACTTCACGCTGTGCGGCAATTATTTCTGTTCCCTTTTAGGCGGCACATATCCCAACCGGCTGTACCTGTGCTCGGGAACCTGCGGCGGCAATACGACTAACAACATCCCCCAGGGCAGCCTGACCTACCCGATGATCCTGGACGTGCTGGATGCGCACGGCATCACCTTCAAGAACTACAACGTGGGTCTGCTGGTGGAAGTCGAGGCGGACAACGAGATGATGCTGTTTTCCAACTGGATCAACGATCCGCGCATCAATCGTCCCGCTTCGGAGTACTTCAGCGACTTGAGCAACGGCACCCTCCCCCAGGTCTCCTTCATTACCTGCGGGCTGTTCAACGACGAGCATCCGCCATTTGACGTCACCAGGGGACAGGCTACGCAGGAGGTGCTGATCGGGGCGCTGATGAAATCTTCGGCCTGGAAAAGCTCCGCTTATCTTTTGGCGTATGACGAAGGCGGCGGGTTCTTCGATCACGTGCCGCCGCCGCAATTCGACGCGTACGGCGCCGGGATTCGGGTGCCGATGCTGGTTGTCTCGCCGTTCGCCAAGCGCGGACACGTGGAGGGCACGCTGTTCGAGCACAGCTCCGTGCTGAAGTTTTTGGAGCGGGTGTTCCAGCTTCCCACGCTGGCGTCGATCAACCACCAGTTCGATTCGCAGACCCCCGGCGCCAACAACCAGGCAGCCAACGGCCAGCCCTTCGGCCCACCCGCTCCGCCGCGAGACGGGCGCACGGATATCGGCGACCTGATGCCGTGCTTCAACTTCGCGCTCAACGCGGACTACTACCCGCAGCTTCCGGCTGTGGGTGGCCGCCGGGAGCCGGGCGATCTGAGCTGACCGCCGCTATACTTCCTGCGCGTCCACCACCGCGATGGCCGCCATGTTCACGATGTCGTTGACCTCGGCATCGCGCTGGAGCACGTGCACGGGCTTGGCCATGCCCACCAGGATGGGGCCGATCGGTTCGGCGCCGCCTATGCGGGCCAGCAGCTTGTAGGCGATATTGCCGGACTCCAGGTTGGGGAAGATCAGGACATTGGCGCCGCCCTTGAGCGTGCTGAACGGGTAGGTCTCGTCGATGATTTCCGGCACCACGGCGGTGTCGGCCTGCATTTCCCCATCAATCATCAGGCCCGGAGCGCGCAGGCGCACGAGTTCCACCGCGCGCCGCACCTTTTCGGCCAGCGCATGGCGAGTGCTTCCGAAGTTGGAGAAGGAGAGCATGGCCACGCGCGGCTGGACGTCGAAACGCCGCGCCAGTTCGGCGGTGTTGATGGCGATCTCCGCCAGGTCCTCCGAGGTTGGCTCGATGTTGACCGTGGCGTCCGCCAGGAAATAGCACTGCCCCTTCTGCGTGATCAACACATAGACGCCCGAGACGCGGCTCTGGCCCTCGCGCACCTCGATCACCTGCAAGGCCGGGCGGACGGTTTCCGGATAGTGCTGCGTCAAGCCGCTGATGAGCGCGTCGGCGTCGCCCAGCCGCACCATCATGGAGCCGAACACGTTGCGGTTGAGGATCATCTCGCGGGCTTCCTGGTGGGTCAGACCTTTGCGCTGGCGCAAGTGATGCAGTTCCTCGGTATAGACCGGAAGCCGGCCGGACCGGGCCGGGTCGATCACCTGTAACTCGCCGTTGAAGTGCAGCCGGAGTTGCTGGGCCCGGGAGCGGATAGCCGCTTCCTTGCCGAGCAGCACGGGCACGGCGATTTTCTCGTCCATCAGAATCTGACAGGCGCGCAGGATCTTGTCCTCCTCGCCTTCGGGGAAGACCACCCGCTTGGACTGGCGCCGCGCCTTCTGGATCACGGCGCGCATGATCTCGTGAGCCTTACCCAGGCGGCGCTCGAGCTGCTCCCGATACTCGCCGATATCCAGAGGAAGTTGGGCCACGCCGCTCTCGATGGCCGCCTGCGCCACGGCCGCGGCCTCCCAAATGAGCACGCGCGGATCAAAAGGCTTGGGGATGATGTATTCGCGCCCGAAGGACAAGCGGTCCACGCCATACGCGCGGCATACTGCATCGGGCACGTCCTCCTTGGCCAGCGCCGCCAGGGCGCGCGTGGCGGCCAGTTCCATCTGGTCGTTCACGGTGGTGGCGCGCACATCGAGCGCGCCACGGAAGATGAAGGGGAAGCCCAGAACATTGTTGACCTGGTTGGGGTAGTCCGAACGGCCCGTGGCCACGATGGCGTCGGGGCGGGTGGCCAGGGCGGTTTCGTAGTCGATCTCCGGGTCCGGGTTGGCCAGCGCGAAGACGATGGGATCGCGGGCCATCGCGCGCAGCATGTCCGGCGTGACGCAGTTGCCGGTGGAGAGGCCGAAGAAAACGTCGGCTCCCACCAGGGCATCCGCCAGCGTGCGCGCGGAGGTTTCGCGGGCAAAACGCTCCTTGTAGGGGTTCATGCCCTCCGCGCGGCCCTTATAGACCACCCCCTTGGTATCGCACATGAGTATGTTTTCGCGCCGCACTCCCAGCTTCACGTAGTGCTCGGCGCAGGCGATGCCGCTAGCCCCCGCGCCGTTGAAGACCGCTTTTGCATCTTCGATGCGCTTGCCGGCGATTTCCAGCGCGTTCAGCAGGGCGGCCCCGGAGATGATGGCCGTGCCGTGCTGATCGTCGTGGAAAACCGGAATCTTCATGGTGCGCCGGAGTTCCTCTTCGACGTAGAAGCATTCCGGCGCCCGGATATCTTCCAGGTTGATGCCGCCGAAGGTGGGTTCCAGCATTTGGCAGGCGCGGATGATTTCCCGCGGATCCGTCGTGTTCAATTCGATGTCGAACACGTCGATATCGGCGAAGCGCTTGAACAGGACCGCCTTGCCCTCCATGACGGGCTTTCCGGCAGCGGGGCCGATGTTGCCCAGGCCCAGCACCGCCGTGCCGTTCGTGACCACCGCCACCAGGTTGCCCTTGGCGGTGTATTTGTAGACCAGGGCGGGATCGCGCTGGATTTCCAGGCAAGGGACCGCCACGCCGGGCGTGTAGGCCAGACTCAAATCGCGCTGCGTGTGGCAGGGCTTGGTGGGAGCGATGGAGAGCTTGCCCGCCGGGTGGCTGGAGTGGAACTCGAGGGCCTCTTCGGGGCGAATCTTCATGCGAACGGATCCTTTCCAAGCGCAGCCGGCGAAAACGCCCGCGCGGCCTTACAGCCGGATTTTGCGCAGGTCGATTTTGGCCCAGTCGAACTCGCCCAGGCCCATGGCCCCGGCGATTTCAATGTGCTCGGGCTGGCGGTGAATGAAGTGGCTGAACTGGTCCGGCGTATCGTCCATGATACTTTTCATGCCCACCGCGGCGCGCTTCTCGTCGATGGCGCGCCAGCCGGCATGATCGAGCGCCACGGGGTCCGTGGCGAAGTACATGGTACGGTGCTCCCAGACGAATTGCGGCCTGGCGCCGGGTCCTCCATGATAAAGGCCCTTAACCCCATCCAGGATGTTCAGCACCACCTTGTCGCGGATGACGGGCATGGACACGACCGCCGGGATGAACTCGCCGCACACGTTCAAGCTGTACGTGCCGTGGCTGCGGCAGACATTGTTCACCAGGCCGTGAGACAGGTTCTTGAGGGCCAGAGTGACGCCCGCAGACTGGTGGTCCTTCAGCACCGGAAGATTAATGAGCTTGTTCACCTCGGAGGTGATGAAACGGGCGGCGTAGGAGCGCCGGGCGGTCACGTTCTCCACATCATAGCCGGGCAGGGTAAGGCGCATGTCCATGTAGTGATCGGGATCGTAGCCCGCGATGGCCTGCTGGACATCGTCATAGTTCTCCGTGGCGTTGGAATAGCGCACCCCCTCGGGCAGCCATGTCGGAAAACCCGCCTTGATGAACTGGGCGCGATAGCGGTCATAGACCACGATGTCCCGCGCCTTCACGCCGGCGGCTTTCAGGCCGTCAATGACCTCGTGCAGGACGGTGGGATCGGAGATGACGTGCGGCGCTCCGACGGGATTGACCTTGATGCCGACCACGTCGCCGGGCTCTACAAACTGCCGCCAGGCCTCCGCCCAGGGCGCGCCGGTCAGTTCCGTCATGCCGCGGCGCATCATCTGGCGAATGGCGCCGGCCTGATATTGGCCGGAGACGATGCTGCCGGGATGCTCGACGGAGATGACCTTACCGCGGTACAGGCCGGGGATGGACAGCTTGGTTCGCTGCGATTTCGAGGAGACCTGCGCGCCCAAAGCCAGGCCTCGAGCGGCTCCCAATGTTCCGGCGACAGCCTTCAGACAGGACCTGCGTGTCCACAACATGAAACCCATTTCCCTCCGGGTGCTGAATTGGCTTTCAGGGTAACACAACGAATCCGGGGGAGGCAGGCTAGAATCAATAGAAGAGGAGGAGCAGGCTTACGATCCACATCACGCCGAAAGCCGTTGAGAAGATTCGCCAGACGCTGGAGCGGAACGAGTGCCCGGGCGGGCTGCGACTGGGGGTGGTGGGCGGTGGCTGCTCGGGGCTGACTTACAAGTTCGCGCTGGAGACAGCGCCGCGGGCCAACGACCAGATTTTCGAGCATGGGGGCGTGCGGGTTTTCGTGGATCCGAGAAGCTTTGCTTACCTGGACGGGCTGGAACTCGACTACGCGGAATCCTTCGTCGAACAGCGCTTCGTCTTCCGCAATCCCAACGCGCAAAAAAGCTGCAGCTGCGGCAAATCTTTCCAGCCAAACGAAGTATAGACCGATCCCTGGCGGTCGCGGCTGGGTTCCGGTGCGCCGGAAACGCGTGCCGGCGGCGATATAATCACCGGCGGGGGTTTCCTGATGCGCTTCCGGCTGGCCGTGCCCGTTCTCATTCTCGCGCTGGTGGTCTTTTCCGCCGCACAGAAACGCAAGCCCGGCGCGCGGCCGGCGGCCGCCGAGGCACTCGAAAGCACCATCTGTTTTCGAGTGACCTTCGGTTATCTGCGCACGGCTGAGAAATCGTACGACGGCAGCCTGCGGGTCACCGGCGGCAAGCTGATCAAGGCCACGCCGTGGCGCTTCTTCCAAAGCGACGCCATGACCGGTGCCGCCTCCTGGAAGCTGGACATCAAGCGCGTGGTGTTCGAGAATCAGCCGGATCAGCCCAACCCGGTGGCATCCAACTCGGCCTCGGCCCGCAACCTGGTGCCCGCCGGCCTGGTGGTGACGGTCGAGCGGTCCAGCAACGCGGTGGAATTCCAGACCCGCCAGGGCAGCTTTTCCGTGCCGGTACGGCAGTTGGCCTATGGCCGGATATCCCGCTACCTGGACGGCGACGCTGTGGTAGAGCGGGTGCCGGCGGCTTTCCGGGTTTCGGAGAGCGCGAAAGAGGAGCAGGATTATCCATCGCTGGCGGTGACGCGCACCGGCGCGGTCTGGACGGCCTGGCAGGCCTACCAGGACCGTGGCGACCACGTCTACGCCCGCAGGGCGGGCGGCTCGGCGACGCGGCTGACCGAGGAAAAGGGCGACATTTACCGCACCGCCGTGGGCGAGGATGAGCGCGGGCAGATCCACGTGGTGTGGTCCGAGCGCAACGACCAGGACTGGAACCTCTACGAGCGGGTATACGACGGCGCCACCTGGGGACCGCGCCGCCAGATCACCCGGGAACATAGCCCGAACATGTTTCACAAGCTGGTCTCCGGCCCAGGGGGACCGCTGCGGCTGGTTTGGGTGGGATACGATGGCGGGCAATCCTATCTTTACCTGGCGGCCTTCGAGGGCGGGAACTGGTCGGAGCCGCAGCGCATCGGCGGACCCAGCGTATGGAGCCCGGACGCCGCCGCGGACCGGGACGGCAACCTGTACGTGGCCTGGGACAGCTATCAGAAGGGCAACTACGACATCTTCTTCCGAAGGATAGCGGCTTCCGGGGAAGCCGGCGGAGTGGAACAGGTGACCACCTCGGCGCGATTCCAGGCGCACGCTTCCGTAACCGTGGACGGCCAGGGGCGCCCGTGGCTGGCGTGGGACGAATCCGGTGTCAACTGGGGCAAGGACTGGACGCATGAGGACCCGTACCGCTCGACGGTGCTGTACGCGGACCGCGAAATCCG
This sequence comes from Solibacteraceae bacterium, assembly GCA_021324015.1. GTDB lineage: Bacteria > Acidobacteriota > Terriglobia > Bryobacterales > Bryobacteraceae > JAJPJX01. Next base: position 29,273 of record JAJPJX010000032.1, on the reverse strand, counting down.
CGCGGTGGTGAAAGACCGGGGCGAGTGGAAAGAGGCGGGAGACTTCCGCTCTGCGGTGCCGGAACGGCTGCGGCGCTACTGGCAATTGCCGCATCTGGCGGCGGACGGCAACGGCAGAGTGTGGGCCGCGTTTCAGATGCGCACCAGCGCGCTGAACAACCGCTCCGACTACTGGTGCAACGGCGGGCTATGGGATCTGTACCTGACGACGTTTGAGAATGGCGCGTGGCGGCCGGCCGCCTTCGTGCCTAATTCAACCTCGCGCAACGAGGCTCCGTTCCAGGCAGTGGGCGCGGCGGATCGCTTGTGGCTGACCTGGGCGACGGACGGGCGCGAGTTCGGCCACGTTCCCCCAGGCTATCAGGGGGCCACGATGGTGCATTACGAGGTGTACCAGGCGCAGGCCAGCCAACCTCCACAAGGCGGGGCCGCGGAGACCCCCGGGCTGCGGGCGTTCACCGACGTCAAGGTGGGCGCCCAAATCATGCACCCGAACGAGGCTCAGGATGTGGCGCGCATCCGGGCCTACCGGACGGCCGTGAATGGGACCACCTACCGTATCCTGCGAGGCGACTTCCACCGCCACACGGACATTTCCGCGGACGGCTCGGGTGACGGATCGCTCGAGGACTACTACCGTTACGTGCTGGACGTGGCCGAGATGGATACGGGCATCGTGACGGACCACAACATGGGCGGCGACGTGGAGTACAACTGGTGGCGGACGGAGAAATCGTACGACCTGTTCCGCATTCGCGGGAGGTACACGCCGCTGTTCGGTTACGAGCGCAGCGTGAATTATCCCAACGGCCACCGCAACGTGGTGTTCGACCACCGGGGAGTACGCACTCTTCCGGTGGGGGCGGCGGAGAACCGCGGGGAGGTCAACAGCGGCGGCATTCTCTATCCCTACCTGCGGCAGAATCGCGGCATCTGCATGGAACATTCGCTGGCCACGGGACAAGGCACGGACTATCGCGACAACGACCCCGCGCTCGAGCCGCTGGTAGAGATCTACCAGGGCTACCATGCCAGCTACGAATACAAGGGCGCGCCGCGGGCCGAGGACGACACACAGCATCTGCTGATCCACGGCACCTACGAGCCGGCGGGTTTCTGGTGGAATGCGCTGGCCAAAGGGTTAAAACTGGGCGTGGAGGCCAGTTCCGATCACATCTCGACGCACACCAGCTATACGCTGATCTATACCCCGGACGAGCAGCGCGGCCGCATCGTGGAGAGCATGCGCAGCCGGCACGCCTACGCCGCCACGGACAACATCATCCTGGATTTCGAAGCCCAGGAGGCCGGCGGCGCTCGGCACCTGATGGGCGAAGCGTTCGCCGCCTCGGGCCGGGTCAAACTGACGGCCAGGATCTCGGGTACCGACCAGTTGCTGAAAGTGGATCTGGTGCGCAACAACGAATTCGTCTACACGAAGAATCCGGGCAGCCGGCAGTTCGAGTTCGAATACGTGGACCAGGCCCCCAGACCAGGCGAAAACTATTACTACGTGCGGGTGATCCAACTGGACCACAACCTGGCCTGGAGCTCACCCATATGGGTGCGTTACCAGTAGGGTGGCGCGGCCGCGGATTTTTGTGCCACCAGATAAGAATTGGTTGTGGGGTGAATCGAATTTTTCAATTTGCCTTCGCGGAGTCCTTCCGATAGGCTCAGAGGTGCGGCCCGACGAAGGGCTGCTCCTCTGATTTCCTGCCCCCGTCGGCCGGCGCGGCCCCGGCAAGCTGCTGATTCTCCAGCAACCACGGACCAGGACAAACACACGATGAAAATGATCCGGGCGGTAGTCCGGCCACAAAAAGAAGACGAGGTGGCGCAGGCGCTGGAGGACGCGGGTTTTCAGGAATTGCGCCGGTGGAACGTGCTGGAGCCGTCCGGACGGCGGAGGAGGAAGGCTGCCCGTCGCGCGGTGGCGGAGCATTCGAAACTCTGCCTGATGCTGGTGGTGCCAGACTCGGACGAGCACAAGGCCGTGGAGACGATCCACAAGGCCGCACGCAGCGGCCAGCCTGGCGACGGGCGCATTTTTGTCAGCGACGTGCTGGCAGCCCACACGATCCGAGCCGCAAAAATCGAGTAAAAGGAAACGGGTGGCGCTATACTGCGGCACATGACCAGAGAAGCAGCGACGGAGTCCATCCTCGAGGCCAAGCGGCAGAAAGGGCTGACCTTCGAAGCCATCGCGCGCGCGGTGGGACGGCACAAAGTCTGGGTCACCGCAGCTCTGCTGGGCCAGGCCACGATGTCCCGGGAGGAGGCCGGCAAGACAGCGGAGGTGTTGGGACTGTCGCCGGAGGTCGCCGCAGCCCTGCAAGAGATCCCGACGAAGGGCTCCCTGGACGCGACAGTGCCTGTGGATCCGCTCCTCTACCGGTTTCATGAGATCACGCAGGTCTACGGCACGACCATCAAGGCGATCATCCACGAGATGTTCGGCGACGGCATCATGAGCGCCATCGACTTCGAACTGGACATCCAGAAGAAGGAAGATCCCAAAGGCGACCGCGTGGTAGTCACGTACAGCGGGAAGTTCCTGCCGTACCGCAAGTGGTAACGCATCTCCAGGTTCACTCTCCCCAAGCCAGGTTCGCCTGAGAGTTTCGGCGGTTCCAGGAGGGATCCGCCGGCACAGCCCCAGTAGACTGATCCAATCACCCTCGCGGCGGGCGAACCGCCGTCTGATGCAACCATTTCATCTCTCAGAGGAGCCAAAGTGAAGAAACGCGATCTGATTCGCATCCTGCCAGGAGTGTTTCTGTGCGCCTGCTTGTGGGCGCAAACCAGGGAAACCTGTTCGTTGCGGGGGATCGTGCAGGAGCTTCCAGGCCAGCCGGACAGGGCGGCCACGGTGGAGCTCTCCGATCTGCCGCGGCAGAGGCCGCCTGACGAAGCCAAAGTGAACATGGACGATACGTTCGAGATTCACAAGCTGCCCTGCGGCACGTACTCCCTGAGGGTGCAGGACGCGGCCGGCCGGGTGCTGCGGCAGGATTTCGTAGTGGTGCGGCCGGAGGACATTCCGATCACCATCCGGCTCAATACCAGTGGGGCCAGCAGTCCCGGGTCAGGGACCGTCTCGGTAGCGCGGCTGCTGAAGCCGGTGCCCAAGAAAGCGCTCCGCGGCATGGCGCATGCCGAGAAACTTTCGCGCTCCGGCCAGTACACCAAGGCCGCAGCCGAGTTGGAGAGAGCCGTCCAGATCGCGCCGGACTATGGGGAGGCACACGGCAACCTGGGAGTGCAGTACATGCGTCTGGGTCAGCCACGCAAGGCGCTCGCGGAAATCCGGAAGGCCATCGAACTAGGCCCTCCGGCGGCCATGGAATATGGAAACCTGAGCTTCGCGTACTGGTCGCTGGGCCGCAACACGGAAGCGGAAGCGGCGGCACGCCAGGCCTTACACCTGGATGGGAGCTACCGGCAGGCGCACTACCTGCTCGGGGTTTTACTGATGGCAGACCAGAGGAGGTCACGGGAGGCGGCGCAGCACCTACAGGAGGCTGCCGAAGCGATCCCCCGGGCCCGTCTCAACCTGGCGCAGGTGTATGCGCGGCGCGGGGAGCCGCAGAAAGCTGTGGCGGAACTCAAGGCATACCGGGAAATGGCTCCGGCCGGTTTCCGAAAACAGGTGGATCTTTGGATCTCCGAATTGCAGGGGAGCCAATAGGAAGCTACGGCTACGGCGATTGCTTCTCGAAGGAATCCAGCAGTTGCTCGAACTGGCGCTGATTGGCGGCCATGGTCTTGAGGGGACCGGTGAACTTGAGGAACACGTTTCCTTGCGGACCTTCGACAATCGCGCCGAGCAGACGGTAACCGGCCTTCACCGTGGGGCTGGCCGCCAGGGGGCCGCCCATGCCCGAATAGTCACCCGATGTGTCGATGGTGGTTACGGCCAGGCCGTGGATGCGGCGCTGGTGGACTCGCGCCGGGGCAGGCTTGCCGCCCTGCGTGAACTGGCCTTTCCAGCGCTCGATGTTGGCTGTTACACTGCCGCCCTGTCCGGGGCCGAAGTAGTAGACCGCGCACTCCGCCCCCTCGTGATCGCCGGCGGCCAGGGCGACGGTATACGTCGCCGCGCGCATCGGGCGAGAGCCCTGGTTCACCCAACCGGCTGGCGCAACCCACTTGAGCCCCGCCACGGATTCGGCAGAGAGAGCCCCCGCCAGGCAGAACAAAAGAACACCGGTCCGCACGCGACTAGTGTATCCCCTGCCCTGCCCGGCGGCCAACCGGGATTAGGTCCCCCGAATCGTCAGGCAGGCTAACCGCGCGGACGGCGGAGAGCAGGTTTTCCAGAAAGGCGGCAAGCTGTGCGGGGCCGTTTAAGTGATAACGAGCGGCAGTCGGAGATCTTCCTCCCACCTGAATGGAGATGGCCTCCGGCACGGCCCGAAACATGTCTTCGTCGGTGACATCATCGCCGGCGCAGATCACCAGCGGACGCTCCCCGGCCAGACAGCGGAGGACGAAAAGCAGGGCGGATCCTTTGTTCCAGTCGATTCGCGGAAGCACTTCCCAGGCTTTTCGCGCCGGGCGCAGGCTGAGCCGGGAATCGTACCGGCGCATCGTCAGGCCAACAGCCGCTTCCAGCCAGCCTTGCAGGTCGACGGGGACCTGGCGGTAGTGAACGGTGGCCGTCAGCCCCTTACGCTCGACGAGCACGCCCCGCACACCCGCGAGCGCCGCTTCCAGATCCCAGCAGGCGCAGTCCACCGCGTGCCGCATGGTCCCGGCGCACTCATGGACAAACGAAATCCCTCCGCCTTCGATCTCCAGCCCATGATTTCCGGCCAGTATGCAATCCACGCCGGCCCTGGACTGCAGATCGGAAATCGACCGCCCGCTGAGTATCACCAGGGACACGTTTTCGGAAGCTGCCAGATTCCGAAGCAGCGCCACGGTCTGGTCCGGGATGGCCGCCAACTCCGGGCAGCCCACAATCGGCGCCAGCGTGCCATCGAAATCCAGCGCGAGAACAAGATGATCCGCGCCGCGAAGCCGATCAAGAACAGCCGGCAGAGGTGCGCTCAAGGTTAAAGCCCCGCGGCCATGGCGAGGGTGTCGCGTTCGCGTTCGTAGGAGGCGCAGAAGGGCTGCTCGACTTCCAGGATCGCGCGCATCACGTTCACCGCCCAGCTATAGATGTTGTTTTCGCGCACGACCCTCCGGAGAGCTCGCATGCGGCGCCGGCGCTCCTCGCGCGGCATGGTCAGGGCGCGGCGCAGAGCATCCGCCATTTCGTCCACCGAAAAGGGATTGACCAGCAAGGCCGACCCCAGTTCCCGCGCGGCACCGGTAAAATTGCTCAACACCAGCACGCCATCCTCGTCTGTGCGGCTGGCGACATACTCTTTGGCGACGAGATTCATCCCGTCGTGGAGCGAGGTGACCATGCAGAACGAGGAGAGACGGTGCAGGGCCATGAGTTCGGTTTGCGGCAGATGACGATGGCAAAGAATCACGGGCCGCCATGTCCCCGACGCCCACCTGGAGTTGATCTCGCGCGTGATGTTTTCCAGTTCCTGGTTTAGCCGCTGGTACTCGCCGATGCGTGTCCGGCTGGGCACGGCAACCTGCAAAAACACGAGCTTTCCGCGATATTCCGGACAGATTTCCAGGAGCCGGTCCACCGCCCAGAGGCGATCCGGGATCCCTTTGGTGTAATCCGCGCGGTCGATGCCGATGCCCAGAAAGCGGGGGACGCCTCCGAGTTCTCTGCGCCATTCTTCCGTGTGGACCGCCACGGCCACTCCGCGAGCCTCCTGCACGTGACGCTCGAAGTCGATGCTGATGGGAAATGGGCGCACCCGAGTCAATTTGCCGCCGCGCCAGACGTCCGCGTGCTCAGTGTCCACCATGGCTTCCAGGCCGCGGTCGACGGTTTCGAGGAAGTTGGCGCAATGATAGCGCAGGTGGAAGCCGAGGAGGTCGTTGCCCAGCAGGCCGTCCAGGAGTTCCTCCTTCCAGGGAAACACGCGGAATGTCTCGCGATTCGGCCAGGGAATGTGCCAGAACTGGGCGATGCTCAAATTCGGATTTCGCTCTTTCAGGATGCGCGGCAGAAGACCGAAGTGGTAGTCCTGGATGAACACGAAGGCGGGCCCGCCGCCGGCCTCCTCGAGGACGGCCTCCGCGAACGCCTGGTTGGCCTCCCGGTAACTCTCCCAGTCGCGCAGACGAAACACGGGCCGGTGAAAGGCGATGTGGCAGAGGGGCCACAGCCCCTCATTGGCGAGGCCGTAATAGTAGCGTTCTTCGGTCTCCCTGCTCAGCCAGACGCGGCGCAGCGTATAGGCAGGCTCCTCCGGGGGAACCGCGACATGGTCCCGTGCATCGACCGAAACGCGATCGGCATCCCCGCTGCCGTGCGCCACCCACACGCCGCCCGTCGCCCGCATGATAGGGTCGAGCGCCACGGTGAGCCCGCTGGCAGGCTGGATGCACTCCACCCCATGGGGACCTCGACGATGAATGTACGGCTCGCGGTTCGAGACGGCGATGACACGCACATTGCCGAGCTCGGCCGCCAGAAGCTCATGCAGTGCCCGTTTTGTCCATATTGTGCGATTTTGATCTAAACTCATTACTCCTCATTGCACGGCGAGACTGGAGCCACGGCGCCGCGATCTTCGATCCCGACCAGTTCGTCTAGTATCCGATCGATGGCTCGGCCAAGGGCGCAGTCCCCGAAGGCTCCCAGCACTCGGAGTTCCAACGGCTCGAGGCGGTTCTCGACGCCAGCCCTACACGTGAGAACACCGCTCTCGGGGTCGAGCGAGCATTCCACGGAGCCCGAAGCATACCTGGTGGATCGAATCGTAATCCCCAGCCCCACCCCAGGCGATTTGAGGATTTCCCACAGCCGTTCACCGGCAAGAATGTTTCCTTCACAGACGCGGTGTTCCACGAGCCTCTGGAACCGTTGCCACAACGCCGTGAGATCCGGCGTGATTGAAACAGCAACTGCCTTGGCTGCCATAATTGCCTCCGGTTGGCGACCTTCCGCGTTCTCCGTTTGCCACTATATTTCTATTGTGGGGATCCGGCCGCCCGGAGCACTATCCCGGAAACAGGTGAGACCAACCGGAAAACGAGACGAAACATCCGGCGGGAGAGATGTGCGTTCTCTCACACCGGCGGCCGCCGGTCAGGAAATGATTTTCTTCCGGACTGCGTACAGCACGATTTCCGCGGTGTTGTGCAGATTGAGCTTCTGCATCAGGTGAGTGCGATGGCTGTCCACCGTATAGACGCTCACATCCAGGATGGCGGCCACTTCTTTGTTGGACTTTCCCTCCGCGAGCAATTGCAGCACTTCTTTTTCCCGGTCGGTAAGCAGATCATAGGAATCCTGGAGGTTGCGCTGCTGCAGGAAACGCATATAGTCCTCCAGCATAGTCTTGGTGATTTCCGGGCTGAAAAAGGGGGTGCCTCTATGGACAGACTGTATCGCGCGAACCAGGTCCACTTCCGCCGAATCTTTCAAGAGGTACCCTTTGGCGCCGGCGTTGAGCGCGGAAAGCAGATAGTCCTCATCGGAATGCATGCTCAGGATGATCACCCCGATAGCGGGATTTTTCTTCACCATCTGGGCCGTGGCTTCGATTCCGTTGAGCAGCGGCATGGCGATATCCATGATGACGATGTCCGGACCGGTCTCTTCAGCCACACGGACGGCTTCCCGGCCATCGCCCGCCTCGCCGACGATCTCTACGTCGGGTTGCTGTTCCAGGAGAAAGCGCAGCCCCTTGCGCACGACGCCGTGATCATCGGCCAGCAGTATTCGAATACTCATGCAAAGGAATCTCTCGGGGAACGGGGATCTTGGCGGAAAGCACGGTGCCCTTGCGGACTTGGGAAACCAGCGTCAGGTCGCCTCCCAGATCCATGACGCGCTCCTGCATGCCGATCAGGCCGAGACCACGGCCGCGCACGTTGGAGGGGTCGAAGCCAATGCCGTCGTCGCGGATGGAGACCGATATGCCATCCGCCTGGCCCGCGATCGCGACATCGATGCTTTTCGCTTTGGCATGCCGGGCGCAATTGGTCAGCGCCTCCTGGACCACGCGATAGATGCAGGTGCGGTGCGGTTCCGGAAGCAGAGGCGGTATGGCGGTGATCTGCACGTTGACCGGGATGCCCGTATGCTTCGAGAATTGGCGCGCCTGCCACTGGACGGCGGAACCGAGCCCGAGGTCGTCCAGCATGGAGGGGCGCAGTCCCATAGCCAGATCGCGCAAGGCGCGCAGGGACTGTTCGGCCATTCGCTTGGCGGCTTCCAGATGATCGTTGAAGTGGGCTTCCGGGGCCGTGCGCAGGTCCTGCAAGCTGCGCAACTCCATGCGCAGGGCCGTGAGCATTTGCCCGACCTCGTCGTGCAATTCGCGGGAAAGCGACTTGCGCTCTTCCTCCTGGGCCTGGACCAGTTGGCGCGAGAGACGGCGCAGTTCCTTCTCCGCCTCTTCCGTGCGCAGGCGCTGTTGTTCGGAATGTCTCTCCAGTTTCGTCATGCGAACCACGGTGACGGCCGCGATGCCGAGCCCCAGCAGGACGGTGATCACCAGCATGCGCTCGATGAAGCCGGCCACGGCTGCCTGGTTGCGGTCGATCTCCTGGCGCTGCTGATCGAGATTCGCTTGCGTTAGTCTGGAGATCTCGCGCGTGATCGACAGGGCGGCGCGCCGCCGCGGCAGGATCTCCCGCCGCAGGAAGCCCCAACTGCGAGCCGCCTTTTCTTGCGAGGTCCACTCGAAGAGCGGGTCCAAGGCGTCCCAATACCCTTCGACCTCGAGGCGCAGCGCTTCCAGTTGCGGCTTGTCTTCGCCCCGGATAGCGGTCCGGAGCTCGCGAAACTCCTTCTCCATGGCGGCGCGTTCGGCCACCAATTGCGAACGGTATTGGGCGGCATTGGCATTGGAGGGGTCCAACAGGTAGTCGCGGGCCAGCAGGCCCACCATCGAGATGCCCGACGCGATGGAGGTCAGCACCTGGTCGGTGTGGCGATAGCGCTCGTTGAGAGCGGAGACAGCCCGGTAGCTTTCGCGCGCACGGTGCAGCGCCCCGACGCCGGAAATTGCGATCAGTCCGATGAGCATCCCGAACACGATGAGCAGAATCTGCGCGGATCGGCTGGGTGATCTCATACCGTGCGTTGCCCTCAATGACTAGCCTATCCCAACGGCATGCCGGTGCGTGAGAAAGGCCGCTGCCTATGGTTGTGGTTCAGTAGCGGAGCGGAGGCCCGGGCGGCGGGGCGGCGGCTACGGTCCGCAGGAAGACGCCCGTTTGTTGCCACCATCCGTGCAACGTCCGGCCCTCGGGAAAGTGCGCTTCGAGAGGGCGCCAGGCCCAGGGGTATTCCGCCGGCTCAAACACGCGGGCGGGAGTGATCGCGACGCACAGCGTGTCAAGCCGCAGCCCCACACCAAGAGCTTTGAGCGCACTCTCTTTGGCGCTCCACACGAGCGTTGCGAGCCGGAACCGGTCCTCCGCGGAGGCGAGTCCGATCAAGGCTTGCTCCTGGGCGGTGAAATAATCCGCCAGGAACGCGGAACTGCGCTCCTCGATCTTCTCGAGGTCGCAGCCCAGCGCCGACCCGCCTGGAGCGACGGCGCAAATCGCCCTGCCATCACGGTGACTGAGCGAAATCGTAAGCGCCGACGGCTGGTTCGCGAAAAACGTCTGCGGCGCTCCGGAGGGCGTCGGACGGATTTCGATCGCCGCCAGGGTCCGGGCATCGACCGGCAGTCCCAGATGGCTGGCCAGCGCGCGCTTGGCTGTCCAGCGCCCCAGCCGCCAGTCCGCGCGCCGCCTGGGAAATCGCATGAGCTGAAGGCGTGCCGCCTCCCACGTGCTGAGCCAGTCATCCCCAGCCGGCACTTGCGCTTCCGCCTGTTCCAGCCAGTAGATCTCCATCTGCGTCAGGCAACCGCCGTGGCCGCCGCCTTCCAGGGCGCCAGATCGACCGCGTCAGGGTGGGCCACCATGCGATATCCGCTGAGATGCACGTACCTGTTGCCCGCCTCATCCAGGACGTCCGCCTCGAAGGCCCCGTTGTCCGCATCGGGGACAGCCACTGCGTATAGCCGTCCGTTATTCAGATCCGGCGCGCGCCACAAGGAGATCCGCTGGATGCGCTCCGGCAGGCCCATGCGGCCCTGCCGGGCGACCCCCCAGAGCGCCGCGGTCTGGAAGCAAAGCTCGATCAGCCGCGGTTCGGTGGCCATCCGCAATTCTGGCGGGTGATGATGACCGGGCAAGGCCCTGGCCATCTGGCCGATGATGCTGCGTTCCTCGAGCCACGCTCGTTCCATCACCTGGTAGGCCGGACCATGGAAGAAGACGCGGTAGATGTCGCTTGCCTCCACGACGGATCCGGCCGGCGGGCCCATGGCGGGCCCGGATGGCAGTTCGGGCTGCTGTCTCACCAGCCGTACCCGGGCGGTGAAGTGCGTGGTCACTTGCGGTTCGGCCTGATTCGGCAACGACCGCGTTCCGCTCAGCCGGCAATGCGCTACCACCGCGTCGCCGCTGGCATGGAACAGCACCTCGATCGTTACGGTCCGCGGCTGGTGGTGGTAGAACTTGAACGGCGCCAGGAAGTTCACGTCTTCGATGGCCTCGATATGCCATTCCGGCAGCAGCCAGAGAGCGGCTTCAGCGAAGGCTTCGACGCCCATAACGCCGGGCAGCACGGGTTTGCCCTCGATCTGGTGGTCGCGCAGGAAAGGTTGCATGTTCGGGTCCAGCGCCGTCTCGATGCGGAGGCCTCGGTACAGGCTCATCGCGGTGACGGCGCCGATCATCGGCCCCTTCCCGCGGTCAGCCGCCGCGGTATCCAGGCCTCCGGTGGCATCCCATTCGTTCTGTAGAACGCCGAGGCTCCGGGCCACCACGATTTCGCCGCGCGCCGCCCCCGCGGTGAGTTCGCGGCGGATCCAGGGAATGCCGGCTTCCGGCGGCAGCATCTCGATCCCCGCCCGCTCCATCATTTGGGGAACGGAGCCGCGCGTGGCCATGCCGATCCCGGCCCACGCGGTCCAGTCGATGGCGAGGGCGCGCGTGCCCGGCCGGGCGGTGCGGAAGCTCGAGGTGATCTTGCACAGCAGGTCGTTGGCCGCGCTGTAATCCGCTTGCCCGGCGTTGCCGAAACGGCCGGCGATCGAGCTGAACACCGCCGTTGCCTCCAGCGGCATGTCGCCGATGGCGTGCAGCAGGTTGAACCAGCCGTCGGCCTTCACGTCGAAGACCAGGTCGAATTCGCCCGGCTCCTTTTCCGGCAGGAAGCGGCTGCGCTCCATGCCTGCGGCGTGCAGCAACACGTCGATGCGGCCGCTCCGCTCGCGCACCTCGCGGATGACGCCCGCCACCGCGTCGGCATCCGTGAGATTCACACTGAAGTAACGCGCCGTCCCGCCGGCTGCCTGCACGGCTTCGATCGCGCCCCGGGCCGCCTGAGCCCGTTCCAGCGCCGCCAGCTCTCGTTCAACCAGGGCCGGCGTCGCGCGTTCGCCGCGCGCTTTGAGGCGTGCGTGCAGGTCGCGCTTGAGGCCCTCTTTGTCCGTTGCCAGGCGCTGGAGATCGGGATCGTCCGGCGCCGGCTGGGGAGTCACGTCAAGCAGGTAGAAGGTGCCGCCCGAAGCGGCCGCCAGGTCGGCGGTGATGCCCGAGACGATGCTGCCGGCCGCGCCGGTGATCAGAAAGACCGTACCCTTATCCAGCGTCAGGCCCGGCTGGCCGTCCTCGGCGGGCTGCTCTTCCAGGCCGACCGTCCATCGTTGCCCCGCCTTGTATCCGATTTCGACGACTCCCGGGTCGCGGAGGGATTCGTCGATGAGAGCAGCGGCGACCTCCGGCGCCTCCCGCCCGGCTTCAAAATCGACCGCTTTGACCAGGGCGTCCATCCGCTCGCGCTTGTAGGTTTTAGTGAAGCCCGTAACGGCTCCGCCGAGCGGCGCGGCTGCGCCGGGCTCATCGTATCCATGAACCCCGCCGAGGCGCGTCGCGGTCATCAGGAAGGAATCCGGCCGCGCCACCTGTTCGTAGAGTGTGCGCATCGCCGTGTACAGCAGCTTGACGCGCACCCGCAGGGCTTCGCGCCAGGCGGCCAGGTCCTGGTCGAAGATGTTCCCCTCGCCGTCCAAAGCGGGCAGCCAGTACACTCCCGTCACCGGACCGCCGGCCAGCCACTGGTTCAGGCGGGCGGCCAGCGCGCCGGCGTCCAGCGTGGGATCGGCCCGCAGGACTTCGACACCCATCGCCTGCAAGCGTTCCGCCAGGGCATCGGCGACGCCTCCCCGGTCGGGCATGATCACCACCCGCCGGCCCGGACCCAGCGTCACGCCGGTGGTCTTGCAGATGGCGAGCGGCGGACGCAAAGCCGGTACGGGCACCCGCCGGGGAACGAGGTTTGCTGCGTCGAAGCTGGCCGCGGCCGCGCGAGCGGGTTGAGCCGCGGGCGCAGGTGGCGTCTTCTCCGCTGGCGCGGCGGCAACTGCTCTCCGCTCCTGCACGAAGCGAATCACGTGGGCCAGAGTGGGAAAATCACGCAGCTTGAGATTCGGATCTCGCGGAATGTTATACGCCGCCCGCAGCGATGCGAATAGATCCGCCTGCTTGACCGTATCGATGCCCAGGTCCGCTTCCAGGTCGAGATCCAGGTCCAGCATGTCCTTGGGATAGCCTGTCTTCTCGGCCACCAGTTCCAGCAATTTCTCTTGCACGTCGTCTACCGCCGCCGCGGGTGCGGCAGGAGGCGTGACCGCCTCCATAGGCGCGGGCGTCGCACCACCGGCTAAGTCCGGACGCCGATCGTACACAAACCGGATGACGCGCGCCAGGGTCGGAAAATCACGCAGCTTGAGATTCGGATCGCGCGGGATGTTGTACATTTCGCGGATGGCCGCGAACATGTCGGCTTGCTTCACCGTATCGACGCCCAGATCCGCTTCCAGATCCAGGTCCAGATCCAGCAGGTCCGGCGGGTAGCCTGTCTTTTCCGCCAGCAGCACGAGGATGCGTTCCTTCACCGGATCTCCTTGCGGGGCGGGTCCGGGCACCGAAACCGGCGGCGGCGCCGCCGCGGGCGCGGGCGCCTCGGCCGCGCGGGCAGGCGTGGCTGGCGCCTCGCGCACGGTCTCGATGGCAGCCTGTGCCGGCGCGCCCTGATCCCGAACGCGCAGCGTGCGCTGCACCACTTCCAGTTCGGCCGCCGGATAGCCGGCCATCCGGCTGAGCCAGGCGTTCCAGGCGGCGGGATCGACGATGCGATTGGCATAGCCCAGCGCGTTCGGGCTGGGCCGGACCGCCGGATTTTTCGTGAGCCAGCGGCACAGCGTGAGGCTGATCTGCGATCCGAACCCGGCTCCCAGCCGCAGGGCATACTCGACGGGATAGAAACCGCCCTTCGAGAGGTTCAAGGGGCCCAGCTCGGGATCGATCTCCTTGAAGTTGGCCACCGGCGGCACGCATCCCGTCTCCAGGGCCTTCACCGCGACCACGTCCTCGATGCCGGCGCCCATGGCGTGGCCCGTGAAACCCTTCGTGTTCGTGATCACGATTTTGTCCGCCGCGTCCCCGAACGCGCGGCGCAGGGCGTGAACCTCAGCCGAAGCGCTGCCGCCGCGGGCCGGAGTGTACGTTTCGTGGGAAACAAAGACCGTCCGCGGCGCCATCTCGCGGCGCGAAACGCCGCCGCGAGCTTCCGCCCGGGCCACCAGGTCCTCCATCAACCGGCTGATATGCTCGACCTCAAGACGTGTGCCGTGGAAGGCGCTGTTGGCGGTCACGGCGCTCAACACCTCGCAGATCGGCAGAAGGCCGCGCTCGCGGGCGGATTCCGCGCTTTCCACCACCATGGCTGCCGCGCCCATGCCGATGATCATGCCGTGCCGCCGGCGGTCGAAGGGTGTGGCGGCCTCTTCCACTACTTCGTCGGTGGCCGCCGCTCCGGTGGCCAGGAATCCCGCTCCGAACCATTCCATCAGGCGGTCACTCGAAATGTCGTCCGCCGAGACGATGACCACACGGCGGCACCGCCCGGCGCGAATCCAGTCCTCTGCCAGCGCGACCGCCTGGGTGGCGCTGGAGCAGGCGGCGTTGATCTGCGTGTTGGGACCGCGCGCGCCGATGAATTCCGCGAATTGGGAATGGCCCATCGACAGAACCCGGAACATGAAGCGCCGGTCAAAGGTGTACGGTTCCTTTTCGATGGCCGCGCGTAACTCGCCGATGCGCCGGCCGATCTCCGATCCCAGAACCGCATGGCCATTTCCCTCGGCCGCGCGGGCCTGCAAAGCTTCGAGCTGCGCCAACTGTTCGCGCCGCGCGCGATCGGCGTAATAGCCCGAAAGGTACTCCGCAAAAGAGTCCAGGCCGGGGAAAACCGACGCGAAAATCACACCGGTATCGTCGCGCAAGGCGTCCGGCAGCCCCCAGCGATCCGGCAACTGCGTGCCCTTGGTAGTGGTCTTATACCGCAGCACCAGCGGGATGCCGGCGTCGCGCAGGGCGTCCAGGCCGGCGCCGATCGCCAGGCACGTGACGCGGTCCAGCGCGGCAACCCGCTCGGCGGGAACGCCGAATTCTTTTTCCAGGTCCAGGGCCCCGCCTCGCCCGGCCAGTTTGATCACATCCCCCGGCCGCAGAATGGTCTCAAACACAGGGCCGCCGTTATCGCTCTTGACCAGGCGGGTGATGTGTTTGTCGAGCATGGCCTGGCGGAAGCGCGTGGGGATCACGTCGATAAACTGCTCGCCGCGCAGGATGCGCGCCACATTGGCGTCATCGAAGATGCGCCCGGTCCCGGGCAGGCCCAAGGCCGCGCCGGTGACGACCACGGGGAGGCCGCTCGAAACGCCGCTGCCGCCGCGGTAGATCTCCCAGCCGCGCTCCAGAACACCGGCAAACAGTTGGCCCAGGGCCGTGTAACGGTCGGCACTCAAGGGCGTAGCCGCCGGGGTGTCCGCCACCGGGGTAGCGGCGGATACCAGCGTCACCGGCCTCGCCAGAGCCTCGCGCGAGGCTCCGGCGTCCCCGCGGCCCAAACCCGCTGCATACAGGCAGCACAGCGCCTGGTTGAACGCGGCAAGATCGCCAGTCTTCGGATGATTGGTGAACAGGGCGACCACGTCGCCGCGCACGCCCAGCACATCTTCGGCGAATCCCTGCAAGGCCTTCTTCGGTCCGACTTCGACGAACACGCGCGCGCCCGCGCCGTACAACGTTTCCAGACCCTTGACGAATTGCACCGGGGAGGCGATCTGGCGCGCCAGCAGATCCAGCATTTGCGGCACGGCGTTTGGTCCCATGGGATAGAATTCGCCCGTCACGTTCGCCACGATCGGCAAGCGCGGCGATTCCAGGCGCAGGCGCTCCATCATGCGCCGCAACGGCTCGCTGGCCGGCTCCACGATGGAGGTGTGGAACGCGTGGCTGACCGGCAGTTCCACCACGTTGCAGCCGGCCTTCTGGAAAAGCTCGATGGCCTGCCCGACTGCCCGGCTCGCGCCGCCGATGACCGCCTGGCTGTTGCTGTTGAGATTCGCGATCACTACGTAGCCGTTGATGGCCTTCAGCGCGCGCCTGATTTCCTCCAGAGGCGCGAATACCGCCGCCATCCGGCCGTTGTCCGCCACCGAGACACGCGTCATCTCGCGGCCTCGCGCACTGACGGCCTCGAGGGCATCGGCGAAGGGCAGCGCGCCGGCCGCCACCAGGGCTCCGTATTCGCCCAGGCTATGTCCCATGGTCATGTCTGGCTGGATGCCGTAGGCCGCCATCAGGCGGGTCAACGAAAGGTCCACCGCCAGCACGGCCGGCTGCGTGATGGCGGTCTGTTTCAGGTCTTCCTCGGCCTTGGCGACAGCGCCCGCGTCGTCTCCGGCCACGAAGATGAACTCGCTGAGCGGCCTGCCCAGAAGCGGCTGCATGATGCGGTCCGCCTCGGCGAACGTCTCGGCTACGATGGGTTCGGCGGCGCGCAGCGCGCGCAGCATGTTCACGTACTGCGAGCCCTGGCCGGTATAGAGAAACGCCACCTTGGGCGCCGGGCCGGAGCCGCGAAAGATGCCTTGCGACCGCAGGGCGCTCCACATGGCGGCCTGGTCGGCAGCCAGCGCCTTGAGAGCCTTGTCCGCTTTGTCCGCCAGTTCGGCGGGGCTGCCGTAGTCGATCGCCAGGCGTTCGGGCGCCCGCAGGTCCGATTCGGCGGGCGCGGCAGGCGGCGCGCTCCCTTCCCGAGCGGCTTTCTGCGCGCGCAGACGTTCAGCCAGTTCCGCGGCCGTCGCGGCGCCGATCACCAGCGCGCCCCGCAGCGGCGCCTTGGACGAAGAGGGGGCCGCCGGAGTATCCGTGACAGCCACTCGCCGCTTGCCGTTGCCCGTCAGCCTGTGGGGAATGTACTCTTCGAGGACCGTGTGGAAATTGGTTCCGCCAAAACCGAAGGCGCTCACGCCGGCGCGCCGGACCCCATCCGCCACCGCGCTCCAAGGCTGCAACTCGGTGTTGACGTAGAGCGGACAGCGGGCGAAATCGATATCGGGGTTGAGGCGCTCGAAGGGGGCGTCGGGCGGGAGCACTTTGTCGTGAAGCGCCAGCACGGTCTTCAGTAATCCGGCCGCGCCCGCGGCGCCCTTCAGATGCCCAATATTCGATTTCACCGAGCCTAGCGCCACCGCGCCGGGCGCCAGGTGACAGCCGCTCAGCACTTCCGTCATGCCGGCGACTTCGACGACGTCACCCACGCGGGTGGACGTGCCGTGACCTTCCATCAGCGTCGCGGTGGCAGGGGATAGTCCGGCGTTCTGCCAGGCGCGCTCGATCGCCAGTTTCTGGCCGATGGGATTGGGCGCGGTAATTCCTTTCCCCTTGCCGTCGCTTGCCCCGTCGACGCCGCGCAGCACTGCGTAAATTTTGTCTCCGTCGCGCTCGGCATCCGCCAGACGCTTCAGCAGGAGAACCGCCGCGCCTTCTCCCATGACGAATCCGTCCGCCCCCTCGGCATAGGGCCGCGTGCCGGTGGCGGACAGAGCCCCGATCTTGCAAAACTTGACGAAGGACGACGCGCCCATGTTGCGGTCAATGCCGCCGGTGATGGCCGCGTCGAAATGGTTCTCCGCTAGACCCTCGACCGCCGCGGTAATCGCCGCCATGGCGGATGCGCAGGCAGCGTCCGTCACGAAATTCGGACCGCGGAAGTTCAGGGTATTGGCGATGCGCCCGGCGATGCAGTTGGCCAGTTCGCCGGGCATGGTGTCCTCGGTGATCTCCGGCCAAAGCCGGTCGATGCGCTGGTGCAGTTCGCGGGTGATGTCCCGGCGCACGGCCGCCGGCAGCGCCGCGAAACTGGCGCTCTCGGCCAACTCGCGGGCGTATTCCGGAAAGTAGATGCGCAGCGAGGTCAGGTAATGTTTCTCTCCCGCCATGGCGTTGCCCAGGATCACGGCGGTACGTTCGGGGTTCAGAGACCGCCGCGGATACCCGTAGTCCTCCAGCGCTTCGCGCGCGCAGGCAACCGCCCACTTCTGGCCTTCATCCATGGCTTCGGCGACGCGCGGTGGAACCGCGATGCGCCACTTCAGGGGATTCCACTCGTATTCCCGCACCCAGCCGCCGATCTTGGAATAGGTCTTGTCCGGTGCGGCGGGGTCGGGGTCGTAGTACAGCGCGGGATCCCAGCGGTCCGGCGTTACGTCCGTGACGCTGTAGCGCCCGCGCTTCACGTTTTCCCAGAAGGCCGCGACGTTCGGGGCGTCGGGCAGAATCGCACCCAGCCCCACAATGGCAATCGCCCGATACGCTGTGTCTTCCATGATGACACTCCCTTCCGCGATTCAAGCCGCCTGTCCCGCGCGCTTGGCCGTGCGCGCGTAGAGGACATCGGCGGCGAAATCCATATCCGCAACCAGGCCCGCCTGCGCCCTGTGGATGGCAGGCAGCTCTAAACTCTGTTCGAAGGCAGGCATGTCCGCATCACTGACGCCGCCCGAGCCGGCGATCCAGCGCAGTCCCTCTTCGGCCACCTTCAGAGCCGCCTCCCGGGAAAAGATCCGGCTCAGCGCCGCCAGGGCCGGCGCATCGAAACGCTGATCGGCTTTTTCGTTCAGCCGGCCTTCCGCCGCCAGGGCCGCGCGCCGCACCAGGCTCCCCGCGCACTCCGCGTACGCGATCCACTCGCCCAGCCGGAGGAGAATATGCTGATGCCGCGTCAGGCGGCTCAGGCGGGCTCGCTCCATCACCTCAGCCAGCGCGTCGAGCGCCAGGGCCGCGATGTTCGCGCCCGCGTCCGCGTGCCTCGCGTGGAGCGCCTCGAACGCGCGCGCCCGCTCGTGGTAGTGCTGGCCGCGCGTTTTCAAATGCGCTTGCCAGCGGTCGCGGCTGATGGTCATCTCCATGATCTCGGAAGTGCCTTCGTAAATCGTGGTGATGCGCACGTCGCGCTTGATCTTCTCCACCATGTATTCGTGGGTATAGCCGTAGCCGCCCAGTGCCTGGATGCCGGCATCCGCCGCCAGGTTGCCCGCCTCCGTGCACAGGTACTTGGCAATGGCGCCTTCAGTGTTGAGGCTGCCTTCCCCGCTGTCGATACGCTCGGCGGTCTCTTCCAGACAGGCGCGGCCGGCCTCCAGGCGGGCCACGTGCGGCACGATCAGCTTGTGCGTGTAGCCTTGCTTTTCCGAGAGCGGCCCGCCAGCCTGAATCCGCTTCGCGGAATAAGGAATGGCCCGGTCGAGCGCCGCCCAGCCGGCTCCCAGTCCGAACGCAGCTACCATCAGGCGCGTGTAGCCGAACACCGCCTGCGCCTGGCTCAGCCCCTGGCCTTCCACACCGCCCACCAGCCGGTCCGCGTCCACATAGACGTCGTTCAGCGAGAGCGCGGCCGTGTTGCTGAGGCGGATGCCGTGCTTGTCTTCCGGCTCGTCGTGGGCGAAGCCCGGCGTGCCCTTTTCCACAATGAACCAACTGGGACCAGCCGGCGTGTTCGCCAGGATCGTATACGCGTCGGCGATCCCGCCGTTGCTGATCCATTGTTTGCTGCCATTGATCCTGTAGCCGGTGACGCGGCCGTCCTGGATGACCGGCTCGGCCGTGGTTTCGAGCGCCGCCAGGTCGCTGCCCGCGTTAGGTTCGGTGGCACCGTAGGCGAACAGCAGGCCTTCATCGGCGATGCGCGTCAGCCAGAACTTCTTCTGTTCCGGAGTGGCGCCCACCGTGATGGGGTCGCTGCCCAGGAAGGTGGCCAGCACCGAGGTGGCGATGCCCAGATCGATGCGCGCCATCGCCTCGCAAATGCAATACACATCGAACGCGCCGCCGCCCAAACCGCCGTACTCTTCGGGAATGAAGAGAAGTTGAATGCCCAGCTTGTCCGGGCTGCACATTTGCCGCACGATCTCCAGCGGGCATTCGTCGCGAGCGTCCAACTCGATCAGCTCCTCGTCCGGCAACCGTTTTTTGGCGAAGTCCCGGAGCGATTTCAAGCTCAGTTTCAAGGTTTTTTTCGCGATCATGGGCGCTGCCTCATTGTTCCCGGATGCGGTCCGTTAGTGCGGGCAGAAACTCCAGGATGTCGTCGACAATTCCCACATCGGCTGCCCGAAAAATCGGCGCTTTGGGATTCTTGTTGATGGCCACCACGAGGGGATTCCCCTTGATTCCGACCAGGTGCTGGAACGAACCACTGATGCCGCACGCCAGGTAGACCCTGGGCTTCACGGTGCACCCGGAGGAACCTACTTGGCGGGACTTGTCCCACTTGGCATCCACCACGGGTCTCGAGCAGCTCACCGCGCCGCCCATGGCGGCGGCCAGTTCCTCAGCGATGGCCACGTTCTCCTGCGCCTGGATGCCTCGTCCGATGGAGACCAAAACCGGCTCTTTGCTGATATCGACGCCGCCCGTCTCGGAGGCCACCGTTTCCAGGTATCGGCGTCGCACCGTCAGATCGCCGATGCGCGCCGACTGATCCACCACGCGCCCGGCGGCGTTCGCGCTTTCGAGCGGCCGGAAGGCGCCCGGGCGGATATTGATGACCGCGCCGGAGGAAATGTCGCAGCGCACGTGCGCGCTTACTTGCCCCCCGAACTCCTGCCGGACCACCTTCAGCCAGGCGCCTTCCGCGCCCTCGATTTGCAGCACGTCCGAAACGAAAGCCGCGTCCAGCTTGATGGAAAGGCCCGGAGACAGGTCGACTCCGAAGTGCGCATGCGGGACCAGCACAATCGAGCCGCGCGGCAGCACGCTGGCGAGAGCCTTCCGCAGAGGTTCGGCGTCGGGATGCGCCAGCGCTCGATCGGCGATTCTCCAGATCTCGCTGTAGGCCGGGCGCAGGGCCTCGCAGACGGCGTCCAGTCCGGGCCCCCAGCCGGCCACCACGGCCACGGGCACCTGGGCGGCGTCGATCCGTTTCGCCGCCGCGGCGAGTTCGGCTGCCGAATCGTCGGCCACGCCGGCTTTGTGTTCGATACAGGCGAAAATCCGAGGCATCACTGCAACCCTCCCCTGGCTTTCAACAGCTCGATCAATCTGTCGATGATCTCCGCCCTACCGCCGGAGAGCATCTCGGCGCCTTTGCCCGCCGGGGGCACGAAGTAGTCCAGCCGCTTCACTCTGGCCGCGGCTGCGCCGACGGCGCCGTCCTCCACGCCCAGGTCCGCTGCGCCGAGGGCCGATATGGGCACCGAAGCCACCTGCCGGATGCCGCGCATGCCGACATAGCGTGGTTCATTGATGCCGGTCTGAATCGACAGCACGCACGGGAGATCGATTTCGTAGATTTCCTTGTTGCCGCCCTCGATTTCCCGGGTGATTTTGAGCTTCCGGCCGTCCAGCGCTTCAATGCCCGTCACCAGAGAGGCGAAGGGATAGTCCAGCATGGCGGCCAGCATCCCCCCCACCTGCGCGCCTCCGTCCTCGGCCTGAACTCCGGTGAGCACGAGGTCGTATTTGCCTTTCTGGACGAAGCCTTTGAGCACCGTGGCGATGCCCCTTGCGTCAGACCCATCGAAGGACTCGTCGGACAGCAGCGCGGCCTGTTTGGCGCCCATGGCCATTTCCCGCCGCAGGACCTCTTCGTCGTCTTCGCCGCCGACCGTGGCCACGGTGACAATTCCGCCCGCCCGCTCGACCATGCGGAGCGCTTCTTCGACCGCGTAGTTGTCCGGCTCATTGATCGAATACACCAGGTCGTCGCGTTCGATATCGTTTCCCTCGGCGTTGATCTCGATTTCGTTTTCCGAGGTGTCCGGTACCCTCTTCACGCAAACCAGAATTTCCACGTTCCCGTTCTCCTCTCTCAAATCCCCGCCGGGCTTCCGCGCGCGAGCTGTCTATCGGCCAGTTCCGCCAGGTCGATGACCGTCATCTTTCCTTCCATACCCGCGACCTTGATCGCGTCCTCGATGTTCACCATGCAGAACGGACAGGCTGTCACCATCACGTTGGCCCCGGCTTCGGCAGCCATCCGGACTCTCTGCACGCCCATCCGCTCCTCTTCCTTCGACTCGTAAAACAGCGCGAGCCCGCCGCCGCCGCAACAAAAGGACCGGTCCCGGGACCTGCTCATTTCGACTCTTCGCAACCCGGGGATGGCGTCCAACACTTCCCGCGGCTCATCGAAGACCTGGTTGTGCCTCCCCAGGTAGCAAGGATCGTGATACGTGTAGACGTCGCGGCTGTCATCCACAGGATGGAAGCGGATCCTGCCCGCTTTGCTTTCGCGCGCGAGGACCTGGCTGATGTGCTCTACCGGCGGCACATCGCCGTAGTCATGCCTGAGAGCGTTAAAGGCGTGCGGGTCGGCGGTGACGACGCGCCGCACACCGGCCGACCGGATGGCCTTCGCGTTGTGATCGCGCAAGGCCAAAAACAGAAGTTCTTCGCCGAAGCGCCGCGCTTCGTGGCCGCTGTCTTTCTCTACAGCGCCCAGGATGCCGAAGTTTTCACCGGTATGGTGGAGAATTTTTGCGGTGGCCTGCCCGATCGCCTGGATGCGCTCGTCATAGGAAGTGATACTGTCCACGAAATAGAGCGTGTCCGCGTCAGGCTTCCCGTCGAGCACTCGCACGCCGCAGCCCTTTGCCCAGTCCCCTCTCTTCTTCGCCACCTTGCCGTAGGGGTTGCCGCGGCTCTCCAGAGCCTTCAAGGGTTTTTGCAGAGATTGGGGCACGCGTCCCGCGTCCACCAAGCCCCGGCGCAGATCGACAATCTTGTCGATGTACTCGATCAGCAGCGGGCATTCCGCTTCACAAGCGCCGCACGTGGTGCACGACCAGATCTCATCCTCGGAGTAAATGCCGCCGATCAAGGGCCGGCCGTTGCGGGAAGCGCCCAGAACCGGATAGTGCGTGAAGCAGTAGTCCCTGGCCTTGATCGTGAGCATGCGCGGCGACAATGGTCTTCCCACGGCACGAGCCGGGCACTGGTCCGAGCAGCGGCCGCAGTCCGCGCAGGAATAGAAATCCAGCATGTGCTTCCAGGTGAAGTCCTCGAACGTCTTCACGCCGAATGACGGCAACTGGTCCAGCCGCTGGCCGGAAACGCCCCATCGCACCGGCTTTACGGTGCCGCGGTCCAACTTCGCGAAATAGATGCTGAACAGCGAAGTCTCCACATGGAACTGAATTCCGAAAGGCCGGTAGCACAGCAGAAAGAAGAAGGTCACTTCGTGCAGCAGGTAAGCGCTCCAGTGGAGATTCGCCAGCGCCGGCAAGGGCGCCGCGGCCAGAGCGTGCTTCACGAGCCACGGCATCGAGAGGGCGGCCAGGAATTCCGGGGGCTGCCCTTGCCGCGTGTGGGCGGCCGCGGCGGTGCCCTCAAACAGGCTGTCGGCCGCCATCAGAATGGCGATCAGCGCGAGAAGGAAGATGGCGTCCGCCGTGCCGTTTTTGCCGTACCTGGCCGGCCGAAAGAACAGGCGCCGCGCCGCGGCGGCGATCATGCAAAGAAAAACGATAGTGGTGGCGTAGTCTCGGATGATGTCGTAGATTCGGCCCGCGCTGCCGCTGAACCAGGGCGTGGCGGCGGCATCCGAGACACCGAGCCAAAGCAGGGACATAGCCCGGCTGAAGAGGATCAGGAAACCCGCGAAAATCAGAATGTGCAGGATGCCCGCGGTCCGGTAACGCGGATGCCTCCACTGCGCCAGCCAGAATTGCAGGACTTTTCCCAACCGCGCGCAAGGCCGGTCAAAACGAAAATCGCTTTGGGCGCGCACAAGCGGCGCCAGGCGCCTGGCTACGATATAAGCGAAGCAGGCAACCCCCAGAAGATGGAGGATCAGAAACAGGACCCTCCCCGATAGAAACCAATAGTTGGCCTCCGCAATGCTTTCCACGCTTCCCCCTGCTGTGGGAATTGCGGCGGTTAGTTCATGAGCCTGCGGCCATGACCCGCGGGGCAGGCTGCCGTTCGTTCAGGATCAGGCGCCGGATGGTGCGAAGGTCGTTTAAAGCTCTGCGGCTCTTTTGCACGTAACACTCCAGCATCTTGAGTTTGAACTGCGCCAATGCGATAGCCTGCGCGCGGCGCTGTTCGCCGTCTTGCAGAGCGATCTGGTGTTCGCGGCCGAGGTCCTTCATCACGTCCAGAACCGTCTCCCCGAGGACGCCCATGAAGTCCTGCGCGCTCTCGATCGAATCGAAGGGTTGTTGGATGCTGTCCGCGTACATTTTTACTGCCTCTTTCTGTGTAGGAACTGCCGTCTTTCAGAGAGTCAGACTCGAGTCACAACGGGGTACAGCCCCGCCGAGGATCCGCCGAAAGATGGCTAGGGCTTCTGCGCACGGTGGACACAAAACAGGGGAACAAATAACGTGCGAGAAGGAGAATATAGGATTGCTTGACGGCGAAATGTTTGCCCGCTGATCCGGTGATGCCCATACCGAAGCACCTCCTGCCAGTGGCGCGGCTACCTGGCAGTAGCTCATAGCCGTTGCGCCGGAACAGGACAGCCCCGGAACGGGTCGCCAAGTATGCTGATTGGCCTATTATACATCAGGATCTTGATCTCTGTTATAGGAAAAAATCTACGAATATTTACCACGGTTTTTGTGGTCATGTAAGCAACTGTACGGTTGCCGGGTGCCGTAAAATGCTCGCTCTCTTTTTTGTGCGCTATGAGGAAGCGGGCGCCATATCGAGACCGGTACCGAGCAGCCACTTGACTACGTCGCACTGGCGGCCGACACGCGCCTCCACGGTGTGATCGTCCAACCGCAGCACGCCGGGACGCTGCGCCGCCTTTGCCGCGGCATCCATGGTTCGCATGCGGAGCGTGATGGTCATGGGAAGCTTGGGCCGATAGGGCTGCGGCTTGTTGCGGCGCGCGCTCTCGATGGCTTCCGCGACGCGGCGCGCGGTTTCTTTGTGGGCGGCGTCCGGCGCCAGTCCAGTGCAGGACTCCGTGGTACCGTGCTTGACCGCCGCGGTCACCACGCCGGGAAACTGGCGGCGCGCCTCGTAACATGCGGCTTCATCGCCTTGCACGAAGATGAGCGGCACGCCCCAGTGGCCCGCATAGCACGTCTCGATTCCGATCTCCCCAACGCTTTGCCCGTTTATGGTGAAGTCCACCCATTCAAAATTCCAGGTGTGCGGCAGGAACGCGCCCTCGGTGAACGCCTTGGCGTGGTGCCCTGGCAGCATCAGCCCGTCCACCGTCTCGTCCATCCCGGGCATCCAACGCCGCTTGCCGTTCTCCATGCCGACGCTGCGATAGAGGTAAGTGATGCGCGCATCGGAGAGCAGCTTTTCCCGGATTAGATTCCCGCCGCCGTGATGCGTGTCGCAGACGATTAGTTGCGTCACACCCGCCGCCAGGGCCGCCGCGCTGGCCGCATTGACGTCGGCAGTGAACAACTCCCGGGCCTCCAGGGCGACCTTTTCGGGAACCCCGTTCTCCCAGTACCAGGCTTGTTCCCGCGTGAAGATGCCGCTGGCGCCGTCCATATCGCAGTGCATGAAAATCTTCAGGCCCTGCCGGGCCTGCGCGGCGCGCAAGCGGGAAGACAGAACAAACGGGGCGGCGATGAATTGACGGCGGGGGATCGAGGAGGCGGAGCTCATACGATCCCAAGACAATACCACTGCCTCGCAGGCCGCGCCATCGGCACGCGATGATGATAAGGTAACTCTGTCGGGACTGGGCCTATAGAACGAGTCCCCTTGGAGCGAGGACGAAGACGGCAAGACGGCAAACACGGCGCCATTTCGTGAAAATCGGCTGTGCGATACCCGGCTTGGCACCGGCGGTGGCGATGGCGGACAGCCCGGTGGTCCGTCCGCCCGCGGGCGTTTATCAGAAGCTGGGGGTCAAAACCTACATCAACGCGTATGGCACGCTCACCACGCTGAGCGGCACCCTCATGCCGCCGGAGGTCATCGGAGCGATGGCGGAAGCTTCGCAGAACTTCGTCGAGATCCATGATTTGCAGGACAAGGTGGGCCGGCGGCTGGCGGAGTTGACTGGCGCCGAGGCGGCCTTCG
Organism: Solibacteraceae bacterium; assembly: GCA_021324015.1. Classification (GTDB taxonomy): domain Bacteria; phylum Acidobacteriota; class Terriglobia; order Bryobacterales; family Bryobacteraceae; genus JAJPJX01. Next base: position 3,764 of record JAJPJX010000032.1, on the reverse strand, counting down.
TCACCTCGGGCGCCGCCGCTGCCCTGTGCCTGGCTACGTGCGCGGTCACGGCCGGCGACGATCCGGTGAAGATGAAGCAATTGCCCGACCTCACCGGCATGAAAAGCGAGATGGTCATCCAGAAAGCCCACCGAAACCCGTACGATCACGCTTTTCGCATGGTGGGAGTCCGGCTGGTGGAGGCCGAGACCGCAGAAGAGGTGCGCCGGGCGATTCATGCCAAAACGGCCGCCCTGGTGATGGTGCTGAGCCACAACAGCCTGGGGCACAAAGTCGGGCTGGAGCAGATGATCGAGATCGCGCACGGCGCCGGCGTGCCGCTCATTCTGGACGCCGCGGCGGAAGTTCCTCCCGCCGGGAACTTGCGCAAGTTCGTGAAGATGGGCGCCGACCTGGTGGCATTCAGCGGCGGCAAGAACCTGCGCGGGCCGCAGTGCAGCGGCCTGTTAATGGGCCGCCAAGAGCTGATCCGAAAGGCCTATGCCAACAGCTCGCCGAACAACTATTTCGCGCGGATCGCCAAGGTGGGCAAGGAAGAAATTGCCGGCCTGCTGGCGGCCGTCGAACTGGCGTTGAGCAAGGATTGGGACGCGCAATTCCGCGAATACCACGCCATGCTGGATCGGGTGGCGTCGCGTGTCAAGGACGTGCCCACAGTGTTCACGGAACTGACCCCCAACGACGATTCCAGCCACTCCCCCAGGCTTTCGATCCAGTGGGACGAAGCCCGGCTGGGGGTCACCCTGGCGCAGATGATGCAGCAGCTTCGCGAGGGCGAGCCGGGGATCATCGCCACCGACCTCACCCGCTACCGGCCGCACTGGAAGGGCCTGGGCATCTTCCCCTACAACTTGCTGCCGGGCGAAGAGATGATCGTGGCGGACCGGGTGAGACAAATCCTGCTCAAGAAAAGCTGAGGGCCGGCAGGCCGTCTATTTCTTTTTCGCCGCGCCCTTCTTCAGGAGCACGCTGTTGCCGTAGGGCCGCTGGTACACCACGAAGTACCGGTCGTCGAAGACCGCGAAATGTTGGGCCGGGTAAAAACCGATGGCGGCCATCCAGGAATCCACGTCTGATTGATTCAGCCACATCCAGCTATTGGGCGAATCCTCCCGATTTTTGTCGATCACCACGACGCGGCCATCCGGCTTGAGATACTTCGCCGTGGAGTTCAGATACACCTGCCGGTGCTCGATCATATGCAAGACCCGGTGGAAGAAGGCGACGTCCACGTCCTTCACCGGGAGCTTGGGATCATCGTATTCGCCCAGCACGGTGCGGAGGTTGGTGATGCCTGCTTTCTTGGCGCGTTCGGCGACGTGATCGAGCATCGCCTGGTCGATATCCACTGCGTACAAGATCCCGTTGGGCGCGACGGCCTTGGCCATGGGGATGGAGAACGAGCCGCTGCCGGAGCCGATGTCGGCCACGATATCCCCCGGTTTGAGCTCGAGCTTCCCGATGACCTCGTCCGCTTTCAGGACGCGGTCCGACCTGTCCATGGCGGCGAGGTACCGGTCGGCCGGCTGCTGGGCCAGTTGCCAGGCGAACGCGCTGATCGAGAACGCTCCCGACCAAAAAGTCGTCAACAGATATAGGATTCGCCGCCGTCCGCGCTTTGCCATTCTACAGGCCTCCCCTCGAGCATCCCCGTGCTCCCGATAGTATACCCGTCTTCTTCTACTGTTGGGCCGGTCCGACGCTCAGGGTGATCTTCTTCGCGATCTCCTCGGAAACGGCGGGCAGCACGACAACGCGGCAACTGCACGTGCCGTTCTTGAACGGAACGTTGACGATGTACGCGTTCGGATCCTCCGGATGCCTGGAGATCTTGTCCTGATAGAAGATTCGCTTCGCCGTATTCTCGAACAGCTTGTCTTTGCGGATGCCCAGGATCTTCTGCAAATTTTCCGGGAGCGGCTTGAAGGCTTGTCCGGGTTGGCTGGTGACCACCGCGATGGCGGTGGTGGGGTCGTGCAACACGGCCGCGCCCGTACTTTCGGAGTAGAGATCCCAGTCCGGCGGAACCGCGATCTGGCAGACGCCCTTGGAATCCTTAACGATTTTCCAGTCGCCCGGCGTAGCCTGTGGCAGGACGCTTGCGGCCAGAGAGAAAAACAGAATAGCAAGCATCTTTTCTCTCCTGCCCGGAGTGTACCGCCGGGCGATGCCGCCGACAATCCGCCCGCGCGGCGCGGCACGCTCCGGCGAGAAATTGCCGCCGGGTATAGTATCGACAGGTATGAACCGTCGAATGTTTCTCGCCACCAGCGGCGGCGCCGCCCTGGGCGCACCCCGCCGCGCCAGGATCGCCGCCGTCATCACCTGTTATTTCCGGAATTCGCACGCCGATGTGTTTGTGGGCAACATGCTGCGCGGCTACTACTGGGCGGGCAAACCGCACGAGTCCGAACTCGAGATCGCCGCGATGTATCTCGACCAGACACCTTCCAACGATATCGGGCGGCAGGAGGCGGCTCGCCACGGCATTCCGATCAAGCCGACGGTGCGGGACGCGATTGTGCCGGGGATTCAAGGCGTGGTCCTGATTGACGAGCACGGCGACTATCCGATGAACGAAAAGGGACAGAAGCTTTACCCCCGCTACGAACTGATGGAGCAGATCGTCCAGGCCTACCGCCAGACTGACCGTGCTCTGCCGATGTTCGTGGACAAGCATTTTTCCACCGAGTGTAAGAAAGCCCGGCAAATGTTCGACTGGTCCCGCGAACTGCGGTTTCCGCTGATCGCGGGAACGTCACTGACTCTGACATGGCGGCGGCCGGTGCTGGAACTGGAACTGGAGGCGCCGGTGAAGCGCGCGGTCGGCTACTTCTACGGTCCCAAGGAAGCTTACGGGTTTCACGGCCTGGAGGTCTACCAGGCCATGGTGGAGAGGCGCAAGGGCGGCGAGACCGGCATCCAGTGGGTGCAGTGCCTGGAAGGGCGGAAGGTCTGGGAATGGAGCGAGGCGAACCCGTGGGCCCGCAACCTGCTGGAGGAGGCCATGCGGAACGACGACACCCTCAAGCGCGGCCGCCTGGAGGACAACGTCAGGGAGCCGCTTCTGTTTCTGCTGGGGTACCGAAGCGGGCTGGAGGGCGTGGTTTACATGCTGACGGGGCAAACGGAGCAGGCGGGATTCGCCGCGGAGATCGAGGGCCGGACCGAACTGGCCACGTGCTGTTTTCTGACGCAGTGGGGGCGTCCGTGGAGCCATGGCAACGGCCTCAGCTATTGGGTGGAGCAGACCATTGTGCAACGCAAGGAGTTTTATCCGCCGGAACGGACCTTGCTGGCCACCGGCGCGCTCGAAGCGTTGATGGACTCATCGTTCCAAGGCGGGCGGAAGGTGGAGACGCCGCACCTGGACGTGCGGTACAGGGCGCAGCGGGAGTCTTTGTTTATGCGGCAGCCGCTCCCGCCTTACGACCGCATCCGGGTATGAGGCAGTCTACAGCGGAGGCTACGCCGACACTTGTGGCATACCAATGGAATTGTGCGCGGAAAGCGGATTTTGACCTCTCCTCACGGGAGGATGAGGCAGACCGCCGGGCGGCGGCCGGGCGGTGCGGCGCACCGCCCAACCACGCATGAAAAAGAGCAGAAGAAGCTTTCGTTTTTTGCCTGCGGTGAGGGATCGATCCCTTTCCCCTACGAGCTTGTTCAAGGCTCCAGGAGACGGCAGCAACGCCTGGGACGTTGAATGGGTTGGTTCAGGTCTTTCCTGCCCCCTAGGTTGGGCGCCTGACCCATTACCGCCG
>JAJPJX010000191.1 GCA_021324015.1 Solibacteraceae bacterium | reverse complement strand
TTCACCTGGCCTGTTTCGGCCAATTTTGGCGGAGGCGACGTTGAAAGCAAAAGGAATTTTCTGGCGCTAGAGCCGAAAACGGCCTTGAACTGCGAAAGCCGGGCTAGCGCTCCAACCCAGTGATGCGCGCAGGTCGGGACGGCCCACATCGCCGATAAATAGCGTGTCGCCGGTCAGGACGGCGTAGGGCCTGGTGGGGTCCTTGCGGAGGTCGAAGACCAGGATCGAGATGGACTCGATGGTGTGGCCGGGGGTTTCGAGCACTTGCAGGCGCAGCCCGGGAAACTCCAGCGTATCGCCGTCCTTCATCGGCACGAAGGCGTATTCCGCCTGGGCGCGGGAGCCGAGATGGATGGTGGTCCCGCAGCGGTCGCGCAGTTCCAGGTGGCCGGCCAGAAAATCGGCATGGAAGTGGGTCAGGAAGACGTGGCGGATCTGGAGGCCAAGCGTTTCGGCGTCCGCCACGTACTGCTGGATGTCACGCTGGGGATCGACCACGATGGCGGTTGCGCCGGCCTCGTCTCCGAGCAGGTACGAAGCATGAGCGAGGCAGCCCAGGTAGTACTGTTTCAGAATCATGGATTCGCCATAGTGTACCGCGCGCCGCGGCGGTCGAAAGCCGTTAAGCGAGGGCTTCCCTCACCGCTCTCCCGATCTCCGCAAGCATTCCCGCGCGCTTGCTCTCAGGACCGGCGCATTGAGTAATGTAGGCCGCGACGATGATGGGAGACTTGCCGGGAGGCCAAAGCACAGCGATATCGTTGGTCGTGTGGTTGCCGTTCGAGCCAGTTTTATCAGCAGCCCGCCAGTTCTCCGGCACGTTTGCTCGCAAGCGGTCGAGACCGGTGAGGTTTGCTTCCATCCACAGCGTCAGTTGGTCGCGGGAGGCCGGCGAGAGCACGTCTCCGAGCAGCATGGATTTCAGGTCATTGACCATCGCGCCAGGGGAGGTGGTGTCACGTGGATCGCCAGCGCGGCATTCATTTAGCGACAGCTCCATCCGGTCGAGACGCGTTACGCCATCGCCGATTGAGCGTGAGAAGTTCGTGATGCTCGCCGGCCCGCCGATCCGTCCCAGCAGGAGATTGGCTGCTGTGTTATCGCTTCGGGTCAGAGCGGCCTGGCAAAGAGCCGCCACACTCATTGTGGCGCCGGCGTGCGGTTCGGTTAGCGGGGAGTTGGACAGAAGCGGCTTCGGAGGAATTGGAACGGCGGTGTCAAGGGCTTCCTGATGCCGATCGATGCGCTGCAACACGGCGGAGACGAGCAGGAACTTGAACGTGCTGCACATCGGGAACCGCTCATCCGCGCGATATCCTGAGCGCTCGCCGGTGCCAGGGTCTAGCACAGCCACTCCGAGGCGGCCGCCGTTGGTCTTTTCAAGCTGCCCAAAAGCCGCAGGCAAGCCTCTGAAGCGGTTCGGTGCAGCGCGGAGAAGACGAGGCGGGGCGAGTGCGGCAATGCAGGCAAAGCTTCGGCGGCTGAGCATCATCTTTCTTATTGAAACACGGCGAACCTGCGGTCCCGTGACATTCGGGAGTTGGCGAACGCTTTCAAGTTGCCTGAAAGCGTACTGGGCACGGATGTGCGGCACACGCGCCGCCCTCGCTGATCGCCGGGAACTGGGGGTCTCCGCACTGCCCCGCGACAATGATGCTCCAACTTACTGCGGTACAATCAACCCCCATATGTCCACCACCCCCTCGCCCCTGGCTTCCGCCCGGATCGTGGCCTTCGCCGCTACGGGCGACACGGCGCGCGCCCGCGCGTTCTATCGCGATACGCTCGGCCTCACGCTGGTGAGCGAAGATCCTTTCGCCCTGGTGTTCGATGTTCAGGGCATCATGCTGCGGGTCACGCCCGTGAAGCAGGTGGCCGCCGCTCCGTATACGGTGTTGGGGTGGCAGGTGCCGGATATCGCTGCTGCCGTCGCCGCCCTGTCGGGCGCCGGCGTGCGCTTCGAGCACTATGGCCTCCCCGGGCAGGACCAGCGCGGCATCTGGACCGCGCACGGCGGGGCCCAGGTGGCCTGGTTCCAGGATCCCGACGGCAACCTGTTGAGCCTCACGCAGTTCTGATCTCGGGCGGCCCCGCGATATACTGGGATTTTAGCCTCTGCTATGGCCGAGATGAGCGTTATCTGGCTGCGCGTGGCTGCGGCGTTATACTCGCTCGGCCTGTTGCACGCCATCCTGACCTTGGTCCGCAAGCGCGAGCACCTCTTCCGGCCCGCGCTGGCGGCCTTCTCCATCGCGGCGGTCCTGCACTTCGTCTCCATCGTGGAAGAGGGGCTGCTCATGAACCACTGCCCCATCACCAATTTCTACGAGACCCTCTCCATGTGCGCCTTCCTGGTGACCGTGCTGTTCCTGTTCGTGCACTGGCGCTACAAAATCGAAAGCCTCAGCGTGTTCATCTTTCCGCTGGTCTTCGTCATGGTGCTGGTGGCCACGCTGGGCAACCCGGTGAGCGCCTGGAGCAGCCCGGCGGTGCGGGACGCCTGGCTCACGGTGCACATCGTGCTCGTGCTGCTGGGCTACGCCGCCCTGCTGCTGACGGCCGTGGCCTCGCTGCTCTACCTCTTCCAGGAGCGCGAGCTCAAGACCAAGAAGCCGCGCCAGTTCTACTACCGCCTGCCGCCCCTGGGCACGCTGGATGAGCTGATCTCCCGCTCCATGGCGCTGGGGTTCGTGCTCATCACCCTGGCCGTCATCGCCGGCAGCACCTGGGCCTTCGTGGAGCTGAAAACCCGCTGGATCAGCCAGCCCAAAATCGCTATCTCCTTCTTTACCTGGGGCATCTACATGGCCATGGTGTTCCTGCGCATCACCGCCGGATGGCGGGGCCGCAAAGCCGCCATTATGGTGGTCACGGTGGTGGGCTTCTCGGCCCTCACCTGGGCCGCCCACGCCCGTCTGGGGACGCTGTTGATGAAGCAATGAAACTGCTGCTCACAGGGGTCAGCCACAAGACCGCACCGGTGGAGGTGCGGGAGCGCATGGCGTTCTCCGAAACGCTGCTGGCCTCCGCCCTGGACGACCTGAAATCCCGCGAGGGCATCAGCGAAGCCTTGATCCTCTCCACGTGCAACCGCGTGGAGATCACGGTTACCTCCGACGACCACTGCGACCCCCAGGCCGTCACCGACGCCTTCCTGGCCGACTTCCACCGCATCGATCCCGCGGACGCCGGGCCCTACCTCTACCGCCACGAGGGCCGCGACGCCATCCATCACCTGTTCCGCGTGGCCGCCAGCCTGGATTCCATGGTGGTGGGCGAGCCGCAAATTTTGGGACAGCTCAAGGCCGCCTTCGCCGCCGCCAAGGCCGGCGGCGCGCTGTGCGGCTGGCTGGAAGGCCTGCTCAACCGGGCTTTCAGCGTGGCCAAGCGCGTGCGCTCGGAGACGGGCATCGGCCAGATGGCCGTCTCGGTCAGCTACGCCGCCGTCGAGCTCGCGCGCAAAATCTTCGGCTCGCTGAACAACCGGACGGTGATGATCGCGGGCGCCGGCAAGATGTCCGAGCTGGCTGCCCGGCACCTGCGCCGCTCCGGGGCCACGCACGTCTTCGTCACCAATCGCACGCACGAGCGCGCCGTCGAAATGGCCCGCCTCTTCCAGGGCACTCCCGTGGAGTACGGCCGCTTCCTCAGCATGCTCCCGGAAGTGGATATCCTGATCGCCTCGAGCGGCGCCCCGCACTACATCCTGCACAAGGACGAAATGCAGCGCGTCATCTCCGTGCGCCGCAACAGGCCCATGTTCCTGATCGATATCGCCGTGCCGCGCAATATCGAGCCGGCGGTCAACGAGATCGATAACGTCTTCCTCTACGACATCGACGACCTCCAGGGAGTGGTGAACGCCAACTTGCGCGAGCGCATGAAGGAGGCCGAGCACGCCGAGCAGATCGTGGCCCAGGAAGTGGACCGCATGATGGCCCGGCTGAAGGTGCAGGAGGTGACCCCCACCATCGTCGGCCTCCAGGAACAGCTCGAGCAGATCCGCGTGGCGGAGATCGAAAAGGTGCGCCGCAAGTACGGCCCCTTGACCGCGCAGCAGGAGGAGGCCTGGGAAGTGCTCACGCGCGGCATCATCAACAAAATCGCGCACGGCCCCATCTCCGAGCTGCGCCTGCAAGCCGGCAAGCCCGACGGGGCCCACGTGATCGCCGCCATCCGCAAGGCGTTCCACCTGCAAGACTGAATCATGCTCGTCATCGCATCCCGTGGCTCCCAGTTGGCACTTTGGCAGGCGCGCTGGGTCCAGCAGCGGCTCTCCACGTTGGGCGTGGAGACCCGCATCGACATCATCCGCACCACCGGCGACAAGATCACCGACGTGCCGCTGGCCAAGGTGGGCGGCAAGGGTCTGTTCACCAAGGAAATCGAGGAGGCGCTGCTGGAGGGCCGCGCCGACCTGGCCGTGCACAGCCTCAAGGACCTGCCCACCGAGCTGCCGCCCGGCCTGGCGCTGGCCGCGGTGCCCGAGCGCGAGGATCCGCGCGACGCCCTGGTAGGCGCGCGCCTGGCCGATCTGCCCGCCGGCGCGCGGGTGGGCACCAGTTCGCTGCGCCGCGCCGCGCAGCTCCGCAAGCTCCGGCCGGACCTGGAAATCGAATCCGTGCGCGGCAACCTGGATACGCGCCTGCGCAAGCAGGAGCAAGGACAATATCGGGCCATCGTGCTGGCCGCTGCCGGGCTCAAGCGCCTGGGGCTGGAGGATCGCATCGCCGAAATTCTTCCGCCGGAGACCATGTGCCCGGCCGTGGGCCAGGGCGCCCTGGCCATCGAGACGCGCGCCGAGGGCGCGGCCCTCGAGGCCTGCCGCCGGCTGGACCACGCCTCTACGCGCGCCGAAGTCACCGCCGAGCGCGCCGTGCTGGCGAGCCTGGGCGGCGGTTGCCAGGTGCCCATCGGGGCCCGCGCCACCGTCGCCAGGGGCCGCCTGCGCCTGTTCGCGGTCGTGGTCTCGCCCGACGGCGGCCAAATGGTGCGCGCCGTCTGCGACGGCAGCCCCGAGGATGCCGAATCGCTGGGAAGCCAACTGGGCGCGCGACTGCTTGAAAGCGGCGCCCGCCCGATCCTCGAAGCCGTCTATTCATGAGCGCAGGCAAGGTCTACCTCGTGGGCGCGGGCCCCGGCGATCCCGAACTCATCACCCTCAAGGGCCGCCGCGTGCTTCAGGAGGCGCAGTGCGTGCTGTTCGACCACCTGGCTCCCGAGGCGCTGCTGGCGCTGGCTCCGCCCGAGGCCGAGCGGCTCTACGTCGGCAAGAAAAAATCCGAGCACGCGTTTACCCAGGAGGAGATCTGCGGGATGCTCATCGAGCGCGCCCGCCGCGGGCTGGCCGTGGTGCGTCTCAAGGGCGGCGACCCGTTCATCTTCGGCCGCGGCGGCGAAGAGGCCGAGGCGCTGGCCGAAGCCGGCATCCCCTTCGAGATCGTGCCGGGGGTGACCGCGCCGCTGGGCATCGCCGCTTACACCGGCGTGCCGCTCACCCACCGCGACCACACCTCCGTGGTCACCTTCGTCACCGGCCATGCCGTCGAAGCCATCGACTGGGCCAAGGCCGGCGCCGCCGAGACGCTGGTGATTTTTATGGGCCTGACGCACTTCGAACAGATCGCCGCGGAATTGACGGCCCGGGGCCGCGCGCCTGAAACTCCCGCCATGGCCGTGCGCTGGGGCACCCGTCCGGACCAGGAGACCCTGGCCGGCACGCTGGCCACCCTGCCCGGGCTCATCCGCCGGCAGGGCATGAAGCCGCCCGCCACCATCATCGTGGGCGAGGTTGTGCGCCTGCGGGAGAAGCTCAACTGGTACGAACATCTGCCGCTGTTCGGCCGGAAGATCGTGGTCACGCGCGCCCGCGGACAGGCCGAAACGCTCGGCGCCAGCCTGCACGCGCTGGGCGCGGAGGTCCTCGAACTGCCCACCATCGAGATTGGTCCCGCGGCGGACTACGGTCCGCTGGACCGCGCCATCGCCGAACTGGCCTCCTACGACTGGCTGATCTTCACCAGCGCCAACGGCGTGCGATTTTTCCTCGAGCGCCTGGACCGATCGGCGGCGGATCTGCGCGCACTGCGCGCGCGCATCTGCGCCATCGGCCCGGCCACGCGCGCGGCGGTGGAAAGCCTGCACCTGAAGGTGGACCTGATGGGCAAGGAGTACGTTGCCGAAGGACTGCTGGCTGCCTTTGCCGGGCACGACCTGGCCGGCAAGCGCATCCTGCTGCCCCGCGCGGCCGTGGCCCGCGACCTGGTGCCCGCCGAACTGGCCCACCGCGGCGCTCGGGTGGACGTGGTGGAAGCCTACCGCACCGTGGTACCCGCCGAAGCAGCCGCCGAAGCCGCGCGCATCTTCGGCGCCGCGCACAAACCGGACTGGATCACCTTCACCAGTTCTTCCACCGTGCAGAACTTCGTCTCCCTGGCCGGAGCCGGGGCACTGGCCGGCACGCGGGTGGCCTCCATCGGCCCGGTCACCTCCGCCACCGCCCGCAAGCTGGGCGTCGCGATCGCTGCCGAAGCCGCCGTGTATACCATGGAGGGGCTGGTAGAGGCCATTTTGCGCGCGTCATGAAACCCCTCGTCTGCATTCTGCTTGCGGCTGCCAACGCGTTCTGCGTCTCCATCGAGCAGTATAATTCGCACGACTTCGCCTTTCGCGCCCCGGTCTCCGGGAACCCCTTCGACGTGGAGTTGACTGGCGAATTCAGCGGGCCGGGGGGCGTCAATCTTCTCGTGCCGGGTTTCTACGACGGCAGCGGCGTGTGGAAGATCCGCTTTTCGCCTACGCGCCGGGGCCGCTGGACTTTGCGCACGCTTTCGCCCGTCAAGGCGCTGGATGGCCGCACGGAGAGCGACATCCAGTGCACCCACAATGGGCAGCCACGCATCCACGGGGTGCTGCGCGTGGACCCGAGACACCCGCACCACTTCGTCTACGAGGACGGCACGCGCTACTTTCTGATGGGCTATGAGTGCGACTGGCTGTGGGCCCTGCCGCCCGAGGTCCAGCACAGGCTGGTGGACCAGATTGCCGCGCGCGGCTTCAATCACGTGCTGGTGAACGTTTTCGCCTACGACACCACCTGGAGCCCCGGCCGTCAGAACCAGTGGGACTACGGCCCGCCCGCGCTGTTTCCCTGGCAGGGCACCAACGCCCAGCCGGACCACTCGCGCCTCAACCCGGCCTTCTTTCAGGCCTACGACCGCATGCTGGAGTACCTGCGGGAGAAGGGCATGGTGGCCCACATCATGTTCAAGGTCTTCAACAAGCTGGTCCACTGGCCGCCGCCCGGCAGCCGCGACGAAGCGCGCTATTTCCGCTACGTGACCGCGCGCTACCAGGGCTACTCGAACGTGGTCTGGGACTTCTCCAAGGAAGCCTACTACGAAAAGGACAAGGCCCTGGAGAAAAAGCTGCTGGATCTCATCCGCTCCGCCGACGCCTATCACCACCTGACCACCGCCCACGACAACGACGCCTACGACTGGAACCCCGCGCTCAACGCCAACATCGACTTTCGCTCGGACCAGCAACACACCGACTGGCCGCGGATGATCGCCTTCGACCGGGCCTTCCGCGAGTGGCCGGCCGTGAACGTGGAGTTCGGCTACGAGCGCGGCGTCGAGGATCTGCCGACCTACCGCGTGAAGCAGGACTGGCAGGAAGTGCTGCGGCGCGCCTGGCTCGTCTACACGGCGGGCGGCTACGGGGCGTATTATTACTCGAATACCGCGTGGGACCTGGTGAAGCCGGATCCCGAGCCGCCGGGGCTGCGCCGTTTTCAGGTGCTGGCCGAAACACTTTCTGCGCTGCCGTACTGGCGCATGCAGCCGGCCGATCACCTGGCTGTGGGCGGGCCGTGCCTGGCGCTGGCCGGCGAGGTATATGCCTTCTACGCGGAATCGCCCAAAATCGTGGTGAACCTCACGGGCGCGCCGCCTTCGCTGCGCGGCGAGTGGATCGACACCTGGACCGGCGCGCGCGAGCCCGCCGCAGTGAGCCCGCCCGGCGTGCACACGCTCGAGAGGCCCAAGGCTTTCGGCGATGCGCCGGCCGTGCTGATCGTGCGAAAGTGATCTTTTATGCGAACGCTGCTCTTGGCCGCCGCCTGGGCGCTCCCGCTCGCGGCTGCGGCGCAGGACTTCCGGCCGCCGGCCGTGCCGCTGGTGGCCTGCGATCCCTACTTCAGCGTCTGGTCGGCCGCCGACCGCCTGACGGATGACGTCACGCGCCACTGGACCGGCACGGAACAGCCCCTCACCAGCCTGGTGCGCATCGACGGCCGGGCTTACCGCATCATGGGGAACTCGCCGCGCGAGTTGGCCGCCATGGGCCAGCAACAGGTCGAGGTGCTGCCCACCCGCACGATCTACACGTTTGAGTGGGAGGGCGTCCGCGTAACCCTTACGTTTCTCACGCCCACGCTGCCGGCGAAGCTGGATGCGCTGGCGCGCCCGGTGACCTATCTCACGTGGGAGGCCCACTCCATCGACGGCCGCAGCCACGCCGTTTCGATCTACTTTGACGCGACGGCGCCGCTGGTGGTCAACACCACCGATCAGGACGTGGTCTGGTCGCGCTACCGCCTGCCCGGGCTGCACGTGTTGAAGATGGGCAGCCGCGAGCAACCCGTTTTGCAGAAATTCGGCGACAACCTGCGCATCGACTGGGGCTATCTGTACCTGGCCGCGCCCGAGGGACCGATGGCGCTCGCGCCGCACGCCGACGCCGTGGCCGCGTTTGCCGGGCAGGGGACGCTGCCGGACGCGGACGACCTGGAAATGCCGCGTCCCGCGCGCCGCGCCATGCCGGCGCTGACGCTGGCCATGGACCTGGGCCAAGTGGGCAGCGCGCCGGTTTCCCGCCACGCCATCCTGGCCTACGACGATCAGTTTTCGATCGAGTACCTGGAGCGCAGGCTGCGTCCTTACTGGCGGCGCACCGGCGCGGGCGCCGAAGACCTGCTGCGCGATGCCGAGCGGGACTATGCCGCGCTCTCGGGGGAGAGCCAGGCGCTCGACCGGGACCTGATGGCCGACCTCGCGCGCGTGGGCGGCGAAAAATATGCGCGCCTGGCCGCCCTGGCGTACCGCCAGTCCTTCGCCGCGCACAAACTGGCTGCGGATGCGGACGGCACGCCGTTTTTCTTCCCCAAGGAGAATTTCAGCAACGGCTGCATCGGCACGGTGGATGTGATCTACCCCTCGTCGCCGCTGTTCCTGCTGCTCAACCCGGAGCTGTTGAAGGCTTCCCTTACCCCGCTCCTGGAATATGCCGGGCTGCCCCGCTGGCGCTTCCCCTTCGCGCCGCACGACCTGGGCACCTACCCGCTGGCCAACGGCCAGGTGTATGGCGGCGGCGAGAAATCCGAGCGCAACCAGATGCCGGTCGAGGAAAGCGGCAACATGCTGCTAATGGTGGCCGGCATCGCGCAGGCTGAGGGAAACGCGCGGTACGCCGAGCGCTACTGGCCGGTGCTCACCCGCTGGGCGGAGTATCTGAAAGATAAAGGGCTCGATCCCGAAAACCAGCTTTGCACGGACGATTTCGCCGGCCACCTGGCGCATAACGCCAACCTGTCGCTCAAAGCCATCCTGGCGCTGGGCGCGTACGGCAAGCTGTGCCGCATGAACGGAAAAGCCGCGGAGGCCGCTTCCTACGAATCCACCGCCCGCGAGTTCGCGCGCCGCTGGGTGGAGATGGCCGCCGACGGCGACCACTACCGCCTGGCCTTCGACAAGCCCGGGACCTGGAGCCAGAAATACAACCTGGTGTGGGACCGCCTGCTGAGCCTGAACCTGTTCCCCCCCGAGGTGGCCCGCCGCGAGATCGCTTTCTATAAGACCAAGCTCAACGCGTACGGACTGCCGCTCGACAACCGCGCCGAATACACCAAGCTGGACTGGGTCCTCTGGACGGCTACGCTGGCGGGCTCGCGCGCGGATTTCGAGGCGCTGGTGGATCCTTCCTACCGCTTCGCCAACGAATCGCCCAGCCGGGTGCCGCTCAGCGACTGGTATTGGACGCAGAACGCCAAACAGCGCGGCTTCCAGGCGCGCTCGGTGGTGGGAGGGTTATGGATCAAGCTGCTGGCCGATCCGCCAAGCTGGAAGAAGTGGGTCGCCCGGTCGCAAGCCCGCTGAAAAAAAGTTGCGGAGCCGGGAAGAAACGGGTGTAACCTATATGACATTCCCGAATCGGGAAGGGGTGGCGGGCGCTGTTTTGGGGATGGGGATACATGCGCCCGCCGCTGTAACGGAGATACTAGACTAGACGCGTCAAACTCGCGTTGGTTATCAGCTTTTTGCGAAAATCCCTCTAAAAACCGGCTCCACGCGTCCGTGGTTGTGCGGCATACCGTTACAATGCTTACAGAAGTCCATGGTCGGCCGTGGGTGAATCGTACTTCGGATTCCGCCTCATCCTGGTGGTCCTGCTGATCGCCGTCAACGGATTCTTTGCCGGCGCGGAAGTGGCCTTGCTTTCGGTGCGTCATTCGCGCCTGCGCCAGATGGCCGAGGAGGGGCGCGCGGGCGCGCAGACCGCGCTCAACCTGCTGGCGCAGCCGGAGAGGCTGCTATCGGTGACGCAGGTGGGCGTGACCCTCGCCAGCCTGGGCCTGGGCTGGGCCGGCGAGGACACGCTGTTCGCCATCTTTAATCGGGTCTTTCATCCCCTGCTGACGCCGCTCACGGCCGCGGCGCTACACGGCGCCGCGCTGGTGCTAGCCTTCCTGCTCATCAGTTACCTGCACGTGGTGATGGGCGAAGTGGTGCCCAAGAACCTGGCCATCGCCAACGCCGATCGCGTGGCCGTGCTGGTGGCGCCGGCTCTGCTGGTCTTCCACCGCCTGTCGGAGGCCTTCGTGCTGGTGATCGAAAAGTCCAGCGGGGCGATTTCGCGCCTGATGCAGATCCACGGGCGGCAGCGCGGCGGCGGCCATTCGGCCGAGGAACTGAAACTGGTGGTCAGTTCCAGCCGCGGCATGGGGTTCCTGCCGGAGGCCCAGGAAGACATGATCCACGGCGTGCTGGACCTGGGAAATCTCTCGGTGCGGGAGATCATGGTGCCGCGCAATGATATCGTCTCGGTGCCCGTGGACGCCAGTCTCGACCAGGTGCTGCACACCATGATCACGCAGCAGCATTCCCGCTTGCCGGTCTACGAGGGCAACCCCGAGCACATCATTGGGGTGCTGCATTACAAGGACCTGCTGCCGGTCTGGGAGGATCGCCGCGCGGCCATCCGGGCGGGCCGGCCCAGCCGCGCCTTCCGGGTGCGCAGTTTGATGCGAAAAATCCCCGTGGTTCCCGAGACCAAGCCGCTGGCGCAGATGCTCTCCGAGTTCAAACAGGGGCCCTCACACATGGCGGCGGTGGTGGATGAATTCGGGACCATCGTGGGGCTGATCACGGTCGAGGACGTGCTGGAACAGATCGTGGGAGCCATTCAGGACGAGTACGACGAAAAGGCCGAGGCGGAGGCGGCGCCCGGGGCTTCCGACGAAGTGGAACTGGACGGCACCACCCGTATCCGCGACCTGGAGACCGAGTACGGCATCGAACTGCCCCTCGAGAGCGGTTTCGAGACTCTGGCCGGATTCCTTCTGTACCGGTTGGGAGACATCCCGAAGCCGGGTGAGGCCGTGGAACACGGCGGCCGGCGTTATACCGTGCTGGAGATGGAGCGGAACCGCATCGCCCGGGTGCGCATCGAAAAACTGCCGGAGCCGGCCGGCCCGCCCGGTGTAGAAGGTAAACTGGCATAAGCCCCGATGCTTGGCTTGGATGCGCGCGCAGCCCGTACTACCTGGACCGCGGCGGCCGTTCTGCTGCTGCTGTACCTGGTGTACCTGATCCGGCGGACGCTGTTCGTGTTCGTTGTGGCGCTGCTGTTCGCCTACCTGCTCTCGCCACTGGTGGATCTGCTGGCGCGCCTGTTTCCCGCCGGGCGTGCGCGAAAGCCGGCGCTTGCGCTGGCTTATCTGCTGCTGATCGGCGTGTTGGCCGCCGGGGGCACGGCCATTGTTTCCAGCGCCGTGGAGCAGGCCGGGGTACTGAAGACGCAGTTGCCGGCGGTGCTGGCGCGGGTGGAGCAGGCCACCAGCGCGCCCGCGCCGCAGGACCAGTCGCTGCAGGCCCAACTCTTGCGGAAGGTGCGCGAGCAGGTGGCGGAACGCTCCAACCAGATCGTCTCGGCCCTGCCGCAGGTGGGTTTACGTTTTCTGAGCCTCGCCGGCCATCTGGTTTACGTGATCATCGTACCGATTCTGGGCTTTTTCTTTCTGAAGGACAGCCGCGAGATCCGGGAGTACTTCGTGGGGCTGGTAGAAAGCGAGCGGGTGCGCGCCATGCTGGAGGAGTTGCTGGCCGACGCGCACCTGCTGCTGGCGCAGTACATGCGCGCCATCTTTCTTCTCTCGATCGCAACGCTGGTTTCCTACAGCGTCTTCCTGTCGATTCTGGGCCTGCAATATGCCGTGCTGCTGGGAGCCATCGCGGGCGCGCTGGAGTTCGTGCCGACCATTGGCCCGCTCACCGCCGTCGCGGTTATTTTGCTGGTAGTGGGTTTTGGCGGCGGCTCGCTCGTGGCGGTGCTGGTGTTCCTGGTGCTCTACCGGCTGTTCCAGGATTACGTGCTTTCGCCCTACCTGTTAAGCTCGGGGGTGGAGCTGCATCCCCTGGCGGTGCTGTTCGGCGTGTTCGCGGGCGCGGAGGTGGCGGGCATCGCCGGCGCATTTCTGTCGGTGCCGGTGCTGGCGCTGCTGAGGGTGCTATACCAGTGGATGCGGAAGGTTCGGAGGGCAGCCCGGGCGCCGTTGGCCACGCCATGAAACGTCTGGTTGGGATCCTTTGTCTTGCTCCGGCGCTGTATGCGCACATGATGAGCATGAGCTCGGGCGATATCCGCATCACGGGCCAGCGGGGACACTACGAGCTGCGCATGCCGCTGTACGAGATTTCGCACCTGAAGGACGCCGGCGAGTCGCTGCTGGACCACATCAAGTTCTCGAGCGGCGGCCAGGCGGCGCGCCTGGTGGCCAAATCCTGCCGCGCCGACGACGCCACGGCGACCTACTTCTGCACAGCCGATTACGAGTTTCCGGCGCCGGTGGACCGGCTGGAGGTGGAGTGCACCTACTACGCGGTGACAGTGCCCAACCACGTCCACCTGCTGCGCGCGGAAAACGGCGGCAAGCGCGACCAGGGGCTGTTCGATTTTTCGTTCAGCAAGGCCACGCTGCGGTTCAGCCCGCCGACCCCGGCGGAAGTGGCCGTGACCGAGATTGGGGCGGGCTTCGGGCGCGCGCTGGGCGGCCTGGTGCAGATCCTGTTCCTGGCCAGCCTGGTGCTGGCCTCGCGCAGCCGGCGGGAACTGCTGGCGCTGGCCGGCATGTTCCTGGCGGGGCAACTGGTAGCCGTGTGGCTGGTGCCGCACACCGGGTGGCAGCCGGCGGCCCGGTTCGTGGAGGCCGCCGCGGCTCTGACCATCGCCTACCTGGCGGTGGAGATCCTGCTCCTGCCGGAAGCGGGCTGGCGCTGGCTGATCGTGGGCGTGCTGGGCGGCTTCCACGGGCTCTACCTGCTGCTATTCCTGCAAACGGCGGAATACCGCCCTACCTATGTTCTGGCGGGCGCCTTCACCGGCGAGTTACTGGCGTTGGCCGTGCTGGCCCTGCTGCTCTCGCGCATCGGCAGGATCGCCAGGGCCCTGCGCCCGGTGCAGGTCTCCGCATCGCTGCTGCTGGTGGTGGGAATGGTGTGGTTTTTTCTGCGGCTGAAGAGTTAGCGGTCAGCCGGCCGGCAGCAGGCCCAGGCCGGGGCGGTCCGGCAGAATGAGTTTTCCGTTTTGCACCTGCACGCCGCGATAGGGGTCGTTGGCGATCAGGAGATTGCCGTCCAGGTCGGCGTAATCCACCAGCGGCGAGAGGTGGGCGGCGGCGGTCACCGAGACGGAGCTGGAGATCATGCAGCCGAGCATGGTGCGCATGCCCAGGGACTTGGCGATCTGGATCATGCGCCAGGCTTCCAGCAGGCCGCCGGCTTTGTCCAGCTTGACGTTGATGCCATCGAAGGCGCCCGCCAGCTTGGGGATATCGGCGGCGTGCCGGCAGGCTTCGTCCGCGATCAGGGGGAGGTGCACGCGGCTGCGCACCCAGCGGGTCTCTTCGATCATGTGCGCGGGCATGGGCTGTTCGACAAACTCCACGCCCTGCTTTTCCAGCCAGTTGATCTTGCGGACGGCTTCTTCCTTGTCTTTCCAGCCCTCGTTGGCGTCCACGCGCAAGGGCTTGTTGGTGACCGAGCGCACAGCTTCGATGGTGGGCTCATCGGTCGCCAGGCCGACCTTGATCTTGAGGACCGGGTAGGCGGCAGCCTCGCGGGTCTTCTGGCGGGTGATCTCGGGCGTATCGATACCGATGGAGAACGTCGTCACCGGCGCGTCCTTCGGGTCCAGGCCGAAGTGGCGGTAGAGCGGGATACCCAGCTTCTGGCCGACCCAGTCCATCAGGGCGATATCGATGGCCGCCTTGGCGGCGTATTGCCCTTCGATTTTGCGGAAAAGCTCCGCCATGATTTTCGAGAACTGCCAGGGGTCGGCGGAGGTGAGGAGGGAGTGAACTGACTCGACGGTGCGGCGGGCGGAGACGGCGTCTTCGTGATAGCGCACGATGGGCGCGCCTTCACCGCGGCCCGTGACGCCGCCGGCGCGGAATTGCAGATAGAGGTTGTCGCGGTAATCGCTCGAGGACATCACCGTGGTCCAAGTGTGCCGCAGCTTGAGACGGATGACCTGGGTTTCGACGGTAGCGGCAGCCGCGCCCGCGTGGGCGGCCAGAAAGGAGACGGCGGCGGGCGCACCGAGAAACGTGCGGCGGTTCATTTCACCCTCCGGCAAGCCACCAGCAGGCGCGTCCAGTGGGGATCCTGGAGGTCGCAGATCTGCACGATGGGGCGAATATGCGTGGTGGCGTTGATGAACTGGCCGCCGCCGAGGTACAGGCCGGTGTGCGTGATGTGCGCGGCCGAGGAGCCGAAAAAGAGCAGGTCGCCCGGACGCAGGTGGCCGCGGTCCACGGGCTGGACGCCCTCCCAGGCGGCTTGCGGGCCGGCGTCGCGGGGCAGGAGCACACCGTGGCGGCGGTAGAGCATCTGCGTGAAGCCGGAGCAATCGAAGCCGAAGCTGGAAGCGCCGCCCCAGGTGTAGGGCAAGCCCAGGAAACGCTTGCTGAGAGCCAGCATCTCCTCGAGCGAAAGCGGGCGCGGGTCGGTGAGGACGTCGCCGCGCTGCACCCAGGCGGGGCGGTCGTCGGGCAGGCGCACCTGGAGCCAGCGCGGCTGATCGGAGGGCTCGGCGACCACTTCCAGGCGGGTCTCGAAAGGTACGGTGAGCAGGGGTTCGTGGCGCGTGACGTCGGGCTCGCGGTAGAGGTGCGCGAAGAGGCTATCGACCTGGGCTACTTTTCCGGAGGCGGCGTAGGGGCGCTCTCCGGAGCGGAGGGGGCGCAGATCCTCGACCGGCATCCAGCCGGTGTACTGATCCGCGGTGCGGATTTTGGTCCAGCCGCTTTCTTCTTCGAGCCGGTCCACGCCGGCGCCATAGATGGCCTGCGAGACGACGTCGGCATCCCGGGTGGGCCGCGAATACATATTGGCTACCGGGCGGACCACCACGGCGCCGGCATGGGCCGACGCAAACAGAGCTACCGCCATCCAGATTCCCATGTGAGAATACACTCCCATTGTGGCATTTCCGGCCGCTCGTGATACGCTATTGGCCGATGAACCGCAGAGACTTCGTGACCGCTACGGCCACGGGAACGTTGCTCGCGAGCGGGCGCGTCCTGGGGGCCAATGACCGGATTCGCATCGGGCTGATCGGCACGGGTGGACGCTGCATGTACCTGGCGTCGCTGCTGAAGGGCCTGCCCGGGAACGAGATCGTCGCGACGTGCGACGTGTATGAGCCGCGGCGGCTGGCCGCCGCGGAGAAGATGGGGCCGCCCGCGCGGCCGGTGGCGGATTACCGCGCGGTGCTGGACGACCGGGAAATCGACGCCGTGGTGGTGGGCGCTCCGGACCACTGGCATACGCCGCTCACGCTGGCTGCGGTGGCCGCCGGCAAGGACGTGTATTGCAAGAAGCCCGTGACGCACACGGTGGCCGAAGGTCCGAAGCTGGTGGCGGGGGTGGAGAAATCCGGGCGCGTGGTGGCGACCGGCACGCAGCAGCGGAGCTGGGACCATTACCTGCTGGCCCGGCAGGTACTCGAAAGCGGGCGGCTGGGCCAGATCACGCTGGCGCAATGCTACTGGTATCAGAATTATCTGAACCGCCGGCGGCCGGCCACACCCGCCGAGCACATCGACCCGGCGAAGCTGGACTGGAAGACCTGGCTGGGCTCGGCCCCGGACCAGCCCTTCAACGAGACAAAATACCGGCGTTGGCGGTTTTTCTGGGATTTCGGCGGCGGGATTTTCACGGACCTGATGACCCACTGGATCGACGTGATCATGTGGTACATGCAGAGCCCGGCGCTGGCCTCGGTGAACGCCTGCGGGGCTACGCACGCGCTGCACGAGCTGGAGTGCCCGGACACGGTGAACTGCTGCATCCAATTCCCGAATAACTACACGGCGGTGTACTACGGCACGATGAACGGGTCGTTGGAGGGCGGAGGCATCATCTTCCGCGGCAGCGACGGGATGATGAAACTCACCCGGGACGGATTCTGGGTGTACCGCGAAGGCAAGATTCCGGCGGAGGGGACCAACATGCCGGAGCCGGACATGGTGGTGCGCAGCACGGGAGACGGCACGCGCACCAACCTGCAGAACTGGCTGGACTGCGTGCGCAGCCGCAAGACGCCGAACGCGAGCATACGGGCGGGGGTGGAGGCGGCGACGGTGTCGCACCTGGCGAACCAGGCAATGCGGGAGAAAAAAATGGTGATGGCGTGAGGGTCGAGAGACACGCCGGCTCAGCGAGGGGGTCCGGAAAACGGTAAGGACAGGCGATTTTGCCTGTCCTATCCAGTCCTGTCTTGCTGTGCTGCTTGCGGGATCGATCCCTGCCCCCCGTCTTTGCGGACGGGGAGCGCAGTTGCCGCCTGTAACGTTGAAACTCGGGTGGGCCCACCAACTACTGCGTTTTTCGTGGCTGCCTCGGCGACGGGCAGTTCTTTCGATTTCAGGGTACTTTGCCGGCTGCGCGTCCGCGCGTCTATTTTGCGGTCAAATTACTGAAAAATCGGCGTAATAAATTTCCTTTCGCGGTGTCACCGGATCTGCGAGAAGGGCAGGGGGCGGAGGATGGCGTTGCTGATATTGGAGACGATCAGGGCGTCGGAGAATTCCGGCCGGGCGCGGAGTTTCTGCCATCCGGGGTCGCTGCCGAAGGCGCGCCACAGGCGCTCGCGGGCGGCGAGGTCGTCAAAGGCCAGCATGTAGGTGAGATTGGGCAGGTTGCGGCCCACCAGGGTTTCGCCGAAGAAGACCGGCAGCATGCCCAGGCGCTGGAAAATGCCGATCTCGGCCTGGTTGAACATGCCGATTTTGGTGCGGGCGGCCTGGCCGTTATTCGATTCGTAAGTGCGCAGTTCGAAGACCCTTGGCGAGCGGCCGGCGCGGGCAGGCGGCACAGCCACGCGCGGCATTCCGTCGAAGGCGCGGAGCAGGGAGTTTTCCATGCGGATGTAGCTGAGTTCGGACATGGAATTGTACTCCTCGAACCCTTTGCGGAACTCCGGGTCGGCGTGCATGCGGTCGCGGGCTTGTCCGAAGGCTTCGAAGGAGGGGTAGCTGGTGAGGGTCAGGACGAAAGGGCTCTCGGCGGCGATGACTGCATTAAAAAAACCTAATGGTCCGAGGCCCTGGCGGCGGGCGGCGGGTTCCAGGTATTTTTCCAGGAATTCGGTGGTGCGCGTCACTTGCGAGCCGGTGCGCATCCATATATAGCGGAGCTCCAGGAGGGCATTGGGGCCGGCAGCGGCGGGCGGCGTGGCCAGACCGGCGGAGGCGACGGTGGTCAGGAACGTGCGGCGATGCATGGCGACTCCCTTCTTATAGCAAAAGCATGCGGGACAATGCGATATTAGGAAATGGAGGGTCTTTGCGTCGGTTCCTTTTCCTGTGCGCGGGGCTGGTGTGTGCCTCGCTCGCGCTCACAGCGCAGCTTTCGCTGATCGTGCTGGACACCCGGTCGTGGGGTTCCGGAAGCTTGCCGCAGGGCTGGCAAGTGAAGGTCAACCGGGGCACACCCGAGATTTCTGAGGACAGCGACTCGGCGGGCACTTTCTTGCACTTGAAGAGCCACCGCTCCTCCTACGCGCTGGAGCGGGGTCTGGAGGTGGATCCGCGCCAGATGCCCTATCTGACGTGGCGGTGGAAGGTCACCAAACTGCCGGATGGCGGAGATTTCCGGCGCGCCTCGACCGACGACCAAGCGGCACAGGTGCTGGTGGCGTTCGCCGACCGGCGGGTACTGACCTACATCTGGGACAGCGACGCGCCCCAGGGGACCATGCAGAGCGCGAGCTCAATTCCGCTGGTGCGCATTTACGCGATCGTGTGCCGGTCGGGCTGGGCGGAAGCCAACCGCTGGGTGGCGGAGAGCCACAACCTGGCGGCGGACTTCGAGCGGGCTTTCGGGCGGCCGGCACCGCAGGTGAAGGGCATCCGGCTGCAAATCAACTCACAACATACGGGGACTTCCGCGGAGAGCTACTTCGCCGACGTGGTATTCCGCAGCACGCCGTGAGGCGGGATGGCGTGAAAGGTCCCAAAACACCGCTCCCTGACGGTCGCGGCTCGGTTCCGCGAGGATAGGCGCATGGTTCTGGTGACCGGGGGGACCGGTTTCATCGGGAGCCACCTGGTGGAGCGCCTGGTGTCGCTCGGGCGGCCGGTGCGCTGCCTGCTGCGGCGCAGCAGTTCGCCGCGCTACCTGCCTCGATCCGGAGTGGAGGTAGTTTACGGCGACCTGGCCACGGGCGCGGGCCTCGCAGAGGCCCTGCGCGGGGTGGACACGGTGGTGCACCTGGCAGGGGTCACCAAGGCACTTTCCGCGGAAGCCTATTACGCGGGCAACGCCCGGGCGACCGGGACCCTGCTCTCCTTTTGCGGCGACGTGCGGCGTTTTGTGCACGTGAGCAGCCAGGCGGCGGCGGGGCCGAGCGCGGACGGCACGCCGGTCACCGAGGAGGCCGAACCCCATCCGGTGAGTCATTATGGCCGGTCGAAGCTCGCCTCCGAACAGATTTTGCGCAATTCGCCTCTGGGGAAGCAGGCGGTCACGGTGCGGCCGCCGGTGGTATATGGGCCCCGCGACACCGATGTTTTTCATATCTTTCGCACGGCCGTGCGGGGATGGATGTTGCGCATCGGGCGGGAAGAGCGTTTCTTCAGTATTGTGTATGTGAAGGACCTGGTGGAGGGTCTGCTGGCGGCGGCGGAAGGCGAAGCCGGAAGAACGTATTTTCTGGCACAGCCGGAGGCGGTTTCGTGGAGCGAATTCGGGTCCACGGCCGCCAGCCTGGCAGGGAAGCAGATCCGCATGCTGGCGGTGCCCCGCGCGGCGGCCAGCGGGGTGGGCCTGGTGGGCGAGTGGTGGTCGCGGCTCACCGGCCGGCCGGTGATTCTCTCGCGGGAAAAGGTAGCCGAGGCCTGCTGCCGGTATTGGATCTGCGACTCCGGGAGGGCGCGGCGGGAGCTGGGTTTCGAGACGAAGCATGACTTGCGGGCGGGGATGGCGGAGACACTGGCGTGGTACAGGGAGGCAGGTTGGCTGAAGTAAGCTCTCTGGAGCCGGCGCAAGCGCCCTGGCAGGAGCCGGGACTCCGGGCGGCGTGGTGGCCGGTGGACCGGCTAATTGCCGGCTACCTGATCCTCACGGGGCTACTGATCGGGGTCTACTTCCCGCGCATTCCGGGGGCGGGAGGACTTCTGGCGCTGCATGGGGCGGGGATCCTGCTGATGATCGCCGCGGTACGGCGGCCCGGGCGGGCGAGCTGGGTCTTCCGGCACTGGTACCCGCTGCCGTACGTGGCGGCGTGCTACAAGGAGATGGCCATTCTGATTCCGCCCATCCGGGGCGCGGACCTGGACCGGGAACTAGCGTTGGTGGATTACCGGATCTGGGGCGCGCACCCCACGGTGTGGCTGGAGCGCCTGCAAACGCCGGCGCTCACGGAATTTCTCCAGGTAGTGTATTCGCTATTCGTGCCCGTGGTACTGCTGATCGCGTACCTGGTCTGGCGGCAGCGGCGCTATCCGGAATTCCGCTATTATGCCTTCCTGATCGCGCTGGGGTTCCTGGTCTCGTACGCGGGCTACCTGCTGGTGCCGGCGCGCGGGCCGCGTTTTCTGCTGGCCTCCCTGCAGCACACCCGGCTGGAGGGGCTGTGGCTCTTCCACTGGCTACAAGGCACACTGGACCGGCTCGAATCGGCGCACTACGATTGCTTCCCGAGCGGGCACACGGAGCTGACGGTGCTGGCCTGCTGGGGAAGCCGGAAAATCTCCAAGCGCTTGTTCGGGGCGTATTTGGCCTACACGGCGTGCATCATTTTTGCTACAGTTTATCTTCGATATCATTACACCATCGACGTTTTCGCCGGGCTGGTCCTGGCCGTGGCGCTGATCATCACGTCGCCGTACCTGTATCAATTCTGGGAGAAAAGGGGCAGCCGGATTGGGAGGAGTTGACGTTGTTCGAGTGGACGATGCGAAGACGCTGAGACAATTTGTGGATCTCCCCTATTGGTTGCATCGCGACGATCGATATTGGGTGCCACCCCTCCGAATCGCGCAGAAGGAATTGTTGAATCAGCGAAAACACCCCTTCTACGCGCACGCCGAGATGCAGTGTTTCGTGGCCCGCAAGGAGGGCCGCACCGTGGGAAGGGTCGCGGCGATCGTGGATCACAACTACAACGAATTCCAGCGCGAAGAGGGCGGCGCGTTCGGTTTCTTCGAGTCCGTCGATGATTTCGAGGTGGCAAGCGGACTGATGCAGGCGGCGCGTGCGTGGCTGGTGGAGCGCGGCGCCAAGGTGATTCGCGGTCCGTTCAATCCCTCCACCAACTACGAGTGCGGGATGCTGGTGGAGGGCTTCGATTCCTCCCCGTACGTGATGATGACACACAATCCCCGGTATTATCCGGCGCTGATGGAGCGGCTGGGGCTTCGCAAGGCTAAGGACCTGTTGGCCTATGCCAGGAGGGTTTCCGACGTGACCCTGGAGAAGGCGGAGCGGGTAGCAAACAAGGCATTGGAGATGAACCGGGTGAAGGTTCGTCCCATCCGCATGAAGGCCTTCCAGGAAGACGTCGAACTGGTGTGGAAAGTGTACAACGCCGCCTGGGAGCGAAACTGGGGGTTCGTTCCCATGACGCGCGAGGAATTTTTGCACGAGGCGGCGGAGATGAGACAGATTCTGGTGCCGGACCTGGTGCTGCTGGGGGAGGTGCGGGGCCAGGTGGTGGGCTTTGCGCTGGCTCTGCCGGACATCAACCAGGCGCTGCGGCACGCGGGCGGGCGGCTATTTCCGTGGGGGCTATTGAAGATCCTGTATTATCAACGGAAGATCCGGAATATCCGGGTAGTTGCGTTGGGGGTAGTGGAGGAGTTCCGGGCGACGGGGGTGGCCGCGGGTTTTTACGCAGAGCTGAACCGAAACGCGAGGCGCTTGGGCTACGTAGAGGCCGAGATGTCGTGGATACTGGAGGATAATGCGCTCATGAACAGGTCGCTCAAGGCCATGGGTGCACGGCATTACAAGACGTACCGCATATACGAATGGAATTAAAGATGCGCAGCCTTCCGACGAGCGTGGCGCCGGGCAGGAAACGGTCCGGCGCCTCCAACGATCTTTTTGAAAAGTGCCGCAATTTCACCCGTCCGAGCGAACTACAAGCCGCAGGGCTATACATGTACTTCGAGGTCTTCAACGATCGCGAGGGCTGTGCCCCGGCGGAAGTCCGCATGGGTGACCGCACGGTGTTGATGTTCGGCTCCAACGATTACCTGGGCCTGATTACCCACCCCAAAGTGAAGGAGGCGGCGACCCAGGCGTTGCAGAAATACGGCAGCGGCTGCAGCGGATCGCGGCTGCTGAACGGCACCCTGGACCTGCATGTGAAGCTGGAAGCGGACCTGGCGGCGCTGGTGCGCAAGGAAGCGGCCATTATTTTCGGGACGGGCTTCCAGGCCAACTACGCAGCGCTTTCGGCGCTGGCGGAAAAGGGCGATGTGATGATCTGCGATCACAACCTGCACGCCAGCCTGGTGGAGGGGGCGCTACGCTCGGCGGCGCGCACGGTGCGGTTCCGGCACAACGACCTGGAGCACCTGGAGCGCTGCCTGGAGAGCTGCCCACCGGAGGAGCGCATCCTGATCGTGTCGGAAGGCGTGTTCAGCATGGAGGGAGACATTGCGGACCTGCCAGGCACCATCCGGCTGGCCAAGCCCTACGGCGCGCGGATTTACGTGGACGAGGCGCACGGGCTGGGGGTGCTAGGGCCCACGGGCGCGGGCGCGGCCGAGCACTTGGGCGTGCTGGACGAAGTGGACATCATCATGGGGACGTTCAGCAAGTCGTTAGCCTCGGTGGGCGGCTTTGTGGCGTCTTCGGCGGCGGTGATCGATTACCTGAAGCACACGGCGCGGCCATTCGTGTTCTCGGCCAGCCTGCCGGCAGCCTCGGTGGCGGCGGTGAGCGCTGCGCTGGAGATCCTGAAAACGGAGCCCGAGCGCCGGCAGAAACTGCTGGGGGTGGCAAAGCGGCTGCGGCAGGAACTGCGCGCGCGGGGCTTCGCGGTGCTGGAGGGGGAAACACCCATCGTGCCGGTGGTGATCCAGGAAGAGATCGATCTCTGCCGGTTGTGCAAGGGTCTGCTGGAAGAGGGGATCTACACCAACCCGGTGCTGCGGCCGGCGGCGGCGCAGAACCTGCTGCGCATCTCCTGCACGGCGGCGCA
This sequence comes from Solibacteraceae bacterium, assembly GCA_021324015.1. Lineage (GTDB taxonomy): Bacteria > Acidobacteriota > Terriglobia > Bryobacterales > Bryobacteraceae > JAJPJX01. The sequence goes on along the minus strand of JAJPJX010000191.1, from coordinate 21,739 downwards.
CACGGACCAGCACGTGGACCGGCTGTTGAGCACGCTGGAGAAGGTGACCCGGCAACTCGGCATCGAGCGGGATACGCGCTAGCCGGGCAGGGCCGGCTACACTTACCAGAACGCCGGCGGCTGCTTCCGTGCTCCGATGTACTAAAACCCGATGGCCCGGCAAAAAGAAGATATGCAGGTCTTGTTGACCTGAAGTGATGTTATACTGCTGCGGGCAGAAAGGCCACGCCAGGCAGATTCTGTCCACAGGACGAAGAAGTATGCATCACCCACTACTTTCCGGCAGGAGGCTTGGGTTCTGCCTACTGCTGTTCACCGCACCTTTCGCCGCACAAGCCGACACGATTACACTCGCCCCGACAGAAGATACCTATGTCGCCGAGCTGTATCCCAGTACGCCGCGTTATGAAGATGCCGGGCGGGTAACCATCATGCAGTTCATGAGCCCTCGCGCCGACAGTTATTTCAAGTTCGACCTCAGCAGCATTCCCAGCAGCCAGACGATCGTGGGCGCCACTCTGTGGCTGTACCAGACCACGGATGGCAACGCGCCGTATGGCCCGCAGGGAACTTCGCTGTACCGCATGGACGGCAATAACTGGTCGCAAACGACACTGGCCTGGGGGAACCAGCCGAGCTTCACGACCTCGCTTTTCGGCACCAGCAACGATGGCGGCCTGCACACGGGCTGGTCCTCGTGGACGTGGAGCGCCACGGCCGCGGATCCGACGCTGGACACGACGCCGGCCGACCCTATCCTCTCGCTGTTCCTGGCGGAGGGTTCTTCCGCCGATCAGACGCACGTTTGGCTGGGCTCGAACTATACAAGCTATTCCGACGTGTTGGCCACTTATGGCAGCGGGAAGGCCCCGTACCTGGAGATCACGACGCGAACAGCTCCATCGCCGATTCCGGAGCCGGGCAACCTGGCGCTGGTAGCCGCCGGGTTGGGGGCGCTGATCTTGGCGGTCCGGCGGCAGAAAAGCTAGCGGAACCGCTCCTTGCGGTAGCGGCTTGGTTTCATTGATCAGGCAGCCGTGTAACAAGCCGAAAAAACGCGTCTCCCCCAGGCCAAGTGAAAAAAAATTGGCTTCCGTGAGGGCATTTGGATTTAGAATGTATGGCGGCCAGGGAGCCCAAACGGGGGGCAACCAAGGAGGGGTAGATGCGCCGGGCACTGGGATACCTTGTCGTATCGCTGCTGTCTTTGAACATCGTGCGGGCACAGCTCGCCACAGGGGAAATCACCGGCACGGTCGCCGACGCGACCGGCGCCGTGGTGGGAGGGGCGACGGTTACGGTCACCGATCCGGCGACCAACACGCAACGCACCGTGATTACCAATTCGGCAGGGGTCTATGACGTGCCAGCCCTGCTGCCGGGCACTTACAACCTGAAAGCGGAGATGAAGGGTTTTGCCACCCAGGTACGCAACGATATCGAGCTGCAGGTGGCGCAGGTGGCGCGCATCGACTTCAGCCTGAGGGTTGGGGACGTCACGGAGATTGTGGAGGTCACCGGAGGCGCGCCGGTGCTGCAAACCGAGACCACGGATATCGGCACGGTGGTGGAGCACCGCCGCATCGAGGACCTGCCGCTCAACGGGCGCAACTATCTGCAACTCGCTTCGCTGATTCCCGGCGCCACCACCAACGGGCCGCCTTCGGCCCAGGGCCAGGGACGCATGGGCGGCTCGCGGAACGACTTTACGTTGAACGTGGCGGGCCAGCGGGTTTCCTATAACCACTACATGCTGGATGGGGTCGAGAACACCGACCCGAACTTCAACACGTACCTGCTGCTGCCCTCGCTGGACGCGCTCCAGGAGTTCAAGGTGGAAAGCGGCCAGTTCCCGGCCGAGTACGGACGGGGCATCAGCCAGGTGAACGTCACCACCAAGAGCGGCACCAATCAGATCCACGGATCCGCCTTCGAGTTCCTGCGCAACGCGGACCTGGACGCCAAGAACTATTTCGACGCCAAGAACAAGCCGATTCCGCCGTTTAAGCGCAACCAGTTCGGAGCCACGCTGGGCGGGCCGGTGGTGATTCCGAAGGTGTTGCACGGGCAAAACAAGCTGTTCTTTTTCTTCGATTATGAGGGTCTGCGGGAACGCAAAGCCCTGACGCAGACGGCCACGGTGCCCTCCGCCCCGTGGCGCACGGGGGATTTTTCCGCGGCGGGAACCACGATTTACGATCCGGGGACCCGGGTGGTGAACAACGCGGGCGCGCTGGTTTCGGTGCAGCCGTTCCCGGGCAACGTCATTCCCGGCAACCGCATCGCCGCGACCTCGGCCACTATTCTGCAGCGCTTCGAACCGCTGCCTAATCTGAACCCGAACGTGGTGGCCAACAACTTCCTGAACACCGAAGGCCGGCCCACGGACAGCAACCAGGAGAACTCGCGCTTCGACTACGTGCAATCGGCCAGCTCCACGTGGATGTTCCGCTACGGGCACACCGGCGAGCTGCGCAGCCTTCCGACAAACATTCCCAACATGGCCAACAACATCGACGTGCAGGGGCACCAGGGCATGCTGCGCAACACGCGGGTGATCGGGGCCAACAAGGTGAACGAATTCTCCTTCGCCATCAGCCGGCTGGAGTCAGGCAACGTGGCGGCGCGCGCGGGGTCGGAGAACGTGGTCGCAGAACTGGGCATTCCCGGGGTATCGCGGGACTTTCCGCTGTATTGGGGCGTGCCGAACATCTCGATCAGCGGCCTTTCGGGACCGGGGGAGGCCAGCGACACGCCGTTCATCAACTGGGACACGATGATTCAGGCGAACGACAACTTCTCCTGGACGCGGGGCAAGCACACGCTGAAGATGGGAGGCGAAGTCTGGCGCATCCGGTACAACCAGCTCGGAGGCGTGGTGCCGCGCGGCCGCTTCACCTTCAACGGCCAGTTCACCAACGACCCGCTGATCAGCAACAACGCCAACCAGGTGAACGCCATGGCGGACTACCTGCTGGGTTACATGAGCGGCAGCGAGGGGCAGGTGGGCGCGCCGATCGCGAATTTCCGGACCAATTACTACGGCCTTTATTTCCAGGATAACTGGAAGATTTCGCCCAGGCTGACTATGAATGTGGGGCTGCGGTGGGAGGATCAGCCGCCGTTCTACGACAAGAACGACGCCATCGTGAACATCGACTTCCGGTGGGACAATTCCATCTTCCCCACCTACGTGCGGGCGGGCACGGGCAACCCGCTGGAAGGGAATCCGGCCTTCCCGCTGCCTTCCAGCATCCCCTACGTGCGGGACGGGCGCTTCGGGCGGCGGGCTTACCGGACCGACAACCGCAACTGGGCGCCGCGCCTGGGTCTGGCCTACCAGGCTTCGTCCAAGACGGTGATCCGGATGGGTTTTGGGATGTACTACGTGCGGGACATCGGCAACGCCGTATTCGACGTGGTGCGCAACGCGCCGTTCACCATCCGCCGCGCGGAGAGCGCCAACACGATCATCCCCAACCTGAACTGGCAGCAGCCTTTCACGCAACTCGGCATTCCTTCGTTCATTCTGGTGAACCAGTTTGAGGAACCGACGCCGTACGTGGCGCAATGGTCGTTCGGTGTGCAGCGGCAGCTTACCAACGACATGTCGCTGGAGGTGGACTACCTGGGCTCGGCGGGCGACCATTTGCAGCGCCTGCAGAGCTACAATACGGCGCCGCCCGGACCGGGCAACATCAACGCGCGCCGCCCGTTCCCGATCTTCAACGGCAACTTCCAGGTGATGAATGCGCCGGGGCACTCCAGTTACAATGGCCTGCAAGCGCGGCTGCAACAGCGTTTCAGCCACGGTTTCACGCTGCTGAGTTCCTTCAGCTACAGCAAGTCCATCGACAACACCAGCGGCATCCGCACCTCCAGCGGCGTGGGCGAGGCGCTCACGCCCTCGAACAATTACAACCTGAAAGGCGAGCGCGGGCTTTCGGGGTTCGACTTCCGCCGCCGGCTGACCAGTTCGCTTCTGTACGAGCTCCCCGTCGGGAAGGGTAAGCGGCTTCTGGGGAATGCCGGGGGCGCGGCTAACGCGCTGGTTGGCGGTTGGCAGGTGGGGACAATCTTCACGCTGCAGGACGGCTTCCCGCTGACGGCTTTCTGCGGCGCCGGCAGCGTGCAGAACAACGACAGCAGTTGCTATCCCGACAATGTGGGGATCAACCCGAACCTGCCTCGAGGCCAGCAGGATCCCAGCCACTTTTTCAACCTGGGCGCGTTCGTGAACCGGCTGCCGGGGGCGGGGTTCCGGTATGGCAATTCCGGGCGCAACACGATCATTGGCCCGGGCATCATCGACTGGGATTTCTCCACGATGAAGAAGTTCTACGTCACCGAACGCACGAACCTGGAGTTTCGCGCGGAGTTCTTCAACATCCCCAACCATCCTATCTTTGCCAATCCGGGACTGAGCGTGGGCCTGGCCAGCTACGGAGTGATCGGCGGCACGGTGGTCGACTCGCGGCAGGTGCAGTTCGCGCTGCGGCTGGAATTCTAAGGGGAGAAGGCAGGAGACAGGAGACAGAAGTCAGGAGACAGAATGCGCCTTTGGGGATTTCAGACTATGGAATCTGCAAATCCGGCACAGCGGCGTTGCGAATTTCGTCTATCTCCTTTGACTGCAACCGCAGCGAGTTGGGTAAGCGGCGTGCACACAGGCTCTTCGAAGGAGACTGATTGTGACGCAGGTCAACTGGAGTGATCCGCAGACATTCTGGCTGAACGCGACGAACCTGGTTCTCGGACTGGTGGTGGTGATTTGCTGCCTGGTGGTGGCGGTGGGCATTGTCCGGGAACTGATCGAGCGGCGGCGGAAGCGCGCGCGGGCCATGGCCGATCTGGATCGGGAGGTACGGGACCTGGTGGACTCCTACGAGTTAGGCGTCACGCTGGCGGACGGCGGGGAGCCCATCGGACCTAAACGGAAGCCTCAGCCGTAGCGAGGAAAGGCCGGCCCGCTATGAAGTGCCCCTATTTACAGCAGGCGGAAGTGCAGTATTGCCGGAATTCCGTGTTCCGGAAAATGATCGTGCGCACGCCGGAGAAGGTGGCGGGGGAAAGGTGCTCCTCGGCGGCCTACACCGGCTGCGGGGTTTACCGGGAGCAGGGCGGAAACGGGGAGGCGGGGGAGGTGTGCCCGTTCCTGGCGGAGACGGAAGTGGAGTACTGCGCGGCAGCGCCGGTGACCAAGTACGTGCCGAGCCGGGCATCGGCGTTTTCGCGCTGCGCGGGGGAGCGATACCGTTATTGCGACTGGTACCTGCGGGCCCGGGAAGGCGCGGGGGGCGGCAACGAGGAGGCCCGGGAGCACTGGGTACACGGGATCCGGGTCCCGAACTGGCTGTATTACGCCAGCAACCACATGTGGCTGGATATGGCGGAAGACGGCACCTGCCACCTGGGGATCGACGGCTTTCTGGCGAAGGTTTTGGGACGGGTGGAGCGAGTGAGCTTCCTGACGCTGGAAGGCGCGGCGCTTGCAGCGGTAGTGCTGACGGCCCACGGGATGGACGTGCAGGCGGTGTTTCCCAATCCGGTGGCCGTGACCGGGCTGAACCAGCAGTTGCGCGGCGAGCCGGAGCGGCTAATAGCGGATCCGTACCGGCGCGGCTGGCTGTTCGAAGGCGCCGAGCCGGTGCTGATGGGTCTGATCGCCGGCATGGAGGCGCCGGACTGGATGGGGCGGGAATTGGAGCGCCTGGGCCGTTTCGCGCAGGAGCATCCGGGAGCCGGGCCGGCGCTGGAGTATTCCTGCATGGCCGACGGAGGCATCCTGCACCCGCAGCTCGCGGAGCGCCTGGACCGGGAAGAACGGTTTCAGTTGTGGCACGAATTTTTCTCCCCTTACGGAAAGAGGGAGGCATGAAGAGCAACGGCAGAATTTGGTTTCCGGCGGGCGTGCTGGTCTCGCTGGGGCTGGGATGGTTCGGCTTTCCGGCGATGCTGTACCGCGCGGAGCCGCAGCCGGTGGCGTTCAGCCACAAGGCGCACACCGGCCAGAAGGGCGGCATGAAGTGCGAGGACTGCCACGCACTGCGGGAGGACGGCAGTTTCAGCGGCATACCGGGGATCGAGAAGTGCGCCGGATGCCACGCGTCGGCGATCGGGTCCACGGCGGCGGAAAAGCGGCTGGTGGACGAGTACGTGTCGCAGAACCGCGAGATTCCGTGGCTGGTCTATGCACGGCAGCCGGAGAACGTCTGGTTTTCGCACGCGGCGCACATCAAGCTGGGGAAACTCACCTGCGAGCAGTGCCACGGAGAGCACGGGAAGACGGATACGCTGCGGCCGTACGAAGAAGACCGCATCAGCGGATACAGCCGGGACGTACGGGGGAATCCGGGAGGCAAGAAGATGAAGACCTGCGAGGACTGCCACGGGCGCTGTGGCGTGGGGCAGCAGGGCTGCCTGGATTGCCATAAGTAGGAGGAAGCACGAAATGAAAGTGGGACGCCGCGACCTGTTCAAATTCGCCGCTGGATCGGTGGCGGGCCTGGCGATCACGCCGGTGCCCTGGAAGCTGCTGGAAGACACGGCGCTGTGGTCGCAGAACTGGTCCTGGATCCCGCGGCCTCCGCGCGGGGAGATCGGGACGAAATTCACCGCCTGCACGCTGTGCCCGGCGGGGTGCGCGGTGCGGGCGCGCTGCGTAGGCGGACAGCCTGTGGCGCTGGCGGGTGTGGCGGAGCACCCGGCGACACGGGGCGTGTTGTGCGCGCTGGGACTGGCCGGGCATCATCTGCCCTATCATCCGCTGCGCGTGAGGCAGGCGCTGCGGGGAGGCCGCCCGGTAGGGCTGGACACGGCGGCGGCAGAGATCGCGGCGGCGCTGGTGGAGATGCGGCGCAGCGGGTCGAAGAACCTGGTGGCGGTGCTGGACGAGCGGCCCGGGCGCACGGCTTCGTGGCTGTACCGGCGCTGGCTGGCGGACATGCCGCAGGGCCGGTACGTGACCCCGCCGGAGCGCGAGGGCGCGACGCTGGCGGCGCTCGCGGAACTGATCGAAGGAGACGCGGGACCGCTGGGGCTGGACCTGGAGCGGGTGAGGACCATTCTGAGTTTCGGCGCGCCGGTGCTGGACGGCTGGAGCACGCCGGGGCGGGTGTTGCGGCGGCGGGAACGCTTCCAGATCGTGCAGGTGGAGACGCGCTACTCGCGCACGGCGGCGCTGGCGGACCAGTGGGTGCCGATTCGTCCGGGTACAGAGGCGGCTTTCGCCTTGGCTCTGGCCCATGTGCTGATCGAGGAACGGCTGTACGACGAAGCCGCGGCGCGGAGGGCGGGGGATTTCGCCGCGTACCGGAAGGTGGCCGGCGAGTTTCCGCCGGAGCGCGTGGCGGGGCTGAGCGGAGTGGCGGCAGAACAGGTGATCCAGACGGCACGCCTGGTGGCAGGGCGACGGCCGGCGATCGCGGTTGGCGGCGGGGATCCCGGGGGCGGGCCTCTGGGCCGCGAGGAAGAGATGGCTATCGGCGGGCTGAACCTGCTGCTGGGAGGTTTGGAGCGGGACGGAGGGATCGTCCGGCGAAGGGCGGTCCCCGCTCCCAAAGAACTGGAAGCGGGCGCCGCGCCGGTGACGGAAATTCAGGACCTGCCGAACGGTTCGGTGGGCCTGCTGTTCATCGACGCTTCGGCGGCGGTGGATGCGCTGCCCTGGCGGCTGGTAGAGCAAAAACTGGCGAGCGGCAAAGCGCTGGTGGTGAGCCTGGCGGCCTACCGGGCGGGATACGCCGGGCACGCGGACTACCTCATTCCGGCGCCTATGTACCTGGAGTCCTTGCAGGATGTGCCAGCGCCGGCGGACGCGGCGGAAGCTTCTTTCAGCCTCTCGACCGCATTGGTGGCGCCGCCGCAGGGCGTGGTGGAGCCGGTGGAGTTTGTGGGCCGGGTGACCGGGAATGCGGGGACGCTTTCAGATTGGATTAAGCGGCGCGCGGCGGCGGTGTATCGTACCGGGCGCGGGACGGTCACCACCTACACGACCGGGAAGGTAGAACCGCTGGCAGAGGTGGGATCGGCGGAGAAGTTCTGGAACGCGCTGACAGAAGGCGCCTGCTGGCAGGACGAGCGCGTGGGTGGCCGCGCGGCGCCGGGAGTGGCCCTGCTCGGCAGGCACGGCGACGGCGCGGCACGGTTGCGGCGGGCCGCCGCGGGGCGGCTGGATGCGGGCGAAGCGCCGGCCGGCCAGTATCCGCTGGTGCTGGCGCCGTTCGGCTGGCGCGGGGCCACCGGCAACACGGCGCTTTCGCCGGTGATGAGCAAGGTCTACCAGGAATCCGGCTTGCGGCGCGCAGGCAATCAGGCGGCGGTGCATCCGGCGACCGGCGCGGCCTGCGGGCTGACGGACGGCTGCCGGGGAGTGATCGAGACACAGTGCGGTTCCTGCGGGGTGGCGGTGTTCTTCGACCCGGCGGTGATGCCGGGGGTGATCCAGGTGGCGGTGGGGCCGGAGCCTCCGCGGACACGGAGCGTGCTGGAGGTGTGCGACCTGGAGGGCGGCTGCTCCTGGCGCGCGGCGCGGGCGAGGATCTGGAAGGTATGACTATGGACACCAAGCGGAAGAGACCGGCGCGTTACGGGATGGTGATTGATGTGGACCGGTGCACCGGGTGCGGGGCGTGCATGATCGCGTGCGCGGTGGAGAACAACGTGCCGCCGGCGCAGCCGGAGGCGACGGACCGCACGGGGATCACCTGGGTGCGGGTCTACCAGATTCACAATGGCGCTTCGTTTCCGGAGAACCGGACGGCTTTCGTGCCGGTGATGTGCCAGCAGTGCGGGCACCAGACGCCGTGTGTTTCGGTGTGCCCGCAGCAGGCGGTGGATGTGGATCGGGAGACGGGCATTGTGGGGCAGATGCCGCAGCGCTGCCTGGGCTGCCGCTACTGCATGGCGGCCTGCCCGTATCACGCGCGGTATTTCAACTGGTGGGACCCGGTGTGGCCTAAGGGCATGGAGAGGACGCTGAATCCGGCGGTGGCGCCGCGGATGCGGGGCGTAGTGGAGAAGTGCAATTTCTGCCAGGGCCGGTTGCACGCCGCCCGGGAGCGCGCGGCGGCGGCAGGGCGGGCGGAGCCGAAGCCCGGCGAGTATGTGCCGGCGTGCGTGGAGGCGTGCCCGACCGCGGCGATTACCTTCGGCGATCTGGCGGACGAAAACAGCGCCGCGGCGGAGCAGGCGCGGGGCGGCAATACATTCCGGCTGCTGCAAAAGCTGGGCACGGAGCCGAAGGTTTACTACCGATCGAGCCGTCCCTGGGTGCACCAGGTGGCACAGCAAGATTTCGGGCGGAGGAAGAAAGAGGAGATCCGTGGATAGGGCCTTGATTTCGCGTGGAGTGCGGCGCTGTTCGCCACGGCAGTTCCTGCTATGGCTCGTGCCGTGGGCGGCGCTAGCGGCCTTTGGGGCGTATTCGGCGGGGCTGTGCCTGGTCCGGGGCCTGAATCAGACCAACATGGACAACCGCTTTGCCTTCGGGTTGTGGATTTTTCTGGACCTGACGGTGATCGCGCTGGGCGCGGGCGCGTTTTTTACCGGATTCCTGCTTTACATTCTGAAGCGGCACGAATTGAAGGCGGTGATCAACAGCGCGGTAGTGATCGGCTTTGTGTGCTACAGCGGCGCGGTGGTGGTGCTGATGGTGGATGTGGGGCAGCCGCTCCGGGCGTGGTTCACCTTCTGGCACCCCAACGTGCATTCGATGCTCACCGAGGTGACCTTTTGCATCACCTGCTACCTGACGGTGCTGGCCATCGAGTACCTGCCGATTCTGCTGAAGAATCGCAAGATCCGGCAGGTGCCGTCGTTCCTGGTGTTCGAGTTCGAACTGCACAAGGTGATGTACGTGCTGGCGGGGGTGGGAACATTTCTCTCCTTCTTCCACCAGGGCTCGCTGGGCGGGCTGTACGGCGTGCTGCGCGGGCGGCCGTTCGCCTTCCGTGAAGGGTTTGCCATCTGGCCCTCGACGTTCTTCCTGTTTATCCTGTCAGCGGCGGCGGCCGGACCGGCGTTCATTTTGCTGACCACGTGGCTGGTTTCGAAGATCTCGCGCAAGCGGCTGGTAAAGCTGGAAGTGATGGCGGAGCTGGGCCGGATTTCGGGCGTGCTCCTGATTGTCTACGTGCTGGCGAAGGCGGTGGACACGCTCGTCTGGATCAACGAGACCGCGCCGGCCACGGGCTTCGCGGCGCACCAGTTCTATGCCTGGAGGCCGTTCGGCACGTGGATCCTGTTCGCGGAGATCGTGGTGTTCGGGCTGGCGCCGGCGCTCGTCCTGCTGGATGAGAAGAAGCGGCAGAGGACCGGGTGGCTGGTGGGCGCGGCGGTGCTGGTGTGCAGCGGGATCGGGCTGAACCGGTTCGTGCTCACCATTCAGACGCTGGCGTTGCCGACGCTGCCCTTCGATGCGTTTCTTTCCTATACCCCAAGCTGGCAGGAAGTGGGCACGTTCCTGGCGGTGATCGCGTACGGCGTGCTGGTGTATTCGCTTTCTTTCCGGTATTTGCCTCTCTTCCCGCAGGAGAGAGAACTGGCGGAGGTGCCGCGTGTTTCCGGGGATTGACGGCTTTGAGTGGACGCCCGGCCACCTGATCTTTCTGGGCATTTTCTATACGGTGGTGGCGGTGGTGTTCCTGACGCTGGCGCTGGCGGCCGTGCGAGCCTGGCGGAGCTACCGAGCCAACCGGGCGGAGGCAATCCGCTGGCAGGCGGACTTCCACGACCTGCCCGCGCGGGATCGTGCGTGCCGGCACGCACTGACCGGTGAAATGCGCGAGCGCGTGTGCGAGCTAGGCTTCGACTGCCGGCGCTGCGAGACGCATGCCAGGCTGCTGGAGGAGCGCCCGCCGGCGCAAGCGCCGGCGGCGGATACCGAGGCGGGGGGGGTGCGGTTGCCGCTCGACCGGCTGTACCACCGGGGCCACACCTGGGTGCGGCCGGAGAAGGACGGCACGGTCACGGTCGGTCTGGACGAGCTGGCGAGCCGCCTGATGGGCACGCCCGACCGTGTGCGGCTGCCGAAAGCCGGAAGGCGGATTTCCGTCAACGGGACGGGCTGGCGCATGTGGAAGCACGGGTCGGACGTGCGCGTGCTCTCTCCGGTGGACGGGGAGGTGGCGGCTACGGGCGGTCCCGAAGCCGGATGGTACCTGAAGGTGAAGCCCGCGGAGGGCAGGTTGGATGCGCGGCACCTGCTGCGGCCGGACGAGGCCGCACCGTGGATGCGGCGGGAGCTAGAACGGGTGCAGTGGACGCTGGGGCACAGTCTGGCGGACGGCGGAGTGATGGTGCAGAATCTCTCGGAAGCGGTTCCCGCGGAGGCATGGGATGCGGTCTGCGCGGGGGTGTTTCTGCAGGTGTGAAGAAGAGGACTGGGGCGGCACGCGGGGAGGGTGGGGCAGCCCTGTCGTGACGAATTCCTCATCAGTGCTTTCGGCGGCGCGAGATACTATGCGCACACAGGCTACCTGGCAGCCCCACGTAGGCGGCCATACCGTGGAAGCAGTATGACGGGTGACGAAACGTGCCGAGGAGGGCCTGGAACGAAAGCTTGACGGCGCCGGTTCGCCTCCTGTTTCTCCCGTGCGCCTGATTCGCAAATGGCGTGGTGGCCCGATTTCCGGGCCGCGGCGCCGGACGTACCCTGCAGCCTAGAGGGCTCAGGGTTGCGGTTTCCATCGATTGCGGGTGCTCGAATGCTTTGCGCGGCCGGGTTGCTGGGTTTTCCCGTGCTTGCACGACAGGTCACAGCACAGAACGACTGGGTGCAGGACAGCGATTACGCACTGCTGCATGCAAAGGCATCCGGGCAAGACCTGGAGTGCCGCCTGACGCGGATCGCGCCTTTCCTGGGGATTGACCTGCTGTATCACGCTGGGTTCGAGGTGCACGTGCCGCGGCGGCAGTTCCGGGCTGACGGCGTGCTGAGGATCACCACGGAAATCACGCCAGCGAGACCGCGCGGTGCGCCGCGGTATTTTGTCCAAGATCTGAGCGTGCAACCGGCGGGGGGAGAGGCCGACGGGGGAGCGCTGTTCAGCCTGGGAGAAGGCGAGTATCGCGTGAATTGGCTGATGCGCGGCCGCGGCGGGAGATTTCGCACTGCCCATTGGTCGTTCCGGGTGGGTAGCTCGCGGTATGGCGCAAAGGTGGAGACGGCGATGCACCCGGGTCACATTGAGGTGGCGGGGATAGACCCTTTCAGCCAGCCCCCGGAGGTGAAGGGAGGCCACCTCGGCAGGCTGAAGGTGGCGGTCTTTGTCAATGTCGCGCCTCCGGATCCGAGCGCGGCGGCGCTCAGCACGCGGGATCGCTTCGCGCTGGGCTCGATGCTGAAGGTCATCGAGCGCGATGCGCGCATCGGCCAATTATCGGTGGTGGCTTTCGACCTGCCACAGGGGCGGGTGATCTACCGGCAACGGGAGTCGGAGAACGTAAACCTTCCGGCTTTGGGGAAGGCCATGCGCGCGCAACCGCCGGGGACCGTGGACGCGGCGCGGCTGGGGGAGAAGAACGCCGAAGCCGAGTTTCTGGCCCAACTCCTCGCCCAGGAGATCGATGCGTCCGATCCGCCGGATGCGCTGATCTTTGCCGGCCCGCGGGCGGTGGAGCCCCCGCACGTTTCGCTGGACTGTCTGAACGTGCTGGGCAGCCCAGCGTATCCGATTTTCTACCTGGACTACAATGCGAACCCCACCGCGGACCCGTGGAGCGACGCCATCGGGGACGTGGTCCGGTTTTTCCAGGGCCGGGAGTATGTGATCAGCAAGCCGTTGGATCTGTGGGAGGCGTGGAAGAACATTCTGGACCGCACGGCTGGCGCGGCCAGAGCGAAGGACGGCGGACGGCGGGTTGCGGCGGCGGCGCGGCAAGATGTCACAGCCCGGAGCCGCTAGCCAGCCCGAGCATCACGAGACGGGGTAACCACTTGGGGGCCCGACCTGCCGTTTCGTTCCTCGGGCGGCAGCCTGCTATGCCTCAAGTATCGATGCGATTTGAGCGCGAAGCTCCGGAATGCGGTTCTGAAGGACATCCCAAACAAGCTCGTAGTCCACCCCGAAGTAGTCGTGAATTAACCGATCGCGCATACCAGCCATGGCCCGCCACCCCACCGCCGGGTATTGGGCGCGAAACTCAGGGGGAACTTTCTTTGCCGCCTCTCCGATGATCTCGAGGCTCCGGACAACCGCACGACGGAGCGTCTCGTCGGTCACGAAAGCCTCGAACTTGAGGCCGGCCCTTTGAGAAAGCAGATAGTTTGCTTCCGCCAGCATATGGCGAAGGTATTCACGCGGCTCAGAGGACATCTTGCGCTTCTGCCAGGATGTGCGGCCCGATGAAAGGAGAAAGCGCCTCCGTCGTAACGAGTTCCACACGGCGCCCGAGACGATCTTCAAGAAGTTCGGAAAGCGCAAGAAAACGATCGAACGTCTTGGCACCCGGAGAAAACTGCACCAGGAGGTCGACGTCGCTGTCAGGCCTGGCTTCGCCACGCAGGACGGAGCCAAACAAGGCGAGCCGGGCGACACCAAGGGCACGGATTTCCGCTTCGGAAGCCGCCAGAAGTTCCGCCGCCTGCTCTCGGGAAAGCGAACTGCTCATAGCCTGAACCTTACACTGCTATTATCCTAGCTTCGCGCGTCGATCCTGTCGATCCTCTCAAAGGACCTCACAGCCGGCACCTCGAAGACAGCTAACGCGGGATTTCGTACTTTTTGATTTTTTCATAGAGGGTGGAGCGGTCGATGCCCAGGGCGGCGGCGGCTTCCTTGATGTTGCCATGAGTACGCTGGATGGTGGCGGCGATGAGCTGTTTTTCCATTTCCTGGAGGGTCATGTTGGCGGGCGGGGACCAGCGGCGGTTGCCGTTGCCGTTGTGCGTCAGGAACTGGAGGTCGTCTTCGGTGAGGATGCGGCCCTTCGAGGTCACGATGCCGCGTTCCACGGCGTTTTCCAGTTCCCGCACGTTGCCGGGCCAGTCGTAATCCAGGAGGATTTTCAGCGCGCCTTCGGAGACGTCCGCCACGTCCTTGCCCAACTCGTGGGAGAGCCGCTCGAGGAAGTGGCGGGCCAGCAGGGGAATGTCTTCGCGGCGCTCGCGCAGGGGCGGCAGGCGGATCTCGATGACGTTCAGGCGGTAAAAAAGGTCATCGCGGAAGCGGCCTTCCGAGACGGCCTCCTGGAGATCCACGTGGGTGGCGGCGATCACGCGCACGTCCACGTGGACCTCCTCGGAGCCGCCGACGCGATAGAAGCAGCGCTCCTGAAGCACGCGCAGGAGATCGACCTGGAGCTTGGGGGAGATGTCTCCGATTTCGTCCAGGAAGATGGTGCCGCCGCCGGCGATTTCGAATTTGCCCTTTTTCTGGAGGGTGGCCCCGGTGAAGGAGCCTTTCTCGTGGCCAAAGAACTCGCTTTCCAGCAGGGTTTCGGCCAGCGCGGCGCAGGAGACGCCGACGAAGGGCTTGCCGGCGCGGTCGCCGGAATTGTGAATGGCGCGAGCAATGAGTTCCTTGCCGGTGCCGCTCTCGCCCTGGATGAGCACGGTGCTGCGCAGGCTGGCGACTTCGGCGCATAGCTGGAGGATGTCGCGCATGCGGGCGTTCTTGCTGATGATGTCCTGGAAGCGGTAGCCGCGGGTGAGCTTCTTGCGCAGGATGGTGTTTTCGCGCTGGAGGTTCTTGACTTTGATGATACGGCCGACCAGTAGGGAGATTTCGGCGGGGTTGCAGGGCTTGACGATGTATTCCTGGGCGCCTTCCTTCATGGCGGTGATGGCGGTATCGACCGTGGCGTAGGCAGTGATGATGATGATGGAGGCGTCTGCGTGCAGGCGGCGGATTTCCATCATGGTCTCGATGCCGTCCAGCCCGCCGGGCATTTTGAGGTCGATGAAGTAGATGGCGTAATCTTTCTGGCGGGCTTTGTCGAGGGCCTGGCGGCCGGACGCGGCGGTGTCCACCAGGTAGCCATCTTCGCGCAGCCAGGCGGCCAGCGACTCGCGCATCACCTCTTCGTCATCGACGACCAGAATTTCCCAGTGCAGTTTCATGTTCCATTCCTGCGGCGGCGTCCTCCGGGCCGCCGGTGGGCAGAGTGATGGTAAAGACGGTACCCTGGCCCAGCCGGCTTTGCACTTCGATCTCGCCGTTGTGGGCCTGGACGATGCCGTAGGAGACCGCCAGCCCCAGGCCGACGCCCTTACCGTCGCTCTTGGTGGTAAAGAAGGGGTCGAAAATGCGGGCGAGGTTTTCGGGACGGATGCCCTCGCCGTTGTCCTCGACCACCAGTTGGACGGAAGAGTCGATGGCGCAGGTGCGCAGCAAAAGCCGCCGTACTTCCTTCCCTTGGGTAGCCTCGGCGCCGTTCAGCAGGAGGTTCAAGATCACCTGCTGGATCTGCGACGGGTCGCAGAAGATAGTGGGCAGGTCCGCGGACAGTTCCTCGCGCACGGCCACGTTGGCCAGTTTCAACTTGTGATCCGCCAGCGAGAGTGTGGAATGCACCAGGCGGTTCAGGTCGGCCTGGGCGCGCTGGGGCTTGGAGCGCCGGGAAAAGGCCAGCAGATCCGAAACGATGCGGCCCACCCGGCCGGTTTCGTGGGTCACCTGCGAGAGGTACTTGCGAAACTCGGCGAGGCGCTCGGGGGGGATGCCGTCGTCCTTGAGGATGCGCTGCATCAGCATGGAGAGGTTCAGCACGCCGCAGACGGGGTTATTGATCTCGTGGGCGACGCTGGCGGCCAGTTGGCCCAGGGAAGCGAGGCGGTCGCTCTGCAGGAGTTTCTGGTGCGCGGCCTTGAGTTGCTCGGTGCGCTGCTCCACCTTGGTCTCCAGCTTCTGGGTGAACTCGTTCAGGTGTTCGCGCATGGCGTTGAAGGAGCGGGCCAGTTCGTCGAGCTCCTCGCTCGAGCCGGAGATCTGAATGGGTTTATCGAGCTGCATGGCGGCGACGGCCTTGGTGCCCGCGACGAGCTGGCGGATGGGGCGGCTGAGAAAGCGGCGGGTGAAGAAGATGATGAAGACGCTGATGAGCAGGATCTCGATGGCCGTGACCAGGAAGACGCGGAACTGCATGTCGGCAACCTCGCGATCGACCGAGTCGAGGTTGAGGGCCAGGTCCAGAACACCAAGCACCTGCATGCCCTTGGGGTGGGCGTGGCAGGCCGCCTGGCTACAGGCAGGCTCGTTGTAGATGGGCGTGACCATAGCCAGGTTGCGGCGGCCGTCCGGACCGAGGAAGGTGCGCACGCGGGAGTTGGCGTCCACCAGAACGCGGGGCTCGAGCGAGGCGTGGCACACGGCGCAGGTTTCGGCCCGCTTGTCCACCTGCGCGTCGCGCTCCTCAGGCCTGGTGGAGTACATGACACGGCCGGCGCGATTGAAGATGCGGATGCGGTCGATGCCCTGCTTGAGGGCGATGGTTTGCATCACCTGGTAGGCGTCCTCGCGGTGGTTGGCCAGCATGGCATGCCAGGTGGCACTAGTGATGCTTTTGGATAGCTGGTCGGCGCCCAGGATCATGGCGTTGAGGAGCTGACGCTCTTCGGTTTTGACGTTGAACAGGCCGGAGATGGCGGCGATGATGCTGACGATGACAGTCAGCGAGAGCATGAGCTTTTGAGCCAGCCGCCGGGGCAATGCCGTCTAACCTCTAAACAGGACCCGAAATTCCATTATGGCGGATTTTGCGTCATTTGGACAAGCAAAAGGGCCAATCCTATCCGATTGCTGGGCGATTCCCCCCAACTGCGCGCGGGATCTCCCCCAGCGAAGCCCCCGCCAAACGCGCAAGTGACTTCATTTCAGATAGAAACATCTGGAATGTGAAGTGCTTTTTGGCTCAGGTAAGCCTCACGAGGAATCGATGCAGCCTTTTTTCGAACAACAACGCTCGCCCTCCGAGGACAAGCGCTGGAAGATCGTGGAAGCGACGGCCCGGCGGCACGGGCGGGAGCCGCACGCGCTGATCGAGACGCTGCACACGGTGCAGGAGTCGTTCGGATACCTGGACGAGACGGCGCTGGGATATGTGGCGGGCCTGCTGCGCGTGCCCCTGAGCCGGGTGTACGGGGTCGCCACCTTTTACCATTTCTTCACCCTGAAGCCGAAAGGCAAGCATACCTGCGTGGTGTGCACGGGAACGGCCTGCTACATCAAGGGGGCGCCGGCGCTGCTGGCGGCGGTAGGCAAGCGCTACGGAATCCAACCTGGTGAGACCACGGGGGACAACCGGCTGTCGCTGGTGACGGCGCGCTGCCTGGGTTCCTGCGGCCTGGCGCCGGCGGCGGTGCTGGATAGCGCGGTGCTGGGCAAGGTCACGCCGGCCACGCTGGTGGAGCAGATCGAAAGGGGTGTGAAGCATGACGCTTGAGGAACTCCGCAAGATCGCCGCCGCCGAACAGCAGACGCAGCAAAAGTACGGGCACCGGGTGCACGTGTGCATCGCCGCGGGGTGCCTCTCTTCGCATAGCGACCTGGTGAAAGAGGCGCTGCGGAAGGAAGTGCTGGAATCCGGCATGCAGAGCGACGTGCTGGTGAAGGGGGTGGGCTGCATGGGGCTGTGCAGCGCCGGCCCGCTGGTAGCCGTGGAACCGGAGGGCACACTGTTTGCGGGGGTGAAGGCGGAAGACGCAGCCGAGATCGTGGCGGGTCTGGACAGCGGCGCTCCGGCGGCTACGTCCTGCCCCACGGATGTGCCCTTCTTCGAGCGGCAGCAGAAGATCGTGCTGGAGAACTCGGGCAAGATCGATCCGGAGCGCATCGAGGACTACATCGCGGCCGACGGATACGCCGCCCTGGTGCACGCACTGGCGGAGATGAGCCCGGCCGAAGTGATCCAGCAGGTGTTGAGGAGCGGGCTGCGCGGGCGCGGCGGCGCGGGCTATCCCACGGGATTGAAGTGGACCACGGTGGCCAAGGCAGGCGAAGAACGCAAGTTCGTGATCTGCAACGCGGATGAAGGAGATCCGGGGGCCTTCATGGACCGCGCGGTGCTGGAGAGCGATCCGCACAGGGTGCTGGAGGGCATGGCCCTGGCGGCATACGCCGTGGGCGCGCAGCAAGGGTACATTTACGTGCGCGCGGAGTATCCCCTGGCGGTCAAGCATCTGAAGACGGCCATCCGGCAGGCGGAGCACATGGGTCTGCTGGGGAACAGCATTTGCAGCACGCGGTTCAGCTTCCACGTGGACATCCGGCTGGGGGCCGGCGCCTTTGTCTGTGGGGAAGAGACGGCGCTGCTGGCCTCCATTGAGGGGCGGCGGGGATCGCCGCGCCCGCGGCCACCGTATCCGGCCGAAGACGGGCTGTGGGGCTGCCCGACCCTGATCAACAACGTGGAGACCTTCGCCAACGTGCCGCCCATCGTCCGCAAGGGCGGCGAGTGGTTCGCCGGCATCGGCACGGAAAAGAGCAAGGGCACCAAGGTGTTCGCGCTGGCGGGGCGGGTGGCCAACACGGGGCTGATCGAGGTGCCCATGGGAATCACGCTGCGGGAGATCATCTTCCAGATTGGCGGGGGGATTCCGGAGGGCAAGCGCTTCAAGGCGGTTCAGACGGGCGGACCCTCGGGGGGCTGCATTCCGGAGCAATACCTGGATTCGCCGGTGGATTACGAATCGCTGGCGAAGATCGGGTCGATTATGGGCTCGGGCGGGATGATCGTGATGGACGAGACCTCCTGCATGGTGGACGTGGCGCGCTACTTCATGGAGTTCTGCAAGAGCGAATCGTGCGGCAAGTGCGTTCCCTGCCGGACGGGCACCGCGCAGTTACACGACCTGCTGGCGAAGATCACCGAGGGCACGGCCACGCCGGCGGAACTGGCGCTGGTGGAAGAACTGTGCGACCTGGTGAAGCACACCAGTTTGTGCGGGCTGGGCCAGACCGCACCGAATCCGGTGCTGAGCACGCTGCGCTACTTCCGCGAGGAGTACGAAGCGCACATCGCCAAGAAGGAGTGCCGCGCCGGGGTTTGCCAGATGCACGCCTCCGGGGAGGTGATGCCGTGAAGACTCCGGTGCGGGTAAAGACGCTGACCATCGACGGGCAGGAGGTGGGGGCACGCGAGGACCAGACGATTCTGGAGGTGGCGCGCGAAAACGGCATCGAGATCCCCACGCTGTGCTGGCTGGCGGGCCTTTCCCCCGTGGGCGCCTGCCGCCTGTGCCTGGTGGAGGTGAGGGGCGTGGCCCGCCTGCTGCCGGCCTGCGTCACGCGGGTGGAAGAAGGCATGGAGGTGACGGCACATTCCGAGCGGCTGGCGGCCTATCGGCGGTCGATTCTGGAACTGCTGTTCGCCGAGCGCAACCATGTCTGCTCGGTGTGCGTATCCAACGGGCACTGCGATTTGCAGGCCATCGCCATGAAGCTGGACATGACGCACGTGCACTTTCCGTATCAGTACCCGCGCCTGCCGGTGGACGCCTCGCACGAGCGCTTCGTGATCGATCACAACCGCTGCATCCTGTGCACGCGGTGCGTGCGGGTGTGCGATGAGATCGAGGGGGCGCACACCTGGGACGTGATCGCGCGCGGGGTGGAATGCCGCGTCATCACGGATTTGAACCAGCCGTGGGGCTCCTCGGAGAGCTGCACAGGCTGCGGCAAGTGCGTGCAGGTGTGCCCGACCGGGGCGCTTTCGGAAAAAGGCCGCTCGGTGGCGGAGATGTCCAAGCGGCGGCAGTTCCTGCCGTATCTGACGCTGATGCGGGAGGGCCGGCGATGAGCGGGAAGATCAGGCTGGCCACGGTCTGGCTGGACGGCTGCTCGGGCTGCCACATGTCGGTGCTGGACACCGACGAGCGCCTGATCGAACTGGCGCAGAAAATGACGGTGGTGTGGGGACCGTACGTGGACCACAAGGAATTTCCCCCGGACGTGGATGTGACGCTGGTGGAAGGCGCGGTCTCGAGCCAGGAGGATTTGCATAAGATCCGCATGGTGCGGGAGCGCACGCGGACGCTGGTGTCGCTAGGCGATTGCGCGGTGACCGGCAACGTGCCGGCCATGCGCAACCCCTTCGGCGTGGACGCCGTGCTCCAGCGAGCCTACCTGGAGAATGCCACGCTGGACGCGCAGATTCCACGGGAAACGATTCCGATGCTGGAGGCGCGGGTGCGGCCGGTACACGAGGTGGTGCAGGTGGACGTGTACGTGCCGGGATGCCCGCCTTCGGCGGAGCTGATTTACTCGGTTTTGAGCGCGCTGGTGGAAGGGAAGGAGGCGAGCCCGCGGGCGAGGTTCGGTTAGGGAGCGGACGATGGCACGGCAACGCATAGTGATCGACCCGGTGACGCGGATTGAAGGTCATTCCAAGATCACGCTGCACCTGGATGAAGAGGGGCGGGTGCAGGAGGCGTACTTCCACGTCACGCAGTTCCGGGGTTTCGAGAAATTCTGCGAGGGGCGGCCGTTTTACGAGATGCCGTCGCTGATGGCGCGGATTTGCGGCATCTGCCCGGTGAGCCACCTGATCGCTTCGGCGAAGGCCTGCGACGCCATCCTGGCGGTGCGGATACCGGAGCCGGCGGCCAAGCTGCGGCGCATTCTGAACCTGGCACAGATCGTACAGTCGCACGCCTTGAGCTTCTTTTACCTTTCGTCTCCGGACCTGCTGCTGGGCATGGACGCGGACCCGGCCACGCGCAATATTTTCGGGGTGATGCAGTCGCACCCGGAACTGGCGCGGGACGGCGTGCGCCTGAGGCAGTTCGGGCAGCAGATCATCGAGTGGCTGGGCGGCAAGCGCATTCATCCGGCGTGGGTGGTGCCGGGCGGCGTCAACGAGCGGCTGAGCGTGGAACGGCGCGACCAGATCCTCGCTACCATTCCGGGCGCCCTGGCCATTGCGCAGCGCACGCTGGACTGGTTCAAGAACACCATGGAGCAGTTCCGCGAGGAGATTCGGACCTTCGCCAACTTCCCCAGCCTGTTCCTGGGCCTGGTCAACCGGCGGGGCGGCCTGGAGCACTACGACGGCAACCTGCGCTTTCTGGATAGCACGGGAAAGATTGTCGCGGACCAGGTGAATCCGGACACTTACGCGGATGCGATCGCGGAATTCGTGAACCCGTGGAGCTACCTGAAGACTACGTACTACAAGCCCCTGGGATATCCGGACGGGATCTACCGGGTGGGGCCGCTGGCGCGGCTGAACCTGATCAACGGCTGCGGCACGGAACGGGCGGACCAGGAGTGGGCGGAATTCCGGCAACTGGAGCGCGGCGCGGTTCTGAGCTCGTTTTATTTTCACTATGCGCGGCTGATCGAGATCCTGTACGGGATTGAGAAGATGGAACAACTGCTGAACGATCCCGAGATTCTGAGCTCGCACGTGCGCGCGTTCGCCCGGCCGAACAACCGCGAAGGCATCGGGGTGGCGGAAGCGCCGCGCGGCACGCTGATCCATCACTACAAGGTGGACGAGCAGGGGCTAGTCACGTGGGCCAACCTGGTAATCGCCACCGGGCACAACAATTCCGCCATGAACCGGGGCGTGCTGCAAGTGGCGCGCCATTTCGTGCACGGCCACCAGCTGAGCGAAGGCATGCTGAACCGCGTGGAGGCGGTGATCCGGGCGTTCGACCCGTGCCTGAGCTGCTCGACGCACGCGGCGGGTGTGCCCGCGTTGGAGATCGAACTGCGCGCGGCGGACGGAACGCTGCTGGACCAGGTGCGGCGATGACGCCGGAGGTGTTGATCATCGGATACGGCAACCCGCTGCGCGG
>JAJPJX010000207.1 GCA_021324015.1 Solibacteraceae bacterium | reverse complement strand
TTCACCTGGCCTGTTTCGGCCAATTTTGGCGGAGGCGACGTTGAAAGCAAAAGGAATTTTCTGGCGCTAGAGCCGAAAACGGCCTTGAACTGCGAAAGCCGGGTTAGCCCTCCGCGCTCACCACCGATCATCTTGTGGGAGCCGCGGCGGGCCGGGCGATAGCAGGCAGGCTATCGGCTTACCGCCGGAACTCCCACGCCGAATCTCCCGTACCGGGAGGCTTATCGTCGTTGGGTTCCATATACTTTCTGGAGGCGAGTGAAGCTTGGGAGGGGAACAAAATTGCCATTCCCCCCGCGGCGGAAGAAATGGCCAACGATCGCGAGCGATTGCTGACGGATTCCCCCACTGGTTTAAGCTTCAGCACCGCGCGCCGTAGAGGCCCGAAGACCTCAGCCACATTAGAGAAACCCTTAGTCCGGGAGTCCCTGGTCGACCCTGACGACATCTTTCGACGCCGGAGGGCAGTGGCCTGTTTGCCGCGCGGACGCCTCGCCTACCGAGGATCCATGCAAATCGGGCAGAAACAGTGAACGACTTACCGTTTCCATCCAGTTTCACGGTAACGCGCTCCTTTTCGTTGTGTCAACAAGAAAATGCTGTAAAACGATGAAGCTATTTTCATGTAGATCGCAGGATACGGTTAGTCTCGGGTACGCGCTTCGGCTTCCGCCAGCCAGCCGCGCCGCAGGCGCTCCGGTGGGACGCCGGAAAGGTAGGGCTTGATGTCGAGGATCGGCGTGCCGTCGAGCATATCGATCCCGCGGACGCGGAGCACTGGGCCCTCCCGGCTGAGGAGCTCGACCACGGTCAACCCGATGGGATTGGGACGCCGTGGGGAGCGGGTCGCGAACACACCGTGCGGCCGGTCGTCGGTCGGAGGCGCTCCCACCAGTTCGTACCCCTCGGAGCGATCGAATGCCCAGATGACGAACAGGTGAGAAAAGCCTTCTATATCCGTGAGGCCAGGCTCAAATTCCACCCGGATCTCGAGAAGCCCTTCCGCTTCGTGCTTCGCGCCTAATCCCTTGGGAATCTCCCGCGTCTCCTGGTACGGGCTTCTCACATATCCGATTGGCTGCATCAAGAACATTTGCGGACTCATCTCCCTTGCTTTTGCTCTCAACCGCCATTATCATCGCGGAAAGGCGGAGGCGTCGATACCCGGGATCAGGCGCAGGGCGTTCTGGTAATACACCTTTCTCAGCACCTCGTCGGGCAGGTCCAGGCCGTACATTTTCCAGAAGGCGTGGCGCTTACGGTAGTAGTCGAAGTATTCGTCGGCGGTCTCGAAGACGCGAAAGTAGACGTAGTATTCGGTGGGCTCCCAGATGTCCTTACCCATCAGGATGCGGTCTTGATACTTGATGAACCACTCGCGAGCGAAGCGCGGCTGGCGCCCGAGTTCAGCCAGCACGGCGCCAAGCTCGGTGTACATGTTCGGCAGGCGGTCCATCAGACGGCCGAGTTCGGCCAGGTTGCCTCCCAGCCAGCCCAGGTGCGCGTTGATGAACCGTGTGCGCGGGTGCCGGGCGAACAGCCTGTGCTGTTCCTCCATGAGCGTCTCCCAGCTCGGGTAGCGGTCCGGCGGACGGGCGCGCTGCGGAAACTGTTTCAGCTCCAGCCAGCGTTCGTTGTATTTGTCCTGCGGCTGAAAGAACGACCAGGGCTCGCCGGTGTGGATCAACACGGGGATCTTCAGCTCGCCGCATAGCTCGAAGAGCTTGTCGAAGCGCGGATCGTCCACGTGAATGCGCTGTCCGCGGGTGTCCTTGAGATCCATGCCGAAATTCTTGAAGATCTTGAGGCCCTGGGCGCCGTTTTTGACGTCCTCGGCGAGCCGGCGGGCAGCCCGGTCCGGGTAATCCGGCGCGTCGATATCGGTGAAGTCGATATTGGCGAACACCACGAAGCGTTTCGGGTAGCGGCCCTTCATGGCTTCCACGGTCTTGCGGAGGCGGTCGCCGTACCCGCCGCTGAGGTTCACCATGACCTGCAAATTGATTTTGTCCATGTCGGCCACCAGCTTGTCGATGTATTCGGGCTTCAGGTTGGTCTGGTGGTTGTGCACGTCGATGAAAGGATAGCGGGCGCGGGTCACGATGTGCTGCGGCACAACCAGCGTGGAGCGGGGCTCGTATTCCTCGATGGACATGGTGCGCGCGGGCTGGGCGGGCTGGGACTGGCCACACAGCGCGGCGCAAAGGCACAGAAGCGGCGCGAGAATTCGCATGGGATGTTCGAGTATCTTACAGGCGGCAGGCGCGGCGCAATGCGGCCCCGATTTCGGCGGTCTGTTCCTCGCTGCCCATGAGCACGCGGTGGGGCAGCCAGAAGGCGTCGCCGATGGAGGCCTCGGCCACCGGGCAGGGCTCCACGCGGCAGCCGCCCTCCTGGTAGAGCGGGTTACCGTAGAGCGGATGCGGATAGAAGGGCGTCGCGGGAACTCCCTCTTCGGCGAGGCGGCGGCAGAACTCGTCGCGCGTCACCCCCAGGCGGCGGGCATCGATGCGGCCCAACACCAGGTACCAGGAGTTGGCGTTGGCCGCTGCGGGCACTTCCTGCCAGTGGATGCCGGCCACGCCGGCGAGCTCAGCGAGCAGCAACCGGGCGTTGCGGGCGCGGAGACAGATCTGCTCGGGCAGGCGTTCGAGGCCGGCGATCAGCACAGCGGCCTGCCAGGCGGTCATGCGGTAGTTGGTGCCCAGTATGTAGTGGTGGAACCAGCCGCCACCGGCGCGGCGCCCCTGATCGCCGATGGAGCGGACGCGGGCGGCGAAATCTGCATCGCGGGTGATGAGGAGGCCGCCTTCCCCGGCGGTCATGACCTTGGAATTTTGGAAGCTGAAGGAGCCGGCGAGGCCCAGACTGCCGGCGCGCCGGCCACGCCACTCCGAGCCGTGCGCGTGCGCGGCGTCTTCGATCAGCACCAGGCCGCGCTCCTCGGCCAGGCGGACCAGGCGATCCATGTCCGCCATAGGGCCGCCGAAATGCACCACGATGACGGCGCGGGTGCGGAGCGTGATCGCCACGGCCGCGCGCTCCGGATCCATATTGAAGCTCCAGGGCTCGATGTCCACGAAGACCGGTGTGGCGCCCACGCGAGAGACCGCCGTGGCGGTGGAGATGAAGGAGATGGCGGGCACGATGACTTCGTCACCGGGGCCGATGCCGGCGGCCGCCAGCGCCATCTCCAGGGTGACGGTGCCGTTCACCGCCGCCACGCCGTACAGGCAGTGCTGGAAGGCGGCGAACTCGCTTTCAAAGCGAGCCACAAAGTCGTGGTAGCCGCCCCATTGCGGGCTCTCCAACACCTGACGCAGGAGCTCCAACTCGCGCTCGCTCGAAACAGGCCACTTGGGAATTTCCATGTCTACAGTCCCTGCAGAAAGAAGTTGTATTCTTTTTCCCGGCCGATGGTGGTGGTGGGGCCGTGGCCGGGGACGACCAGGACGCCGTCGGGAAGCGGCAGATACTTCTCGTGAATGGATCGCAGGATCTGGCGGGAATCGCCGCCGGGCAGGTCCGTTCGGCCGATGCTGTCGCGGAACAGGGTGTCGCCGGCGACCAGGATGTCAGCGGAGGGTATCCAGAGGCTTATGCTGCCGGGCGTATGGCCTGGGGTGTCGAGCACCTGGAAAGCGGCGGCGCCCACCAGCAGCGTGTCGCCTTCACGCACGGGAGAGTCGATGGCCACGCGCTCGGGAGTCTGCATGCCCAGCCAGGCCGCCTGCGCGTCCATCATCTCCTGGAGCACCTGGTCGCGCTGGTTCATGTAGACCGGCGCGCCGGTGGCGCGTTTCAGTTGCTGCGCGCCGCCGATGTGGTCGATGTGGGCGTGGGTGATGACGATGGCCGTGACCCGCAGGCGATGCCGCTCAAGAGCTGTCAGGATCGCGGAGATTTCGTCGCCCGGATCGACGACGATGGTTTCGCCGCTCTGCTCGTCCCCGAAGATCGAGCAGTTGCACTGCAGCATCCCCACCGGCAGGATCTCGTGGATCATAAGCCGATTGTATACTCAACGGTATGGCGGAAGCCTTGAACGTGATCATGCGCTGGCTGCACATCGGCTCGGTCGCCACCCTGATTGGCGGCATGCTGTACGCGTGGCGGGTGGTGGAGCCGGGACTGGGCGCGGTGTCGCCGCAGTCGCGCGACGCGGTGGCGGAGGAGGCAGCCAGGCACTTCCGCCCGCTGGTGTACGGAGCCATCACGGCGCTGCTGGTCTCAGGCGCCTACAACATCTTGAGCAACCCCGGGCATACGCTCTACTACCACGTGCTGCTGGCCGTCAAGCTACTGCTGGTGGCGCATATCTTCTCCGTGGCCCTCCTGACAGTGCGGCCAAAGGCAGAGCGTCGGGCGCGGCTGATGGCCGGGGCCGCTATCTCGGGGTTGTGCGTGATCCTGATATCAGCTTATCTGCGGAGGATTTTCTGAGCATGGAGCCTGCCGCCGGGTACCGGGCGTTGCGGGAAGGCGCTGGCTGGCTGGATCTGAGCGACCGCGGCAGAATCTTCGCCGCGGGTGAGGACAGCGCCCGGCTGCTGCACGCCATGAGCACCAATCACATCCAGGGCCTGGCGCCGGGCGGCGGATGCTATACGTTCTTTCTGAACGCGCAGGGGCGCATCCAGGCCGACGCGCTGATTCTGCGCCTGGAGGGCCGCTTTTTGCTGGACACCGAAGCGGAGACCCGCGAGAGCCTGTACCGGCACCTGACGAAATACATCATCGCGGACGATGTCGTGCTGGAGGATGCCAGTGAAACCCTGACGTCGCTCGCGCTCGAAGGTCCACGGGCCGGCGCGGTTCTGGAGGGGCTCGGAGCGCCCGTGCCCGTCCAGGACTACGGGCACGCGAGTTGGGAAGGCAAAATCGTGGCGCGCGCCAGTTCCACCGGGGCGCCAGGCTTCCGGGTGTATCTGCCGGCGGGGGAAAAGGCCGGGTTGACGGATGCCTTCCGGCGGGCCGGCGCCGAAGCGGCATCGCCCGAAGATGCCGACCGGGTACGCTTGGAGTACGGCCGGCCGCGCTACGGCCAGGACATCTTCGATACGACCCTGCCGCAGGAAACCCGGCAGATGCATGCCGTGCATTTCCAGAAAGGCTGCTACCTGGGGCAGGAAATTGTGGAGCGCATCCGCTCCCGCGGGCACGTGAACAAGCTGCTGGTGAGCTTGGAAGTGGAAGGCGGCCAAACGCCCGCGCCGGGCACCAAACTGCATGCCGCGGGGAACGAAGCGGGCGAGATCACCTCGGCCATCATTTCACCCACCCTAGGCAAGGTGGTTGCGCTAGGGTACGTCCGGGCGCCGTACGCGGCGAAGGGCACTGAACTGGAGACGGAGACGGGCGCGGCGCGCGTGCGGTAGAGCACGGGCTCAGGCGGGTTTGGCGGAAAGCACTTCGTGCACCAGCACGTCCAGCCGGCGGCCCACCTGGCCGTTCGGCAGAAAATGGATGCCGCACTCCTTCAGCTCGTCCTGCTCCCACCACCAGCGACCGGCACGTTCGTCCTCGCCGGGTGCCACCGGGCGAGTGCACGGGGCGCAGCCAATGCTTGTATAGCCCTGCCCGTAGAGCGGATGCTGGGGCACGTGGTGCGCGCGGATGTAGTCTTCTACCTCTTGCGCGGTCCAGTCCGCCAAAGGGCTGATCTTCACCACGCCGTTAGCCGCCTCCACTTTGGCCACATTCTCACGGGATTCGCCCTGGCTCCGGCGCAGGCCCACCACCCAGGCCTTCAAGGTGGCCAGTTTGCGCTCGAGCGGGCGCACCTTGCGGATGTGGCAGCACAACATCCGGGAGGAGACTTCGCGGAAGAACAAATTCGGACCGTGCGTGGAAACCAGCGAAGCCACCTCGGCGGCATCCGGAAACACTACTTCCACCGGAATACCGTAGCGCTGCCGCACGGTGTCGATCATCTGATAGGTCTCTTCCGGCAGGCGGCCCGTGTCGATGGTAAAGACGCGCACGTCTGGCGACATCCTGGCGGCCATGTCGATCACCACCATGCCCTCCTTCTGAAAGCTGGTGGAAATCGCCAGACCCTCGCCGAACTCAGCCAGTGCCCAGGCCAGGATCTGCTCGGCGGTGGAGCGCTCGAAGTGGGAGTATCGTACCAATCTCTATCAAGATACAGGAAAATCTCTGGCGGTGCAAGCCCGGGCTGTGCGGTTATGGGATGAGACTATCCCGCGGGCGAGCAGCCGGGTCCGCTGAGAGACTCGCCATACGTATGTATAGGTTATATTTTCAATAAGTTATAGTACTTATCTAGGTTTGGTACAAAAAGTGGAGAAGGGAGGGTTCGGAGGCAGGCTACCATGAATCCCCGAACCCTGATCGCCGATGACCAGCCGCACGTGCTCGAAGCGCTGCGCCTGCTGTTGAAATCCGAGGGCTACCAGACTGAAGCGGTAACGTCGCCCAGGGCGGTGCTGGACCGGCTGGCATCCAACCAGTACGATCTGGTCCTCATGGATCTGAATTACGCGTTGGACACCACCTCAGGCCAGGAAGGACTGGATCTTCTGTCGCGGGTACAGCGCCTGGACAGCACTCTTCCGGTGGTGGTGATGACGGCCTGGGGCAGTATTCCTTTGGCGGTGGAGGCCATGCGGCGGGGCGCGCGGGATTTCGTGGAAAAGCCATGGGATAACGGAGCGCTGCTGACCATCCTGCGGCAGCAGATCGAGGCCCGGCGGAAGCAACCGGCTGCTGGGCCCTCCCGTGGCCAGGGTGAGGAATTGGTGGAGGCGGCGGCCACGCAGCGGGGCCTTTTACCGCACGAACTTCCGCACGCGCCAGGCTGCCAGGTGGCCGTCACATGGCAGCCGCTGGGAAGTGTCGGGGGAGACTACCTGGATGTCTTGGACGCGGGCGACGGACGGCTGGCCCTGGGAGTCGGAGACGTGATCGGAAAGGGGGTCCCGGCGGCCCTGTTGATGTCCAACTTGCAGGCAGCGGTGCGCGTGCTGGCTTCTGAGCAGCGGTCTCCCCGGGAGATCGCCGGCCGGGCTAACCGGTTGGCAGCCAGGAATGTGGGTACGGGTAAGTTCATCAGCTTCTTCTACGGCGTGTTAGAGGCTGCTCACGGCCGCCTGTTCTTCACCAACGCGGGGCACAATGCGCCGATGCTCCTGCGCGGAAGCGGGGAAATGCTTCGGTTGGAGGAAGGCGGCGCGGTGCTGGGGATTTTTCCGGAATGGAGCTATACGCAGGCGGAGGTGCCCGTGGAAGCGGGTGACCGGTTGGTGCTGTTCACCGACGGAGTGACGGAGGCGGAGAACGCTTCCGGGGAGTGCTTCGGAGAAGCCCGCCTGGTGGAGTGCCTGCGGGCCAACGCAGACCGCGATGCCGAAGGTCTGCGGGAAGCCTTGTTGGCGGCCGTTACACAGTTCTGCGGCGGCCGCTTCTCAGACGATGCGACGCTGGTGGTGGTGACGATTGAAGCGGACAGCCCGGCGCTCAGCTCTCGACTTTCCCGATGAGGATGATCGAGAGGGGCTGGTCCCCCAGCTTGGCATTCAGCACCCAGTCGTGATCCCCCTGCTTTTCAAGGCTGGGAAGTTTGTCGCTCGACGAATTCCAGATGTTGAACACGGCGGGGTGGGGGGTTCCGGAGGCCTTGCGGCTGAGGGCCACCAGGGCGTCAAAGTTCGGGGTGGCGGCGGGGTCCTTATCCTCCGAGGCCGGCACCAGGAGGGCAAAATCCCGGTTCGGCGCTACTCCCTGGTGATCGCCATTCACCGGGTAGAGGCTATAGCGCATGGTGTAGAGGCCGGGTTTGATGGTTTGCCCGCGGCGGTCGGCAGCCTGGCCGGGGAAGCGCAGGACACCCAGGAGGGCGCCTTGCGGAATGGTGGGCAGAGCCACCCCGTCCTCGGTGGATTTCGGGCCGCTGGGAGCTACCTTGCGGAGCCAGATTTCACACCATACCGTGCCGCTGGAGTTGACGATCTTGTAACCTTGCTGCTGCATTTCGGCCGCGAAGGCCGGCGCCAGATCCGAAGGCGGAGGGCCGGCTGGCTCCATCTTGTACTGCGCGAAGGCCGCGCCAGCCGCCAAAGCGAAGCAAAACAGATATTTATTCATCGGATTCACTCTGTGAGGTCCTAGCCGGGGAAGGAGGGAACATGGAGCGGGAGACGGGATTCGAACCCGCGACATCGACCTTGGCAAGGTCGCACTCTACCAACTGAGTTACTCCCGCTCAACGGCGAATTTTCATTTTCGCCCGGAAACGTTTCCAGTGTCAAATTGTGCCTATAAGTATATGAATAATAGATACTTATAATCTTGTTCGAAAGCCGATGCCGTGTGCTAGACTACTCCTCGGTGATAGCGCCGGGCCCGCTCGGAGGCTCGTTCTCGCCCCGGTTCTTTTCCGGAACAGACGTACCGGTTCACCCATTTTTCCGTGGAACATGACGGGGATCCCCGCGTGTTCCTTTTTGATTTTTTATCGATGAATGCCTGGGATCTCGTAAAGAAACAACTCGAGTTACAACTGAGCCCGGAGAGCTACCAGAATTGGGTCAGCCGAACGTCGTTCGGGGAAGTGGACGGGGACACGCTAGTGGTTGCCGTTCCGGACGAGCAGACCAAAACCTGGATGGAAAACGAATACGGCGACGCCGTGCACACCATGGTGCGCGATCTGGGCATGGGGATTCGGCGGGTGGCCTACCGGTTGGGCCCCGCCCGGGGGACGAACCACTCTTCGCGCCTGGCGGACTCCTCGGAACTGGGCGCGCTAGCCACGCAGCTCAACCCTAAATTCACCTTCGACTCCTTCGTCGTGGGGGCCTGCAATCAGTTTGCGCACGCCGCAGCCAAGTCCGTAGCAACCAATCCGGCGCGTAGCTACAACCCGCTGTTTATCTATGGCGGCGTGGGTATGGGCAAGACCCACCTGATGCACGCCATCGGGCGGGCGCTGATCGACAATTTCGGATCCATGCGGGTGGTCTACACCTCCAGCGAGAGGTTCATGAATGAGATGATCACGTGCATCCGCCTGGACCGCCTGACGCAGTTTCACCAGCACTATCGTTCGGCCGATGTGCTGCTGGTAGACGACATCCAGTTGATTGGGAACAAGGACCGCACGCAGGAGGAGTTCTTTCACACGTTCAATGAGTTGCACGACCACCAGCGGCAGATCGTGATCTCCAGCGATGCTCCTCCCAAGGAGATCCCCGGGCTGCTGGAGCGGCTGCGCTCGCGCTTCGAGTGGGGTCTCATGGCCGACATGCAACCGCCCGACCTGGAAACCAAGATGGCCATACTGGACAAGAAAGCAGAGGCGGAGGGCCTCCATCTGCCCGAGGATGTCCGCACTTTCATGGCCACCAAAACGAAATCCAACGTTCGAGAGCTCGAGGGTGCGCTGATTAAGCTGATCGCCTACTCCTCGCTGACCGGCACGGCGATCAATCTCCCAATGGCCCAGCAGGTGCTGCGGCACCTGGTACAGGCACAGGAGCGCAAAGTCACTATCGACTCCATCCAAAAAGCGGTGGCGGAGCGCTTCGGCATTAAGCAGGCGCAGCTCAAAGAGAAGAGCAACACGAAGGCCATCGTGTATCCGCGCCAGGTGGCCATGTATCTGGTGAAGGAGCTGACTTCGGCCTCGCTGCCGGAGATCGGAAGGGTTTTCGGGGGCAAGCATCACACCACCGTGCTGCACTCCATCCACAAAATCGAGCAGTTGCGCAAGACCGACCCCGACCTGAACAGAATGCTCCACAGTCTAATCGATTCATTACAATGAAGATGGGCATTCTTTCCACAGAAGCTGGCGAAAGCCGTCTGCGGAAACTGTGCAAAACTGTCTGGAAGGCGTCTTTCCGCACCTCCACGCACCCGGTTTCCCTCAGCGAGCGATAGCGAAAAGTGGTATAATTTAGTATAATTTAGGTAGCCTTCAACAGTTTGCACAGGCCCCATGAATTGTGTTCTTTTAGAGAACGTATATAGAACCCGCGAAGAATAGGAGCTCCAGTCCGATGGAATTCACTGTTAGCAAAGCTGATCTGGTTCGTGAACTGAGCCTTTCGCAAGGGGTCGTGGAGAAGAAGACCACTATTCCGATTCTGTCGAAAGTGCTGTTGGAGGCCGGGGAGGATCGTGTGACGCTCACGGCCACGGACCTCGAGTTGGGTATCCGTTGTGCCTGTCCGGCCAAGGTGAAGAAGGCCGGGGCAGGAACTATCCCGGCGCGGAAACTTTTGGATTACGTGAGGCTTCTCCCGGACGCGGAGTTGAATATCAAGTTTCTGGAGAACCATTGGGCCAGCCTGACCTGCGGGCGTTCGCGTACGCGGATTGCCGGCATGTCGCGGGAGAGCTATCCGGAACTGCCACAGATGCCGGAACCCATCGCAGAGATTCCGGTGCAAGTGCTCTCCTCGATGATTGCCCGCACCTCCTTTGCCATCTCCATGGAGGAGTCGCGGTTCACCCTGAACGGCGCGCTGTTGCTGCTGGGGCCGGAGAAGATCACTATGGTGGCCACCGACGGGCATCGCCTGGCGTTTGTGGAAAAAGCTGTTGAGGCGGGGAGTAGGCCTTTTCGCGCCCTGGTTCCGAAGAAAGCTATGGCGGAAATCGTGAAACTGGCCGACGAGAGCGGGCCGGAAGGTAAGGCGGTCCTGGCGGGCGACGACAACCACCTGTTTTTCCAGATCGGCGACCGCCTGCTGATCACGCGCAAGCTGACGGGCAATTTTCCGGACTATGAGCGCGTGCTGCCGAAGGATCACGTGCACTCCGCCAGGCTGAACCGGGATGAAGTCCGCTCGGCGATCGAGCGTGTGGCGCAGTTCGCTGACGAGCGCTCGCGGGCAATCCGGGTGCAGTTCACCAGTGGCGAAGTGAAAATCTATTCCTCGTCCGTAGAGACCGGGGAAAGCGAGGAGAGCGTACCCGGCGAATATCAAGGTCCGGAACTGGAGATCGGGTTCAATGCGCAGTACCTGCTGGACTTTCTGCGGGCTATTTCGCAGAGCGACGTGAGCTTCGAGCTGAAAGATCAGAAGAGCGCCGGTGAACTGCGGCCCGCCGGAGAAGGGCTCACGGATCAGTACCGGTATGTGGTCATGCCGATGAGGATTTGACCGGGGTGAGCTTCGGCGGCGCAGGAAGATTTGGTTTGATATGGCAAATGAAGTGAATACCAGCCCCTCGGAAGTATACGATTCTTCGAGCATTAAGGTGTTGGAAGGCCTGGAGGCAGTGCGCCTGCGGCCGGCGATGTACATCGGCTCCACCGGCGAGATGGGCTTGCACCACCTGGTCTACGAGGTGGTGGACAACTCGGTGGATGAGGCCTTGGCCGGCTACGCCACGGAGATTGAGGTGACGATTCACATCGACAACTCCGTGACGGTAGAGGACAACGGGCGCGGCATTCCGGTGGACATGCACGAGGAAGAGGGGATTTCCGCGGCCGAAGTGGTGATGACCAAGCTGCATGCCGGCGGCAAGTTTGATTCCAAGAGCTACAAAGTCTCCGGCGGTCTGCATGGCGTGGGAGTGAGCTGCGTGAACGCCCTCTCGGAGTGGCTGGAGTTGGAGATCTGGCGCGAAGGATTCACCTGGACTCAGGAGTACGCGCAGGGGCGCGCCAAGGCGCCGCTGGCCAAGGCGGGTAAGGCGGGCCGGCGCACCGGTACCAAGGTCACCTTCAAGCCGGACGGCACCATCATGGATGTGACCACGTTCAATTACGACACGCTGGCGCAGCGGCTGCGCGAGTTGGCGTTCTTGAACAAGGGACTGAAGATTACGCTGACCGACGAGCGCGTGGATCCGCCACGCACCCACGAGTTTCTGTATACCGGCGGCGTGGCCGAGTTCATCAAGCACCTGAACCGCGGCAAGACGGTACTGCACGACAAGCCCATCCACTTCGAGGCCCAGAAGGATCTGCCCAACGGCGGCATGCTGACCATGGAGGTCGCGCTGCAATACAACGACGGCTACTCGGAGAACGTCTTCAGCTTCGCCAACAATATCAACACCGTGGATGGCGGCTCGCACCTGAGCGGCTTTCGCAGCGCGCTGACGCGCACAATCAATGCCTACGGGCAGCAGGCGGGGCTGTTCAAGGACGTGAAGGAGAACCTGACCGGGGACGACGTGCGCGAAGGCCTCACCGCCGTGGTGAGCGTGAAGCTGCCGCAGCCGCAGTTCGAAGGCCAGACCAAAGGCAAGCTGAACAGCGACATTCAGGGGCAAATGGTCCAGTTTGTCAACGACAAGCTGGGCGAGTATTTCGACAAGAATCCCAGTGTGGCGCGGAAGATCGTGAGCAAAGCGATTGAGGCCGCGCGCGCCCGAGAAGCAGCGCGCAAAGCGCGCGACCTGACGCGACGCAAGGGGGCCCTGGATTCCGGCGGACTGCCCGGCAAACTGGCCGACTGCCAGGAGAAGGATCCGGAGCGCTGCGAACTGTTCCTGGTGGAGGGCGAATCGGCCGGCGGCACGGCCAAACAGGGCCGGGACCGCCGCTTCCAGGCGATTCTGCCGCTCAAGGGCAAGATCCTGAACGTGGAGAAGGCGCGCTACGACAAGATGCTCGGCCATGAAGAAATCCGCGCCATGATCACGGCGCTGGGCACCGGTATCGGCGCGCAGGACTTCGACGTGGCCAAGCTGCGCTACGGCAAGATCATCATCATGACGGACGCGGACGTGGACGGCTCGCACATCCGCACGCTGCTGCTGACCTTCTTCTTCCGGCACATGAATGAACTGATCACCCGCGGCCGGGTGTTCATCGCGCAGCCGCCGCTCTACCGAATCAAGAAGGGCAAGAGCGAGAAGTACATCAAGAACGAAAAGGAATTCACGCGCGAGATCATGCGCCGGGCCACCGAGAACCTGAGCGTGGAGATCAGCGCCAACGGCAACGGGCAGAAGAGCGCGCTGGAGGGCGGAGAGCTGCGGCTGTTCCTCATGAACCTGGACGAGTACGAGCAGATGTTCCAGAAGGTGGAACGTAAGCTGCGCGACGGGCGCGTAGTGGAAGTGCTCTCCAACACGGAATTGCGGATCGACACCAAGGCGGACTTCCAGGACCGCGCCAACATGGAGCAACTGTTCGAGTCGCTGCGTCACGCGCAGATCCAGCCTGAGCTGAAGGCCGACGAGGAGCATTCCGGCTGGATGGTGGCGTTCCATGATTCCACGAACGCGGAGCGGCAGGTCGGCGTGAACCTCGCCGCGCAGCCGGAATACCGGCGATTCCGCGCGCTGGCGCGGCAGATCGCGCGGTTCAACAAACCGCCCTTTGTGGTGGTGAAGAACGGGCTGCGCGATACGCAGACCAGTTGGACGGCGCTGCTCAACTATGTCAAAAACGAGGGCAAACGGGACGCCTCGGTGCAGCGCTACAAAGGGCTGGGAGAGATGAACGCGGAGCAGCTTGCCGAGACCACCATGAACCCCGAGAAGCGCACGTTGCTGCAGGTGCGGCTGGAGGACGCGGTGGAAAGCGAAGAGATCTTCTCCACGCTGATGGGCGAGGACGTGGAGAACCGCCGCAAGTTCATCGAAGAGAACGCGCTCGAGGTCAAGAACCTGGACGTGTGAAGCCAGCGCGTTTACGCGCCGCCCCCAGCGCGTACATGTACTCGCGGCCCAGACGGCGCCCGCGAGCAGAGTCCCGCTTGGCCAGCAGCACCTGGTAAACATCCGCGAAACCCTGCTCGAAGTTCAAGGCCGAGGCGGCCAGGTAGACCAGCCAGGTGCGGTAGCACGGGGCGTCCACCCATCCGAGGCAGGCCTCCCTGTTTGCCTCCAGCCGGTGGGCCCAGGCTCGGCAGGTGAGGGCGTAGTGCGGCCGCAGGTTCTCCACATCCAACACCTCAAAGCCGGCGCTTTCGGCTTCCTCCACCACATCCCGCAGACAGACCAATTCGCCGCCGGGGAAGACGTGGCGGCGCACGAACCGGCTTTCGGGCCCTTCGCGGACGCCCTGCGCGCGCGCGATGCCGTGGTTCAGAAACAGGCCGTCGGGGGCCAGCAGTTCGTACATCTTCCGAAAGTAGCCGCCCAGGCGCCGGCGGCCGACGTGCTCGAACATCCCCACGGAGGCGATCTTGTGGTAGACGCCTGCAACGTCGCGGTAATCCTGTTCGCGGATTGTGACGCGGTTTTCAAGGCCCTGTTGTGAGGCCAGGCGCCTGGCGTAAGCGCACTGGCTCGGACTGACGGTGCAACCGGTGGCGCCGGCCCCATACTCGCCGGCGGCGTGCCGCACCAGGGCTCCCCAGCCGCAGCCGACGTCCAGAAACAGTTCTCCGGGACGCAAGTCCAGCTTGCGGCAGATCAGATCGAGCTTGGCCAGTTGGGCCTGTTCCAGTGTCCAGTCGGGATTCTGGAAATAGGCGCAGGAATACACCAGGCGCGAGTCCAGAAACTGCCGGTAGAATTCGACCGGCCGGTCGTAGTGAAAGCGGATGTTCCGTGCGGCGCGGGCTTTGGTCTGGAACCAGTGTTCGAAGTGCAGCAGAAAGCGCAGCGTGGCCGTCCACGCCCAGGGCCACGGGCGTTCGCGCAGCCAGGCATCCCGGAATCGCATGGCGGAAATTACATCTCCGTGGACGTCAAACTCGCCACGCACGAAAGCGGCGGCGGCCAGGTAAGGATTTGGGTTCAGGAACAGGCGCCCCTTCTCCTCGTTGGCGGCGGCGATGGTAAAAGCGGCGGGGACGTCGCCGGGTGGGCGTCGGCTGCCATCCGGAAGCTCCAGGACGTAGCCTCCGGGAGCCTCTTCGGTCAAATGAGAGGCGGAGGTGGCTGGCATACGTGCCTCTTGCCTCCGTCATACCTCCGGATGGCGCCGCGTTCAAGGGGGGGAATGGGACGAAAAGCCCGCGCGGGCTACTTGATCCGTTCGTCTTTTTCCACTTTGCCGTCGCGGATATGAATTACGCGATGGGCATGCAGCGCGATGTCGTGCTCGTGGGTTACCAGCACGATCGTGTTTCCTTGCTGATGCAGGCGCTCGAACAGCGCCATGATCTCGTTGCCGGTAGCCGTATCCAGGTTCCCGGTAGGCTCGTCCGCCAGCAGGATGGACGGATTGTTCACCAGCGCCCGCGCGATGGCCACGCGCTGCCGCTGCCCGCCGGAGAGCTCGTTGGGCTTGTGGTACATGCGTGGTTCCAGGTCCACCTGGCGCAGGGCGCCCTTGGCGCGCTCCAGGCGCACCTCCGCCGGCGTGCCGCTGTAAATGAGCGGCAGTTCGACATTGTGCAGGGAGCTGGCGCGCGGCAGCAGGTTGAAGGTTTGGAAAACAAAGCCGATTTCCTTGTTGCGGATACGCGCCAGTTCGTCGTCGTTCATTTCGCTGACCAGCCGGCCGTTAATGTAATACTGGCCCCGCGTGGGCGTGTCCAGGCAGCCGATCAGGTTCATCAGCGTGGACTTGCCGGAACCCGACGGGCCCATGATAGCCACATACTCGCCCCGGTGGATCTCAATGTCCACTCCGGAGACGGCGTGAATCTCCTGGTCGCCCATGACATAAGTCTTCCAAAGATCGTAGGTGCGGATGACGATGCCGTCCCGCTTCAGCTGTTCCCCTCTGGTAATCAGCTCTCGATGGTCTTTCTCTGCGACTGCCTGTGCCATGCCTTGCGTCTCGCTCTCCTGGATGGGACCACTCGGGGCCCGCCCTACGCTTTTTGCCCCGGAGTCTTATTATCCACCTTTACCTTGGCGTCGTTCCGAATGGTGCGGATCACCTGGTAGCTGCCGGTCACGATTTCGTCGCCTTCTTTCAGTCCGCTTAACACTTCTATGTCGGTGGAGCCGGTAATGCCAGTTTCCACCTTGCGGAACACGGCCTTGCCACCGGAAATCACGAACACGCCCTGGATTTCTTCTTTGCGGGCCTTCTCCGCGGCGGGATCGGGCTTGGTGGCAGCCAGCGCGCCACCGCTGTTTTTGGGCTTGGGCTCGAGATCGCCCTTTTGCCGGATGGTCAAGGCCTGAATGGGAATCGTCAGAACGTTTTGCCGGGTGGCCGTGGTGATCTTGGCGGTGCAGGACAGGCCCGGACGGACATCTTCCGGCGGACTATCCATGGCCACGACGACTTTGAAGTCTTTGGCTTCCTGGCTGGAAATCGCGCTCTGCGACGCGGCCACGCCGGTGGATCGCAGGATGGCGGTATTGCCGATTTCAATCACGTGTCCCTTGAAGGTCTTGTTGGGGATTGCATCGATGGAGATATCCGCCACCTGGTCGAGTTTGACGCTCACGATGTCCGTCTCGTCCACCTTGACTTCCGCCGTGATCAGTGACATGTCCGCGATGGTCATAATGGTGCTCGCGGCGGAGTTCTGGATCCCCGGCACGACGGTCTCGCCGACGCGTACCGGTAGATTCGTTACGACTCCGTCGAGCGGGGCGTAAGAGTTGTACTTGCGCAGGATGTCGGAGACCTGGGCCAGAGTGGCGCGGGCCTGCGCCACGCGCTTCTGGGCTGCGGCCAGTTGGGAAGCCATCTGCTCCCGTTGCGCACGGGCCTGGATCAAGCGGGTTTTGGCTTCCTCCAGGGCGTATTTCTGGACCTCGTAGGCGGCTTTGCGCGTATCAAAGTCCTGTCGCGCGATCAACTGATCTTTCAGGAGTTCGCGGCCGCGCTCCAGGTCGGCGGCAGTCCTATCCACATCCGCCTTGGTACGCTCGATGATGGCTTGGTTCGTGCGCAGGTTCTCGTCGGCGACTTTGAGGTTGGCCTCCGCGGCGGCCGAATCGGCTTCAGCCGAAGCCAGCGCGGCGCGCTGAGCATTGACGGCGGCCTCGGGCTGGACGCTTTCCAGCCGGGCGAGCAGTTGCCCTTTCTTCACCCGATCGCCTTCCTTGACCAGGATGTCTGTGATCGTCCCTTGCGCGTTGGCGCCGATGTTGATGTAGTTGCGGGGTTTAACCTCGCCGGAAGCGGTTACCAGGCTGGTCAGATCCTGCCGCACGACACGGCCGCTCTGCACGGTGACGATACCCTTGCGGCTGTACACGACGCTGGCCCACACTCCCAAGCCCAGCGTCAAGACTCCGCCCACCACAATCAGGACTTTCCACTTGCGCTTCACCGGCAGCCACACCTCGCTTGGAGATTAGACGCAAAATCCCCGAACCGAGTTCAACGGATTTTTCTCTCTTTATCTTAGCATTTGCTAGGTTTGGGCTGAGGCGGATCTGCCCAGGGCCGGCCTGGGGGATCTTCCTGATGCTACCGGTCCAGCCAGCGGATTCGGTCCGGCGCAGTGTTTTCACACTGATTGGATTCGGTGATGCCGGAAGCGATCTGGGCGCAGGCGTTTTCGGTGGCGGTACGCTGGGCCTGTTCGCGGCTCTGCGCGGAAGCCGTCCGGCAGGCGGTGCGCCCCTGGTAGGTGACGCAGACCTCGCAGTGAAAGCGGTTGGTACCCAGCGTGGAATACACCACAAGGCCGACTACGGCCGCCACAAAGAGGATGCTCAGCCAGACGGTCTTCTTCACAGGAAGAAGTTCCCCATGCGGCGGAACTTGGTATAGCGCTGCTGCACCAGTTCGGCGGAGTTGAGCGGTGAGAGCTCCCGCAAGGCCCGGCGGAGGCGCGTGGCGAGCAGGTCGGCGGCTAGGTCCGGGTTTTCGTGGGCGCCTCCAGGAGGTTCCGGGATGATGTCATCGATGAGGCCCAGGCTTTGGAGATCTTCGGCGGTGAGTTTGAGCGCTGCGGCGGCGAGTTCTGCCTTGGCGGAGTCCCGCCAGATGATGGCGGCACAACTTTCCGGGGAGATGACGCTGTAGACGGCGTTCTCCAGCATCAGGACGCAGTTGCCGACCCCCAGCGCCAGGGCCCCGCCGCTGCCGCCCTCGCCGATGCAGACACAGATGACCGGGCAGGCCAGGCGGGCCATTTCGCGCAGGTTGCGGGCGATGGCCTCCGCCTGGCCACGCTCATCGGCGTCGATTCCGGGGTAGGCGCCGGGCGTGTCCAGGAATGTCACCACGGGACGCCCGAACTTGGAGGCCAACTGCATCAGGCGCAGGGCCTTACGGTAACCCTCCGGCTTGGGCATGCCGAAATTGCGATATAGCTTCTGCTTGGTGTCGCGGCCCTTTTGCTCGCCCACCACCATAATCGGATTGTCGTCCAGGAATGCGAATCCGGCTACGATGGCGGGGTCGTCGCCGAACCCGCGGTCGCCATGGATTTCGTGGAAACCGGTGAAGACGCGGTTGATATAGTCCAGGGAGTGGGGCCGCTTCGCGTGGCGCGCCAGTTGAACGCGGCGCCAGGCGTCGTTGGATGCCGTGGGCGGGGAGCTTTCCACGGACTGCTCCGGCTCCTCCGGCATGGCTTGTTCAGGCTGCACTTTTGTCATCTTAACAATTAAAGGCTGCGGCGGGAGGGAACGAGAGTTGTGCGTCCAGATACAGGATGTCTGGTCTGAATCGTCTCCAATAGAACCGCACGCCGCGGTTTTGTGCTTGTCTTTGGCGGTTATTCGCCCCAAACTCAAGGAAGGGGGTGCTCGACAGGTGGAGCACAGATCTCGCCTACGCCGGGTGGTATCGCCCGTTCCAGGAGGTTCCGCGCGAACGGACGAGACCGCCTCCCGACGGCAAGTCTTGCTTGGAGGACAAAACCATGTGTGATTACTCTCTCATGGCAGTGCCGAATCGACTGGCCCAGGAGGGGGAAGAGTTAGTGGCGCATCGTTTTCCAACCGGTTCGATGGGGCTGGCGTCGCCGTGCGATCTGCGGCGGCTGACCAGGCCAGCCTCGGCCGAACCAGCGGGTTTCTGGACCTGCCTGAAGAATATTTTCAGTCCGCCGAGGGTGCCGCAAGTGCCGGCGGTATGTATCCCGCCGGGCGCGCGCCTGCGCCTTTTCGACATTCCAGTGCGCATGCAAAGCGAGTTTGGGGTTGGCGCTGTCGAGGAGGTGACTTTTACCCAGCTCCATGCGGCGGTCAACAGTTACCGGGACGCGGTCCGCTTTGCGAATGGGCAGGAGATGCGGCTCCAGGAACTGCGTGAGGGGCAGCGTGTGCACGTGCTGGATCTGTCGCTGGCAGAGCCTTTCGAGCCGCTGGCAGAAGAGTACCCGGAACTGTTGTACCGGCGGCGCTAGACCGCGGAAACGCAGGCCTCTAGGAAGCTAAGACCTCAACGCAGTCGGCACCGCAGATGCGTTCGACGGCGGTACGGAAATCTTTGTCCGGCCGGACCTTGTCGGGCACGTCCAGGATCACGGAAAAATCCCGCGACATTTCCAGCCGCAGTCGCACCTGCGTATCGCCGGGCTTGCGTTGAAACACATCATGCAAGGCGGCGGCCTTATCCGTTACGCCGTTGCGCCCGAGCCAGACCTTGATGGAGATCAATGTAGGAAGCGGCACGCGCGCCACATCCAGCGGCACCACGTCCTGCACGGAGATTTTGGGCGGGGCGCTTTCCTCCGGCAGGACTAGCCCGCGGACGAGCACTGCCTGATCTTCCACCAGGGTGGAGGCGAGGCGTTCATAGTTGGTGGTGAAGACCATGGCTTCCACCGAACCGTTGCGGTCTTCGATCGACATGGAGGCCCAGGGCTTCTGTTCGCGGTTGCGTCTCTTCTGAATGCCGGTCAGCACGCCGCACAGCGCCACCTCGGCGCTTTTGGGAAGCCCTTCCAGGTTGCTGGTGTCGTGCGTCGCAAGCTCCCGCACCTTGTCTTCGTACTGGTCCAGCGGGTGGCCGGTCACGTAGAAACCGAGCATTTCTTTTTCGCCGAGCAGCTTCTCTTTGCCGGTGAGATCCGGGAGGTCGGGCAGTGGTTTTTCCGGCTCCTCGTGTTCGGCGATGATCTCGCCGAAGAGGCCGGCCTGCCCGTTGAGGCGGTCGCGCCAGACGCGCTGCCCGGCTTCCATGGCGCTTTCCACGGCGGCGAACAGTTGGGCGCGGTTGCCGACGAACGAATCCATGGCCCCGGCGCGGATCAGGCTCTCAATCATGCGGCGGTTGATACTGGCGGGGTCCACCTTCTCGCAAAACTGGTAGAGGGAGCGGAACCTGCCCACTTCCTGGCGGGCGGCGCGGATGGCTTCCACGGCCGACGGGCCCAGGTTCTTCACGGCGCCGAGACCAAACCGGATGCCGTTGCCGTCCGGGGTGAAGTTCCAGTCGCTGGCGTTTACCTCCGGTGGGAGCACCGTGATTCCCATTTCGCGGCACTCGTTGATGTACTTGACCACCTTCGTGGTGTTGCCGGTTTCTGAAGTGAGCAGCGCGGCCATGAAGTCCACCGGGTAGTGTGCCTTCAAGTAGGCGGTCACGTAGGCCAGGTAGGCGTACGCGGCCGAATGGGACTTGTTGAATCCGTAACCCGCGAACTGCTCCATCAGGTCGAAGATTTTTTCGATCTTCTTTTGCGGGAATCCGCGGGCCAGAGCGCCCTGGAGAAAGCGTTGGCGCTGGGCGGCCATTTCCTCCGGCTTCTTCTTGCCCATGGCGCGCCGCAACAGGTCCGCGTCGCCCAGCGAATATCCCGCCAGGCGATTGGAGATCTGCATGACCTGCTCCTGGTAAACGATGACGCCGTAGGTCTCCTCCAGGATCTCCTTCAGCTCGGGCAGATCGTAAGCCACGGCCTTCTTGCCCTGTTTGCGGTCGATAAAGTCATCGATCATGCCGCCCTGGATGGGGCCCGGGCGGTAGAGCGCATTCAGCGCGGTCAGGTCCTCGATGCGGTTCGGGTGGTAGCGCCGCAGGATGTCGCGCATGCCGGGCGACTCGAACTGGAACACGCCACTGGTGTAGCCCTTGGAGAAGATCTCGTAGGTTTGCGGATCGTCCAGCGGCAGGTCTTCCGGGACGAGTTGGAGGCCGTGGCGGTGTTGGATCAGTTTCAGCGCGTCGTCGA
Organism: Solibacteraceae bacterium; assembly: GCA_021324015.1. GTDB lineage: Bacteria > Acidobacteriota > Terriglobia > Bryobacterales > Bryobacteraceae > JAJPJX01. The sequence goes on along the minus strand of JAJPJX010000207.1, from coordinate 63,181 downwards.
TGAGGGTCAGGGTAGTGAGACCCAGGAAGTCCATCTTCAGCAACGACAGTTTTTCGAGACCGCTCATGTCGAACTGCGTGACAATTTCGTCGCGGTTGGTGCGGTATAGCGGCACCAGTTCTTTGAGCGGCTGGGGGGAGATGACCACGCCGGCGGCGTGCACGGAGCAGTTCCGTGCGAGGCCTTCGAGACGGCGGGCGACCTGGAGCACCTCGGCCACGCGGGGGTCTTTGCGGGCCGCCTCCTCAAAGCCCGGCTCCACTTTCATGGCCTCCTCGAGGGATATGTTCAGAACGTTGGGCACCAGCTTGGTAATACGCTCGACGTCCGCGAAACTGACGTCCAAGACCCGGCCCACGTCCTTGATAGCGGCGCGCGCGCCCAGCGTGTTGAATGTGATGATCTGCGCCACCTGCTCGCGGCCATACTTTTCGGTGACGTACTGGATGACCTCGCCGCGCCGGTTCATGCAAAAGTCGATATCGATGTCCGGCATGCTGATGCGCTCCGGATTCAGGAAGCGCTCAAACAGCAGCCCATATTGCAGCGGGTCGATGTCGGTGATCTGCATGGCGTAGCCCACCAGGCTGCCGGCCGCGGATCCGCGGCCCGGGCCCACCGGGATGGACTGCGATTTGGCGAAGCGGATGAAGTCCCACACGATCAGGAAGTAGCCGGAGAACTTCATCTGCTGGATCATTTTAATCTCGCGGTCCAGGCGCTCCAGGTACTCCGGTAGATCGTGCTTCAGGCGGCCCGCGGCGCGCAGAGCTTCCAGGCGCGGCCGGCGTTTTTCGAATCCCTGGCGGGCCACGTACTCGAAGTAGGTATCCGTGGTGTGGCCCTCCGGAACGTCGAATCTTGGGAACGGCTCCTTGACCTTGTCGAGCTGCACTCGGCAGCGCTGTGCAATCTCCCACGTGCGGTCCAGAGCCTCTTCCAGTTCGCCGAACAACTCCAACATCTCCGCGCGCGACTTAAGGTAAAAATCCGGCGTGCTCCAGCGCATGCGGCTGGGATCGCTCATGGTTTTTCCGGTCTGGATGCACATGAGGATCTCGTGCGCGCGGGCGTCCTGTTTGCGCAGGTAGTGGGAGTCGTTGGTGGCTACCAGGGGGATGCCGGTCTCGTGGGACAGGCGGTTCAGGGCCGGGGTAAGGCGCTTGTCCTGCTCCAGTTGGTGGTCCTGGATCTCCAGAAAGAAATTGTCCTTTCCGAAGATGTCCTGGTAGGCGTAGGCCATGCGGCGGGCTTCCGCGTAGCGCTCGGCCAGGATGGTTTCCGGAATGTCGCCGCGCAGGCAGGCGGACATCGCGATGAGGCCCTTGGCGTGCTGCGCGAGGAGGTCCTTGTCGATCCGCGGCTTATAGTAGAAGCCCTCCAGGAAGCCCGTGGAAACCAGGTTGATCAGGTTGCGATAGCCCTCCTGGTTTTCGCACAGCAGGACGAGGTGGTTGTATCGGTCCGAGTCGGAGCGAGTCTTGAGGCCCTGTTGGGAAACGTACACCTCGCAGCCGATGACCGGGTGAATACCCTTCGCTTTGGCCGTGTTGTAGAACTGCACCGCGCCGAACAGGTTGCCGTGATCCGTCATGGCTACGGCGGGCATTTTTTGTTCGACCACCAGATTCATCAACTGCCCGATCTCGCAGGCGCCGTCGAGCAGGGAATAATCCGTGTGGCAATGCAGGTGAACGAAAGGCTTCTCTGACATAGTCTCCGGCACGGTGGCGAGTCGGCCCCGCCATGTTATGGGGGAGGCGTGGTAGGCACGGGCAGATTTGAACTGCCGACCTGTCGCTTAGGAGGCGACCGCTCTATCCAACTGAGCTACGTGCCCGAACCAACCTTATTGTACCGTTTCAGCCCCTTCCGGCCAATGTCCGTGCGGTAGTGCGCGCCGGCGAAAGCGATTTTGCGCACGGCGGCATACGAGCGGCCGATGGCCGCGGCCAAGTCCGGTCCGGAAGCGGTTACGCCCAGCACGCGGCCGCCCGCGGTTTCCAGCCCTTGAGGCCCCATGCGCGTGCCGGCATGAAATACCGTGGCGCCGCCGGCTTCTGCTTCTTCAATGCCGCGGATGGGCTTGCCGGCTTCGAACGCGCCAGGGTACCCGCCCGACGCCATCACCACGCAGACGGAGGGTTCCGCGTGCCAGGCCAGACCGCCGGATCCCGTCAGCACGGCGGCGAAATCCGCATCCAAGCGGTGCATCAGCGGCTGGGTTTCGGGATCGCCCATGCGGACGTTGAATTCCAGGACCTTGGGTCCGTCGCCTGTGAGCATCAGGCCGGCGTAGAGGAATCCGGTGAACGACGTGGCTTCCACTGTGGGGTAGATGATGGTGTTCAGGATCTGCCGGGTCAGGCTATCGCTGAGGATGCGCGAGTCGCAGTAAGCTCCCATGCCGCCGGTGTTGGGCCCGGTGTCTCCGTCGAAGACGGCCTTGTGGTCCTGGGTGGGCTCAAAGGGCACGACGTTCCTGCCGTCGCAGAAGACGATGAAGCTGACCTCCTCTCCCTCGAGGAACTCCTCGATCACCAAGGGGTAGCGGAGGGTGGCCAGGGCGCTTTCCGCGTCGGCGCGTTCGTGCGCGATCCGTACACCCTTGCCGGCCGCCAGGCCGTCCTCCTTCAAGACCACGGGCAGGCGGAAGCGATCGAGGGCCGCGCGGGCTTCGGCCGGGTTGTCGGCGGAGACGAAGGCAGCAGTCGGGATGTTTCTTTGCCACAGAAAGTTCTTTGCAAAAATCTTGCTCCCTTCCAGGCGAGCGGCCTGAGCCGTGGGCCCGATGATTTGCCGGCCTTCGGCACGAAATGCGTCCACCACACCGCTGACCAGGGGGGCTTCCGGCCCCACCACAGTCAGATCGGCGGCGACTTCACGCGCGGCGGCGAGATAGTCGGTTCCGGGGAGGCAACGGGCCAGGCGAGCCATCCCGGGGTTGCCAGGGATCGCGTAGACCTGGGTGACTGAGGGACTCTGGGCCAGCTTCCAGACCAGCGCGTGCTCCCGCCCGCCGCTGCCGATGACGAGTATTTTCATTCCGATACAATGATATCAATGCATGAAAAGTACGACGTCGTGGTGGCCGGCGCCGGTCACGCCGGGTGCGAAGCTGCCCGGGCTTGTGCGCGGATGGGGTTGAAAACGGCCCTGGTCACCATGAATCTCGACCTGATTGCGCAGATGTCGTGTAATCCCGCCATCGGGGGGATCGCTAAGGGTCACCTGGTGCGCGAGATCGACGCCTTGGGCGGCGTGATGGGAGAGGTGACCGACGCCGTCGGAATTCAATTCCGGCTGCTGAATACCAGCCGTGGGCCGGCGGTCTGGTCGCCGCGCGCGCAGTGCGATAAGAAGATATACCGCGTGCGGATGCGCCAGGTGCTGGAGCAGGAGCCGAACCTACGAATCAAGCAAGCGGAAGTGGCGGCTCTGGAGATCGAGCAGGGGCCGACCAGCCGAGTTCGGGGGGTTAAACTCCGGGATGGCCGCACCCTGGGGGCCCAGGCTGTCATCGTGACCACCGGCACGTTTCTGAATGGGGTTGCGCACGTGGGGGAGATGACCTATAGCTGCGGCAGGAACGGAGAGCCTCCTTCGCAGTTGCTGGGTGATCAGTTGCGCAGGTCGGGTTTACAATGGACGCGCCTGAAGACGGGGACTCCGCCACGCCTGGACGGACGGACCATCAAGTGGGACCACTTCGAAATTCAGCCCGGTGACCCCGAGCCGACGGCGTTTTCTTTTCTGACGGAGCGGATCGACCGCCCGCAGGTGCCCTGCTACCTGGGCTACACCACGGAAGAGACCCGGCGAATCCTGCGAGCGAGCATCTCGCGCTCGCCGCTGTACAGCGGGCAGATCGAAGGCATCGGTCCCCGCTATTGCCCATCCATCGAAGATAAAATTGTCAAGTTTCCGGATAAGCCGCGGCACCAGATCTTCCTGGAACCGGAAGGGCTGGACACCCACGAGGTGTATGTCAATGGCATGTCTACGAGCATGCCCATCGACGTGCAGGAAGCGATGGTGGCATCCGTTCCGGGCCTTGAGCGGGCCGAGATGATCCGGCCCGGGTACGCCATTGAGTACGATGCCATCGACCCGCGGGAACTGGAGCACACCCTGGAAGTCAAGAAAATTCTCGGGCTCTACCTTGCCGGGCAGATCAACGGGACCTCCGGTTACGAGGAGGCAGGATGTCAGGGGCTCGTGGCGGGACTCAATGCGGCTTGCCGGATCGGGGCCATGCCGGAAGTGGTGATCGGGCGGACAGAGGGCTACACGGGGATTCTGATCGATGACCTGGTGACCAAGGGGGCTGACGAGCCGTACCGCATGTTCACCTCGCGCGCGGAATTCCGGCTGCATCTGCGGATCGACAATGCCGACGAACGGTTGACACCCATCGGGCGGAAAGTTGGCCTGGTGGGCGACGACCGGTGGGCGTTGTTCACTCGGAAGCAGGCACAGAAAGACCGGCTCAGCGCAGCCCTGCGGGAGCACCGGCACGGGCAATGGCTGAAGCGGCCCGAGGCGAAAATCGAGGAAGTCTCGAGCTGGGTTCGGGATGTGCTGGGCGAGGAACCAGTGCGAGGTCTGCTGGCTACGGTGCAAACAGAGGCCAAATACAGCGGCTACATTAGCCAGCAGGAGCGGCAGATGGAACGGCTCAAGGCGGCCGAGCGGCGGCACATTCCCGAGGATTTCGGCTTTGCCGCCATTCCTGGTCTCTCGCGGGAGATTCGCGAGAAGTTGGAGCGCGTGCGCCCGAGCACGTTGGGGCAGGCAGGCCGGATTCCCGGCGTCACCCCGGCGGCTATCGCGATTCTAGATGTGTATCTGAGCCTGGACCGTGTTTGCTGAGAGATTGCGAGAGGCGGTAGCCGGGTGGTGCCCGCTGACAGAACAGCAGATGGAATTGCTCGAAGGGCACTACCAGGCATTGTGCCGCTGGAACCGCGTTCTGAATCTGACGGCATTGCGGGACGAACAGGAAGTGGTCGAGCGGCACTACGGGGAGTCGCTTTTTCTGGGGATGCATCTTCCGGACGAGGCCATTTCCGTCGTCGATGTCGGTTCGGGTGCGGGTTTTCCTGGCTTTCCGGTGTCGGTGGCGAGGCCGAATGCAGCGGTGACCCTCGTCGAGGCACATCAGCGCAAGGCCGTGTTCCTACGAGAGGCGGCCCGTAATGTGGCAAACGTCCGTGTGCTCGCCCTGAGAGCCGAGTTACTAGAGGGTGGCTTCGATTGGGTGATTTCGCGGGCCGTCAAGTATGAAGAGGTGCGGCCGGTAGCGAGCCGGGTCGGGGAACGAGTTGCGTTATTGGTAGGCGACGTAGGGATGGAGGAATTGGCTGGTTTCGAATGGCAACCGCCCATCCGGTTGCCGTGGGGCGAGCAGCGATTCCTGTTGCTTGGCCGGAATGTTTCACGTGGAACGTGAAACCTGCATCGTGTTAGGATGACGGCTTGAGCAAAGTTCTAGCGATCACCAACCAGAAAGGCGGGGTTGGGAAGACCACCACGGCCATCAATTTGGCTGCCTCCCTGGCTGCCAACGACCTGCGCATCCTGGTGATTGATAGCGACCCGCAGGGTAATTCGACCACTGGTCTGGGCATCCAGAAATACACGGACCGGGCCAGTCTTTACAACGTACTGTTGGGTGACGCAGAGCTTGCAGACGCCGTGGTGCGGACCGAATTCGAGGGTCTCGATCTGGTTCCTTCGGATAAGAACCTGATTGGCGCGAACCTGGAGTTGGTGGAGCAATCGGAGCGTGAATTCCGGCTCCAGCACAAGCTACGGCTTCTTCGCGAGAAATATCATTTTGTTCTGATTGATTGCCCGCCCGCTTTGGACCTGCTGACACTCAATGCGCTGGTTGCCGCCGACTCCGTACTCGTTCCCATTCAATGCGAATTTTTCGCCCTCGAAGGGGTTTCCGAGCTGATGGACACGATCGAGAGGGTCCGTAGCGCCTTTCAACACCCGCTGGAAATTGAGGGAATTCTCCTCACCATGTACGATGACCGAACCAACCTGACCCGCCAGGTGGCGGCGGATCTGAAAGAATTTTTCGGCGCCCAGGTTTTTCAGACGGTGATTCCCCGCAGCATCCGGCTGGCCGAGGCGCCCAGCTTCGGCAAACCGATCCTGTCCTACGATGTGCGTTCCCGCGGGGCGGAGAGCTATATCCGGCTGGCCAAGGAAATTCTCGACCATGAACAAAAGTCAAGACGGAACGCGCCGGGCGCTCGGTAAAGGACTGACGGCGCTGCTCCCGGCTCGTCCGGCGGCGCACCCCGTGGAAGCCGCCAAGCCCGCTGAGGAGCAGGCCGCCCAGTTGCCCATTGAGGCGATTGACCCGAATCCCTTGCAGCCCAGACGGGTGTTTCAAAATGAACGCCTGGAGGAGCTGGCCCAGTCTATTCGGGCGAATGGAATCATCCAGCCGCTGGTGGTGCGGAAGAAGGGTGAGCGCTACCAACTGGTGGCCGGCGAGCGCCGCTGGCGGGCGGCGAAGCTTGCCGGTCTTGCCCAGGTCCCCGCTGTCGTTCAGGAGATCCCGGACGAGCGCCTGCTGGAAATCACCCTGATCGAGAATATCCAGCGGGAAGACCTGAACCCGATCGAGACGGCACAGGCTTTCGAACGCCTCTCCCGAGACTTAGGCCTTAGCCACGAGGAGATCGGCCGCCGCACGGGAAAAGAACGGACTACGATCACCAACCTGATAAGGCTCCTGCAACTGCCTCCCGATCTCCAGCAACTGCTGGCCGAGCACAGACTATCGTCAGGGCACGCCCGGTGTCTGCTCTCCTTGCCTACCGCGGACCTACAGCGCGAAGTTGCGGAGAAGTCTATTGCTCAGGCAATGTCTGTCCGGCAAGTGGAGCGTCTCACCCAACGGATGCTGGAGACCCGCGAGCCCAAAAAAGCCAGCGAAGTCGAGACGGATCCGAACGTGAAAGCCGCCATCCAGGAAATGGAGAGGATCCTGGGTACGAAAGTCCGGATCGTGGAGAAGGCCAAGCAGCGCGGACGGATTGAAATCGAGTATTACTCCGCAGACGACTTGGACCGCATTTATTCCACGATCGTCGGTAATCCGGTGTAGGGCTACTTGAGGATATCGAGAATCGCGACCAGCTCTTTCCGGATGTCCGGCAGCGGATCGTCAGCGAACAGGCTGCCTTGGCCTCTGTGATTCGTTTTCGGAGTGTGTTTCTTGCCTTCCTTTTGCAAGGTCTGCCGGGCGCCTTCGATTGTGTAGCGTTTCTCGTACAGAAGGTGCTTGATGCGGAGCAGCAACTCCACATCCTTCCGTCGATAAAGCCGGTGACCGGTGCCGGATTTCTTAGGGCTCAGGGACGGAAACTCAGACTCCCAGTAACGCAGCACGTAAGGTTCTACGCCCAGCAAGCCGCTCACTTCGCCGATGCGGAAATACAGCTTATCCGGAATGTCGGGCGAATTCGACTTCAGGGCAAGGTCCGTCATCAACCATTCGCCATCCTAGCTCACTCAGCCCGGATTGTCACGACATGCTGACCCGCGGGTAATACCAACGTGGGAGAGCCGGCTAAGGGAAAGCTGGCGAGAGCTCCATCGATTTCGCATGCCAGAGGGGAGTGGTCAAGCACAGCGAGCGCTCTGGCCCGGCTGTGGTAGGACAATTCGATCCGGCCACCGGGCAGGTATTGAGCGAATTCCAAGGTCCCGTTGAATGCCAGGATTCGCGCCCTCTGCCGCGTGGCCGAGGCCTGTTCGAGCACATGGGTACCGGCAGGCAGCCAGACGGTGCGATCGTCCGTGACAGGCCATTCGCGTCCATCCACCACGGCGGGGCCACTCCACGCAATACCGACACCCTGCAGCGATTCCACGGTCAGTTTGCCGCCCTGGTACTCCAACCGGCGGACAGTGGCGGCTGCCGAGGAAAGCAAGGGCAGGTCCGGCGGCAGGAGCGAATTCTCAAAATAGAGAGCAACTCGGAGGAAGGATTGCGAGGCCAGATGCACCAATTGGAACAGCTCGGTGCCGGTCTGCTGCCGGGTGGGATAGACATCCTGGTATCGCTCCACGACATTGATATCAATCGCGAGATCTTGGGAACGGTCCGTAAGTGCGGCGTACCGCCGGGCGATCTCCGGGTAGCGCTGCGGCCCCTGGTTCCAAACCGTGGCGGGGTCTTCGATCAGGAACGTGAATCGATACCGGGGCAGCAGAGGCAAGACCCGAGCCGCATCTGCCCCGATCGCATCCCGCATGCCGGTGTCAAAGCGGTCGTCGACGTGCGTGAGCACCAGGTCCAAATGCGGGCTCTGCTTGCGGATGCGGTCAAGCGTATCCAGCCACTCTTCCTGAATGCGCCGGGCCAACTCGGCTCGAAAATCCAGAAAGCGACGCTGATCCGCGGGGTCCGTCCGCCCCTGAAACAACTCCATGGGATCGAATCCGTAAGCCCGCCGAAACTCCGCGCGCACGTCCTGGTTCATGGGGGTGAAGCGGGAGGGATTGCTCACGCCTTCCAGCGATTCGAAATACAGCTCGGCCAGGTTTACGCCGTCCCAATCGAATCTATGTATCAGGTCCTTAACTCCGTTTTTGACAGCCTGAGCACATTCCCGGTTCGCCAGGTTCATGAGTTTGCGCCAGTCCAGTTGGGCGTCTTGCTGGACGGCGGTCTTTTCGCGCCACTCCGGATGATCGTTCCAGAACTTCTCGCTCACGTGCGGCAACTCGAGCCAGGCATAGACCAGGATGCCCGCCCGGTGACAGGCGGTAATCAATCGGCGCAGGTAATCCTCGCGCTCCGGGTCATGGTCATAGAAGTGCCAAGCAGCCACTTGCAGCGCGGCGATGCCGCTGGCTCGCCAGCGCTGGGCGAAGTAATCCAAATCCACGCGGCTCCGGTACGAAGAATCAAAAAACGCCCACAGCCGTGATGAGCGCAGCGGAGGATCGAGGCCCAGGTCCACCAGCGCCTGCGGGAGGTAAGGAAAGCGTTCGTAGCCCCGCTGGCCGATGGGCGCCGCAAGCCACAACACCGCGCCGGAACCCTGGTGGAAGCCAGCCACGAGTGGTGCGCCGCTCCAGCGCTCTTTCGCGAACACGCGTACGCCACGAGGCACGACGAATCGCGGCAGTTCCACGGGTGTCTGCCAAACGATGGAAAGCTTCGGGCGATGGACGTCCTCCACGCTGGCAACACGCACATTCTCGTTGCTGCGGCGAAAGCCGAACATCTCGGCGGCCGAGGACTCGCCTTCCAGGATCAGGAGGGCGCCTTGTTCCACGCGGGTCTGCCATTCGGGAGAAGCGCTCGCGCCGGGGCGCAGCACGAGAATGCGTGCGGCAGCGGACGGCTGCGCCTGAAATCCAATCGCAGAAAGAACCTGTGGCCACGCGCCGGGATCGTCGGCAAGCACGCGGAAACCGCCGGTCGTGGCGGCCTGCAGCAAGGCGGGGAGCAGCAGCAGGCTAGCGCGTAATCGCATACCAAAACCCGGCCCTCAGGTCGAAGAAAGCTGGCTGGCTGGCCCCGACCGAAGACAGCGTGTAGGCGCCGCGCAGAGCGCTCACCGTGAAAAACATCGACTCCGGCAGCAGGCTCCACCGCAGGCGCAGGCCGGGCCCAGTCTCCACGAAGTTAGCCCAGGACTCGCGCTTCTGGTCGGCGGTCGCATTCCCGTTCCAGGAAAATTGGGCGGCCAACCCTCCCCAATGGACGGTGTACCCGAGCCGGCTCTGGGAGTAGAGCAGAGAATCGTTGCCAAACCGGCTCACGAAGAGACCGTCGGCGGAAGTGTCGAAGAACCAGCCCCCCGACTCGCCGTTCAGGCTATGGCCGAATCCGCGAGAGAACGAGAGCCCGCCGCGATAGTCCGGCAGCATGTGGTGAGTCACGTAGCTCACCGAAGAGCCGGCTTCGGCCCAGCCCAGAAGCCCGTGCCAGCTCGAAGTGGCCACTCCCAGCCCGAGGATGACGGCATTTTCCGAAAGATATTGCGGTAACAAGGTGCCCACTGTCTGACGCGTGTCGCCGATGAACCGCGTGCTGACGTACGGATGGAGGGGAAAGTGAAGCCGCCACTCGGTCTTCACCTGCCCGTAGGAAAACGGGTCGTGCCAGCGGCTGGAGTACAGCGGGTACAACCAGGCGGTGGTGCGGAAGCGGGCGAAACCGGGGCGCAGGTTGCGGTATGCTCGGGACGCCTCGCCGGAGACCCGGGGATCGGGGCTGAGGCGGGCCAGCTCGAACCAGCGGAACGCGTGCGCGTCGTCGCGCAGAATATTGCAGATCCAGCCGAGCTTGAGCATCACCTCGAAATCCGCAGGATCTGCCTCGTGGGCGATTTGCAGGTATTTGAGAGCATCCTTGAGGTAACCGGCCTTGATGCTCCGCTCAGCCATGAGCTTGGCGTCCACGGCGGGCGTGCCGGGCGACTCCGCGGTGCGGCGGCTCAGGACCTGCGGCAGGTGCAGAACCGCGCGCACGCGGTTGGCCAGTTCCTCGTCGCCGCTCTGGAGGACGCGGTTGAGCAGGGGCATGGCGCGCTCCCGCTCCCCGCGCGCCAGGTACAGAAAGCCCAGTTGGGCAGCGGCCAGATAATCGTCGGAGGCCTGCTCGACCAGGAACCGGAACTCGGCTTCTGCTTCGGCCTTGCGATCCATGCGCAACAGCAGGTAGGCCAACTCGCGGCGAAGCTGCACGTTTTGAGGATCGAGGTCCAGAGCCAGGCGGAACTCGTAGACGTACGGGTAACGCGATGGCAGCAGTTCTCGGGCGGCTTCCGCGGCGCGCGGCTCTCCCCCGCGGGAGGCGGCGAGCAGAGCGGCAGTGGCCTGCTCGCCGTGGTTCAGAGTCTTGAGGACACGCCCGAGATCCACCAGCACGGAGCGCCGTTGGGGGATCAGCAGCCAGGCCCTGCGGTAGTGTTCCGCGGCGAGTTCCAGTTCGCCGCGCTGTTCGGCCAGCGTGGCCAGCTCATAATGCGTGCTGAAACTGTCCGCGCCCAGTTCGAGGGCCTTGCGCCAGCGCTCGATGCCCGCCCGCAGCGGAGCGTCGATATTCTGGAATGCCTGCTCGGCGGTGGCATTGCCGGTCTTTCGCAGGCGGTCGAAGACACGCCGCGCTTCGGCCTGCTGTTTGGTCTCGTAGCACAGAAAAGCGTACTCGAGAGCGGCCTGGGTGTCGCCCGGATCCAGGCGCACCGCTTCGTGAAACTGGTCGCGCGCGGCCTCCGACTCGCCAATCTTGAGATACGTGTAAGCCAGATCCTTGCGGATGGCGGCCCGTCCGGGAGCAAGTTGGAGGGCCTCAAGGAAGCCGGCGATGGCCTGGTCGTACACCCGGCCCCGCAGGGCCGCGTATGCGTTGGCGAGCGGATCGTAGGCCGGATCCCGGACTTGCGCGCCGGCCAGGGCGCAAGCCACCAAAACCCATCCGAGCCTCATGTTGGTCAGAGAAGAGTAGTGCGGCGGAGCCGGAAATTTCGCAGAATGATGAGGTGAACTTCCCGCGATCGAGCGGCATCCTGCTGCACCCGACCTCGCTGCCGGGCAGGTTTGGGATCGGCGATCTGGGAGCCGAGGCGCACGCGTTTCTGGAGTACCTGGCCGGCGCGGGGCAGAGCATCTGGCAGGTTTTGCCTCTGGGGCCGACTGGCTACGGAGATTCCCCGTATCAGCTTTTTTCCGCCTTTGCGGGGAACCCGCTGCTAGTCAGTCCCGAGCGACTGGCCGAGGACGGGCTGCTGACGCCCGGCGAACTGGACCGGGCACCGGAATTTCCGGCCGATTTCGTAGATTACGGACGGGTGATCCCGTACAAATGGGAACTGCTGCGCAAAGCATTCGCCCGCCACCGGCGCCGGCCGCAGGAGGAATTTGCAGACTTTCAACGGCAGCATGCCTGGTGGCTGGAGGACTACGCCTTGTTCCTGGCGCTCAAGACGGCGCACGGCGGCGAGGCAGTGTGGACGAAGTGGGATCCGGGAGCGGCCGGACGCGAAGCGGCAGCCCTTGCGTCCTGGAGAGCCCGGCTGGCCGACGAAGTGGAACTGCACCAGTTCGCGCAGTTCGAGTTCGCGCGCCAATGGCAGGCCCTGCACCGGCACGCAGCGGCGCTGGGCATCCGGATCATGGGCGATGTGCCGATTTACGTGGCGCACGACAGCGCGGATGTGTGGGCCCGCCGCGACCTTTTTCAACTGGATGAGGGCGGCGCACCCACCGTGGTGGCGGGCGTACCTCCGGATTATTTCAGCGCCACGGGCCAGCTTTGGGGAAATCCGATCTACCGTTGGGACCGCCTGGCGGAGTCCGGATATCAGTGGTGGATCGAGCGCATGCGGGCCACGCTGGCTACCGTGGACATGGTCCGACTGGATCACTTTCGCGGGTTTGAGGCTTACTGGGAGGTTCCGGCCGGCGCTCCCACGGCCGAAGCGGGACGCTGGGTAAAGGGTCCGGGCGGGAACCTGTTCCGGGCGCTTGGCCAGGCCCTTGGTGAACTACCCATTGTGGCCGAAAACCTGGGGGTCATCACGCCGGAAGTGGAAGCCATCCGCCGGGAGTTCGGTTTCCCTGGAATGTCCATTCTGCAATTCGCATTCGGGAAGGACCCGCAGGCGCCGGACTTCCTTCCGCACAATTACCCCCGCGACCGCGTAGCCTACACCGGCACGCATGACAACGACACCAGCATGGGCTGGTGGACCGGCAAGGGCGCCGGCGACAGCACGCGCACGCTGGCGGATGTACGGAAGGAGCGAGCCTTCGCGCGCCGGTACCTGGGCACGAACGGGCGGGAGATGAACTGGGTGCTGATCCGCGCGCTGATGGCGTCAGTGGCTGCCACGGTGATGTTTCCCTTGCAGGACGTTCTGGGGTTGGGGAGCGAGGCGCGCATGAACCGGCCGGCCACCTCCAACGGGAACTGGCGGTGGCGTTGCCGGCGCGAGTTGCTGACCGAGCGCACGGCGCACCGGCTGCGTGAGATGACGGAAACCTATGACCGCGCGCCCGCGTCGGGCTACAGGCCCGGCGTATGGTCAAATGAGAGTAACTTGTGATTTATGTCGCCATTCCGCGGAGTGGACTACGCACACATTGATTCCCTGCTGAGCGAGGAAGAACGGCTGGTCCGGCAGACCGCCCGGCAATTCGTGGAGGACCGCGTGATTCCGGTCATCCGTGACTGCTATCGCGAGGCGCGCTTTCCCAACGAACTCATCCCGGAGATGGCCCGCATGGGCTTCTTCGGCGCGAACCTGGAAGGTTACGGCTGTGCCGGGATGAGCAACGTCGAATACGGCTTGATCATGCAGGAACTGGAGCGGGGCGATTCCGGGGTCCGCAGCTTCGCTTCGGTGCAAGGCGGCCTGGTCATGTATCCGATTTATACGTATGGGTCGGAACAGCAGAAGGAGAAGTGGCTCCCGCGCCTGCAAAGCGGAGCGGCGGTGGGCTGTTTCGGGCTCACGGAACCGGATTTCGGATCCAATCCTTCGGGCATGCGCACCACGGCGCGTAAAGACGGATCGGACTGGGTGCTGAACGGCGAAAAGACCTGGATCACCAACGGCACGCTGGCGGAGGTCGCCGTCGTCTGGGCGCGCAGCGCGGAAGGGATCCGCGGGTTCCTGGTGGAAGCGGGCACGCCGGGCTACACTACCTCGGATATCCACGGGAAATGGTCGATGCGAGCTTCGGTCACATCGAGCCTATCTTTAGCGGATTGCCGCGTCAGCGAGGAGAACCGCCTGCCGGGCGCCCAAGGTCTGCGGGCGGCGCTGAGCTGCCTGACGCAGGCGCGCTACGGGATCGGCTGGGGCGCGCTGGGCGCGGCCATGGACTGCTACGAGACGGCGCGGGCCTACTCCGTGCTGCGGAAGCAGTTCGACGACCGGCCGATCGCCTCGCATCAACTGGTGCAGGAAAAGCTCGCCTGGATGATCACCGAGATCACCAAGGCGCAATTGCTGGCCTTGCACATGGGGCGGCTCAAAGATCAGGGCAAGCTGGAGCCGGCGCACGTTTCCATGCTGAAGCGCAACAACGTGGCGATTGCGCTGGAAACGGCGCGGTTGAGCCGGGATTTGCTGGGCGCCAACGGCATTACGGACGAATATCCCCTCATGCGGCACCTGTGCAACCTGGAGACCGTCAAAACCTATGAGGGCACGGACCACATCCATGCCCTGGTCATCGGGGAACGGGTCACCGGGGTGGCGGCGTACCGCTAGAAGGACCTGTCCCCGTTCTGTATGTTTCTTTACGCTCTCACGATCCTGGTCAGCGCTTTCCTCCTGTTTCAGGTGCAGCCGATCATCGCCAAGATCATCCTGCCGTGGTTTGGCGGCTCGGCGGCGGTATGGGCAGTCTGCCTGCTCTTCTTCCAGGTGGTGCTGCTGCTGGGATACCTTTACGCCTATGTGCTGCACCGGTACCTGAAACCGCGACTGCAGATGGCGGCGCATATCTTTTTACTGCTGGCAAGCCTGCTGGTGCTGCCGGTGATTCCCAGCGCCGCCTGGAAGCCTGCCGGCGGAGAGGATCCGACGCTGAGGATTCTGGGACTGCTGGCGGCCACCGTCGGTTTGCCGTACTTTCTGCTTTCCACCACCGGGCCGCTGGTACAAGCATGGTACGCGGCGAGATATAAGGATGCCATCCCGTATCGCCTGTATGCGCTGTCGAATGCCGGCTCGATGTTCGCGCTGTTGAGCTATCCGGTGGCGTTCGAACCGCTGCTCACCACGCGCATCCAGGCGTTGGCATGGTCAGTGGGTTACGCGGCGTTCGTGCTGTTTTGCGGCGCCACGGCGCTCTCCCTGCGCCACGTGCACTGGAGGCCGGCCACCCGTACCGAAAATGAAGGGAGCCCGAAAGCTGGCACGGCGGCCCTGTGGGTGGCGCTGCCGGCGTGCAGTTCCGCCCTCCTGCTGGCGGTGACCAACCATCTTTCGCAAAATGTCGCTGCGATTCCCTTTCTCTGGGTGTTGCCGCTGAGCCTGTAACTGCTGAGCTTCATCCTGTGCTTCGAAGGCTCCGGCTGGTATCGGCGCAACCCCTATCTGCAATTGTTCGCTGTGGCCGTGGGCAGCATGGCCTACGCACTCTCTGAGGATTTCCAGAACACCGGAATCAAGGTGCTGATTCCTCTGTTCTCGTGCGGGCTGTTTCTCTGTTGCATGGTTTGTCACGGGGAACTGGTGCGGCTGAAGCCGCACCCGCGATACCTGACCTCTTTCTACCTGATGATCTCGCTGGGCGGGGCGGTGGGAGGTGTGTTCGTTGGGCTGGTGGCGCCGCACCTCTTCCGCACGCTGGTGGAACTGCCCATCGCTCTGGTGGCGAGCGCAGTCGCGGTGCTTCTGGCGCTCTACCAGGACCCCACGAGCGAGTACTATCGGGCGTGGAAACGGCCGGTCTCGCTGGTCTCCATGCTGCTGACGGTGGTTCTGGCGGGCTACCTGGTGACAGAATTCCGCAACAGCACCAGTGATGCCCGGCTGCTGGTGCGCAACTTTTACGGGGCGCTCAAAGTCAGCGATGCAGGCGGGACCGATGGCGAAGCGGCCATCCGTAAGCTGACTCACGGCACTATCGACCACGGGGAGCAGTTTCTGGACCCCCGGCGGCGGAACCAGCCGACGACCTACTACGGCCCCAACACGGGGGTGGGTCTGGCCATCCGCGCCAGTGAGCCGGCCGGTCCGCTGCGAGTGGGCGTGATCGGGTTGGGGACCGGAACTCTGGCGGCCTATGGCCGGGCCGGTGATTATTACCGGTTCTACGAAATCAATCCTCTGGTCGTCCGCCTGGCAAACCAGGAATTTACGTTTCTGAAGGACTCCAAGGCCAAGGTGGACATCGCCCTGGGAGACGCCCGGCTGTCGCTCGAGCGGGAAAAGGGCGACAACTTCGACATCCTGGCCGTGGATGCCTTCTCCAGCGACTCGATTCCCATTCACCTGCTCACCAAGGAGGCCTTTGCGCTGTATTTCCGGCAATTGAAGGTAACTGGAGTGCTGGCCGTGCACGTCTCCAACAAGTACCTGAATTTACAGCCTGTTGTCGAACAGGCTGCGGAATCGTTGGGCAAGGCGGCGCGATTGGTGGACACCGACGACGAAGACTTCAATGACATCTTCGGAGCCTCCTGGGTGCTGGTGACGGGCCGGCGGGACTTCTTCGATCAGCCGCTTCTGAAGCCCGCGGCTGTGCCCATCGCGCCGCGCGGGAGTCTGCGCCTGTGGACGGACGACTACAGCAACTTGTTTCGAATCTTGAAGTGACTCAAAAAACGCAGTGCGCTGTGGTGATTTAAAGCAGAGAATTCAGTCTGTTATCGGGGTTCTTTCTGTTGTATCATGCGATGTGAATTGAGGAAACGCTGATGCGTCATATCAAGTCCGCCGGCAGTTTGATGGGCCTGCTATTCATACTTATTGCAATGTCGACGCTGCCCGCCGGGGCGGCAGTCACCCTCACCGCGACGCCGTCCTCGGTGACGCTGTGTAACACTTTGCCGCAGACCGTGACGGTTTCGGCGAGCGGGGGTACACTTGGCACGCTTACCGCCACCAGCAGCGACAGCCACTGGGCGGCCGAGGTTACCGCGGCCAATCAGGTTGCGATCATTCTGCAGATCGGGGTGACAACCACCCTCACCGGCACGGTCACCATTACGGACACAACCAACAACGTCAGCGTTGTAGTGTCTGTGACGGCGCAGGCGGGCGGGACGTGCGGGGGAGGCGGCGGGGGCACGGGCACGGTCACGGCGAGCCCCAATCCGATCAACCTGACTGCGCCGCAAGGCAGCTACGCGAGCACGAATCTGGCCCTGAGCTCGCCCACCGCTACGACCTGGACGATCACCCCGAATCCCGGCAACTGCGCCTCCGGGTGGCTTTCGGTCAGCCCTTCGGCCATCACCTCTCCTGTGACGTCCCAGAACATCGTCGTGTTCGCCACCACCGGCGGACTGGTCACCGGACAGGTCTGTTCGGGCAGCCTGACGGTCGTGGCCGGCAGTACGACGCTCACCGTGGGGGTCAATCTCACAGTGGGAACGGGGACCGGGACTACAGGGTTGGCATCCAGCCCGAGCTCGTTGAGCTTTACGGGCTCCCAAACGCTGACCCTGAGTGTCACGGATCCCAGCGCTACCACATTCACCGCCTACGTGAACACGCAGAGCGGCGGCCAATGGCTCACCATCAACAACAACTACTCGGCCGGCGGGACGTTGCCCACGAACCTCAACGTGACAGTCAACGCCGCGAACCTCACATCGGGACAAACTTATAGCGGAACGATTCTGATCACAAGTTCGCCGGACAATCAGACCCTGCAAGTACCGGTCAGCGTGACGCCAGGGGGGACCGGCACGAATCCGGCACTGCAGATCACTCCTGCCTCGGTATCCCTGAGCAGCCCGGCAGGCAGCACCAACCTGGTGACCCAGACCCTGTCCATCACCAGCAACACAGGTGGGCTCACCTATACGGCAACGGTGTCCACCAGCACAGGCGGCCAATGGCTGATCGTGGCTCCGGGCAGCGGCACAATCCCGGCGACCAACGTGAGTGTCTACGCCAATCCGGCCGGCCTGTCGGCCGGAACCTATTACGGGACCATCAACTTCTCGACGCAAGGCTCGGTGGTGGTGAGCCAGGCGGTTCCGGTGACGTTCGTGGTGGGCGGAGGTGTGACCGGGCAGGTGGCGCCCACGTCTCTTTCCTTCGCCTACCAGTCAGGGATCTCGACCGCCGTGCCGACACAAACCGTGCTGGTCAATGGCGTGGTGGGGAGCAGCTACTCGACGAGCATCACGTACAACAGCGGCTCCAACTGGCTGAGCGTGTCCCCGCCGACAGGCACCATCACCAGCAACGCTCCGGCAAACCTGACGGTTTCGATCACGAACCTGGCTCTTCCTGGAGGTACGTACTCGGCGACGCTCACGGTAACCACCACGACCGCCACGCAGTCGATACCCGTGAACCTGACCGTAACCACCGCGCCGGTGCTGACTTCCAATCCAGGCTCGTTCTACTTCCAGGCGCAGGCGGGCGGCGGGAGCCCGGGCGCACAAAACCTGATCCTGAACACCAGCAGCGGCGTGGCGCTCAGCTACACGCTGACAGTTTCCAACTCCTGGATCACGGTGACCACTCCCAGCAGCCTGACCACGCCGAGTTACCTGGCCGTGCAGGTAAATCCGCAGAGCCTGCCCTCCGGGTTGAACGTGGGAACGATTACGGTTGCGGCGGCCGGCGCCGGTAACACGCCACTGGTGATCCCGGTGGTGGTAGCCGTGGTGGGCGGCGTGACGGTGACTCCCACGGCCCTGAGCTTTTCGGCGCTGACGGGCGGCGCCTCGCCCGGATCCCAGGTTCTGAGCGTGAGCGCTTCGACCGCCACGGCTTTCGTGGCCAGCGCCAGCGGCGGAAGTTGGCTATCAGTCAGCCCGACGACGGCCACAACCCCCTCCTACGTAACGGTCACGGTGAACTCCACGGGTCTGGCGTCAGGAGTCTACAACGGCACGGTGGCCATCTCCGCCGGGGGGACCACGCAGAACATCCCGGTGGTCCTGACGGTTTCGACCAGCGGCGGCACGGGCGGCAATATCACGTTGTCGCCAAGCACGCTGAGCTTTACGGCGCAAGCGGGAGGCCAGTCGCCCGGCGTGCAAGGCATCCAGGTGAGTTCTTCGACCATTGGAGTGGGCTTTTCGGCAGCCGCGACCACGAGCAGCGGCGGGAACTGGCTGAGCGTGAGCCCGACTTCGGGGGCGGCACCAGTGAACCTGGGGGTGTCGGTGAATCCCGCGAGCCTGGCCGGCGGAACCTACCAGGGCACGATCACGGTGACGCCCGTCGGCGGAACCGCGCAAACCGTTTCGGTGACGCTGACGGTGCAAGGCCAGGCCACGCTGACCGCCAGCCCCACGACACTCGCGTTTACCTATCGGACCGGCGACAGCGCCCCGGCGGCACAGACCATCTCGGTGACCAGCACGGGAGCAGCATTGGCTTTCACGGCCAGCGCCACCACGTCCGGCGGCGGAAGCTGGCTCTCGGTGACTCCGGCCAGCGGCACGACGCCGGGTTCGCTGAGCGCCTCAGTGAACCCCTCGGGGGTGAGCCCCGGGAGCTACACCGGGACGATCACGATCACGAACACCAGCACCGGCACCACGCTCACCGTTTCAGTGGCGCTCTCCGTTACGGGTCCGCTGCCGACGATCTCGAAGGTGGTGAACGCGGCGAGCTACACGGGCAGCGCGGTATCGCCGGGCGAGATTGTCACCCTGTTCGGCGATTCCATCGGGCCGAGCGCGCAGGCGACGCTCACGCTAGACGCGAACGGAAAGGTATCCACCACGCTTGGCAACGTGCAGGTCCTGTTCAACGGCGTGCCGGCTCCCGTTACCTTCGTAAGTTCCTCGCAGGTCAATGCGGTGGTGCCTTACGAGATTGCCGGGCGGCTGACGACGTCCGTGTGGATCCGGTATCAAGGGGTCACCTCGAACGTGCTGACTCTCCCGGTCGCCACCACGGCCCCGGGAATCTTCACCCTCAACGCCACCGGGACCGGCCCGGGCGCCATCCTGAACCAGGACAACAGCCTGAATTCGTCCGGCAATCCGGCCCCCCAGGGCAGTATCGTGGTGCTGTATGCCACGGGCGAAGGGCAGACGATCCCCACCGGGGTGACGGGTTCCGTCACAACGCCGCCCAACCTGCCGACGCCCATCCTTCCGGTGGCGGTTCTAATTGACGGGCAGCCCGCAACGGTCCTGTACGCAGGCGAGGCCCCGGGACTGGTAGCCGGGGTGATGCAGGTGAACGTCCGGGTGCCGGCGGGGATCTCTTCCGGGCAGGTCTCGGTGATCGTGAGCGTCGGCAACAACAGCAGCCAGAACGGCGTCACCCTGTCGGTACGCTAGCCGGCAGCGGCGGGCTGGAACCGGCCCCGGAATCATACACGTTTCCGTCCGCCGCTGCGTCAAACCTGTTGTGAACGGGCGTCAGGCATTCCTGCCACTCGCAGTGGCCGTGTCGGCATGGGCGGCAGAGCCTGACCTGGCGGCCCGGCTGCGTGCTGTGGAAAACCACTACAACCGGGCCCAGACCCTGCAAGTCTCGTTTCATGAGGCATATACAGGGCCTGGCCGGCCTCGCCAGACGGAGGCTGGGACGCTCCGGCTACGCAAGCCGGGCCGCATGCGCTGGGATTACACCTCGCCGGCGGGCAAGCTGTTTCTTTCCGACGGGAAGAGCCTGTGGCTGTACACGCCGGGCAACAACCGGGTGGAAAAGATGAAAATGAAGGAGAGCGACGATATGCGCGTTCCGCTCGCCTTCCTGCTCGGTAAGTTGAATTTCGCCAAGGAGTTCCAGAACATCCAGGCGGCTCCCGACCCGGCTGGTACGCGGCTCACGGCGGAGCCCCGGTCGGCCAATCTGCCATACACCAAAGTGGAGTTCGTGGTCAGCCCGGAGGACCAGATCCGGCAGGTTGTGGTCACCGGATATGACCGATCCATCCTGGAGTTCACCTTCGACCAGGAGAGGCTGAATCCCGCGCTGGATGCCAAGCTGTTCCGCTTCGAGATGCCACCCGGCGCCGAACTGTCGGAGGAAACCGGCCAATAGGGGCAAGCGATGGCGGAATGGGTGCTGAAATACGCCGACAGCCGGGGGGAGATCCATCACCAGGTGGCGCAAGGAGCTTCGGAGAAGGAACTGCGCGAGCGCTACACCCAGCAGGGATTCCTGATTTACTCTATCCGCCCGAAGGGCGTGATTGCGGGGCTCTCGGCCGAGGGCAGTTCTCGGGTGTTCGGACGGCGGGCCAAGCTGAATCTCGAAAAGTTTCTGATTTTCAACCAGCAATTCGTGACCCTGAACAAAGCCGGGCTGCCGATTCTGAAAGCCCTGGACCTGCTGGCGGACCGGCTCACGGACGTGAAGCTGGGGCCACACGTCAAGGCCGTACGGGACGAGGTGCGCAACGGGACGCTGCTTTCCGACGCGTTCCGCCAGCGGGGCATCTTCCCCAAAATCTATGTCACGTCGGTGATGGCCGGAGAGAAGAGCGGCAGCCTGGCGGAAGTGCTGGACCGGTATATCGCCTATCAGAAGCTGACCCTGGCGGTGCGCAAGAAGGTGCTGGTCTCGCTGATGTATCCCAGCGTGCTGATTGTGCTGGTCGTCTGCCTGATCGTCTTCCTGGTGACGTACGTGGTGCCGAACTTCGCGCAGTTGTACAGCAGCATGCAGGCGCAGTTGCCCGCGATCACACAGATCCTGATCGCGGTGGGCACCACGGCGCGCAGCTACATCCTGGTGTTTGCGGCGGCGCTGTTTGCAGGCATCTTCCTGTTCCGGGTGTGGTCCCGGAAGGAATCGGCGCGGGAGAAGATCGACCGGGTGAAGCTGCGCACGCCGGTGCTGGGGGACATCTGGCTCAAGTTCCAGGTGGCGCAGTTTTCCCGCGTGCTGAGCACCCTGTTGAGCGGCGGCATTCCGCTGGTGCAGGGACTGGAGACAGCCGCCGACTCGCTGGGGACTCCCCTGCTGCGCAAAGCCTTGGACAAGGCCGGCAAACTGGTGCGAGAGGGGCAGGCGCTCTCCGGTTCGCTGAAGAGCACGGGTATTTTTCCGGCGCTTTCGATCGATATGATTGAAGTAGGGGAGTCCACGGGAGCGCTGCCCAGCATGCTGACCAGCGTGGCCGAGTTTTTCGAAGAAGACGTGAACACGCGGATGACCGCGGCCCTTTCGCTGATCGAGCCGGCCATCATGATTTTCATGGGCATTTTCGTGGCGTTCGTACTGATCGCCCTGTACCTGCCGATCTTTTCGTTGGCGGACACGATACGCTGAAGGTTTTCCATGGCTACTGAGCGCGTGCGATTACCGGACCCGGCGGCGGAAGCCGCCCAGGCGCAGGCCCTGGCGGCGCGCTACCGCTACGACTACGTGGACCTGCGCGAGGCCTCCATCGATCACGACCTGTTCCGGTCCATCCCGGTGGACCTGATGTTCCGCTACAACTTTGTGCCGCTGCGCGCGCAGAACGGCACCCTGGACATCGCGCTGGCCGACCCGCGGAATCTCAACCTGATCGACGAGCTGGCGCTGCTGCTGAACCGCAAGCTGCGCTGCAAGGTGGCCACGCTTTCGCAGATCTCGGAGCTGCTGAAGAAGACCGAGCAATCGCAGCGAGTGCTGGAAGAGGTGACCGAAGGCTTCACCCTGGACGTGGTCGGCGACGAGGAGAACCAGGACGAGACGCTCTCCATCGACAAGCTGACCGCGGCCGACAGCGACATCGCGCCGGTGATCAAGCTGGTGGACACCACGATTTTCAACGCGCTCGAGCGCCGCGCCAGCGACATTCACATCGAATCGCGGGACCAGGAAGTAGCTATCAAGTACCGCATCGACGGCGTGCTCCACTACGCCATGCCGCCGATTTCGAAGGACTGGCAGTCCACCATCATCTCGCGCATCAAGGTGATGAGCGAGCTGGATATCGCCGAGCGGCGCGTGCCGCAGGACGGCCGTTTCCGGGTGCGTTACAAGAGCCGCCTGATCGACTTCCGCGTCTCCATCATGCCTACCATCCACGGCGAGGACGCGGTGCTGCGCGTGCTGGACAAGGAATCCATGAGCGAGAAGTTCTCCAAGCTCTCGCTCGAAGTGGTGGGTTTTTCGGACAGCGACCTGGTGAAGTTCCGGCGATACATTTCGGAACCCTACGGCATGGTGCTGGTGACCGGGCCCACCGGATCGGGCAAGACCACCACGCTCTACGCCGCGCTGAGCGAGATCAAGAACGACGAGGACAAGATCATCACTATCGAAGACCCGGTGGAATACCAGATCAAGGGCATCACGCAGATCCCGGTCAACGAGAAGAAGGGCCTGAGCTTCGCGCGCGGGCTGCGGTCCATCCTGCGGCACGACCCGGACAAGATCATGGTGGGCGAGATCCGCGATCAGGAGACGGCGCAGATCGCCATCAACTCGGCGCTCACCGGCCACCTGGTGTTCACCACCGTGCACGCCAACAACGTGCTGGACGTGCTGGGACGCTTCCTGAACATGGGGGTGGAGCCCTACAACTTCGTTTCGGCGCTGAACTGCATTCTGGCCCAGCGGCTGGTGCGCGTGATTTGCGAATACTGCACCCGGCCGGCGCACTATCCGGACGCCTACTTCGTGGAGTGCGGGTTGAATCCGGAGGAGTGGCGCGACGTGCAGCTCATGGAGGGCGCCGGGTGCTTCGAGTGCGGCGGCACGGGCTACCGGGGGCGCACGGCCATCCACGAACTGCTGGACCTCACCGACCGGATCCGCGAGATGATCCTGGACAAGCGCCCCACCTCGGAGATCAAGCGGGCGGCTCGCGAGGAAGGCATGACCTTCCTGCGTGAATCGGCGGTGGACAAGGTGCGGAAAGGCGTGACCACGTTGAAAGAGATCAACAAGGTCACCTTCATCGAAGGATAAAGCATGAGCCTGGTGCGCAAGTTGACGGCCCTGGTGAAGGACCCGCCTCCAGCCTATGTCTTCGAGCTTTCCGAAGCCGGCATCTCGATGGCGCGTATCGGCGCGCACGCCGGGATCACTTTTCGCCCCCTGGCGCCGGGAGTGATTTCGGTCTCTCCGCTGCGGGACAATATCCTGATTCCGGACGACCTGGCGGCGGCGGTGCGGGAACTGGCGCCGGTGAACGGCAACCGCAAGCGCCGGGACGCAGCCCTCGTGCTGCCGGATAACTGCGTGCGGATTTCCGTTCTGGATTTCGACCACTTTCCCTCGGACGCCCGGGAGCAGCTCTCGCTGGTGCGTTTCCGGATGAAGAAAAGCGTGCCGTTCGACGTGGAGGAGGCGGCGGTGAGCTACTGGGCTCAGGCCGCCTGGGACAAACGCGTGGACGTGGTGGCTGTGGTGACGCCGCTCGAGATCGTCGCGCGTTACGAAGCCCCGTTCCGTGCGGCGGGCCTGAATCCGGGCTTGGCGACCACGTCATCTCTGGCGGCGCTGAACCTGGTCCAGGACGGTGGGGTGTCGGTGGTGGCCAAGCTGACGGGCCGGGTGCTGAGTGTCATGGTCCTGCGGGACGGAGTGCTGAAGCTGGTGCGCTGCCTGGAGCTGGCCCACCCCGAGCTGGCCGAGGTGGCCGGCGACCTCTACCCCACGTTCGTGTTCGTGGAGGACACCCTGGGGGCCAAAGCCGACCGGCTGCTGCTGTGCGGCTTCGGCGCGGGCTTCGAGGAGGCGCGCCGTCAGTTTGAGGCCGGGCTGGGTGTGGCGGTGGAGCCGGTGCGCTCCGCGCTGGGCACTCCCGGAGAACACGACGCCGGGCTTATGGGCTACCTGAAATCCGTGGCGGCGCAGGGTTAGCGGCATGAAGATCCCCATCAATCTCGCCAGCCAGCCTTTCCGGCGCGACCGCCTGGTTCTGATCGGTTCCGCCGCCGTAGGGGGATTGCTGGTGGGGCTGCTGGCGACGCTGATCTCCCTGAGCGTGATCCAGCGCGGCCAGCTTGGGGACACCCGGCGGGATATCGCCCGTTTGCAGGCGCGCATCCGCTCACTCCAGGCGGAGGAGAGCCGCCAGGAGGCCATCCTGCGTAAGCCCGAGAATGCCGAGGTGGTGGAGCGCAGCCTTTTCCTGAACCAACTACTCTACCGCAAGGGTATCAGTTGGACACGCATCTTCGCCGATTTGGAGAAGGTGGTGCCGTACAACGTGCGGGTGATTTCTATCCGGCCTTCGGTGAACGCTCAGAACCAGATCACGCTGGACATGATGGTAGGCTCGGAGTCGC
The DNA here is from genome assembly GCA_021324015.1 of Solibacteraceae bacterium. Lineage (GTDB taxonomy): Bacteria > Acidobacteriota > Terriglobia > Bryobacterales > Bryobacteraceae > JAJPJX01. The sequence goes on along the minus strand of JAJPJX010000207.1, from coordinate 38,298 downwards.
TCGGGCCGGTCATCGAACTGCTGAAAGCCCTGGAAGGCTCGCCACTGTTCGGGGGCGCCTATCTGCACAGCAGCATGCCGCCTTCGCAGACCGAACCTTTGTATCGCTGCCGCGTGAGCGTGAACTATGCCCAGAAGCTTTGACCTGTCCCGGTTCGCCTTCAAGCCGCCGCAACTCCGCGACCCGCGGGTGGCGGTGCGCATGCTGCTGGGCGTGCTGCTACTGGCCAACCTGGTGGCGGCGGTGGTGGCGTTCAAGCCGTTCGGCGGGTCTCCGGAGGATCTGCGGCGCGAGCAGGCCGAACTTGGACGGCAGCTCGCCCAATTGCAGGCGCACCTGACCCAAACCCGGGCACTGGCAGCCAAGGCGGAACAGGCGCGCGAGGCGGGCGATCATTTTCTGCAGCAGTACACCACAGACCGGCGCACCACCTTTTCCACCATCGTGGCGGAGCTCGAGCGGGCCGCCAAAGATTCCGGCATGAAGCCGAAACCGGCCTCGTTTACCCTGGAACAGGTGGAGGGCAGCGAGACGGTGTACCAGATGACCATCACGGCCGCTTACGAAGGGACCTACCCGGACCTGCTGAAGTTCGTCAACGCGCTGGACAAGTCGCCGCGGTTCCTGATCATCTCCAGCATGACGGCCTCGCCCCAGCAGTCGGGCAACACGCTGAACGTGAGTTTCCGGCTGGACACTTTCGTGCGCGAGGCGCCGGGGAACGTGTCATGAAAGTAGGGGCGGAGCCGAAGAAGGTAGCCATGCTGGCGGGTCTGCTGCTGGTGGGGGGATACCTGTTCTACGCCAATGTGCTCTCCCAGCCCGCCGGCGGTCCGCCAGCGGAGACGCGGGCGGCCGTTTCCGCGCCGGCGGTGAAGAGCGCACCCAGCGCGGCCCGTGTGCCGGCAACACCCGTGCGCCGCGCCGGTGGCCGGCTGCGCGACAGCGAGGACTTCCATCCGTCGCTGAAGCTGCCGCAAGGCGAGGAGCGCCCGGATCCTATGTCCATCGACCCCACTCTGCGGCTGGACCTGCTGGCCAAGGTGCAGGCAGTGGAACTCCAGGGCGGGCAGCGGAACCTGTTCCAGTTTTCTACCGCGCCTCCACCGCCGGCGCTTAAAGGCCCCGAGCCGAAGGTGGTTCCCAAGACTCCATTACAGATTGCCCAAGAACAGGCGAAGAAGGCCAGCAACGGGAGCCCGAGCAAGCCGCCGCCCGCGCCGATCAACCTGAAGTACTACGGTTACTCGACCATGCACGGCGATGCCAGGAAGAAAGCGTTCTTTCTGGATGGCGAAGACATCTTGGTGGCTACCGAGGGGGACGTGCTGAAGAAGCGCTACCGCGTGGTGCGCATCGGCATTAACTCGGTGGTCATGGAGGACACCGAATCGAAGACCCAGCAGACTCTGCCTTTGCAGGAGGAGGCGGTGGGATGAACCGGCGGTCCGGGCGGGGAGAATCGGGCTACGCGCTGCTGCTGGTGTTCCTGATGGCCGCCTGCATCGCTATCTCGCTGTACATGGAACTGCCGCGCGTGGCTTTCGAATCGCAGCGAGCCAAGGAGCAGTTGCTGATCGACCGCGGGGAGCAGTACAAGCGCGCGATTCAGATGTTCGTGCGCCAGAACAACCGCTACCCGGCCACTCTGGATGAGCTGGAAAACTTCAACAACCGGCGCTATCTGCGGCGGCGCTACCCCGACCCGATGACGGGGAAAGAGAAATGGCGCCTGATCAAAGTCGGTCCAGGGGGCGTGCTGCTCGATTCCATCAACAGCAAGCCGAACCAGAACAACCCCAACCAGGAGAAAAAAGAAGCCAATACGTTCATTGGGGAGGGACCGATCATCGGTTCGACGCCGCAGCAAGGCCAGCAGCCGGGGAATCCGGCGATGCGCCGCCGCCCCAGTGATTCGGGCATGGCCGGACAAATGCCCGGCGGCGTCCCGGGAGCGGACGGAACGGCGGGTGCGGGCGGCGCGGTTTCCGCTGGCGTGGCGGGCATCGCTCCGGCTCCCGCCTACCCTGGCCAGACGGCCTATCCGGGCCAGACCGTGGTTCCCGGGCAAACCACGTTTCCGGGCCAGGCGCAGACCGTGAATCCCGCGCAACCGTTTCCCGGGGCGCAAACGTTCCCCGGGGGGCTGGTAAATCCCGCCGGCCAGCCGGTTTCCGCGAACCAGCCGTACGTCATGGGACAGCCGTTTCCCACCGGCCAGCCGAACCCCGGTATGCAGGGGGTGCCCGGTGCGCAGACGTTTCCCGGCGCACAGACGTTTCCCGGCGCACAGCCCTATCCCGCCGTGGTCCCCGGAGGGGTTCCGGCAGGATACCCGGGAACTCCGGTGAATTCGCAGACCGGGGGGATGGCGGCCTACCCTTATTCAACACAGCCGGGTGCGCAGGGTGCCGTCCCGGGATTCCCGGGCGGCCAGCCGGGGATGACTCCGGGAGCGGCCGGGCCAATGCCCAACGCGGCAGTGCAGATGATCCAGCAAATTCTGACCAGTCCGCGCCCCGGCGGTATGCCCACCTCTTCGTTCCCGGGTGGCATGCAAATCGGCGGAGGAATCGCCGGGGTGGCCAGCACCGACGAAGAAGAAGCCATTAAGGTGTACAACGACCACCAGAAGTACAACGAGTGGGAGTTCATCTACGATATCAGCAAAGACCGCTCCCTGGCCGGAGGAAGGCCTGGAGGGGTGATGGGCACTCCGGCCTCGCAGATGGGGCAAATGCCCGGGCAATCCGGTTTTGGGCAGCCGATTGGCGGGCAGTCGTCGGGCTTCGGCCAGTCCGGACTTGGGCAATCCGGCTTCGGCCAGTCGGGTTTTGGGCAGACGCAGCCGGCTCCGGCGCCGGGCGGGTTCACTCCGGGCTTCGGCCAAACGCCGCAGCTCCCGCCCACGCAGGTGCAGCAGCAGCCTTGATCCGAGCGCGGCGGGGCTCAGGTATTTTCGAGAGTGCGGGGACGCTCGGAGATATCGCGGCAGGTGAGCACGACCGCACTGACCACGCCGCCATCCAGCAGCGGGTGGCCTACCGCTTCCAAGGTTCGGATGGTGCCTTCTTTGCGGCGTACCAGGAGGCGCTCGGGCGGGGCATATCCGTCTGCGGGACGCCGGAGTGTTTCCCGGAGGCGGTGCACGTCCGGAGCTAGCACCAGGTCCAGGAAATTACGGCCCTGCAATTCCTCCGGCCGGTACCCCAGAACGTTTGCCACCGCCGGGCTGGCGAAGTGCAAGGCGCCGTCGGGATCCAGAATCATGACGGCATCCCGGATGGTTTCGACCAAGGCCCGGCAGAGGCGCTCCTGGGCCGCAATCCTGCGATTCCGCCGGAGATCGCTGCGAAGCTCGATCTGCGCGACGGTGAGCCGCGCGATATCTTCGAGCGCCGCCAGGTCGAACCCGGTGAGGCGGGGGCGGGAGTCCATGATCCAAAACAGCCCGATGTCCCCTCCCCGCGAGGAAATCAGCGGCGCGGCGGCCACGAAGCCCGGCGCAAAGCCCGAATGCAGGTGCAGCCCGGCGAGGCGGTCGTCCTCCGGGCCGGTTGGGATGGCCTCCGGCGGGTGCAGGACAGTCAGCAGGGCGTCAAAATCCCGGTTTTCGAAAGCGCTGTTGCCGACCCAGCCGAGGGTGCTCCCGCCGGGGCTTCGGAAGCTAAGTGCGGCCAGAGGCACACCGAATAGCCGGCAGGCGAGACGGGTGACTGGATCCAGAGCGGGAGCATCCGAGGTCAGGTCCACCCCGGGGAGATTTTCGGAGAGGGGATCCGCGATTCGAGGCACACCGGATTGATCGGACGTTCAGGGTTCCGGCATTAGCCTAGCCTGCACGGCGCGGGCGGCGGCGCCGTTCGGCCGCCCGTACGCGCGGCTCGTCCATTCCGAAATAGTGCGCCACTTCGTGCCAGACGGTGTCTTCGACCAGCTTGCGCAGATGGGCTAGGTCGCGCGCCAGCCGTTCGTGCGGGCCCTGGAAAATGGTGATCCGGTCCGGCATGCGAAAGCTTTCGAAGACGCTCCGCTCGGTCAGCGGACGGCCCTGGTAGAGGCCCAGAAGCGTGGCGCCGCGGCGCGTGCCCGCCTGGACGAGTTGCTCAGCCGAGGGTTCCTGCTCGACCACCAGAGCGAGGTTGCAGAGCCGCCGCCGGAAGCGGGCCGGTATGCGCGCGTAGGCCTCCGCCACCAGGCGGTCAAATTCATCCGGGCCCATCCCTCCTGCTATTCTACTGTCCATGTACCGACAAAATCCTGAAACGGACGGGGGCCCGTGGCAGACGGATCAACTCGGCGCGTAGTGGTAGCTATCGACGGCCCGGCCGGCGCGGGAAAAAGCACCATTGCCAAGCGGCTGGCGGCGCGGCTGGGCTTCACGTATATCGATACGGGCGCGATGTACCGCGCCGTAAGCCTGTGGGCGCTGCGGCGGGGGGTGGATCTGTCGGACATGCACCGCACCGAGCAACTTGCCAAGGCCGCCCGCATCGATCTGGAACCCGGCGGGCGGGTTTTGCTGAACGGCGAGGAGGTCACCGACGCCATCCGCACGGCGGAAGTGGGCGAGGCGGCCTCGGTGATCGCGGTGCTGCCCGGCGTGCGGCGGGCTATGGTGGAGAAGCAGCGCGAGATGGGCGCACGGACCAGCGTCGTGATGGAGGGGCGGGACATCGGAACGGTGGTTTTCCCCAACGCGGACGTGAAGGTATTCCTGGACGCCAGCCAGCCGGAGCGCGTGCGCCGGCGGCTGATCGATTTTCAGGCGCAGGGGCAGCCGGTCACCGCCGAGACCCTCGAGGAACAGATCCGGGAGCGCGACCAACGCGACCGCAGCCGCGCGGAAGCGCCCCTGGCGCAGGCGCCGGACGCGGTCTACCTGGATTCCACGGGGCTCACCATCGAGCAGGTGGAAGAAGAGATCCTGCGGCTGGTGCGGGCGCGGGTGTCGAACGGAAAGGATTTTCGTTGAACGATTTGTTGGTGATGAAATTCGGCGGTACCAGCATGGGCTCGGCCGAGCGCATCAAGGTGGCGGCGCGCATCGCCCGCGAGCAGCGCGAGCTCCGGCCGGTGTGCCTGGTGGTGTCGGCCATGTCGAAGATCACGGACCTGCTGCTGGACACCATGCGGCACGCCGAGGCGGGCGACCGCGCGGGGATGGAAGCCAACCTGGCCAAGCTGCGCGCGCGGCACCTGGAGGCCTGCCGGGAGCTGCTGCCGGCGAAGGGCCGCGGGGCGGCCGAGGAAGGTGTGCGGGCGCTGATTGCCGAATTTGAGCGGATTTCGGGTGGCATGCTGATGCTCAACGAGCTGCCGCCGCGCTCGGTGGACGAGGCCGTGGCGATCGGCGAGCGCCTCTCCGCGCTGCTGATCACGGCGTTTCTGAATGCCGAAGGCGCGCCTGCCGCTGCCGTGAACGCCGCCGAAGTAGTGGTGACCGACGCGGTATTCGGCAACGCCTCGCCCCTGATGGAGCCCACCCGCGCGCGGGCCCGGGAGCGGCTGCTGCCGCACCTGGAGAGTGGTGCCATCCCGGTGCTGACAGGTTTCAACGGCGCTACGGCCGATGGCCGCCCCACCACGCTGGGGCGCGGCGGATCGGATTTTTCCGCCTCCATCCTGGCCGCCGCCCTGGACGCCTCCGAGCTGTGGATCTGGACGGATGTAGACGGCATCATGACGGCCGATCCGCGGCTGGTGCCGGCCGCCGCCGTGCTGCCGGAGGTGACTTATGCGGAAGCCGCCGAGCTGGCCTACAACGGCGCCAAGGTGCTGCACCCGCGGACGCTGGCCCCGCTGATCGACAAACAGATTCCGGTCTGGAGCAAGAACAGCTTCGCTCCGGAGAAGCTGGGCACTCGCATCGTGCCGCGCATCCCGGTTTCGAGCGGCGCCCGGGCCGTGACCTCCCTGGCCAAAGTGGCGCTGATCTCGCTCGAACCCGGCAGCCCGGAAATCAGCGGCGCGCACCTCACCGCGCGGGCCCTGGATGCGCTGGCACGGTCCAACGTGGAGGTGCTGGCGCTCTCCAGTTCCAGCTACCGGCAGAGTTTCTGCTTTCTGGTGCGCACGGAGGAGTTGGCCCACACGGTGCAGGCGCTCGAGTCCGCCCTGGCGCTGGAGCTGGCGCACGGCTACGTGCGTCCCCTCCAGGTGGATGAACAGGTCGGGCTCCTGGCCGTGGTGGGGGAAGGCATGCGGGGCACGCCGGGGTTGGCCGGGCGCATCTTCACGGCGATTTCGCGCGAGAACGTCAATATCATCGCCATCGCGCAGGGATCCAGCGAACTCACCATCGCCATCGTGGTGCGGCGGGACGGGTTGGAGAAAGCCGTCCGCGCGGTGCACAGCGAGTGCGGCATGGGGGCGGCCGCGCTCCGCCCCGGCGCGTGAGCCCCGGATTCGATATACTGAAACTTCCCCTCCGAGGAGATTTTTGTAATGTTTAACCTGTTTCGCAGCCGGGACAAAGTGGTGCGTTTTTTCCTGGGCGCGCTGTTGATCCTGGTTTCCCTTTCCATGCTCACCTACCTGATTCCCAGCTACGGCTCGGGAAGCGGCGAAGGCGACACGGTCATCGCGGATGTGGGCAAAGACCAGGTCACGCTGCTGGAAGTCCAGCGCCAGTTGCAGCAGGCCATGCGGAACAGGCAGGTTCCGGCCGAATTCATCCCCACCTTCATTCCCCAGGTCATCGACCAGATGGTCACCGAACAGGCGCTGGCATACGAGGCCAAGAGACTGGGTTACCAGGTTTCCGACGCGGACCTGGCCAACGCCATCCGCACCATCCTGCCCAACCTGTTCCAGGACGGCAAATTCGTGGGCAAGGACGTCTATTCCATGGTGCTGGCGCAGCAAAACCTGACCATCCCCGAGTTTGAGCAGAGCCTCTCCCGGCAACTGCTGGCTTCGAAGCTGCGCGACGTGGCGCTTGCGGGCATCGTGGTCTCACCGGCGGAGATCGAGCAGGACTACCGTAAGCGCAAGGAGAAGGTGAAGATCGAGTACGTCAAGATTGCCAACGACAAGCTGCGGCAGGAGATCAAGCCGACTCCCGAAGAGCTGCGCGCCGCCTACGACGCTAATAAGGGCGCCTTCCAGGTTCCGGAAAAACGCAGCCTGACGGTAGTGACCCTGGATCCGGCGAAGCTCGAGCAGACCATCACCCCCACCGACGCCGACCTCCAGCGCCTGTACAACCAAAGCAAGGACCGCTTCCGCACCCCCGAGCGGGTGAAGGTGCGGCACATCCTGCTGAAGACCACGGACAAAAGCCCGGCCGAGGAGGCTCAGATCAAGGCCAAGGCGGAGGACCTGCTCAAGAAGATCAAAGCCGGCGCGGACTTCGCCGAGCTGGCCAAGAAGAACTCCGAAGACACGGGCTCGGCCGCCAAAGGCGGGGAACTGCCGGACTGGGTGGTTCGCGGGCAGACGGTGCCGGAGTTCGAAAAGGTCGCCTTCTCGCTGAAGCCCCACGAGATCAGCGACCTGGTGAAAACGCAGTACGGCTACCACATCATTCAGGTCCTGGCACACGAAGACGCCCGCTTGCAGCCCTTCGAGGAGGCCAAGAACCAGTTGGCTTCGGAATACCGGAAGCAGCAGGTGACCGACATGATGCAGTCGCTCTCCGACAAGCTCCAGGCGATGCTGACCAAGGACCCGATGCATCCGGAGAAGGCGGCTCAAGAGCTGCACGCGGACGTGAACAAGTATGACAACCTGGCGGCGGGCAGCCCGGTACCCGGAATCGGCATCAACAAGGACTTCGACGAGTCCATCGCGGGTCTGAAGCTGGGCCAGGTTTCGCAGCCCGTCCTGCTCGCGGGCGACAAGCTGGTGATGGCGGTGGTGACCGGCGTGACCCCCGCGCACCCTGCCACCTTCGAGGAGGCGGAGAGCCAGGTACGCGATCAGGTCATCAAGGATAAGCTCACCAAGCTGGTGGATCAGCAGGCCAGCGAACTGGCGGAGAAGGCCAAGGCTGCGGGTGGCGATCTGGCGAAGGCAGCCAAGTCCATGGGGCTCGAAGTGAAAACCTCGGACGACTTTGACCGCGCGGGCGCCATCGAGGGCCTGGGTTCCGCCGTCCTGGTGCAGGAGGCTTTCAGCAGGGCGGCGGGCAGCGTGGTCGGTCCCATGGCTCTGGCCGACGGGAAACTCGTTTACAAGGTTCTCTCGCACACCGAGGCCAACATGGCGGGACTGGCGGCGGAGCGGGATGCCATTCGGGAAGACCTCAAGAACCGTAAGGCGAGAGACCGCGGCGCCCTGTTCGAGGACGGGCTGCGCCAGGCCTTGATCCAGGAAGGAAAAATCAAGATTCATCAGCAAGTGGTGAATCGCCTGATCGCCAACTATCGCGGCTAGGATCCGGATGGTTCAATCACTGCTGGACCTTCTGCGGACCCTGACCACGCCGGAGCGCCTGATTGCGCTGCTGAGCAGCGCTTTGGGCGGATGGCTGGGCTACACTTTTCTGTTTGCCGTGGTGTTCGCCGAGACGGGGCTGCTGGTGGGCTTTTTTCTGCCCGGCGATTCCCTGCTCTTCACGGTGGGTGTGGTGGCCGGCGCGGGCAACCTGAATATCGTGCTGGTGAACGCGCTGCTGATGCTGGCCGCAGTCGCCGGCGACACGGTGGGCTATTTTCTTGGCCGCAGCGCCGGGCCGCACATCTTCAACCGGCCCAGCTCGCGCTTCTTCAATCGGGAACACCTGATCCGCACCCACGAGTTCTACGAGAAGTACGGCGGCAAGACCATCGTCTATGCGCGGTTCGTGCCTATCATCCGCACCTTCGCGCCCTTTGTGGCCGGCGTGGGAGAGATGAACTACCTGCGCTTTGTCTCCTACAACCTGTTCGGGGGCATCGGCTGGGTTTTTCTGATGACCATGCTGGGCTACACGCTGGGCAACGTCCCGTTCGTGCGGCACTACTTCGACAAAGTCATCCTGGCGATTATCGCGATTTCGCTGCTGCCGGCGGTGCGGGAATTTCTGAAAGTCCGCCGCCCGCGGGAGGACGCCGCGGTGCCGCGCCGCTAGTGCCGGCCGCTATACTGGGCTCTGTGCGGTTCACGTGGAGGACCTTGCTCTACCTGCTGCAGCGGAGCTTCCTGGCGGCCTTCGACGACAATTGCTTCAACATCGCCAAGGGAGCGGCCTACTCGGCCATCCTGTCCTTCTTTCCGGTGCTGACGTCGGCGGCTACGATCCTGGTGCAAACCCGCGCGCAGTTTGTCTCGAACACCATCCAGCGGTTTCTTTCCGAGGTGCTGCCGCCGGGCACCGAAGACCTGGTGGTGCGGCAGTTCCAGGTCCGCGGATCCAAGCCGCTGGCGTTGCTGGTGGTGGCCGCGCTGGTCTCGCTGTGGGCGGCTTCCAGCGTGATCAAGAGCTTGATCGAAGGCTTCCAGGCGGCCTACCGGGTGCCTCGCAACCGCAGTTTTCTGCGAGGCACCGGGGTAGCCATTTCGCTGGTGCTGATGGCCGCTGTGCCCCTGGTGGGCGCCTCGCTGCTGATGCTGTTCGGCACGCAAGTAGAGCGCCTGGTGTTGCACTGGATGAAAGTGGACGTGGTTTGGTCGCCGCTGACGGGACTGTGGCAGTGGCTCAGCCGCCTGGCGCGCTACACGGTGGCTTTTGGCGCCACTATCCTGGTGACCAGCCTGCTTTACTATTTCGGGCCGTACCGGCCGCAGCGCTGGAGCGGGGTGTGGCCCGGCGCTGTGCTGGCTACGGTGCTCTGGCTGCTGGCCACCTCCGGTTTCGGCTGGTATGTCCGGCACCTGGCCAATTACAACGTGCTGTACGGCAGCATCGCCACCAGCATCCTTTTATTAGTGTGGATGTACGTCATGGCGGCAATCGCGCTGGTGGGCTGCGAATTCAACGCGGAGTGCGAGCGCCTGGCGAAGTCGGCGCAAGTGGCGGAGTAAGCCGTCCCAGCGGCGGATCAGAAATCCAGCAGAATGCCGTCCGGGTCGGGCTGCTTGCCGGCGCGCACCATCGTGACCAGCAGCACGGTAGCCACACAGGGAATCAGGGAAGCGCCGATGATGATGGGCTCGAACGAGAAGCGGTCCGAGATGCGTCCGATCAGATAGGTCGAGAGCAGCGTGAAAATCCCCGCGCCGGTGCCGCTCAAGCCGCTCACCGAGGCGACCGCCCGGCTGTGAAACGCATCGGCGGGCAGTGACAGGAACATGGTCGAGCAGGCGGCGTAGGCAAAGGTGGCGTAAGCAATCAGCGAAATGAGCAGCAGGTAGTGGGAGCTGAACGCCGCCGGGATCAGCACCAGCATGCTGGGCCCGAAGATCAGCAGCACAGTGCGGCGCGACTTACCAACCGGCCAGCCGCGGCGGATCCAGTAGCTGGAAAGCCCGCCGCCGAAAAAATTGCCCAGGTCCGCCGCCAGGAATGGCACCCAAAAGCCCAGGACGCTGTCTTCGACCTTGAAGCCCTTGCTCACCAGGTAGATGGCGAACCACTCGGCGATCAAGAACCAGTAGGGGTCGAGCAGCGAGCGGCCCAGGATGATTCCCCACGCCTGCTTGTAACCCAGCAGCTTGCGCCAGCCCACGGGATCGGCTTCCGCGTGGGGATGCGAGGCCCGGCCGCGGCGGATGTATGCCAGTTCCTCGGGCGCCAGGCGCGGATGCTTCTCCGGGATACGGTAGAGCAGCCGCCAGCAGAGCAGCCAGAGGAAACCCAGGGATCCGGTGAGCAGGAAGGCCGGCCGCCAGGTGCCGAAGGTATGGTAGAGGAAGATTACCAGGAAAGGCGCCACGGCGCCGCCCACCGACGAGCCGCTGTCGAACAGCGCGACCGCCCAGGCGCGCTCCCGGTCGGGGAACCATTCCGCGACGGCCTTGGCGGCGCCGGGCCAGTTGGGTCCTTCGCCGGCTCCCAGCAAGAAGCGGTAGAAACCGAAACCCAGCAGGCCCCGCGCGAAGGCCGTGCTCATGGCCACGGTGGAATAGAAGGCCACGGTCAGGCTCAGCCCCCGGCGCGTGCCCAGCCAGTCCAGCAGCCGCCCGCCCACGCCCTGCATGATGGTGTATGCCACCCGGAAGGCGATCAGCACGAGGGCGAAGTCCGTATTGCTCCAGCGGTATTCGTTCTTGAGATAGGGGGCCAGCACACTGAGGGTCTGGCGGTCGATGTAATTGATCACCGTGGAAGCGAACAACAGGCCGCCGATCCACCAGCGCAGATTGCGGATCACCAGATCAGCTCCATGAGTGCTCCTCTATAATCACAGCAGTGAAAACTATCATAGAGCCTTTCCGCATGAAAAGCGTCGAACCGCTGCGACACACGACGCGCGAGGAGCGGGAGCGGTACCTGGAAGAGGCAGGGTACAACCTATTTCTGATCGCAGCGCGCAACATCCTGATTGACCTGCTCACCGACTCGGGCACCAGCGCCATGTCCACCGAGCAGTGGGCGGCCATCATGCGCGGCGACGAATCCTACGCCGGCAGCGAAAGTTTCTTCCGCATGAAGCGCGTGGTGGATGAGCTGACCGGATTTCGCCACATGGTCCCGGCGCACCAGGGACGCGCCGCCGAACGCATCCTGTTCACGGTCATGTGCCGCCCGGGGAACGTGGTGCCCAGCAACACGCATTTCGACACCACCCGCGCCAACATCGAATACCGCGGGGCGCGCGCCGTGGATCTGCCGGTTCCCGAGGCGGCCGACACGCAGGCGCGCCGGCCGTTCAAAGGAAACATGGACGTGGCCGCGCTCGAGAGGCTGATCGCCACCGATGGCGCCGCGAACATCCCGCTCATCATGCTCACGGTCACCGACAACTCCGGAGGTGGCCAGCCGGTCTCTCTGGCGAACATCGCGGATGTCAGCCGGGTCGCCCGGCGGCACGGAATTCCGTTGTACCTGGACGCCTGCCGTTTCGCGGAGAATGCCTGGCTCATCAAGGAACGCGAAGCCGGCTACGAAGACTGGAGCCCGAAGCAGATTGCCCAAAAGATGTTCTCCTATGCCGATGGCTGCACCTTCTCGGCGAAAAAAGACGCGTTCGCCAATATCGGGGGCTTTCTTTGCACCAACGACGACCGCCTGGCGGCGCAGGAAACCGATCTGCTGATCCTCACCGAGGGCTTTCCCACGTACGGTGGGCTGGCCGGACGCGACCTGGACGCCATCGCCGTGGGCCTGGAGGAAGTGCTGGACCCGGACTACCTGCGCTACCGCATCGTCTCCACGGCCTACCTCGGGCGGCACATCGCGGACCGCGGCGTCCCCATTGTGGAGCCGCCGGGCGGCCACGCCATTTACATCGACGCGGGCCGTATGCTGCCGCACATCCCCAAGCAGCAATTTCCGGCGCAAGCGCTGGCGGTGGAACTCTACCGCCACGCCGGCATTCGCTCCGTCGAGATCGGCTCGGTGATGTTCGGCGATCAGGCGCAGCACGAACTCCTGCGCCTGGCCATCCCGCGGCGGGTTTACACGCAGAGCCACATCGACTACGTGGTGGAGGCTATTCTGGAGGTGAACCAGGCCAGGGAGCGGCTGCGTGGCCTGGAGATTGTCGAAGAACCGCCCTTCCTGCGCCACTTTTCGGCGCGCTTCCGTCCGGTGGGGTAGCGGTACCGCCCCTGTGGAAAAACAGGTTGCAAATCGGTTAAAACAGAAGATACGTTTCATGTTGGGCTGTGGAAGCGCTTGTGGATAATTGTGCAAATCAAACGGAAGGTGCTTCCGGGATGCTGATTCTGAAGCTGTTTTTCGAGGCGCCGTGCCGGGGCGCCGTGCGCGCCTTTATGCAGAGGGTAAGCGGCTCAAAACACGCGCGGGAAACAGCCCCTCGCGGGAAGGGCCGAACGTCGTAGAGTGGTGTAGTTCATGTCTTCTCCCAGCGTATCGCTAGATCGAGGTCTTCCCAGCAATGTGGACGCCGAGCGGCTGGTGCTCGGCTCGATTCTGGTGGACGACTCCTGGTACATCCAGGCCGCCGGTGCCCTGGAAGCGGCGGATTTCAGCCTGGAAAAACACCGGCGCATTTTCGCCCGGATGGGCGAACTGCACGAGCGCGGCGAAAAGATCGACCGCGTCACGCTAGCCAACGAGCTGCTCCGCTACAACGAACTGGAAGCCTGCGACGGCCTCAGCTACCTGGTCTCGCTGGATGACGGCCTGCCCCAGATCGTCAACCTGGAGAGCTACATCCGCATCGTCAAAGATAAGTCCATCCTGCGGCGGATCATCTTCGCCTCGCAGCACCTGATGAACCGGTGCCTGGCGGGAGAAGAGGAGCCCGAGGAAATTCTGGCGGGCGCCGAGGAGACGCTGCTCAAGCTGGGCGAGTCCCGGATCAAGGCCGGCCTGGTGAGCCCGCGCCAGATTCTGGAGAGCTACGACGGGGGTATCAACGCCTTCCTGGACCCCAGCAAGCGGGTCAAAGGCATCAGCACGGGGTTTTACAAGTTTGACGAGATGACCGGGGGCCTGCACGCCGGAGACCTGTTCATCCTGGCGGCGCGGCCTTCCATGGGCAAGACGGCGCTGGCGCTCAACATCGCCTACCACGTGACCACCAATCAGAGCCAGCCCGGCACGGTGGCGGTCTTTTCGCTGGAAATGTCCAAGGAGTCGCTGCTGACGCGCATGTTGTGTGCCGCGGCGCGCGTGGACAGCCAGCGCTTCCGTGCGGGCTACCTGAGCGCCGACGAACGGAAACGCCTGAGCGCCGCGCTCGCGCACCTGGTGGAGGCGCCGCTGTATATCGACGACACCGCGGGCGCGCACCTCATGGACATGCACGCCAAACTGCGCCGCCTCCAGGCCGAGCGCCCCCTGGGCCTGGTGGTGGTGGACTATTTGCAGTTGATGAGCGGCCGCGGCCGTTTCGAAAACCGCAACCAGGAGATCAGCGCCATCTCTCGCGGCATGAAGCTGCTGGCCAAGGAACTCAACGTCCCCATGGTGGTGCTTTCGCAGCTCAGCCGCGCTCCGGAAACCCGCCAGGGCGACCACCGCCCGCAGTTGAGCGACCTGCGTGAATCGGGCTCCATCGAGCAGGACGCGGACCTGGTGGCCTTCATCTTTCGCGAGGAAGTCTACAAGCGCGACCGCGAGGATCTGCGCGGGCTGGCCGAGCTGATCCTGGCCAAGCAGCGCAACGGCCCGGTAGGCAAGATCGATCTGGTGTTTCTGCACCATCTCACCAAGTTCGAGAACCGCGCCGAGGACCTGGGCGACGCTTCCGAAGTTTAGGCTGCGGGACGGCTGCTTTGGCCCGTCTGTTACACTGTTCCCTTCGCGTGCTCGAACTCCGGGGAATCCAGAAGCGCTACGGCGGAGTGACCGCCCTGAAAGATGGCAATCTGTCGGTGTGCCCCGGCGAAGTGCATCTGCTCATGGGCGAGAACGGCGCGGGCAAGTCCACGCTGATGAAGATCGTGGCCGGCATGGTGGCGCGCGACGGCGGGCAGATGCTGTGGCAGGGACGGGAGGTGTTTCTGCGGGCGCCTGCGGAGGCGGCGCGCATCGGCATCGCCATGGTGCACCAGGAGTCGCTGCTGGCGCCGCACCTCTCGGTGGCCGAGAACATCTACCTGGGCCGCGAGGAGCGCCTGCCGTTCGGCTGGGTGGCGCGCCGCCGCATGCTGGAGCGGGCCGCCCGGCTCATCCGGGAGCACCACTTCCCGCTCCAGCCGGAGTGGCGCGTGGGCAAGCTCAGCCCCGCCGGCAAGCAACTGGTCGAGATCTGCCGCGCCATCCAGCACGGTTCCAGCCTGCTGATCTTCGACGAGCCCACCTCGTCCCTTTCCGGCGCAGAGACCGAGGAGGTGTTTCGGATCGTGCGGGCCCTGAGGGACCGCGGCATGGGCGTGATCTACATCACCCACCGGCTGGAGGAGCTGCGCGCCGTCGGAGACCGCGTGACCGTCCTGCGGGACGGCTGCAGCATCTCCACTGGACCGCTGGCGGAATTCAGCACGGACCGCCTCATTCAGGACATGGTGGGGCGGGAGCTGGTTTCGATCTACCAGCGCGAGTCCCTGCCGCCGGGCCCGGAGTTGCTGCGGGTGGAAGGCCTGAGCCGCGCCGGCAAGCTGCGCGAGGTCTCGTTTTCCTTGCGTGCCGGGGAGATCGTGGGCATGGCCGGACTGATCGGTGCCGGCCGCACGGAGCTCTGCCGCGCCATCTTCGGCGTGGATCCGGTGGACGCCGGGAGAATTTTCGTGGAAGGCCGCGAGGTGCGCATCCGCTCGCCGCGCGAAGCGGTGGCCGCGGGTATCGCGCTGGTCACCGAGGACCGCCAGAAGACCGGCTTGGCCCTGCGGCTGCCGCTGGCGCAAAACCTCACGCTGACCAACCTGCCGTCCATCAGCCGGTTCGGCGTTCTGCGCCGCGGTGCGGAGAGCCGCGTGGCGGCGGACTACATCGCCCGGCTGCGCATCCGGGCTTCTTCGGGCAAACAACTGGCCGGACGTTTGAGCGGCGGCAACCAGCAAAAGGCGGTGATCGCCAAGTGGCTGTTCCGCCAGGCGCGCATCTTCCTGTTTGACGAGCCCACGCGCGGCATCGACGTGGGGGCCAAGGCCGAGGTCTTCGACGTGATGCACGAACTGGCCCGCTCCGGCGCCGCCCTGTTGATGGTGAGCTCCGAGTTGCCAGAGCTGCTCCAGGTGGCCGACCGCATTCTGGTGATGCGCCAGGGACGCCTCACGGGCGAACTGCCCGGCCGCACGACGCAGGAGGCCATCCTGCGCTACGCCGCCCTGGAGCCGGAGAACCTGTCATGATGCAGCGCCTGCTGCCGTTTCTCAGCCTCATCGTGCTGTTTGTGGGGCTGGCGATCGCCTCCCCGCACTTCCTGACGGATACGAACCTTTCGAGCGTGGTCCGCCAGACTGCGGTGATCAATATCATGTCGCTGGGCATGACGGTGATCATCATTGCGGGAGGCATCGATCTCTCCGTCGGCGCCATCCTGGCCATGGGCGGCCTGCTGGGAACCATGGCCATGGAGAAAGGCATGTCCATCCCAGCCGGCCTGCTGATCGGCATCCTCACCGGACTGTTCTGGGGAACCGTGAACGGCTGGCTGACCGTCAAGCTGAGCATCAATCCCTTCATCGTCACGCTCGGCACCCTGGGCATCGCCCGCGGCCTGGCGCTGATCATCTCCAACGGCCTGCCGGTGCATCGCATTCCGCCGGCCTTCTCGTTCCTGGGCGAGGGCAACCTGCTGGGAGTACCCTTCGTGCTCTGGCTGCTGGTCGGATGCGCGCTGCTCACGCACGCCATCCTGGAGCACACGCGGCTGGGACGCTACGCGTTCGCCATCGGCAGCAACGCCGAGGCGGCGGTCTACGCCGGAATCCCGGTGGCCTTTCACACCACCTGCGTGTACGCTTTCGGCGGGATGCTGACGGGACTGGCGGGCATGATCGAGGCCTCCCGCCTGATGACCGGCCAGCCCACGGCCGGAAACGGCTACGAACTCCAGGCCATCGCGGCGGTGGTAATCGGCGGCGGCAGCCTGCACGGCGGCGAGGGCAGCGTGATCGGCACGCTGATCGGCGCCTTCATCATGGGATTGCTTTCCAACGGCAGCGACCTGCTCGGTGTTTCTCCGTACCTTCAGCAAGCTATCATCGGCGCGGTGATCATCCTGGCGGTCACGGTAGACGAACTGCGGAAACGCAAGCTGGCCTAACTGCGCTCCACGTACAGTTCCGCGGAAAAGAATGCGGTCTGCCGCACCTGATCGCGCAGGCTGGAGTACTTGAGCCAGGCGGCCGCGCCCCGCAGCCGTCCCAGGTGCGCGGGCGCCACGTCGAACTGGTAAACGTCCGCGTGTTCCCGGTAGGAATACCCAGCGTAGCGGCATTCCGCGCCGGAGGCCACTTCCATCAGCACGTCCCAGAAACTCCTCCGGCGCAGCCATGTCTTGCGGGCTCCAGCCTGCCGGGGAATGTCGATGGGATGCCGCCCGCCGCGCAGGATCACGCGCACGCAGCGTTCGGCGGCAAAGGGCCGGGCCGGGTCCGGATCCGGAAAGGTGGCCAGCAGTACATGGATGCTCCCGAGGTCGGCTTCCCATCCCGCCCAGCGGAAACGCGAGGCGCCGCTCACCAGCGTGCCGCGCAGCAGCAGCTCCCGTACCCGCGAAGCATCCTTCCCCGTGAGGCCCAGCATATACTCCACCAGTTCGCGGATGGGGATCTCGCGCACCACCACCGGGGTGATGGAGATGGCCTCCGCGGCTTCGGAACTCAGCTTCACGCGGACCGTTTCCGGTAGAGACATCAGCGCTTTTCACGCTAGCATAAATGCGTGACGCCGCTGGAGAAAGTCGCTGCTGAACTCTCCCGCTACGAGCACGCCCTGCTGGAGTTCTCCGCGCGGGAGCACAACGGCGCTGTGGAACTTGTGATCCGGCTGAAGAACCCGGAACTGGGGGTGCACACCTACTACGCGCCGATCCACCCCCGGGATATCGATCATCCACAGTTCCCCTGGACCTTGCAGCGCTACCTCTACGACTGCCTGCACGATTACCTGATCGAAATGTTCGTGCGCACGCCGCAGTCCCGGGAAGCGCAGCCGTGAATCCCCTGGCGGAGCTGCTGCGCGGCGAGATCCTGCGGGACGGCCCGATCTCCTTCCGTCGATTTATGGACGCAGCTCTGTACGACCCCGAGTACGGCTACTATCGCCGGGCGCGCGACCCCTTCGGGCGGGAAGGCGACTTCTACACCGCCGAACAATTGCAGCCGGTTTTCGGCATGCTGGTGGCCGCGCGCGTGCGGACGCTCTGGCGCGAGATGGGGTCTCCGGCGGATTTCACTGTGGTCGAACTGGGCGCTGGCCGGCGCGAGATGGCCGGCGCCTTCGCCGAATGGCGCTACGTGCCCGTGGATCTCACCGCCGGAAGCTTGCCCGAGCAGTTCCGCGGAGTAGTGTTCGCCAACGAATTTTTCGATGCCCTGCCGGTGCATGTGGTGACCGCCGCTGAAGGCTTACTGCGGGAACTCTGCGTGGGTTGGGAAACGGACCGGTTCTGCTGGGTGCCGGGCCCTCCGGCGACCCAGGAACTGGCGGACTATGTGCGCCGCTGGTTTCCCGCGGACTTTGCGGGCACGGCGGAAGTGAATCTGGAGGCTTTGCGTTGGCTGGAACGCATTGGCGCCGCGCTCCGCGCAGGCTACCTGCTGGCCATCGACTACGGATACACTCGCGCGGAAGCCGCGCGCTTTCCGCACGGCACGCTGATGAGCTACCGCCGCCACAGCGCGCGCGAAAATGTGCTGGAGCATCCCGGCGAGCAGGACCTGACCGCGCATGTCTCTTTCACGGCCCTCTCCGAACACGGCGCGGCGGCGGGCCTCGAGACGGTTCGCTTCGAGACTCTTGCGCAAATGCTGCTTTCGGCGGGCGAGGGGGACCAGTTCGCGGAAGTGCTGGCCGGCGGGACTCCGGCCGAAGAACTCCGGCGCCGTCTGCAACTCAAGAACCTGCTGTTTGGAATGGGGGAGACGTTCCGGGTGCTACTGGCAAGGAAGGCCTGAAAATGAAAAAGGCCTCGAAGCGTTCGAGGCCTTGCGAGTGAACTTAGTTACGATCGCCCCGTCGGGGGCGGCCCAAGCTACTTCTTCTTCTTCGGAGCAGCTTTCTTCTTCGGGGCAGCTTTCTTCGTTGCGCTCTTCATCGATTGATTCTCCCTAACATCAAATTTTGCGATTCGAAAATCGCAATGTGATTCATATATAAGGTGGTTCACACAGAAAGTCAAGAAAAAAATGCAATCGTCGCCGCAGAGAAGTCCGGGAGGCGGCGCGACAAGCCAAAAGCGGCCCTTCAAGTGCTCGCGCGGATGCGCTGATGGCAGAATGAAGACATGGAAGAGAAGTTCAACGAACCTCGCTTGGCCATCAACCGCGTGTACACGCGCCGCGGCGATACGGGCATGACCAGCCTGGTGGGCGGGCAGCGCGTCGTCAAGGACTGCTTGCGCATCGACGCCTACGGCACGTTGGACGAGCTGAACTCCTTCCTCGGCGTGGCGCGGGACACCGCCGAGCAACTGGCTACGGAGCACCCGCGGCTTGGCGAACTGTGCGCCATCTTCCGCCGTGTGCAGCACGAGCTCTTCAATCTCGGCTCCATTTTGGCTACCCTGCCCGAAGACGTGCATCCGCGGCAGCCGCGCATCACCGGGGAGGAGATTTCCCGGTTGGAATCGGAGATCGACCGCATGAACGAGGGCTTACTGCCTCTGCGTTCCTTCGTGCTGCCCGGCGGCAGCCGGCTGAACGCCGAGATCCACGTCTGCCGTACCGTCTGCCGGCGGGCGGAACGCATCTGCGTAGCGCTGGCCCGCGAAGAGCAGGCGCCTGAACACGCCATCGAGTACCTGAACCGGCTCAGCGACGCGCTGTTTGTCTGGAGTCGCTGGGCCAGCCATGTGCTCGGCAGCGCTGAGACGCTGTGGGAGCCCAACCAGGCCGCCTCCGCCACGCCGCAACCCCCGCAATAACGGTCGTCCGGATCAGATAAATCAGTCCGAAATTGTACTAGCATGGAAGTGACGGGAGTGCGCGCATGTCCATGACCTTGGCTGAAAAAATTCTCGCCCGGGCCTCCGGGCAGGAGATGGTTTCCCCGGGGCAGGCTGTGGCAGCGTCTATCGATCTGGCGATGTCCCACGAAAACGCCGACCTGGTTCGGGAGGCCTTCGTGGAGTCGGGCGCCCGGCGTGTCTGGGACCGCGACCGCATCGTCATCATCCTGGACCACCGTGTTCCGGCGGAATCGGAAAAGACCGCCTCGCGGCACAAGGCCATTCGCGAATTCGTCGCCGCCCAGGGCATTCGGTACTTCTACGACGTCGGCCGCGGCGGCATCTGCCACCAGGTGCTGGCGGAGAACGGCCACGTGTGGCCGGGAATGGTGGTAGTGGGTACGGATCCCCACACCACCACGCACGGGGCGTTCGCCGCGTTTGCCACGGGCATCGGCGCCGCGGAGATGGCCGGCGTGTGGGCGGAGGGCCGATTGCCGTTCCAGGTGCCCCCGACCATCCGCATCGAGGTCCACGGAGAACTGGGCAGATGGATCTCGGCTAAGGACCTCATCCTTTACATCATCGGGCGGGTGGGCGCCGGCGGCGCGGAGGGCCGCGCGGTGGAGTTCGACGGCGCCGCCATCCGCAGAATGTCGGTCGCCTCCCGGATGGTGTTGGCCAATCTGTCCATGGAGATGGGCGCCCGAGTGGCCTTCGCACCGGCCGACGAACGCCTGGCGGCCTATCTCACCGGCAGTCTCCACCAGGAGGCTGGGCGCGGCGTCTACTGCGCGCCGGACGCGGACGCGCGCTACGAGCGGGTCCTCGAGTTCGACGCAGGCGCCGCGTTGATCGAACCGCAGGTAGCCTGCCCGTCCGCGGTGGATCACGTGAAGCCGGTCTCCGAGGTGGGGCACGTCCCGGTGGACCAGGCAGTGCTGGGCACCTGCGCCAACGGCCGGCTGGAAGATCTGGAGATGGCGGTCTACCTTCTGGAAGGGCGCAAAGTGCATCCGCACACCCGCCTACTGATCATCCCGGCCTCGCAGCACATCTATCTCGAAGCCATCCGCCTGGGCTACCTGGAAACGCTGGTGCGCGCCGGCGCCATGGTGAATCCGCCCGGATGCGGACCCTGCCTGGGCGCGCATCAGGGCATTCTGGCTAACGGCGAGGTCTGCATCGCCAGCACCAACCGCAATCTGCCCGGACGCATGGGCGGCAAGAACTCGCAGGTGTACCTGGCCTCGCCCGCCGTAGTGGCGGCTTCCGCGGTAGCCGGCCGGATCGTGCACCCACGCGAAATCGCCGCGTAAGGGAGAGTTCCGCCTTCGGAGCCCCGCCGTTCAGGCCGGGGAGATGGGCTGCTCGTCCTTCTTTGAGAACCAGGGATACACCACCGGCAGCACCAGCAGCGTGAGGACTGTGGAGGTCACCAGCCCGCCGATGACCACGGTAGCCAGAGGGCGCTGCACCTCTGCCCCGGCCGAGGTAGCTACCGCCATGGGAACAAAGCCCAGGCTGGCCACCAGCGCTGTCATCAGCACCGGGCGCAGGCGCACTGCGGCGCCTTCCAGTACGGCGTCCCGGCAAGGCATGCCCTCTTCCCGCAGGCGGTTGATGTAGCTGACCATCACGATGCCGTTCAGCACCGCCACGCCGAACAGCGCGATGAAGCCGATCGAGGCCGAGAGGTTCAGGTTCAACTGCCGCAGCCACAGTGCCGCGATGCCGCCTACCAGGGCGAAGGGCACGTTCAGCAGGATCAGCAGGGCCTGCCGTACGGAGTCAAACGTGGCGAACAACAGGCCGAAGATGATCAACACCGCCGCGGGCAGCACGATCACCAGGCGCTTCATGGCCCGCTGCTGGTTCTCGAATTGCCCGCCCCAGTTCGTCGAGTAGCCCGGCGGCAGCGGCATACCGGCCGCGATCTTCTGCTGCGCTTCGGCCACGAAGCTGCCGATATCCCGGCCGCGCACGTTGCACTGCACTACGATGCGGCGCTGGCCGCTTTCGCGCGAAATCACCTCCGGCCCGCGCGCCACGGAGACGCGCGCCACCTGTCCCAGCCGCACCCGCTCTCCGCCAGGGGCTGAAAGCAGCAGTTCGCGGACCGCGTCGGCGTCCCGGCGGTACTGGTCCGGCAGCCGCAACACGATGGCGAACCGCCGCTGCCCCTCGATCATGTCGGCGATGTACCGCCCTCCGATGGCCGTTTCAATCAGCTCCCGCACGGCGGAGACGTTTAACCCGAAGCGCGCCAGTTCCCCACGGTCCACTTCCACGCGCAGCTCGGCCGCGCCGGAGACGATCTCCATCTGGGCGTCCGCCGCGCCCGGCACAGTGGAGATCAGCCGCAGGGCATGCTCCGCCTGCTGCTCCAACACGCGCGAATCGTCGCCGAAAATCTTGAGGGCCACGTCCGCCTTGATGCCCGAAACCACCTCGTCCAGCCGCATGGCCATGGGCTGGGTAAAATTGTAGGCCACGCCCGGAATCCGCGCCAGCGCCGCCGACATGCTGCCGATCAGATCCTCCTTGGTGCGCGCTCTTTTCCATTGCTCCCGCGGTCTCAGCAGCACGTACACATCGCCCTGGTAGACCCCCATGGCTTCGGTGGCCAGGTCCGGCCGGCCGATCTTGGTCACCACTCCGCTCACCTCGTCGAAGCTGCGAATCACCTTCTCGATGCGGTTGCTGATCTGGATGGACTCGGTCAGGGAGATCCCCGGCAGCTTGCGCGTTTCGATGAGGATGGAGCCTTCGTCCAGCCGCGGCATGAATTCGGTGCCGATGAAGGCCAGCGAGCCAATCGCTGCCATCACCATCCCGAGCGCCGCCGAGACCGTCGCCAGGCGATGCCGCACAAGCGCCGTCAGCACCCGCAGATAGCGCGCGCGGATGGCCTGAAACCAGGCGTCCTTGTGCTCTTTAACGCGCCCGGTGAAGTGCACGGTGGTGGCCGCCGGAATGACCGTGAGGGCGAAAATCAGCGCGCCGATCAGGGCCGAGCACACCGTGATCGCCATGGGCCGGAACATGCGCCCCTCCAGGCCCTCCAGGAAGAAGATGGGCATGTACACGGCGATGATGATGGCCACGGCGAAGACGATGGGCCGCGCCACTTCGTGCGCCGCCTCACGGATCTGGTCCTCGGCCGAAAAGTGTGCCTCCCCCTCGGCGTGGTGCAGGCGGCGCATGGCGTTTTCCATCATCACCACCGCGCCGTCCACGATCATGCCAAAGTCGATAGCTCCCAGGCTCATCAGGTTGGCGCTGATGCCGAAGGCCTGCATGCCCAGGAAGGCCACCAGCATGGAAAGCGGGATCACCGCGGCCACGATCAGCGCGGCCTTGATGTTTCCCAAAAACAGCAGCAGCACCACGATCACCAGGGCGCCGCCCTCCAGCAGGTTGTGCTTGACGGTCTCGATGGTGCGGTCAATCACCTGGGATTGATCGTAAAAGCTGAACAGGCGCACCCCCGGCGGAAGCCTCAAAGAAGCCAGGCGGGCCTTCACCCGCTCGATGACCCGCTTGCCGTTCTCGCCCTTCAGCATGATCACCATGCCGGAGACGGTCTCGCCCTTCCCGTCGCGTAGTACTGCCCCCTGGCGGGGCATGGGCTTCACGGCGACGCGGGCCACGTCCCGCAGCATCACGGGCGTGCCCGCGCGGGAAACCAGCACCACCTGCTCCAGATCGCGCTCATTCTGAGCGCGGCCCACGCCCAGCACCGTGTACTGCTCGGAGGCGTGCTCGATGAACCCGCCGCCGAAATTCGCGTTGTTCTCGAGCACCCGCTCGTAGACGTCCCGCAGGCTCAGCCCGTACCCCTGTAGGCGAGTGGGCTCTACCTCGATCTGGTATTGCTTGGTCTCGCCGCCCCAGGTGTTGATCTCGTTCACTCCGGGAACCGTGCGGAGCTGGTTCTTGACCTGCCACTCCTGGAGCGTCTTCAATTGCATCGCGGAGTACTGATCGCCCTCCAGCGTGTACTGGTAGACCTCGCCGAACGCCGTGGCCACGGGGCCGAGAGTGGGCTCGAGACCTTCCGGCAGGCGGGAGCGCGCCTCCTGTACCCGCTCGTTGACCAGTTGCCGCGCCAGGTACGTGTACACCGAATCATCGAAGGTCAGCGTGACGATCGACAGCCCCAGCTTCGAGATCGAGCGGATGCCCTGCGTCCGGGGAATTCCCATGAGCGACGTCTCCAGCGGGAAGGTCACCAGTTGCTCCACCTCCGCCGGCGGCATGCCAGGGCACTCGGTAATCACCACCACCTGGTTGCTGGTCAGATCCGGGAAGGCGTCCATGGGGATGTTCAGCATGGCGTACAGGCCGGCCGCCACGATGGCCACCACGCCGATCAGCACGAACCAGCGGTGTTCCAGGTGAAAGTCGATGATGCGATGGAGCATGGCCTACTCCTCGGAAAGCGCGGCTTTCAGGAACTCGGACTTGAGGATAAAGCTGCCCCGCGCCGCCACCCATTCGCCGGGCTGGAGGCCGCGCACGATCTCGACTTCGCCGTTCAGCGCGCGCCCGGTCTGGACCGGGCGCACCTCGAAGCGGTCCGGCGCCGCGCGGACGAACACCACGTTTTGCCCGCGCACCTCCTGCGTGGCCTCTTCCGGCACGAACACGGCATTCTCCGAGCCGCCCATCTCGATCTCGGTGGTGGCATACATCTCCGGTTTCAGGCGCCCGCCGGGGTTGGGCAGGTCCACGCGCACCTTGACGGTGCGCGTCGCCGGGTCCAGGGTCTCGCCCAGCTTGCCGATGCGCCCCGGGAAGGCCTCTGTTCCGTAGGCCTGCACGTAAACCCGCACGGGCATTCCCACGCGCAATTTGGGGAGGTTCTCTTCGCTCACCTCCGCTATGGCCCAAAGCTGGGAAAGATTGCTCACCACGAACAGGTCGTTGGCCGGAGTCACCACGGTGCCGGGGGTGATATTGCGCGTCAGCACGACGCCGGCCGCCGGTGCCCGGATAGGGATGTAGTCGTCCTCGTCGTGCCCCTGGCCGCGGTCGGCATCCTCGGCGGGGATGCCCAGGAACTCCACCAGGTGATTGCGGGTGCGATCGAGTTCCACCTCCGCGTTGGCCACCGCCAGTTGCGCGTTGCGGAGTTCGGTTTCGGAGTGCTCCCATTGCTCGAGCGAGCCCGCTTTCAGATCGTACAGGCGCTTGGCGCGGTCGCGCACGCGCTCGGCGAAAGCCGCCGTCGAACGCAGGCGCGCCAATTCGGTGACGGCCTTGCGATATTCGGCGCGCGATTCGTGAATGTCGTGGCTGTGCATCCGCGCCAGGATTTGCCCCGGCCGCACGGCGTCGCCCGGGTTGGCCAGCACTGTGACGATCCGTCCCTCGGTGATGGCGCCCACGCGCCAGGTCTGGTTTTCGTCGTTGGTCAGCCGCGCGGTGGAGCGCAGGGTTTGGGCCATCGAGCGCAGGGCCACCTGCTCCACCTTGACCCCGGCCTCCCGCTGCGCCGCCGGTTCCAGGCCCACGGTGTTGCCCGCCGGCCCCTTCCGGGCCCCCGGAGCGGCGCCGGAAGCCGTCGGATCGGCTTGCCGGGTGCAGCCCGCCAGGGCTGCCAGCAGCAGAAACACGATGGCATGTTTCACGGATTGACCCCCATGGCTGTTTCGAGCGCCACTACGCTTTGCCGGTACTCCGCCAGCGTGCGCGCGTACAGCACCTCGAGATCGATGCGCACCCGCTCGGCATCCAGAAGAGCCAGCAGGTCAGAGCCGCCCTCGCGATAGGCCGCCAGCGCGATGCGCGAGGACTCGGCGGCGCGCGCCAGGGAATTCTCGAGCAGCTCCGTGATTTGGCGCCGCCGCATGCGCACCTCGCTTTCCGCCGCCCGCACCTCCGCCCCCACCACCGCCTCTGTGGCGGCCAAGTCGGATTCGGCGGCGCGCGTCTCGGCCATCGCGGCGGCGATGTTTCCCTGGTTGCGGTTGAAGAACGGCAGAGCCAACTGCACGCCCGCTAAGGCGGTATGGAATCCCGTGGTGCGCTTGTATCCCAGGACGACATCGAGGTCCGGCTTGGCGGCGGCGCGCTCGAGCCGCTCGCCGGCGCGTGCCTGCTCGATCGCTTGCCGAGCGATTTTCGCCTCCGTACGATCCGCGAGCGCTGAGGCAACATCGGCGGGCGGCGGCGCTCCGCCCAACTCCAGAACCTCCGTCAGGAGCACCTCCGGAAACTGCGTTTGCCCCATCTCGCGCTGGAGCTGAATCCGTGCCCGCTCGGCCTCCAGCGCCGCCGAGTTCGCCGAAACCGCCAGGCGCTCGCCTTCCAGCCGCACCTTCAGCAGATCCGCTTCCGCCATGGCGCCTTCGCGGACGCGCTTTTCGTGATACTCGATGATCTGCTGAAAGTTTCTGCGATTCTCCAGCCACAGCTCGTACGTCCGCCGCGCGCCCACCGCGTTCCAATACGCCTGCTTTACCCGCCCGGCGATCTGTTTTGCCAGCAGTTCCCGCTCCAGTTCGCTGCGCCGCAGCTTGGCATTGGCCAGTTCGATCCGCCGGGCGCGCTTTCCGGCCGTCTCGAAAGGCTGCGAGAGAAAGGCAAACGTGTCCGGATCCAGGTTCGGGCTGAATCCCGGAGTGCCATAAGCTCGCCAGTTCTCGCTCTGAAAATACAGGCGCGGATTAGGCCACAAACCGGCCTGCCTCGCCAGACCCGCCGAAGCCGAAATCCGCTGCGACCCTGCCTCCAGCAAGGGATGCGACCGCAATGCCTGCTCGACGGCGTCTCGTATAGAAAGCGTCTGCTGGCTGAAGCCCGGCCACCCGAATACCAGCAGCGCCCTCGAAACCCAGAAAATCCGTGACATGACAAAAGGTGTATATTTCTTAATCTATCATTTTTCTATTAAGACCTGATACTCTATTGTTGTTTTCTTGAACAGTGCTATAATCAAACTTCGGATGCGTACGGTTTCCAGTGTGTTTCTGGCGCTTCTGTTACTTGCAGCGCTGTTTTGGGGAAACTGCTTTTCCTGCCCGCAGTTGTTTTTGTACGCAGCCTCGGAGAGTTCGCCTCATGGCTGCTGCCACCCGAAAGGTTCTCCGCATCGGGTGGATTGCCAGTCGCTCAGCCTGAAGAACTTCGTTCGGGCGGATATCGCGCCGGAGCTGCCCTCCCTGGCCGCATGGGGTCCGGCGATCCGGACTGAAATTTCCGCGCCGGCCACTGCCGAGCCCCCCGCGTTGATCCTGCCGCAGGCCTCTCCTCCCGATCTGCTGGTTCTCCTTTCCGTCTTCCGCATCTAAAGGCTTCCTTTCTCCACCGGACGATTCGCAGTGCGATAGGGGAAAAGGAAAATGCGAGTTGTGTACGTATGTTTGCTGTGGGCGTGGTGTCTCGCTGCGCAGGCGCAGTCGCTCGATGCGCTGGTAGCCGAAGCACTACGTAACAACCGGGAAATTCTGGCCGCGCAGAAGCGATACGAGGCGGCGCGGGAGCGGCCCGGGCAGGAGAGCAGCCTGCCGGATCCCACGGTTTCCGTGGGCTGGGTCAGCAACGGCAATCCGCTGCCCGGCGCCGGCTTGGGAACCAGCGTGACCAGCAACATCGGGCTGATGGTCTCCCAGGAAATGCCCTTTCCGGGCAAGCGCAAGCTGCGCGGCGAAATTGCCGCCCGGGAGGCCGACGCGGAATTCCAGCAGTACCTGGCCGTGCGTCGGAGTGTAGTCGCCCGCCTGAAGCAGGCCTACCACATGCTGCACCACGCCCGCGAAGCCATGGATACGGTGATAGAGAACCAGGCGTTGCTGCATAACTTTATCCAGGTGGCCGAGGTGCGCTACTCGGTGGGCCGCGCGGCGCAGCAGGATATCTTTCGGGCGCAAACACAGTACGCCATCTACGAAGCCCAACGCCTGCGGCTGGAGCAGGAACGCATTAGCCGCGAAGCTGAGATGAATAGTCTGCTGAACCGGCCTCCGGGGGGTTCCTTCCAGCTTCCGGATGAATTGACCCCTCCGCCCTTGGACGTCACCTTGGAGCAGCTTCGCGCCCGCAGCCGCACCCAGGCTCCGCAGTTGCGCCGCGACCAGAAGGTGATCGAACGCAGTGAACTGGCCGCGGACCTGGCGCGCCGGGATTACTATCCCGACTACACCGTCTCCGGCGGCTATTTCAACCAGGGCGGTATGCCGCCCATGTACGAGGTGCGCCTGGACGTGAAATTGCCTGCATACTTCTGGCGCAAGCAGCGGGCGGCGCTCAACGAACAGGCGGATCGCATCCGGGAAGCCCGCCACAGCTACGAAGCCGAACAGCAGACGCTCGATGCCCGCATCCAGGACGACTTCGTCACGGCGCAGACCTCGATGCGTCTGATGGATCTGTATCAAAAATCGGTGATCCCTTCAGCCAAGCTGGCGCTCGAGTCCTCCATGGCCAGCTACGAAACCGGGGCGCTGGAATTTCTCTCCCTGCTGACGAATTTCATGACCGTGGTGGATTACGAGCTGAACTACCACGAGGAGATGATGCGGTACTACCTGGCCTTGGACCGGCTCGAGGAAGTCACTGGCCTGCTGCTGGACCGTTGAGGGAATGCGATGAAGAGGAAACTCCTGACCCTGCTGCTCCTGCTGGCCGCCTGGATGGGCGGGTACGGCTATGGCCGCTGGTACGCGAAGGCGCCCGCCAAGGGGGCCGCCGGCGCGGAGCGCAAGATCCTTTACTACCACGATCCCATGCACCCTTGGTATAAGTCCGACAAGCCCGGCATCGCGCCGGACTGCGGCATGAAGCTGGTGCCGGTTTACGAAGGCGGCGAGCAGGCGGCGGTCTCCAAGCCGGCCAATCTCGGTCCCGGCGCCGTCGAGATCACACCTGAGAAGCAGCAGTTGATCGGCGTCGAATACGGCACGGCCGAGTACCGTCCCGCGTTCGAGAGCATCCGCGCTGCCGCCCGCGTCACGCTGGATGAAACCCGCATCGCCAAAGTGCAGACCAAGATCGAAGGATGGATCGACCGTGTGTTCGTGGATTTCACGGGTATCCAGGTGCGCCAGGGGCAGCCCCTGCTCACCATCTATAGCCCCGAGGCTCTGGCTACGCAACAGGAGTACCTGCTGGCGTTGAAAGCGCAAGAAACCATGGCCGCGAGTCCCGTGCACGAGCTGATGGCCACGACGGACAATCTGCTGGCGGCCGCCCGGCGGCGACTGGAACTCTGGGATATCAGCGCGGCGCAGATCGACCAGATCGAGAAGACCCGCCGGCCCCTCAAAGACCTCACGCTCTACGCGCCCATCGGCGGATTCGTCACCGAACGCAATGCCTTCCCAAAGCAGCGCATCACTCCGGACACGGTGCTCTACACCGTGGCGGATCTTTCCACCGTTTGGGTGATGGCCGACGTGTTCGAGTACGAGGCCGCGAACATCCGCGTCGGCCAGGATGCCGTCCTCACCCTCTCGTATCTTCCGGGGCGGAGCTTTCACGGGCGCGTGAGCTACATCCAGCCGCAGGTGGACCCGGCCACCCGCACGTTAAAAGTGCGTCTCCAGTTCGAAAATCCCGGGTATCTGCTGAAGCCTGAAATGTACGGTGACGTCGAATTCCGCACCGGCGGCGGGCGAAAACTCATGGTGCCCCAATCCGCCGTTCTGAACGCCGGTCTGCGGCAGGTGGTCTTCGTGGATCGCGGTAACGGCTACTTCGAGCCGCGCTCCGTGAAGCTCGGCGCACAGGTCGGCGACCGCGTGGAGATCCTCAGCGGGTTGGCGGCGGGTGAGCGCATCGTCGTTTCCGGCAATTTCCTGATCGATTCGGAAAGCCAGCTCAAGGCGGCTTTGAACGACATGGCGGGAGAGGCTCATGATCAACCACATCATTGAGTTTTCCGCCCGCAACCGGATGATCGTGTTCCTGTTCGTCGCCGCCGCGGTGCTCGGCGGCTGGTGGTCCCTCCAACACGTGCCGCTGGACGCCATTCCCGACCTGAGCGACACGCAGGTGATCGTTTACTCGCGCTGGGATCGCAGCCCGGACATCATGGAGGACCAGGTCACCTACCCCATCGTCAGCGCCATGCTGGGGGCGCCGCGCGTGAAGGACGTGCGCGGCTTCTCCGACTTCGGCTACTCCTACGTCTACATCATTTTCGACGAGGGCACGGACATTTACTGGGCCCGCTCGCGCACGCTCGAATATCTCTCGAAGATCCTGCCGCGCCTGCCCAAGGGCGTCGAAACCGAACTGGGGCCGGATGCCACAGGCGTCGGCTGGGTCTTCCAGTACGCGCTAGTGGACAGCACCGGCAAACGCAGCCTGGCGGACCTGCGGTCGCTCCAGGACTGGTATCTGCGCTACTACCTGCAAGCCGTGCCCGGGGTGGCCGAGGTGGCGCCTCTGGGTGGCTTCGTGCGCCAGTACCAGATCAACCTGGACCCCGACCGCCTGCAAGCCTACAACATTCCGCTCACCAAGGTGCTCGACGCCGTGCGGGCCGGGAACAACGACGTGGGCGGGCGCCTGGTGGAATTCGGCGGCCGCGAGTACATGGTGCGCGGGCGCGGCTACGCCAGATCCACCGCGGACCTGGAGAAGATCGTGCTCGCCACCTCGCCCTCGGGCGTCCCGGTCACCGTGCGCCAGGTCGGCCAGGTCACGCTCGGCCCCGATATCCGCCGCGGCATCGCCGATCTCGACGGCAGGGGCGAAGTGGTCTCCGGCATCGTGGTCATGCGCCAGGGCCAGAATGCCCTGGACGTCATCGATCGGGTCAAGACCAAAATCAGGGAGATCGAGCCGGGTCTGCCGCCCGGCGTGCGCATCGTCACCGCCTACGACCGCTCCGAACTCATCCTGGCCTCTATCGACAACCTGAAACATACGCTCATCGAAGAGCTGGTGGTCGTCTCGCTCATCATCCTGATCTTCCTGTGGCACATCCCCAGCGCCCTGATTCCTATCATTACCATCCCGGTGGCCGTGGTGATCTCGTTCATCCCCATGCACCTGATGGGCATCACCTCCAACATCATGTCGCTGGGCGGCATCGCCATCGCCGTGGGCGCCATGGTGGATGCCGCCATCGTGGTGGTGGAGCAGACGCACAAGAAGCTGGAGGAATGGCAGCGCACCGGGCGGCGCGAGGATTACCACAGCGTGGTCGTCAACGCGGTCAAGGAGGTGGGCGGGCCCAGCTTCTTCGCTCTGCTGGTGATCGCCGTCTCCTTTCTGCCGGTACTTACGCTGGAGGCGCAGGAAGGCCGCCTGTTCAAGCCGCTGGCCTATACCAAGAATTTCGCCATGATCGTGGCCGCCGTGCTGGCCATCACGCTCGACCCGGCCATGCGCCTGCTCTTCACTCACATGGAGAATTTTCGCTTCCGGCCGCGCTGGCTGGCCCGCGCAGCGAGCGCCGTGCTGGTGGGCACCATCCATTCCGAAGAAAAGCATCCCATCAGCCGCATTCTGATCCGCTTATACGAGCCCGTGGTGCGCCAGGCCCTGCGTTGGAAATGGGCGGTGATCGCGGGGGCCGTGGGGCTGATGGCGGTCACCGTCCCGGTGTACGAGAGACTCGGCTCGGAGTTCATGCCCCCGCTGGATGAAGGCGCGCTGCTATTCATGCCCACTACCTTGCCCGGCATCTCGGTCACCGAGGCCCAAAAGCTTATGCAGGTGCAAGACCGCATCCTCATGCGCTTTCCCGAGGTGCAGCGGGTTCTGGGCAAGGCCGGCCGCGCCGAAACCTCCACCGATCCGGCGCCCCTTTCCATGATGGAGACCATCATCCTGCTGAAGCCCAAATCGCAGTGGCGCAAGGCGCCCACTTGGTACGACTCCTGGCCGAAGTGGATCAAGCCGTACTGCGCCCGCCTGACGCCGGACCACATCTCCACCGACGAACTGGTGGACCAGATGAACGAAGCGCTCCAGATTCCGGGTGTTTCCAACGCCTGGACCATGCCCATCAAAAATCGCATCGACATGCTGACCACCGGCGTGCGCACACCGGTCGGCATCAAAATCTACGGCGCGGATCTCAGAGTCATCGAAAGAATCGGCGCCGAAATCGAACGCGTGCTGCCGCAGGTGCGCGGCTCGCGCAGCGTGTTCGCGGAGCGCACTGGCGGCGGTTATTTTCTGGATTTCGACATCCGGCGCGATCAGTTGGCGCGCTATGGTTTGTCGGTGGACGATGCCCAGATGGCTGTGATGAGCGCCATCGGCGGTGAGAATCTCACCACCACGGTGGAGGGCCGCGAGCGCTACCCCGTGAATGTTCGCTACCTGCGCGATTTTCGCAGCGACCTCGGCAGGCTGGGCCGCGTGCTGGTGCCGGCCATGGGCAACCTGCACATCCCGCTGGCCGAGATCGCCGATCTGAAGATGGTGAGCGGACCCGCCATGCTGCGCGATGAGAACGGCATGCTCAACGGCTACGTGTACGTGGACGTGGCTGGCCGGGACGTGGGCAGCTATGTGGCCGACGCCAAGCGCGTGGTCGCCGCGGAAGTTGCCTTGCCGCCGGGCTATTCCCTGGTGTGGAGCGGCCAGTTCGAAGCCATGCAGCGTGTGCGCGAGCGCCTAAAAGTGGTGCTGCCGCTCACCTTGTTCCTGATCTTTCTGCTGCTTTACCTGAACACCAAATCCACCGCCAAGACCCTGTTGATCCTGCTGGCCGTGCCCTTCTCCGCGGTGGGTGCGATCTGGCTGCTTCACTGGCTGGGCTACAACATGAGCATCGGCGTGTGGGTAGGCTTGATCGCGCTGATGGGCGTGGATGCCGAAACCGGCGTTTTCATGCTCCTGTATCTCGACCTGGCCTTCGACGAACGGCGGCACGAGGGGCATATGCGCAGCCGGGCGGACCTTCGTGAGGCCATCCTGCACGGCGCGGTGAAACGCATCCGCCCGAAGTTCATGACCGTGGCCACCATGGCCGCGGGTCTGGTTCCGATCATGTGGTCCGTAGGGGCGGGCGCCGACGTGATGAAGCGCATCGCCGCGCCCATGATCGGCGGCATCTTTACTTCTTTCCTGCTGGAGCTGGTGGTGTATCCGGCAATTTATGAGGTATGGAAATGGCATTCCCAGGTAAAACGGTTAGCCGCCTGACGGTCGCCGGCCTGCTGGTGGTCTCGAGCGGATTGGCCGAGGTCCGCTTCGAAGTGCGGCACGAGCACTTACGCAAAGGCTGCCGCGGGGTCATGGTGGTGGATCAGAACGGGATCACGTTCCATGGTGCGAAGAAGCACTCCTGGAGTTGGCGGTATCAGGATATCCAGGAATTGAAACTTGGCCCCGGGAGTCTACATCTCTTGAGTTACCGGGATCGCCGTCTGCACGCCGGCGCCGATCAGGCGTATGATTTCACGGGTGCGATTCCGTCGGGCCTGTATACATTCTGGAGGGACCGCCTGGATCAGCGGTTCGTCGCAGAAGTGGCCGATGGGGCGGTCCGGCCGCTCTGGGAGATCCCGGTGAAGCATCTGGGCCGCATCACGGGCACGGAGGGGATTCTGAAGATCGGAGAAGATCGCATCGTCTATGCGACCCCGCAAAAGAATGATTCGCGGACGTGGCGTTTCCAGGATATCGACCACATCAGCAACTCCGGGCCTTTTCGGCTCACCATCGCCACGCTCGAGGAGACATTCAATTTTCAGTTGAAGCAGGTTTTGCCTGAGTCCAAGTACAACGATCTGTGGCTCAGCATTAATCAAAACAATGGGAGAATACCATGAAAGCCATCGCTGTCTTTTTCGCCGCCGTCACGCTGCTGGCCGCCGCGCCTGCCAAACAGACCTTTGCCGGAATCATCACGGACGAGATGTGCGGTCTGGACCACAAAGCCATGAACGTGCAGCCGGACTCCAAGTGCGTCACCGAATGCGTCAAGATGGGCTCGACCTACGTGCTGGCTTCCGGCGGCAACATCTATAAATTGAGCGATCAGAAAACTCCGGGTAAGTTCGCCGCGCAAAAAGTGACGGTCACCGGAACGTTGAACGGAAAGACCATTCAGGTCAACTCCATCGCGCCCGCCCGGTAAACGGCCGGGCTGCCGGGGCCCGGCACGGCGGCTCTAATGTTTTCTCCACGCTTGCCGATCTGAGGCTCTGGATGGTTTCGACGGAGAGCGTGGCCGAAGCGCTCTGTGACCCGGAGCGTTTTACTCTGGAGCAGGCGTCGGCTCTGGCCCTGAAACTGAAAAAGAGGGATCCCGAAGTAGATCGGGCTCTGCTCCGGCGGTTGTTGGCGTGGACGCCGGCGCCCACGGCAAAGCCGACCTCCGCGCTTCGGAACCTCGAGCTCATCGCGGCGCTCCGGGGAGGTCTGAACGGGCTGTTCCTGGCGCGGCTGCTCCAGCACCCGGATGCCTATGTTCGCTCCCGGGCCGCTACCTTGCTGAGCAAAATGCACCCGGACCCCAAATGGGTGTCTTTTCGCTTGAAGCATCCGGATCCGCGTGTACGGGCTAACGCCCTGGAATCATTGTGGGGAAGCCTCGAGCGTGGTTCCCGGGCGATTTTTTTGGAAGGCCTCCGTGATCCTCACCAGCGGGTTCGCGGCAATGCGCTGCTGGGGTTGTACCGGCTGGGCGATGTCGGCACGATCGCCTCCATCCTGCAAATGGCCCAGGCTCCCGAGGAATCGTCGCGGGGAACTGCGGCTTGGGTCATGGCCCAAACCCGAGACCTGCGATTTCTGGAAGCGGTTCGCAGACTGGTGGAAGATCCCAGTCCGCTGGTGCGCGGGCGGGCACAGATCTCCCTTCAGGCCCTCGAAGACCGCCGCCGGGTATGCGCAGGATACCGCAAAGTCCCACTGGCCGTGGCGGCATACGCTCTGGACCAGGTGCGACTGCTGAGGGTCGCCCTCATCTGGGGCGCGGGGCCGAACCTTCCTTCTGTCCCGGCTACCGCCTTTGCCCTATGGGAAGACGAGGCTCTGGTGGATAATTATTCGATCGGCGGGGAGCCAGGGCTCGAGGTGGAGCATATCACCTGGCAGGTGGAATACCAGGTTCCCGCGCAGCCGCCTGAGCGCCCTGCCGACCCGCCGGTCCGATTGCATGTGTGTGGGGAAGACTGGATCGCCCAGGCGGAGTTCCATCTCACCCGGGCGGACCCGGGTGGGCGCGCCTCCGTCCTCGCCGCTCCATCGGATCCCAGACTGGAAGCGCTCGAGCAGGAGTTCGCCGCGCCGCTCGACCCCCATGCCGTAGCCGAACAAGCCAACTACGCTTCCCCCAGGTTCGACCTCTTGTGAAAAGCCGGCTGCTGCTACCGCACATACAAGTCGACATCTTGTACGGTTTCGGCACCCTCCTTCAGCGATACCGTAGGTGCGCGGGCGGTTTCGATAGCTTGCTCGCCGGGGTGCTCGAATTCGAAAGTGCTGAGGAGCCGGTTTGTGCCGGGCGGCAAGCTGAAAAAGCGATAGTCGCCTCGTAAATCCGTGCGTGTGCTGCGCAGCTCACCCAGGCGCATCTTGGTCTCCGGATCGAACGGCTCCAGAAATACGGGTGCGCCGACCGCGGCATCGCGCGCCGTAATTTCGTTCCATCCGTCCGCGCGGTGTCCCGGCGACGGGTTTCTACTGCCGCCCACGGACACCACATAGAAGTAAGGAGGCGGTGCGACCATCACCTCCCAGGTCCCGGCCAGCACCCTCGCCAGAGGCCGTCCGGTGCCGTAGTCCAGCACCACACCCCGGATCAACGCCGCCTCGAGCGCGGGTATGCACAGCGCCGCCGCCGACCATGGCCAGGCCCTTTGCATCTCGCTGATTATGAGGCACGGCCGCCGGATAAAGTGCAGGATAATGGCGGGAGCATGCCGGAAAACGAAGCCCGCGCGGATTTCTATTGCCCCACCTGTGCCAGGCCCGTCGCGGATCCCCTGATGTGCGGAGACTGCCACGCCCTGATTTGCCGGAAATGCGGCACGCCGCTCGAGCGCATCGACGACCTGGGCATCGGCTAGCTCAAGCCGGCGGAAACGTGCGCAGAAGCCGCAGCGGAGCGCTGGGCTCGATGCGGAAACTCCCGGCGCCGGCCGGCACCAGCCATACCTCGCCTGGCGCGAACGGCTCGTCGGCGATGACGCCGCCGCCCTCAACGAAAATCAGCAGGTGAAAACGGCCCGCCTCGGGTGTGTAGGTAACTGCGCCGCTCAGGTCCAGCGACTCGGTCACGAAGTAATCTGATTGCGCCAGCAGGCGGCGTCCGCCTCCCAGTTCCTCCGGCTTCGAGGGGCCCGGGTGGGGCCCCAGGTGGGCTACCGCCAGCGACTGCTCCAGGTGCAGTTCGCGGGGCCGTCCGTAGTCGTAAAGCCGGTAGGTGATGTCCGTGTTCTGCTGGATCTCGCACAGCGCTACCCCCGCGCCGATCGCGTGCACGCTACCCGGCGGTGTGAAAAACACCTCCCCGGGGTGCAGCGTGTACCAGCGCAGCAGCTTCTCCACCTCGCCGGTCTGCGACGCTTCCCGCACCTGCTCTTTGGTCACCGGCTCCCGAAATCCGAGCGCCAGGTTCGCGCCGGGTTCCGCCCGCAGGATGTACCACATTTCCGTTTTTCCCGGCTCTCCGGGCCGGTCCGGCGGGTGCACCTGGACCGACAGCTTTTCCGTGGTGAACAGGAACTTGACCAGGATCGGCAAGGCCGGTTCATCTTCGAACCAGACCTCGCCGATCATCTTGCCGCCGCCGTCGAACCAGGGTGTGAGCCGGGTGCTTCCCCACACCTTCTCGCGAAAGGACGGCGCCAGCCGGCGCGGTTTCACCCCAGCTCTCCGAGGAACTGCTCGAGGCGGTCGAGACCGCGCCCCAGTTCGCCCAGAAAGGTCGCGTAAGAGATGCGAACATGCGCGCCGGTGCCGAACGCCTCCCCCGGCACCACGGCCACATGCGACTTCTCCAAGAGCCGTTCGGCGAAGTCCAGCGTGTTTCGGATGCCATCCTTCCCCAGCGCCGCGCCGATATTCGGGTAGGCGTAGAAGGCGCCTTTCGGCTCGGCGCAGCGCACGCCCGGGATGGCGCGCAGGCGCCGCACCACGAAGTCCCGGCGCTTGCGGTATTCCGCCAGCATGGTGCCCACCGAATCCTGGGGTCCGCGTAGTGCTTCCACAGCCGCCTTCTGGGCGATCGAGGTGGGGTTCGAGGTCGAGTGACTCTGCAGCTTGGTCATGGCCCCCACGATGGGCGCCGGCACCAGTCCAAAGCCGATCCGCCAACCCGTCATCGCGTAAGTCTTCGACAGCGACCCCGCCACCAGCACGGTCTCCTTGGCGCCCGGCAGCGACGCGATGGAGAAAGGCTGCGAATCGTAGAGGAAGTGGCAGTAGCACTCGTCCGTCAGCAGGTAGATGCCCCGCTTCGAGGTCAGATGGAAGATCTTCTCGAACTCTTCCCGGCTGAGCACCGCGCCGCTGGGATTGGAGGGCGAGTTGATGATCACGATCTTGGTCTTGGGGGTGAGATGCGGTTCGACCATGGCGGCCGTCAGCGTGAATCCCTCCTGCTCGTCGGTGTCCACGAAGACGCACTTACCGCCGGCGTAGCTCACAACATCTTTATACGTGACCCAGAAGGGCACCGGGATCACCACCTCGTCGCCGGGGTCCACAAGGGCCTGGATCAGGTTGAAGATCACGTGCTTGCCGCCCACCGTCACCAGGCATTCGGAAGGCTTGTAGTCCGTGCCGAAGTCCAGCTTGTGGCGTTCGCAAATGGCCTGCCGCAGTTCGGTAGTGCCGCCCGCCGGCGTGTACTTGGTGAAGTTGGCTTCCAGGGCTCGCACGGCCGCCTGCTTGATGTTGTCCGGCGTGGGAAAGTCGGGCTCGCCCGCTCCGAAATCCACCACGTCCACGCCCTGAGAACGCAGCCTGTCGGCGTCGGCCGCCACCTTCATGGTGGACGACACACTGATCGAAGAGATCCGTTCCGCTATCGCGATGTTGGCTTGCACTTGCATGTTGCTGTCTTCAACCCCTCTGTATGAGAACGATTAAATTTCGGCGATGCGCCGGCGGAGCCGCGCCTCCACCACCGGTGGGACTAGCCCCGAGATAGTCCCCCCCAATCCGAACACTTCCTTGACCAGCCGGGAACTCAGGAACGAATGCGCCTCCCCGGCCATCAGGAATACGGTTTCCACCGCCGGCCGCAGCCGCCGATTCATCAGAGCCATCTGCAGTTCATATTCATAGTCCGAAATCGCCCGGATGCCGCGCAGCACGGCCGTCGCGCCGCGCTCGGATGCGTAATCCACGAGCAGTCCATGGAAGCTGTCCACCTCCACGTTCGGAAAGCCCGCCACCACTTCGCGCAGCATCTCCATTCGCTCTTCCACCGAAAACAACGGCCGCTTGGTTTCGTTCCGCAGAATGGAGACAATCAGCCTGTCAAAAAGCCGCGATCCCCGCTCGATCAGGTCCAGGTGGCCGTTCGTGATGGGGTCGAAAGAACCCGGGTAAATGGCAATCACGTTCGCTGGCTTGGTGGTGATGTTTTCTATTGTAGCGAAAACCGGGAACCCCGCGCGGAGAGGCATGCGGCCCAAAAAATCCGCCGGATTCCGGCTCCTTTTGTCTGCTGCCGCATCCAATGGAAGTGTGGCGCCGCGGGGGTGAAATCATAGCATTTTCCAATCCAGAAATGAGCCTGAAATCGAGAATTGATTCCAATACGAGATGAGCCTGAAAACGGCTTTCGATTCCAATGCGGGATGAGCCCGAAATTTGA
>JAJPJX010000010.1 GCA_021324015.1 Solibacteraceae bacterium | reverse complement strand
CACCTGGCCTGTTTCGGCCAATTTTGGCGGAGGCGACGTTGAAAGCAAAAGGAATTTTCTGGCGCTAGAGCCGAAAACGGCCTTGAACTGCGAAAGCCGGGCTAAGTCCGGATTTACCTGGCGGGCTGGTAAGAGAAGTCCCAGATTTGCGGGTTCAGTTTTCCGGCGGTGTACTGGACCAGCGCGTATTCACCGGACTCCAGGGCTTTCTGGGGCCAGACCTTGTAGAGGTCCTGCCCGCCGATCTGCTTGCGGAAAACCTCCACCTCGGCGGGCTCTTCGATGATCTCCTTGGTCACCGGGACGATGGTCACCTTCTCGACCACGCGCACGCCTTTCTGGGGGGTCAGTTTAAAGATGCCGAAGCGTTCCTGATCCGACAGCCGGATATAGAATTCGGGGTTGGGATTGCTCACCACGTTGCTGGAATGTTCTCCCTGCAATTCCACAGTGGCCTTGCCGGAGACGACCGGGATCGGCGACACGAGTTTCAGCACGGACCGTCCCTTGTTGGTATGCACGCTGGACTCGGCCAGTTTGAAGGCTCGCACCTCCTTGCCCTCCACCATATAAGCCCCGGGGTTTTGTGGAATGCGCGCGGCTTCCTCCTCCTGCTCACGGATGGCGCGGTCCTCCTCGGAGAGCACCTTGGCCTCTTTGGCCAGCGCGGCTTTGCGCTCCGCGACTTCCTGCCCCGTCCGCTTGAGGTCCACGAGGGTTAGAGGGACCTCCTCCCACTGGCTGCGCTCCACGCTGTAAAACCGCACCCGGTCCGTCTTGACCTCGTACTCCCGCACGAGTTGATACGTGCCATCTTTCAGGTAAAGCTTGACGTTGGCGCCGAGGGCGGCCAGAACGACGAGAAAGAACGCGGCCAGGATTCTCCGCATACCTATTTCCAGTGTAGGACACCTGTCCGGTGGTGGAGGAGAGGCGTCCCAAAAGCGGACACTTCCGGTGTGCCGCTAACCGTTCAAGACTCGATTCGTCAAGAGCTTAAGGCCGTGGCACGCCATGTGCGACACGAATCGGCTGGTCGAGCAATGAGGAACTGACTGCATGCGGAAACGGACGGCATTCTATCTTCTTCTGGCCCTGGCGAGCGACGCCTTCGCGCAGGTAGCGGAGATCAAGCCTTACACCGGCACGGGCTTCTGGTCGCACTTCAAGCGCAGTTATTTGCCGCGCTACTCACCGCCGGTGGATTACGCCAACTCCAACCGGCTGGACTCGCTGATGCGCGCCGGGCGGATCTATCTTTCGCTCGAGGACGCGATCGCGCTGGCCCTGGAGAACAGCCTGGACATCGAACTGGCGCGCTACAACCCGAAGCTCGCGGATTCCGACGTGCTGCGCGCCAACGCCGGATCCCTGCTGCGCGGGCTCAACTCGAACATCAGCCAGGGATTCTCTTCCGCGTCAAGCGGAGTGCTGGGTGGCGCCAACGCCCTGGGCAGCGTGGGGAGCAGTTCCAACACCGGCTCGCAGGCGGGTGTGCTGAGCGGCGTGAGCGTGCAATTGGCCGGATCAAGCATTCCCAACCTGGACCCTGTCTTCAACCTGTTCGTGCAAAGGGGGCACAATACCTCTCCGCAGCCCAGCAGCTTCGTCACCGGCACCAATTTCCTGGTCTCCCAATACACGGTCAGCGGCTACAGTTTCTCCCAGGGTTTCCTCACCGGCACCAACGTAAGCTTCACCATGCAGAACCAGACGCTGCGCCAAAATTCGCCGAACAACGATTTCAATCCCTCGACGACGGCCAACGCGCAGATCCAGATCACCCAAAACCTGCTGCAGGGGTTCGGCCTGGCGGTCAACAAGCGGGCCATTCGGATCGCCCGCAATAACCGCCACGTCGCGGACCTGGTCTTCAAGCAGCAGGTAATGGTCACGGTGGCCAACATCACCAACCTGTACTACGACCTGGTGACCCTGAATGAGAACCTGAAGGTGCAGCAACAGGCCCTCGAGCTGAACCAGAAGCTGTATGAGGACAACAAGCGGCGCGCCGCGCTGGGAGCCATCGCGCCCATCGACATCGTGCAGGCGGAGGCGGAAATGACCGCCGCGCAGCAGCAGGTAACCGACGCCGAGACGCTGGTGCTGCAGCAGGAGATGATCCTGAAAAATGCCCTGACGCGCAGCGGCGTGGACAGCCTCTCGGTGGTGGATGCCCGCATCGTGCCCACCACGCCCATCCGGGTGCCGGAGAAGGACGCCGTCCAGCCGGTGCAGGACCTGGTGGCAGAAGCCTTGGCCGACCGTCCGGACGTGGAGCAAAGCCGTGTCAACCTGGAGAACAGCAAGATCAGCATGCAGGGCACCCGGAGCGCGGCGCTGCCCGTCCTGCAAGCCTTCGCCACCTTGCAGAACAACGCCCTGGCGGGCGATGTGAACAGCGTTCCCTTTGTGAGCGCGACCGGAGAGACCAGCGGCGGCCAACTGGTGCGCACACCCGGGAGCGTCAACCAGTTCTTCCTGGGCGGGTACGGCACCGTTCTGTCGCAGTTGTTCGCGCGCAACTTCCCGAATTACAGCGCCGGCTTCCAGTTGAGCATTCCCATCCGCAACCGCGCCGCGCAAGCCGACCTGATCCGCGACCAGTTGAACCTGCGGCAGCAGCAGATCCAGGACCGCCAGCTCCAGAACAACGTTCGCATGAACGTGCTGAACGCGCGCATCGCCATGCAGCAGGCGCGCGCGGCCTACGATACCAGCGTGAAGGCGCGCATGCTCCAGGAGCAGACCCTCAACGGCGCGCGCCGCAGATACCAGTTGGGCACTTCCAGCTTCCTGGACGTGGTGATCGTACAGCGCGACCTGGTGACGCGGCAGCAAGCCGAGGTTACCGCCATGAACAGCTATATCCGAGCCAAGACCAACCTGGAGTTAGTGACCGGAGAAATTCTGAGGGACCACGATGTGTCCATCGAAGAAGCGTACGCAGGCGTGGTGAAGCGCCCGCCGTCGCCCCTTCCGGTCATCGAAAACAAGTGATAGGCCATTACAGACACTTCGGCTATAGGGTGGATGTCTTGCGGATGGGGAGGTTATCGTCACCGCCCCAGTCCTCCGCGTTTGAGGCGGGGACCGGGGCGGGGTGAAACGTAACGGGGCTTATTGGCGGCAGTCTCCGGGGGGAAACCCCAGACTTACCCGAACCAATTCCCGAAACT
>JAJPJX010000188.1 GCA_021324015.1 Solibacteraceae bacterium | reverse complement strand
GACTGCTTCATCCACACGCTGGCTAACTACGCGCGGCAGACCGGCGCGGAAGTGGTGACCTATCGCGCCGGATTTCCGGAGCAGCTATTGAGCCAGCTCATGCCGAACCTGATCCTGATCTCGCCCGGGCCAGGGCGTCCGGATGACTTCGCGGTTCCCGCGGTGGTGCGGCAGGCGGCGCGCCTCGGGATCCCGATCTTCGGCGTGTGTCTGGGGCTGCAAGGCGTGGTGGAAGCATTCGGCGGCGAACTGGGAGTGCTGGATTACCCCATGCACGGCAAGCCTTCGTGGGTGACGCACCACGGCGCGGGCGTGTTTCAGGGACTGCCCGAGCGTTTTCAGGTGGGGCGCTACCATTCGCTGTTCGCCCGCCGCGAGACGTTCCCTGCCTGCCTGGAGGTGACCGCCGAATCGGACGACGGCGTCATCATGGCGGTGCGCCACCGGCAACTGCCCGTCGAAGCCGTGCAGTTCCACCCCGAGTCGATTCTGACTTCAGCCGGCGATTGCGGCCTGATGCTGATGCGAAACGCCGTGAAGCTCGGGCGGCCGGCCCTGGTCTGAACCGCTTACCCTTCCTGGAGCCAGCGGGAGCGGTTCGCCCGCGCCAGCACGAACAGGAACAGGAACCCCGCCAGCAGTCCGGCCGAGGCGCCGACTCCGATCATCTCCGGCGCGGCCGAGTGCATCCACAACGTAAAGACCACGTTGCCCACCAGCGGGATAGCCGCGGCGAAGAGCGGCAACCACGGGCGGTCCAGCGCGAACAGCGACCGCGAGGTGAGCTCCAACAGGCTCCAGCCGATCAGGCTCGGCCCCAGCCCCAGGAAGACCGCCGATACCAGCCGCGTGGATTCCGCCGTGAAACTGCCGCGCTGGAAGAACAGCGCGATCACCGGCTCGCGGAAGACCAGGGCGAAGGCGCACCCTCCCACCGCCGCCAGGGCTGCCAGCGCGATGGTCCGGTCAATCAGGTGGAAGGCCTCGCGGAGCCGGAACTGGCTGCGCAGCCGGGCGATTTCCGGCAGCAGCGAATTGGACATCGGGCTCACCAGGAAAGCCAGCGGCACGCCCACCCCGCGCATGCAGTAATCCAGGGCTGCCGCCATGCCCGGACCCACCTGCGTGGCATAGGCCCGGGTGAAGGTAATGTTCAGCGCCAGGCTCACGGCGTAGATGACGATGGTCGCCGGCCTGGTCAGCAGGTCTCGCCAGTGCAGCTCGCACTCGGAAAGGTCCCCGCCGCGCAAACTGGAACGCGAAGCGATCCAAACCACCAGCAACTGCGCCCAGGCGCCCACCGAGTAGCCGATGGCAAATCCGTAGATCCCTAGAACGCTCCACAGGCTGAGCGCCCCCGCCACGGTAAACAGGTTCAAGGATGCCTGGTAGAAGGCCGATGGCGCAAAACGCCGGTCGGTGTAAAGCAGGGCGGAGTGGATCGCCGCCATTCCGGCCGCCAGCGTGGAGAGCGAAAGGATACGCAGGATGTTGACGGATTTGCTGTAATAAGCCGGATCCAGCCCCGGCGCGAGCACCCTGGTCAGCCAGGGCGCGAGCGCCGCTACCGCCAGAGCCAGCGCCGCAAAAACGAACGCGAAGGCGCGGTTCAATTTGTGGAACAGCGCCGTCCGCTCCGCGCCCGCCCGCGCC
This sequence comes from Solibacteraceae bacterium, assembly GCA_021324015.1. Lineage (GTDB taxonomy): Bacteria > Acidobacteriota > Terriglobia > Bryobacterales > Bryobacteraceae > JAJPJX01. The sequence goes on along the minus strand of JAJPJX010000188.1, from coordinate 22,910 downwards.
GTCAGCATGGGCACGAATGCAAACACCATGCTGTTGATCAGCACCACGTTCAGGGCATCCACCGGCCCGATGGCGACGGCCAGCGAATCGGCCCGGCGGTGCGTGCCCAGCAGATATGCTGTCAATGCCACGCGCGCGAAACCCAGGATGTTGCCGGTGATGATGCCGGCACCGATGGTTAGGCCGCCGCGCACGAGCGGGCTTTCCACCGCACGGGTGCGGACGCGCTCGGGCGCCGCGGTTGGTGATGGTGGATGCGTGCTCAGTCGGTCCTCAATCACGCGCCGGCCGCCCCTCGCGCCGGCATTGGCAAAGCCGCGGCCCGGCTAGGCGCCTCTCGCCGTGGCGGTATTGACCGCCGCCAGGGCCGCATCGTAATTCGGAAAATCCGCCACTTCTTTCACATATTCCACGTAACGGATTTTGTTTTCCTGGTCCAGCACGAAAATCGCCCGGCTCTCGATGCGGAGCTCCTTGATGAGCGTCCCGTAGTTCGCCCCGAACGACCCGTCCCGATGATCCGAGAGCATCTTGACCTTGTCCACTCCGAACGCCCCGCACCAGCGCTTCTGCGCGAAGGGGAGATCCATGCTCACCGTCAGAATATCCACGTTGGGCAGCTTGGCGGCTTCTTCATTGAAGCGCTTGGTCTGCGCGTCGCAAACCGGTGTGTCCAACGAGGGCACCACGCTGATGATCCTCACGTTGCGGCCCGTGTCGGCCAGGGTGACGGTCTTCAGGCCGTTGTCCACCAGGGTGAAATCCGGCGCCGCGTCTCCCGGCTTGAGTTCCGGGCCAATCAGGGTGAGGGGATTCCCCCGAAGAGTCGTTGCTCCTGCTCTTTCCATGTTTGTCTCCTGTAATGGTGCTGGTGAAATTTCTATTGTAACAACTCGCCAAACTTTTCCGGATTATTTGCGGGCAGCTTGCAAGTGTAATCCTCGCAGACATATGCGGTGGCTTTGCCGTCCAGCGCGCGCATGGTATCCACCACCGGCAGCCACCCGGCAAACAGGCGCCGGGACGGCTCGCCGTCCACCAGGAGCACAATGCGCTCCGGCACGAAGCGCCCGTTCAGTTGCCCCAGGAGCGCGCGGGTATCGGCCGCCTCCCTGGCGCCCACCAGAATGATCTGCCTGGGCTTGGAGAGATAGAAGGCCAGGGCCACGAGCATCTGCGGCACCCCTACCGGCGCGTGCTGGATGCGGGAGGCGAAAGCGCCCAGGGCTTTTTCGGCGGATTCCCGCAAATCCGCCCGCCCGGTGATCTGCGCCAGGCGCAGCAGGTTCAGAACAGCGATGGAGTTGCCCGAGGGCTCCGCCCCGTCGTAGTCCTCCTTGATGCGCAGAATCAGGTCGGGGTCGTCCGCGCGGGAGCTGAAAAAGGCCCCCTGGACCCGGTCCTCGAACAGGTCGCGGGCCTGTTCCATGAGGCGCAAGGCCAGCCGCAGGTGTTCCGGCTCGAACTCGGCTTCGTAGAGATCCAGCAGCGCTTGCGCGAAAAACGCGTAGTCGTCCAGGAAACCGGGGATGGCCGCCTCCCCCTGGCGATACCGGCGCAGCAGCATGCCGGTTTCCGCCTGATACATGCGGCTCGCCAGGAAGTTCGCCGCGCGCCGGGCGGCCTCCAGGTACCGGGGCTCGCGCAGGATGGCGCCGCCCTTGGCCAAGGCCGAAATCATCAGGCCGTTCCAGGCCGTGAGCACCTTGTCGTCCAGGTGCGGGCGTACGCGCCGGCTGCGCGCCGCCAGCAGCTTCTGCTCGGCCAGCGCCAGGCCCGCGCGCACCTCCTCCAGCGGCCTTTGGAAATGCCGCGCCGTCTCTTCGGCCGAATGCGCCTGGTAAAGAATGTTCCTGCCGGCAAACTCGTGGTGAGGGTCTTCCTGTACGTTGCCGTGCTCTTCGACGCCGTAGCGGTAGCAGAACCATTCGGCCGCCGGCACTCCGGCCGCGATCTCGACTTCGCTCTGCTTCCAGATGTAGAACGCGCCCTCCCCTTTCACGGTGGGCTGCGCCGGGTCGATGACGCTGTCCGCGTCCTCGGCCGAGTAGAACCCGCCGTCGGGGTCCAGCATGTCGCGCAAGACGTAGTCGAAGATCCGCCGCGCCGTCTCCGCGTAACCCTGATCGCCGGTAATCTGGAAGGCTTCCAGGTAGGAGGTTGCCAGTTGTGCCTGGTCGTACAGCATCTTTTCGAAGTGCGGGACGAACCAGCGCCGGTCCACCGAATAACGGTGAAATCCGCCTCCGAGCTGATCGTGCATCCCGCCCTTGGCCATCTCCCGGAGGGTGGCTAGCACCATCTCCAGCGCCTCGGGATTTCCGGTGCGGGCGTGAAAACGCAGCAGAAAATTCAGGGCCACCGGGCGCGGAAACTTGGGAGCTTCGCTGAAGCCTGCGTGTTCGGTGTCGAAGGTGCGGCGGAACACCTGGAATCCGTTGTCCAGCGCCACCGGATCCAGGCCCAGCAGCGCCGCCCCGCCCGAGGGCTCCACTTCCATCTGCTTTCGCAACTGCGCGATGATGTCGGCGCTGGATTCCAGGATTCTCGCCTGCTGCTGTTCCCAGGCCTCGTGAATCCGCTCCAGCATCTGGGGGAACCCGGCCCGCCCGTAGCGGTCTTCCGGCGGGAAATAGGTGCCGCCGAAAAACGGCTTCAGGTCCGGAGTGAGCCAGACCGACATGGGCCACCCGCCGCCCCCGGTGGTGACCTGCACGAAGGTCATGTAGACGCGGTCCACGTCCGGCCGCTCTTCCCGGTCCACTTTGATGGACACGAAATGGCGGTTGAGAATGCCGGCAATTTGTTCATTTTCAAAGGATTCCCGCTCCATCACGTGGCACCAGTGGCAGGTGGAATAGCCGATGGAAAGGAAAACCGGCTTGTTCTCCCGGCGGGCCTTGTCGAACGCCTCCGGTCCCCAGGGGTACCAGTCCACCGGGTTGTGGGCGTGTTGCAGCAGGTAGGGGCTTTTTTCTTTCGCGAGATGATTCGTGTGCATGAATCAGGTGCTTCCGAGCCGCGGCCGGCCGCGGGAGCGGTGCTTTGCCCCACGGGCTGCTTTCAGGCGGTCATGCTCACCGGCGCCTGCGGCAGATAATGCTCCTCTTTGAGATGCTCCAGGACCGCGCGTAGCTTCTGCCGCGCTGCCTCCGGCATGGGGCCTACCGGCCGCCGGCAGGGGCCGGCCGGGAAACCTGCCATCGCCATGGCCTCTTTGACCACCGACGGGAAGGTGTGCAGCGCAAAGGACTGCCGCAGCGGGTCCACAAGCGCCTGCAGCCGCGCGGCCTCCTCCAGATTTCCGGCCCGGAAGGCGCGGTGCAGATCCACAAACAGCCGCGGCGACACGTTGGCGCATGCCGTGACAGCTCCCGCCACGCCCAGTTTGAGCGCCGGCAGGATCATGTGATCCCGCCCGATGAACACCGCGAACGGGCGATCCCCGCCCAGCCGCACGACTTCCGGAACCCGCTCCAGGTTGCCCGTCGAGTCCTTCAACCCCACAAAATTCGGGCACGCCGCCGCGATACGCCCCAGTGCGGCGGTGCTCAGTTCCACGCCCGTGCGTTCCGGAATGTTGTAGGCCAGAACCGGGATGCTCACCGCCCGGCACACCTCCGTATAATGCTCCACCAGTTCATCCTCGGTCGGATGCACGTAGTAGGGCGTAATGACCACGGCGTAGTCGATGCCTTCCTCCTGGGCCAGTTGCGCGAGGCGCACCGTCTGCCGAGTGGTGACCGCCCCGACGTTGCCATAGACCGGCACGCGGCCGGCTACGTGCTGGCGGCAAAAGCGCAGCGCGACCACGCGCTCTTCCTCGTCCAGGGAGAAGAACTCGCCCTGGCCGCCGCAAACCAGCAGGCCGTCCACCTCGCTGGCGATCATGAGATCGATGATGTTTTGCCAGGCAGAGAAGTCGATCCGCTCATCCTGGCGAAACGGCGTCACCAGGGCGGGGACGATCCCCTGAGGAACATGCTTTGGCACGCCCTTATCTTAGCTCCGTGCAAGCTGCGCCGCCGGGGGGGTTCGTTTACACCAGAACGGTAAACGTGGTTTCGGTGCGGGTGACGGGGCGGTAGAGCGTGTCGCGCTCCACCGGTTCGCGGCCGGCCTTGCGGATCAGCCGCAGGAGCTCGCTGCGGCGCAGGGATTGCGAGGTGGTGGCGCCGGCGTCGTGGTAGATCTTCTCCTCCACCACCGTGCCGTCGATGTCATCGGCGCCGAAGCGCAGCGCGATCTGCGCAATCCACGGCGTCATCATGATCCAGTAAGCCTTGATGTGCGGGATATTGTCGAGCAGCAGCCGCGCTACGGCGATGTTCCGAATATCCAGGAAGCCGGTGGTCTTGGGGATGTGCTGGAGGGGCGTGTTATCCGGATGGAACGCCAGCGGAATATACGTGACGAAGCCGCCGGTTTCATCCTGCAGGGCGCGCAGCTTGAGGAGGTGATCCACGCGGTCTGCGTCGTTCTCGATGTGCCCGTAGAGCATGGTGCAGTTGGAGCGCAGCCCCAGCTCGTGCGCCGTGCGCGCGGTCTCCAGCCATTGCTCGCCGGTGATTTTGTGATCGCAGATGATGCGCCGCACGCGTTCGGAGAAGATCTCCGCGCCGCCGCCGGGCAGCGAATCCATGCCCGCGTCGCGCAGCCGGATAAGCACTTCCCGGACCGGCAGCCTGGAGCGCTGCGCCAGGTACCCGACCTCCACCATGGTGAAGGCCTTCAGGTGCACCTGCGGGAAGCGCTCCTTGAGCCCGCGCAGCATCTGGCAATACCAGTCCAGGGTCAGTTCCGGATGCAGCCCCCCGACGATGTGAAACTCGGTGACCGCCTCGCTCCAGCCTTCGCCGGCGCGGTGCCAGACTTCCTCGAGCGACATGGTGTAGGCCCGCGGGTCGCGCACGCGTTTGCCGAACGCGCAGAGGCGGCAACTGGCCACGCAGACGTCGGTGGGGTTGATGTGGCGGTTGACGTTGAAGTAGGTGACCGAGCCGTGCAAGCGCTCCCGCACGATGTTGGCCATGTAGCCAACCGCCAGAATGTCCGGCGTCTGGAACAGGGTCAAACCGTCCTGGCAGGACAGGCGCCCGCCGGACTGAACCTTTTCCAGAATCGGCCGCAGCCGCGAATCTTCGATGACGACTTGCATAAACTCAGGCACCCGGGTGGAGCAGGAGGACATCCGCCGCCCAGAACAAGAAGAATAACACGCTCACGTAACCGTTCATGGTGAAGAAGGCGGCATCTACGCGCGAGAGGTCGTGCGGCTTCACCAGGCGATGTTCGTAGATCAGCAGGATGGCGATGGCGGCTACTCCGGCCAGGCTCAGCGCTCCCAGCCGCAGCGTGTACACCAGAATCAGCAGGCAAGCCACCATGAGCAGGTGCAGCAGTTGCGCCACCCGCAGCGCGCGGGCGATCCCCAGGCGGCGGGGAATGCTGAACAGGCCTTCGTCCACGTCGAACTCGTAGTCCTGGCACGAATAGATCACGTCGAACCCCGCGGTCCAGAAGGTCACGGCGGCGGTCAGCCACAGGATGCGGGGATCCAGCGACCCGCGGATGGCGATCCAGGCGGCCGCCGGGGCGATCCCCAGGGAGAAGCCCAGAATCAGGTGGGAAAACGACGTAAAGCGCTTGGTGTAGGAGTAGGCGAGCACCACGCCCAGGGCCGCGGGCGCCAGGTGGAAGCACAGCGGATTGAGGAACTTGGCCGCCAGCAGAAAGACCAGCGTGGCGGCCGCCACGAATCCCCAGGCAAAGCCCTCCGAAAGCAGTCCGGCCGGCAGGTGGCGCCGGCGGGTGCGTGGATTGCGGGCATCGATTTCGCGGTCCACCAGGCGGTTAAAGGACATGGCTGCGGAGCGCGCCGCCACCATGGCGACCACGATCAGGAGGAACTTGCGCCCCAGGTTATGGACCTCCGGCCCTCCTTCGCGGATGGCCAGCAGGGCGCCGGTCAGCGCGAAAGGCAGCGCGAACACCGAGTGCTCGAACTTGATCATCTCCAGTGTGAGCCGGAACCGTTTCCAGAACATACGCTCAGACACGGCGCGCCGCGCCGCTCGCCCTCGGAATGTGCGGAGGAATGGCGAAAAACGTTACCATTTTATCAGCATGCGGAATCCCTGGCTGGGCTGTCTGCTCGGCTGCCTGCTGCTTCCGGCGGCCGGCTGCGGGCCCAAGACGGTAGGTCTCGACGAGTTTGAAAAGAAGGAAATCACCCTTCCGGGCGGGCAGATCGTGCGTGCCGAGGTCATGATCAAAGCCTTCGACATGCAGCGCGGCATGATGTTCCGTGACGCGCTCCCCCGGGGCCAAGGCATGTTGTTCGTGCATGAAAAATCCGGTCCGTACGCCTATTGGATGTACCAGGTGAAAATTCCGCTGGACATCATTTGGATGGACGCGAACCGCCGCATCGTGGAGATTTCCGCCAACACGCCGCCGTGCCAGACCAAAGCCAGCCTTTGCCCGACCTACGGGGGCCACCAGAACGCGCTCTTCGTGCTCGAATTGGGGGGCGGCGAAGCGCAGCGCTACGGACTCCGCGTGGGGGATACGCTAGCCTTTTGATACGCTGGGTTTCATGAACGAGCAGCAACTCCGGTCATTATTCGAGCAGGTACGGAACGGCGCCGTGGATGTGGATGCCGCGCTCCAGCGCATGCGGCACATGCCTTTCGAAGACCTGGGGTTTGCCAAGGTAGACCATCACCGGGCCCTGCGGCACGGCATGCCCGAGGTGATTTTCGCCCAGGGCAAGACCCCGGAACAAGTCGTGGCCATCGCGGAGCGGATCCTGGAAAAATCGCCCAACGTGCTGATCACGCGCGCGGACAAAGCCACCGCGGCGGCGGTCGCGGAAAAGCTGCCGCAGGGGGAGTACTTCCCCCTTTCCTGCGCCATCCGCTTCTGGCGCGATAAGACGGTGATGGGCAAGGGCAAAATCGCGGTGGTTTGCGCCGGCACGAGCGACATGCCCGTGGCCGAGGAGGCGCAGGTCACCGCCGAGGTCATGGGTAACCAAGTGGAGGCCATCCACGACATTGGCGTGGCCGGCATTCACCGCCTGATGAACAACCGCGTACGGCTGGTGGAAGCGCGGGTGATCGTGGTGTGCGCGGGCATGGAAGGGGCGCTGCCCAGCGCCGTGGGCGGCCTGGTTTCCTGCCCCGTGATCGCGGTGCCCACCAGCGTGGGCTACGGCGCCAGCTTTCACGGCCTGGCCGCGCTGCTGGGCATGCTGAACAGTTGCGCCAGCAACGTGACGGTAGTGAACATCGACAACGGCTTCGGCGCCGGGTACGTGGCCAGCCTGATCAACCGGCTTTAACCCGAGAGGCTCACACTCCCGGGGGGCGGCGTTTGTGCCAGTCAGTGCGGCTCTGGAATTCCCGTCCCAAGGTCAGCAGCAGGTTCTCGGTGTAGGGTCTGCCCACCAGTTGGATGCCCAACGGCATACCCCCGCCGAAACCGCAGGGCAGCGCGAGGGCCGGCAGTCCCGCCAGGTTCCCGGCCGTAGTGAGCAACCGCAGCCCCGGGTCTTTCGGCGAGGGACGATCCAGATACCGCCGGTCCAGCGCTTCGGTGATTTTCGGCGCCGGCCCCCGCTGGTTGGGCGCCAGCAGCACGTCCACATCCAGGAAGAGCCGGGAAAGGGCTTCCTGAATCAGGCTGCGGATGCGCTGGGCTTTCAGATAGTCCTTCGCCTTGATTTCCAACCCCGCCTTCAGGGCGGCGATCTGTTTCTGGTCCGCCAGTTGGTCTACTTTGCCGCTTTCGACCAGGGGTTCGAACACGGCCGCGGCCTCGGCCGAGAGGATGGTGCTGACCACGGGCCCGTAAGGGAAATCCGGCAGGCGGGCTTCTACCAGCGCAGCCCGTCCGGAGCGGAAGACCGCCAGGGCCTCCTGGAACGCGGGCCGCGCCTCCGGGTCCGCCCATTCGGCGAAATCCACTGGGGCATACCCGATCTTGATCTCTTTCAAAGGGCGAGCGAATTGAGGGGTGTAATAGAAGCTCCTGCCTGCCGAGGCGGGGTCGCGGCGGTCGCCGCCGGAGATGGCCTGGAGCACCAGCCCGCAATCCTCCGCCGTGTGCGCCAGGGGCCCCAGTTTGTCCAGGCTCCAGGAGAGGGCCATGGCTCCGTAGCGGCTCACCAGCCCGTAGGTGGGGCGCAACCCCGTGACCCCGCAGAAAGCCGCGGGCGTGACGATGGAGCCGTTGGTCTCCGAACCGATGGCGAAGGGCACCAGCCCGGCGGCCACCGCAGCGCCGGAGCCGCTGGAGGATCCGCCGGCCCAGCGGGACGGGTCCCAGGGGTTCAGTCCCGGCCCGGTGGCGGACGCCGCCGCGTAGCGGTACGCCGGACCGCCCGCCAGCTCCACCATGGCCAGTTTGCCGAGGAGCACGGCCGCGGCTTTGTCCAGTTTCTCGATCACCGCGGCGCGGTAGTCGAAAACCTGGCCCGCATAGGGCGCCGCCCCCCAGGCCGTCGGTCCTCCGGGACAGGCCAGCAGGTCCTTGGCTCCGTACGGGATGCCCTGGAGCGGACCACGCCGGCGCTCCCGTTTGAGGTCGTCATCGACTTCTTTGGCGCGGCGAATGGCCCGCTCCGTGAGCGGCAGCGCGAGCGCATGGAAGCGCGGCCCCAAGCGCTCCAGGCGGGCCGAAAAGGCGCGCGCCAACTCCAGCGCGGAGACTTCCTTTGCCCGCAGCCTGGCCTGCAATTCGACGATCGTGGAGAAGAAAAGATCGGGGTCCGGTTCCGCCATGACGGTCTCAGGCTTTGAAATGGCAGGCCGGCTCGGCGGCGACCGGAAGGGGATACTGCGCCAGCGCCTCCGTATTTTGCCGGACCTGCTCGCGCGCGGCCTGCAACTCTTCTTCCGGCGTTCGCGGAAGAGGCGGGGGCGCCTGTGCCAGGGCGGCCGCGGAACCCACGAGCGCGCCAGCGAGTTTTCGTCGCGTGACCAGCATGGTTCAGGCTTTGTGCTCGAGCGCCTCCAGCGCGGCCTTCTCCATCAGCGGGCGCGGCGCGCTTTCGCCGGTCCAGAGTTCGAACTGCCGGATGGCCTGCTCGATGAACATATCCAGCCCCGGAATCACTTCCTTGCCCTGCTCCCGGGCGCGCCGCAGGAGTTCCGTTTCGAGCGGGTTGTACACCATGTCGAAGACGATGTCGCCGGGTATGCTGCCGTTGAAGAAGCACTCGTTCACGTGGGGGAACATTCCCAGCGGCGTGGCGTGCACCACGGCATCAAAGTGCCGGGTCCCCATCTGCTCGCGCAGGAGCGGTTCCGCGCCGCAAATCTTGGCCAGGGCGCGTACCCGGTCGGGATTGCGCCCCACCAGGGAGACCCTGGCGCCGGCGTCGGCCAAAGCGCAGGCAGCCCCACGTGCGGCGCCGCCATTCCCAACGATGAGCACGCTGGAGTTGCGCACGCGCAGCCGGCGCGCCAGCGGATCGGTGACTCCCGGCGCGTCCGTGTTGGTCCCGCGCCATTTGCCGCCCTTCCGCCAGACCGTGTTGACGGCCCCGATCCGGCGCGCCAGAGGATCCACGAAATCCAGGTAGCGAATAATCTTCTGCTTGTGCGGAATGGTGACGCTGAATCCGGAGACCGGCAGCCGCTCGGCCAGAGTGAAGAAATCCCGCAAGTGGACCGGCGAGACCAGGAAGGGCAGATATACGGCGTCCAGCCGCCGCGACTGAAAGGCGCGGTTGTGCACCACGGGGGAGACGGAGTGGCGCACCGGGTCGGCGATCACGCCGTAAATGCGCGTGTCTCGGGAGAGCTTCTCCACGCGGTAAAGATGCCGCAACAGCCGCGCGCTCACCTGCCCGGCCGCTGTGCCTTCGGCCGAAGAAGGCGCCGCGTACGTGTAGAGGCCTCCGAACGCCGGAGAAAGCACGCGGCACGGAAAGCCCAGCTCGCCCATGGCCAGGACGATCAGCGGGGTGCGGGGATGGGATCTGGCGAGCGCCAGCACGCGGCCGAAATCGGAGGGCTTGCGGGCCGTGCTCACTACCTTGTAAGCGTCCGCCGGAATCCGGGTCATGCGGTTCAGAACGACGTCCAACTGGGGAGTGGCCTCGTAGTTGTGGTACGAAATGATGAGCTGTGCCCGGCCGCGCAGCACGCTCAGCTTCTCGCCGGCGGCCTCCGCGCTTTCGATCTCCACGTCCACGGCGCGGGCGCCGTGCTGAATGGCCAGGTCGAGGATACGGATCTGCTCTTCGATGCTGCCGTTGAATTTCCCGTAGTTCTGGTGGCGGCGGCAAGTCGCCAGGATGATGCACTCGGGATGCTGCGCGAGAAAGTCCCGAATCGCTTCCGCGCCGCGCTCGGGACGGTCCAGGTAATCCAGGCGGAATTCCAGGAAAGACTCTCCGGCATCCGCCTCCCCGCGGGCGTGCTCCAGGAGCTGTCGGACGTCCGGAAGGCCCAGCGCAATGCAGATGCGCGGAAATGCCCGTTTCTGAACCATACCAATAAGGCTCTCTAGGATAACACGCGGTTCGGGCGAACCGGTCAGGTGACTGTTGCGCCCCCCAGTTCGCGGGGCGGAACTGCCTGATTTTGAACGAGTTGTGCTTTCCATGCGTCGAGGATGGTAGCCGTTGCCGTGGCTCCGAAGCGGGAGCAACCGGCCTGATATACCTCTATGGCCTTTTCGAGCGTGCGCACTCCTCCAGCAGCCTTCACCCCGATTCGCTCCGGCAGGTGTGCGCGCATCAGCTTGAGATCGGCGAGCGTATATCCACCCGGCGCAAAGCCCGTGGATGTCTTGGCGAAATCGACGCCGGCGCGGTCCGCAATCCGGCAGGCAATTATTTTCAATTCGTCGGTGAGGTAAACATTCTCAAAAATGACCTTGAGCAAAGCGCCTTCCTTGTGACACGTGTCGGCCATTTGGAGCAATTCCATTTCCACGTGTTGGAAGTGCCGCGAGAGGAGTTGGGAGTAGTTGAGGACCATGTCGATTTCCCGGGCCCCCCGGCGGAGCACATCGCGCGCCTCATAGAGTTTGACCGCGGTAGTGCTGGTGCCGTGGGGAAAGCCGGCCACGCTGCCGACCTTGACGTTGGCGCCGGCGAGCACGCGCACGGCGGTCTCCACGTCGCAAGGCCGCACGCTGACGGTGGCCACCTGATAGCGCGCCGCCAGTTCGCAGCCCGCGATCACCTGGTCCTCGGTGAGTTCAGGCCGCACCAGCGAGTGGTCGATCATCCGGGCCAGATCTTCATAGGTGCTCAGTGGCGGTCTGGCCGGGCCCCCGTTCGGATCCATAGCGTCCCCCAATTACGCAGTTGTGTGCGTACGTTCTTGGCGCCGGCAAACCAATCTTCGTGGTGAAAATGACCGAAGTTGCCAGCGCCTTTTTCCTTCTCGTCCAGGTCGCCCAAGGCGATGTTCAGTCCCATCGGACGGTCGCCCATGGCGGTGGAGTAGAACTTGCCCGGGGCAACCTCCAGGCAGGGATCGAAGCTGACGGCCCATTCGATAATATAGCCCCGTCCGCCGGGCTTCACCTTCGCCACGGCTTCCTGCGCCCCGCTGAAGATCCATTTCTGGTACGTGTCCCAGGCCCGCTGGCTGCGGCGCGGCTCCCCCTCGAGCAGGCCGCCATGCCCCACCCCGCCCGTGCGGGACTTAGTGAGGTTGCAAACCATTTGCCAGGAAAACCCGTTCCCGGCGGCCTCTTCGGCGCCGGTCCAATGATTCGTGGCGTTGATCAGCAACTCCATTTCGTCGCCGAACCAGGGGAACCCAGCCCGGCTGAGCTCATGCGCTTTGGGGTTTTCGTCCGGCAGCCAGCGCGGCGTATCGATGCCGTAGAGCACGTCGTCGGTGACGTCAAAGGCGAAATACAGCCGCTTGCCGTCGTGCTTGACATAGCCGTGCAGCGAGAGGTCCCGCGGGTCCGTGGTGGGCGAAAACTGTGGAATCCAGTCCGAGACGCCGGTAAATTCGGTAGCGTCGGACCACTCCCCGGCAGAAATTACACCATCCAGGATGGGTGTGCGCCCCCGATAGGCTTGCAGCGTTCGGGGGAACTCGCCTGCCCGGAGGAGAGAGGCGCAAGCGATCAGGCAGACGAGCAGAAAACGCATAGCAGAACAGGCGGCGAACGCCTATTCTACCGCTTTCTCGACTTGGCGGATCGGGCGGCGGGGGCGGTGCAACTCAGGCCCACCGCCTTGACCTGATTGCACGCCTTTTCAGAGAGATTGCTGGAGGGAAACTTCCTGATCAATTCGCGCAGTTCCTGGGCCCCCTTCGTGCGCTGGCCCATCTTCATGAGCGTGATGCCCTTCATGTACATGGCATCCGCGGTCTTGTTGTTATCGGGGTACTTTTCCAATACAGTGTCAAATTCCTGGATGGCCGAATCGTAGTCGCCCTGCTGGTAGTGAATCTCGCCGATGTAGAACTGGGCATTGGGCGCCAGATCCGTGTTGCCGTAGTACTTGAGGTAATCGCTGAACTCCTGGAGGGCCAGTTGGGGCTTTCCCCCACTGCGGTCCCGCATGGCGTTGGCGTACAGGGTTTCGGCGGGAATGGGCGGGGCGCCTCCCGCTGCCGCGGCGTCGCCGCCGGGGGGCGGAGGCGCGGCGGGGGTCTGCATGGTCTTCATCGCGTTGCTCAGGTCGATGATCTGCTGCTGAAGCTTGCCCATTCGCGCAGACACGTCGGCCACAGAGTCACGCAGAGACTGGAAATCGGTGGTCATCTGATCGATCTTGAGCCCCACCCCGGCCACCGGAGCCACGACACTTTTCTCCTGGTCCTTCAAGTTTTGCCGGATCCCGCTTTCGAGCACGGCAACCGAGGTATTGGCCTTGTTGGCGGCGTCCAGAGCTTGCTGGACCAGCACCGTGAGGGCCGACAGCTTCTCGTCCTGAGACCGCTGCAGATTGCGCAGTTGATCCTGGATTTGCGCCACATCCCGTTGCAGCTCAATGATTTCCTTGCTGGCCGCGAAGAGGTGACCAGCCGAGAAGAGAACCGCCGGGAGGAGCAATCGCCGGAAAGTCATAGGGCTATCCTCTCAAGCGTGCGAGGGCAGGCGAATCCGTCGCCGGCCACCTGCCCTTCACGCAACGCTCTACTTCGATTTTACTGCCCGGGCGCGAAGTGAACGTGCCGGTTCTTCTGCCAGCACTCTTCGGTCTTTTCGGTGCAGACCGGGCGTTCCTTGCCGTAGCTAATGGTCTTAAGCCGGTCGCCCGAGACCCCCAGTTGGGTCAGGAAGTCCTTGACGGCCGTGGAGCGCCGGTCACCCAGGGCCAGGTTGTACTCCGCCGAACCGCGCTCGTCGCAGTTTCCTTCGAGCATGATAGTGGCATCCGGGAAATCCGCGAGAATGCTCTTCAGCGTGTCGGCATCCCTGGTCAGAACGTCACGGCAGTCGGGCCGGATATCGTTCTTGTCGAAATCGAAGTAGCAATCCTGCACGGCGGCCAGGCGGTCGGCCAGCGAGGGCTTCGCAGCCGGCGGCGGCGCGGGCGGCGGCGGCGCCGTGACGCTCACGGTCGCGGTCGCCTGAGCTTCCCCACCAGGCCCGGTGGCGGTCAGGGTGTAGGTCGTGGTGTCATTGGGCTGCACGCGGGTGCTGCCATTGGCCTGGACGCTCCCGATGCCCTGGTTGATGCTGATGTTGGTGGCGTGCTCCACGGACCAACGCAGCGTAGAAGACTGTCCGCGCTCGATCGAACTCGGCTCGGCGCTGAATTGCACGATCATCGGCTTTGCCGGCGGTGGAGCGGGTTTTTCCGCGGGCGGTGGCGGCGGTGGCGGCGGTGGCGGAACTTTCTTCTTGCAACCGGCCGCAAACAACGCCAGAAGGATTCCAATCCAGATGACACTGATCTGCCGTTTTCTCAACATGAACTTCGCCTCCTGAAATTCTGCTTCCTTCAAATTTACCTGCCCCATACGGGGGTCTCATTGTTCCCTTTTGTAGTCAGCTGCCGCAGTTGGGTGCCGTCTGCCAGCATGGTCCAGATCTGCCTTGAGCCGCTACGGTTGGACATGAAGACAAGATGCCGTCCATCCGGCGCCCACGTGGGATTCTCGTTGCGCCCCGCCCCATGAGTCAACTGTGTGACACTTCGGGTCGCTACGTCCATTAAGAAGAGATTAAAATTGCCGGGCTCGTATCCGCGAGTCCAAGAAAAGGCGATGATCTGTCCGTCCGGATGCCAGGATGGATTGGTGGCCTGGCCTTCGCCCGTGGTGAGGCGCTCTACGTTCACTCCATCCAGATTCATGCGGTAAATCTGCTCCGGTTCCGGGCCGCCGACATACACGAGATCGGTCCCGGTCTTCGGGTTCACCTTGGGTTCAACCTCGATCGTTCGCGTCGAGGAAATCCGCCGCAGGTTGCCGCCATCCAGGTCGGCGATGTAGATCTGAGCCCATCCGCTCAACGTGGAGGAAAACACGATGTGTTTGCCGTCCGGCGTAAAGTCGGGAGTGGCGTTCATCGACGCCCGCTGATTGTAAAACCGCAGGGGCCGCCCTGTCTCTACCGAGAAGATAAATATAGCAGGATAAACCTTCACAAAGCTAGTAAAGGCTACTTTGCTCCCATCCGGCGAAACGGCCGGCATGATGGTGATGGAGTTGTACTGGGTGATGCGCTTCTGGTTCGAGCCATCCGCCTCCATGGACCAGACTTCCTTGTGGCCCGTGCGGTCAGATACAAAATAGATCTTGCTGCCCAGCAGGGCCTTACCGCCGAGTTGAGTAATGATGTCGGCGGCGAACTCATGGGCGATTTTTTTTGCGCCGGCCTCGTCCACCGAGCCGAAGTAGCGCTTGCCGAACACCTGGGCGCTGGCCACGTTGCTCTGGCCGACGTTCATCAGCCAGCCGTAAAGCACGAGTACATCATTCTGGACGGCAGTGTAGCCCATGGCCAGGTAGTTGGCCGAAACCGGCGGGGAGGACCAGTCCGAGAGCCACAGGCCTCCGCCGCTGGGCGGCTGCGGCAACTGCCCGCGACGCGAGCGCTCGGGAGGCCGCTGCGGCGGAGGCTCGCGGAAATCGCCCGGCTGCTGCGGCACCTGTAGCGGGTACATGCTCTTAGGAATCATCTTGAACAGCCCGGAGGACTCCAGATCGCTGAACAGCACCTCGTTGAAGGCGTTCATCAGCGGTTGGGCGTTGCCGCTGCCGCGGAAATCCGGAACCGCGATGCCCGGCTTCTCTCCCTGCGTCAACTTGATGATGACATCGCTCTGCTGCGCGGCCAAAACCAGCAGCGCCGCGCTCAATCCCAATACCAGCCAGAGGGCTCTTCTCATGTATCGTCCCGATTATCGTTTCAACTCGAACCAGAACTCGATGCGCGCCTCGCTGCCTTCAAAACCAGCGGGCAGCGGCGGAAAAGGGCTCGCATCATAGATGGCGCGCTGCGCCGAATAATCCAAAACCGAATTGCCGCTGCGCTGGGCCACCCGCACATCGCGCACCGATCCGTCGCGCAGGATGGCGAAGGTCACGATCACGGGCGGAGCGGTTTTGAGGCGCGCATCCACGTCGCCGGTATGCCAGTTCTCCGCGACCTTCTGTTTCAGCACAGCAACATAATTGCCAAACCGGTTGCCGAAAGGTGAGCCGATGCCCACGCCCACCCCGCCGGAGCCTGTCTGCCCGATCATGGGGGAAACCAACGCCTGCCCGGCGCGGCTGTAAAGCTGGTTGGGCTGGTCCGGCCGGTTGCGAAAATTTTCCCGGCCCGAGGCCATGTAGGTGGGCTTTTTCGGCGCCCGGCGGCTTTTGATCGGGATGGCGTCCGGCTCGGGCTCGGGCGTCTTCTCCTGGGCCTTGGCCTTGGGCGGCGGAGTGGGCACGTTGAATTCGCTGTCGTTGGCCACCGGATTGACCACGCCGGCGCGGGACGGCAGCGGCACCTTGCTCACCACGCTGATGGAAATGGAGCCCGGCCCGCCGGAATTCGGATCTCCCCAGTAGTCGCGCATGCGGTTACTGATCCACGAGGCCAGCAGCACGCTGACCAACAGGCCGGCATGCAGGGCCACGGAACCGAGGAGCGGCTTGGCTAGCTGTTCCGGCTGGTCCAGGATGTCGACGCGCTGCGACATGCCTCACCGCTTCTTGCCCGCCGTGTCTTCGGGCTGCGTGACCACATTGACGCCGAACCTGGCGGCGCCGAGCTCGCTCATCACCTGCACGGCCACGTCCCAGGGAGTCTGGCGGTCGGCGCGCAGGTAGACGGATTTCGCCCGGGGGAACTTTTGCTGGATGTCCGCGGGCAGGCTGTTGATGTTGGCCTGCCGGTCGTTCAAGTAAATATTCCCGTCCCTGGTGATGTTGATCACCGGCAGGTCCTGCGCGGTGTCCTGCACCTGGCGCACCTTGGGCACTTCCACCTCAATGCCGAATTCCATGACGTGCGCGGTGATCATGAAGATGATCAGCAGCACCAGCATCACGTCCACGAAGGGCGTGACGTTGATATCGGAAATCGCAGTGGAGCCGCGGCCGCGGCGGCGCCCGCCGGAAGTTCCGCCGTTGAACGAGATCGCCACGGATCAGTCTCCGAAACTTCTCTCCGCCATGTTCAGGAACTCGAGAGAGAAGTCGTCCATGCGCGCTCCGATTTCCCGGATCGCGTGACCAAAGTGGTTATAAAAGATCGCCGCGGGGATGGCCGCGAACAGGCCCACGGCGGTGGCCACCAGGGCATCCGAGATGCCGGGGCCGACGGCGCGCAGGCTGGTGGCGCCCTGCTGCCCGAGGTCCTGGAAGGCACGGATGATGCCCAGCACCGTGCCGAACAGGCCGATGAAGGGGCTGACCGAGGCGGTGGTGGCCAGCCAGTTCATGTTGCGCTCCAGCTTGGCGAGTTCCTCGCTCACTCCGAGCTGCAGCGAGCGCTCCAGCGCGATTTTGTTGCTGATGCCGCCCCGGGTCTTCACCTGGCGCGCCACTTCTTCATACCCGAAATCGAAGACCGCCACCAGCGGCGCCGGGCGGAATTGTTCGCTCGCCACCATGACCGCTTCGAGGCCGTGGCTTTGCGGAAGGCGCGCAGAAACCGCGCATCGGCGCGGCGGGCGTCGCGCAGGGAGCCCATCTTCGAGAAGATGATGGTCCAGGAGAAAATGGAAAAACCCACCAGGAGCGCCAGAACGGCAAGCGCAAAGGGCCCGCTGCGGCCCACCATGTCCAAGATACTCGTTTGAAAGAGGAGCAGAGCGGGTGCTTGGATGATCAACACGTCTCCTAAACTAAAATCTATCATAATGACGCGTATTCGGAGCGCAAAGACGGTAGTGTCAAGGGTGCATTCGGCGCTCCCGCGGGGCGTGAGATCGTTTCCGGCGGGGGCACCACCGTGCGGCCGGCGCCGCGCCGCGAACCGCGTATAATCGGCACAGAATGCTGCTGGAGCTGCTGGTCGAAAACTACGCCGTGGTAGACCGCCTACGGATACGCTTTCATCCCGGGCTGAACCTGCTGACGGGAGAGACGGGCAGCGGCAAGTCCATTGTGGTGGACGCTCTGGGGCTTCTGTTCGGCGCCCGAGCCTCTTCCGAGATGATCCGCTCCGGCGAATCGCGGGCGCGCGTGGCGGGGATTTTCGATGTTCGGGACCACGCCGGCGTGCGGGCGCTCCTGGAACCGGCGGGCTTCACTCCGGAGGACGGCGAACTGCTGATCGAGCGCGAGATTCTGGCGGGCGGCAAGTCGCGCGCGTTCCTGGGCAGCCGGCCGGCGGCCGCGGCTCTGCTGCGCGACCTGGCCCCCTTATTGGGCGACATCCACGGGCAACACGACCAGCAACTTCTGTTTTCGGGTGAGGCGCAGCGCGAGATGCTGGACGCGTTCGCTGAAGGCGGCGAGGCGCTCGCGCGGCTGGGAGGCACCTTCCAACGCTGGCGCGCCGCCGACGCGGAGCTCGACCAGTTGGAGCGCACCGAGCAGGAGAAGCTGCGCCTGCTGGACCTGTGGGAGTTTCAGCGGCGGGAAATCGAAAGCGCCCAACCGCGGGCAGGCGAGGACGCCGCGCTCGAAAACGAGCGGCGCGTGCTGCAAAATTTGGGTCGCTTGCAGGAGAGCGCCGGAACGGCCTACGCGGCGCTGTACGATTCGCCGGAGTCGGCGCTGGCGCTGATGCGCCAGGCCGCGCGGCGCCTGGACGAACTGTGCCGCATCGATCCCAGCCTGGCGGCGGTCCGCGAGAACCTCCGATCTGCGGAGATCCCGTTGCAGGAGGCTTCTTACGGGCTGCGCGATTATCTTTCCGGACTGGAGGCCGACCCCGGCCGCCTGGAGGAGATCGAGTCGCGGCTGGCGGCGCTCGACCGGCTCAAGCGCAAGTACGGTCATTCTCTCGAAGAGGTGCTGGCGTTCCTGGAACAGGTGCGGGCGCAGATTTCCGCCGTGGAGCACTCCGGCGAGCACATGGAGGCATTGCGCCGCGAGCGCGAAACGCTTTCGCAGGAATATGACCGGCAGGCCGCCGAGCTCACCGCCCGGCGCAAAGCCGCGGCCCGCAAGCTGGAAAAGCGCGTGGAGGCGGAACTGGCGTCGCTGGCCATGGAGCGCACGGTCTTCCGCATCGAGGTGAATCCGGCGGAACGGACGCCGGAGGGGGCCGATCGCATCGCGTTCCTGGTTTCCCCGAACCTGGGGGAAGAACCGCGTCCGCTGGAGAAGGTGGCCTCGGGCGGCGAGATCTCGCGCATCGCGCTGGCTCTGAAAACCTGCATCAGCGGCGCCCGCCGCGTGGCAGCCGGACCCGCGCGCACGCTGGTCTTCGACGAGGTGGACGCGGGCATCGGAGGCAGCGCGGCGGAAGGCGTGGGGCGGCGCCTGAAGAAACTGGCCGCTTCCAGCCAGGTATTGTGCGTCACCCACCTGCCGCAGATCGCTTCCTTCGCGGACCATCATTACCGCGTCGAGAAGCACGAGAAAGACGGCCGCACGGTGGCGGCGATCGAAGAACTGGATGCCCAGACCCGCATGCGGGAAATCGGGCGCATGCTCTCCGGCCACCGCCTGACTCCGGAGGCTCTCAAACACGCCGAACAACTGATCCGCATGAGCACGGCGTGACCGCGCGCCGTGGATTGACTCGTCCGGTGAGAGTTGTTACAAAAGGTGGACACACAGCGTCCTAGAACCTGGAGATGATTCCCTTGGGAGTATCCCCGTCGAAAGAGGCCGGTCCGAGGCATGCCGCGAGTCCCTGGCGTGAGGCCGGGGCCTGGCTCGGCGCGGGCCTGTGCCTCCTGCTTTGCGGCTGCACGGGGAAGAGCGCGCCGCCGGGTTCCGCCGGCAAGCGGGCCGAGGCGGTGCCCGTGGTAGTGGCCACCGTGACGCGCCGGACCGTCCCGGTGGATGTGCAGGTCATCGGCAACGTGGAAGCGTACAACACCATCGGCGTGAAGGCGCAGGTGGGCGGGCAATTGACCGAGGTGCATTTCCAGGAAGGAGATTTCGTCAGGAAGGGGGATCGGCTCTTCGTCATCGACCCGCGGCCGTTCCAGGCGCAGGTCAGCCAGGCGGAGGCCAACCTGGCCAGCGCGCAGGCGCAACTGGGCCTGGCGCAGGCCAACCTGGCGCGGGACCTGGCGCAGGAGCAATACGCCCACGCCCAGGCGCTGCGGTACGACAAGCTGTTTCAGCAGGGGATCATCTCCCGCGAGCAGACCGAGCAGTTCCGTACCAACGCTGATGCCACCAGCGAAGCCGTGCGCGCCGACCGGGCGGCCATCGAAAGCAGCAAAGCCGCCATCAACGCGGACCGGGCGGCCCTCGAAAATGCCCGCGTGCAGCTCAGCTACACCACGATCGATTCCCCCATCAACGGGCGCACGGGGAATCTCATGGTGCGGCAAGGCAACGTGGTGAAGGCCAACGACATCGACATGGTTACCATCAACCAGGTGGAGCCTATCTACGTGACCTTCGCGGTTCCGGAAGCGCAACTGCCCGCCGTCAAGAAATACATGGCCCAGAGCAAGCTGACCGTGCTGGCGGTACCGCAAAGCGATCCCACGGCGCTCGAAACCGGCGTGCTGACTTTCGTGGACAACGCCGTGGACATGACCACCGGCACCATCAAGCTGAAGGGCACCTTCAGCAACGCGGATCACAGGCTGTGGCCGGGGCAGTTCGTGCGCGTCACGCTGCGCCTGGCCGAACAGCCGGACGCGCTGGTGGTGCCTACGCAGGCGATCCAGAACGGGCAGGATGGCCAGTTCGTCTTCGTGGTGAAGAAGGACATGACGGTGGAGTCCCGGCCGGTCACGCCGGGCATGCGCGTGGATGAAGACATCGTGGTGGAAAAAGGCCTGGAATCCGGCGAGACCGTGGTGACGGAAGGCCATTTGCGCCTGGCGCCGGGCGTGCGCGTGCAGGTGCGGCCTCCGCGGTCCGCATCCAAAAGCTAGTCTGGCGGCCGACGATGAGTGTCACCCAGAAGGAAAAGGCGGATCGCTTCCGGGCACTTCACGAAGGACCGGGCACCTTCGTCATTCCGAACCCGTGGGATATCCCCTCTGCCCGGATTCTCGCGGGCCTCGGGTTCCAGGCATTGGCCACTTCGAGCGCCGCCTCCGCCGCCACCTTCGGGCGAAGAGATGGCGGGCTGACGCGGGATGACGCGCTGGCGCACGCACGCCTGATTGTGGATGCGACGGACCTGCCGGTCTCCGCGGACCTGGAAAAGGGATTCGGCGACGGGCCGGAGGTGGTGGCAGAAACGGTCCGGCTCGCGGCGGAGGTGGGGCTGGTGGGGTGCACGATCGAGGATGCGACCGGCAACCCGGAGCATCCCTTGTACGATTTCCGCCTGGCAGTCGAAAGGATTGCCGCGGCTGCCGAGGCGGCCCGGGCGCTGCCGTTTCCTTTCCTGCTTACCGCGCGGGCGCACAATCTCCTTTACGCGCACGCGAGCCTGGATGAGACCATCCGCCGCCTGCAAGCTTTCGAAAAGGCCGGAGCCGATGTGCTGTTCGCCCCGGGCCTGCCGGACCTGGCGGCCGTGCGCACGGTCTGCACGGCGGTATCGAAGCCCTTCAATTTCATGGTGGGAATCAAGGGGAAGTCGTTTTCGGTGGCCGAACTCGCCGCAGCCGGAGTAAGGCGCATCAGCCTTGCGACTTCGCTCTATCGGGCGGCCATGACGGGATTGCTCGAGGCGGCACGGGAAGTCAAAGACGCCGGCCAGTTTTCTTTCGTCGAGCGTTCCGCGACCACGGGGGACCTGAATAAGCTCATGCGGGTATAGCCGCGTGTAGATCGTACTCACATCATTGGCGACGCGCCCCAATCCGTTGGCCGCCACGGGCGCGCAGGCGCACCGGGGGCGGTTTTCCGCAATAGGTGGTGCGACAAGATCGCACACCTCCCGAGACTCGCGATTGATCTCCGGATCGCCTCGATGCCGTGTTCCTGGTGTGGGCAGCCTTCGGGCTGGGGTGACTGGGCGGCACCGGCCAACCCGGACTTCAGGGCCTCTGCAGTCCCGTTGTGGCGGCTCGGCAGCACCCGTGCCGACGTGTCAGACTGTAGGAGTGGTGTGGCATATGCCTTTACCAACGAAAGAAGTCGATTTGGTCGCGTACGACCACCTCGGACAGCCCATCCTGCTCGCGGAGGTTAAAAGCACCCATCGAGCCTCCGACCAGTGGGCGGCGCGCTTCCGAAGAAACTTGCTGGCGCACGGAACGCTCCCGAGAGCGCCTTTCTTCCTGATCGCGACTCCGGATCATATGTATTTCTGGCGACAAGAAGATCCGACCTCGAAGGAAGAACCGCCGCAGTTCATCATGGATGCCACCCAGGAATTGAAGCCATATTTCGAACGATTCAATCAATCGCCCGAGAAGACCGGTGGTCGCGCGCTGGAGCTGATCCTTTTTTCGTGGCTATTGGACCTTGCCCAGTCCGGGCAATCGAGAGCCAAACAAGATCCTTCCATTCGATGGCTATCGGAATCGGGGCTACTTGAAGCCTTAAGAAGCGCCCGCATCGAGTCAAGCGCCCTGCAATGAATGTGTATGTCGAATCGAATTTCGTACTGGAACGGGCGCTTGAGCAGGAGCAGTCCGAGAGCTGTGAGCGAGTGATAGGGCTCGCTACCGCCGGTTCCGTTCGGCTGGTCATTCCCGCATTTTCGCTGGCGGAACCGCACATCACGCTAATGCACAAGGCAAATGAGCGGTCGAGGCTGAGCACGGAGCTTAAGAAACAGCTTTCGGAACTCGGCAGGTCGAAGCCTTACCGCGAAGCCTCCGGCAGCTTCAATGACATTACCGCCCTGTTGATCAGGAGCGCTGAAATTGAAGGAGCAGGATTGGAGCGGGCGACGGACGGAATCCTAAAAGCGGCAGAAGTGATACCGCTGGACTCGGATGTTTTCTATGCGGCGAAAAGCATTCAGAGTACCTTCGACACGTCCATTCAGGACTCGATTGTACTGGCCTCCGTTGTACGACATCTTGCGGAGACCAAGCCAGCAGAAAGTTGCTTTCTGAACCGAAACACGCGGGACTTCGATGATCCGTACGTTCGCGACATGCTGGATTCATTCAACTGCAAATTTTTTGGCCGATTCGACTATGCCCTCCAATACATCGAGGCGCAGATCCGAAGGGAAGCAGAATAATTCAATCGCGGTGGACGGCTCTGGCCCGCTTCACTTTGACGCCATAGATCCAGGTCAGCGGGCCGAGAGTGCACATACACTACGGCTGTAACGGGGGTGGCTTGCGGATGGGGAGGTGATCGTCACCGCCCCGGCCCTCCGCGTTTGAGGCGGGGACCGGGGCGGGGTGAAACGTAACGGGGCTTATTGGCGGCAGTCTCCGGGGGGAAACCCCAGACTTACCCGAACCAATTCCCGAAACT
>JAJPJX010000124.1 GCA_021324015.1 Solibacteraceae bacterium | reverse complement strand
TGTGGCCATATGCCAGCAAAGTACCGATCCAGTTGGGCGGCCTCCACACTCAACTGATAACACATCCAGAGAGCAGATGTAAATGTTATTTCTTTACGCCGTCTAACTGGCCCGCAAGACCAAATTCGCCAAAGAGCGGAACACGCTCCCGCCCTGGCGCGGCAAAGCAACGATACGAAAGCCACATGAACAGATCCAGCGCTGCTGGGCAGCCGGAGAGCGCCTTGACGGCCTCTAGTTCGGTTGGAATTGGGCGGGCCATTACCTCGCGATGGAATTCATCGCTCAGCACGATCACGTTCTGGCTATCGCCCGGCAGGAGCCTCTGGTCCGGTTCCCGGGAGTACCAGATTCGCACCTCGCTCATGAAGTTGAACCGCGCACGGTGGATGACAGCTGCCTTCTCGTGTTGCGTGTCCGCACCGAAAGAGATGGTGGCACCGAATACACGCTGGAAAGCCGCAACCAAGCGCCGATACTGGGAACCGCCTTGCTGCATCCCGAATGTGTCCAGCATCTCGGCCGCACTGTCAAACGTAATCCGTGCACTCTGCTGGTGAATCGCCAGGGTTGCGATAAAAATCGGAACGAGCCGGTCCTGGCCCCAAGGCAGGCCGTAGGTGGGATGGCCGGTCACCTGCAGAACAAAGTGACCGTTCCGGCGCTGGTGCAGCAACTGGCCTTTCGGCGGCCGCTTCACCGGAAGACCGCACAGTACGTATGGTCGGGAAGCGAAGCCAAGGGTTTGGCTCGCAGTCTCCCGCTTGGATCGGACCAGTTCCAGTGCGGCAATCTTTCGGAGGGCCTGCTTCGATACAACCAGAACCGCGAGCTTCGCGAGCAGCTGGGTGAACGTCACCTGCGTTTCAGCGATGACCAGCGCCACCGGCTGGCGACAAAAGCCAAACTGCTGGGCCGGCGGATTCTGGCCGAGGTGGCCACCATCGTCACGCCAGAAACGCTGCTGGCCTGGCATCGAAAGTCAATCGCCTAAAAATACGAGGGCAGTAGTCGGCGCCAACCCGGCCGGCCACGAACGCCAGAGGAAATCGAAGCGCTGGCAGTGCGGATGGCACAGGAGAACCGAGACTGGGGCTATGAGAAAATCCAGGGCGCGCTTTCCAATCTGGGGCACACTAACGGCCGCACCACCATCGCCGAGATCCTGCGACGGCACGGCATCGAGCCGGCACCGGAGCGTAGCGGCAAAACGACCTGGAAGGAATTCCCAAAGCGGCCTTGGGAACTGATCGTGGCCGCCGACTTCTTCACGGTCGAGGTGTAGACGCGGCGGGGGCCGCAGCGGTTCCTCGTGTTGTTCTTCATGGAACTGTCTACGCGCAAGGTCGAGATTGCCGGGATCGCGCTGGCCGCGTCGGGGTTGTGGATGAGCCAGACCGGCAGGAGTCTCACCGATGCCCACGGCGGCATCCTGAACGGCAAGCGGTACCTGATCCACGATCGCGACCCGTTGTTCACCGCAGAATTCCTGGAGACCATAGGCCGTGGCGGCGTGAGATCGGTGAAGGTACCGCCGCGCTTGCCGAACTGGAACGCACACGCGGAACGATTCGTGCGGACCAATTCAGGAATTCTGTCTGGACCGCCTGATCCCGTTTGGGTAGGGGGCGCTGCGGACTGCCATTTCCCAGTTCATAAGTCATTACCTCAACGAACGGAACCACCAAGGTCTGGCGAACCGAATCATCAGTCCGGAGGCGAACTCCAGTGGGATTGCGGGCGCAGTCGGGCGGCGACAGCGCCTGGGCGGGATGCTCAACTACTATTACCGCGCCGCGGCCTGAACTGAAGACCGCCGCACGCCCGTATTCCCGGGGAAGGGCGTCAAAGGTGGACACAGACGGACAGCACTGGTTGGGAAACTTTGTCCGCATTCTGCAAGGACTCGAAGCGACATCTCACGAACGGGCGGTCTACCGCAACCGGCGGAAACTAGCTTGGCGCGCTTTTGGTGTTCGTCGTGCACGGCACTCTTGATTGGGTCTTGGTTGCTACGGGAGGCGGAGCCTAAACAGACTCTCGAATTCTCGTACCTTACGGGGTGCGGCCTGGTAGTAGCCGGGGCTGCACCACGTACGATTTGAACGCCGCTAACACGGTGGCGCGCCAGATCTGGCCGGAGCCTGCCAGGCGCGAGCACCGGGTGGAGGCCTCGGACCGTCGGCTGGGAGCGGGCGCGGCCGGCATCCTGGTGGAGACACTCGCCGAGCCACGCTCCGTGGGCATCGTATCCATGAGCGATCTGGGCGGCTCCGGCCTGTTGCTTTCCGCCTCGCCTGACCGCTTGGGCTTGCTCGGCCTCGATCCAGGCAGGAACAGATCGGCCGGAACCCGAATGTCAGGGCCGGGGCAGTGCTGGGCCGCGGCCTTCGAAGCCGGGCGCCAGGCCGCTACGGTTGACGACCAAGTTGTGAATCTTGAGTGGAAAGCCGTCGCGAGATTCTTCAAAATCTCCACTTCCAACTGTTGACACGACAACTCGGATGTCTCAGCGTTGCCGGCCCTGGACCGTCGCGAAGTGGGGGAGGTTGGCATCCTTACCGAAGGGACGGCTACTCGAAGATGACCACTCCCAGTCGGAGGAGGTCTGGAATGAAGACTTCGGTGGCGGCGCCACGGCGGGCGGGCCTTAACGCGAGGGGGGCAGCTGTTAGAGCCGGTTTAAAGGAGCGGTATTTTCGCCGGTTGTGACGCTGTGGGGAGCGCCGGCGTCGGCGCCGGCAGCACACGACTGCGATCCCACGCAGCGATTTGAGGCGCAGCGCGGCCCTGGGCCGGTCGATCGAACCGTCGGTGTCTACTCGATATGAGAGCCTCCCGCGCCGTCAGCATGAGCATGGAGATTGGAGTTCCGGGCAATCGTGTCCAAATTAGCTGAAGGGCGACAGGGGTGAAGCCTCTGGTAGTTTGGTTAAGTTCCGGCAAGAACGAACCATTCGACCGAGGAGGCTCCACCTTGAAACGAGTATGCAGCATTTT
>JAJPJX010000176.1 GCA_021324015.1 Solibacteraceae bacterium | reverse complement strand
ACCGATTGGTTTCATCCAACCCTACGGTAGCCGAAACCGCTCCATTTGTCCAGCGAAATCTTCAGGATGCCGATTTCAGAGGTCGCTCAGGCTGGTAAACAAATACCCTGGGACTACATGACGAACATCGTCATCTTCGGCAAAAGCCCCTACCTCGTCGATATCGTGGGCCATTGGCTCGGCGGCCATGAACCCGGGAATTTCGGGTTGTTCCACATTGCGATGGAGCGCGGCAAGGTGGATGTGATGAATCCGATGAACATTCCTGTATATGAGTGGCAGGACGGTGTCGCAGTCCGCCGTCCGCTGACGAGTTTCACGCGCACACCGTTGAGGACATTCTACCTCCACCAGCGCACGAAGGAGCCGCTCTGGCATCTCTGCGATGAGCCGTTCGACTACAGCCGTATCAGCGAGAAGAAACTCAGCACTCCCGCAAAGCCGGCGACACGAGTGCTCAACCAGCACTATCCCAACGCGAACAATCCGCAATTGGCGATCGAGCTCAGTGCCCCGGAGACCGGATGGGTGCTTGTAGAGATCCTGGACCAGAGCGGCAACAACCTGGAGGTTATCTTAAACGCCATCTGTGAGCCCGGGTACCACATGGCGGCATGGAACACCGCGAAATACCCTTCCGGCAACTATAAGTACCGCCTGCGCTACCGGGGCTACACGGAAGTGCACGACCTCGTGCTGAACCGAGCGTAGCGTGCCGTTTCGGAGTAACGGTTACTGGCCGGCCGCCCACCACGATCGCGAAGACTGGGAGAGCGTGTTGCGTGCGGCGAGCGGTCTTGACTATGGGGGCGCAGGGAAGCAGCCCGAACTACCGTTTTGTAGGAGATGCCGACTTGCCAGGAGTAATCCCTTGGAGCCGCGCGGTTCAGGTAGAACATTCGGCCCTTTAGCAGCTTTCTCTCTGTCGCAGTGTGCTTGTGTTCATTACCTGCTCGCAACCAGCAAAGACATATCGCCTTCTTTGCCGTCCTTGGTGGCTGCAGGAATGAACTCGAAACGCAACGTCTCGGAGGCGCGTTTCAGCCTGGAGGCCACGAGGGCCTGCACACCGCCGACGTTGACTGTCTCCCCAGGCTTGATGCCGGGGATGCACACCTGGAGTTGTACTCCCGTCCATGGGTGGCCGCCGATCATGATTGACTTGATCCTGCCCTCGTCGATCGACCAATGGGCAGCCGTGAAGACATCGTAAAACTCCTTGGCAAAATCCCAAGCCTCCTTATCGTTTATGACTGCGCTTATGCTGATTCTTCCTGTCTCCGCTGAAAATGAATTTACCAGATTCGTCTTCACTTCCTCTGATAGGTGCCGGTGCGGAGCTTCGGCATGCTCGTAGGTGTTGAACACGGGGTTGTTCGCTGTCTCAATGGCAACGGAGTGCGGGGCCAAAGCGAAGGTGTTGTGTTGGACCGTGGGTACCAATCTTGGCCCGGATGGTGAGTTCCTCGGACGCGAGTTCGCCTCTCCAAGGTCCTTAGTAAGACGACCGTTCTCAGCCAAAACGGTCGCATGCGCAGCCGCCAAGTCCCTGCTTCGCTTAACAAGCTCCTCGTGGTCCTGATAGACCTGCAAGACGACGTGCCACGCGAAAAGCAGCACCCATGCGAGAAATCCGAGCGAGGTGCTAGTCAGAAGGCCTCGCCTCCAATTCGTAACCACACTTCGGAGCCCGCGTTGCCTGATCACCTTGTAGAGCGCTGGAACAACAATCACCACCCCGACGGCTATAGCGAGGTTCGACGTGCTCATCGCGCCCACAGTCGCGTCCCAGGACCGCAAAAGCAGGTGCGCGAGATGCTGATGCCAGGAAACCGGCGTTAGCATATTGCCAGACTAGCACGTCTAAACCGGCCGGGACAGAATCTCGCGAATCTCGCCTGCACCGGTAGGCCCGGTTCATTGCCGGGGTCGGCCCCGTCACCGCTGCCCTGAACATGAATGCTAGCCGACTTGCGGGTCCCAATCCGGAGAGCTTCCCCAAACGCGGTTTCTAAGGACTGTCAGCTGCGTCAGCTGCGGCCCGTGGGGGAATTGTAGATACACGGGTGTATAATTGGTTTCCTACTTCGAATGAACTCGTCAGGTGCGATGAGCCCAAATCGGTGCCCACCTCAGCGTTCTTGTCGTTCTATGTGCCGTTTCGGAATGGTCTTCAAGTCTTCAGCGGCGATGCCTTCCTGGGCAGAGGGAGCATGCCGCCAAACCCTGAGGAGCTAACAGTGCTCGCCAGAGATCGGCTGCTGTGCGCCGCGTGCGTGGAGGACGACTTCCTGCGCGCTGAAATCGAACTCAACGGCAGCGATGGGAGATGCTCATACTGTGATCTTGAAGGGAAAACCTTCTCAATTGATCGCATCGCCGACTTAACCGAGGCCGCGTTGTCCGAGCATTTCTGCTGCGTCACCCGGGAACCAGCTCTCGATCCAGAAATCCAGCTTGAGGCAACAGACGATGCCTCCAACGATGCCGCCGTGAGTACCTCCCAAGCAGGCAGCCATCGCCCAGCCGCGGCCGTCAGTCAGCACCCCTACCGCTCCCTCATCACCAGCGCGGCGGCCCCCACCACTCCGGTGTGATCCGCGATCTGCGCCCGCACGACCGGCACCTCGCGCGCCATCATCACTCGCGTCCGCCAGGCCACTTCCCGGCGCAGCGGATCGAACAGCGCCTCTCCCGCCGCGGCGATCCGGCCGCCCACGATCACCACCTCCGGGTCGAAGATGTGCAGCAGCCCCGCCAGCGCCGCGCTCAGCCGGTGAATCGCCCGTTCCACGATCCGCCGCGCCGCGCCGTCGCCTTCCGCCGCCGCCTCGAAGACCGCCTGGCAGGTCACCTCCCGAGGGCGCTCCCGAAACCACTCGGTCAGCCGCGATTCGCAGCCGAAATGGATCACGCGGAAGGCTTCCGCCTCGATCGCCTTGGCCGAAAAGCAGGTCTCCAGACACCCGTGATTGCCGCAAATGCACAGCGGCCCGTCCGCGTCGATCGTCACATGCCCCAGGTGCCCGGCGGCCCCGGTCTGGCCGCGCAGCAGCCCCCCGTTCACCACCGCGGCGCCCCCCACGCCCGTGCCCAGGGTCAACATCAAGGCGTCCGCGCGGCCGCGCGCGGCGCCCCACACCATCTCGCCGGCCATGGCCACCCGCGCGTCGTTATCCGCCGCCACGGGAACTTCCCTCCCCAGCAGCGGGCGCACCAGTTCGGCCAGGCAGGTTCCCTCCAGAAAATGCACCGTGCCCGGCAGGATCTCCACGCGCGTGGTCCGCGGGTTGATAACCCCCTTGCAGCCGATCCCGGCGCCCTCCACCTGTGCGTCGAACCCCGCCGCCTCCCGCAGCGCCGCCTGAAACGCGCCAAGATCCGCCGGCGTGGGCACGCTGCGCGCTTCGAGCACCCGGCCGTTCCCGTCCACGATGCCGGCCTTGATCTCCGTGCCGCCGATATCGATGCCCAGAACCCGCATGCGCCGCTCAGCCGATCCCCAGTTCGCGCCGCACCCGCCCGACACCCTCCACCAGGCTCCGCAGCTTGGCGCGCGCCGCCCAGCGCGCGGTCTGGCTCAGGCCGCAGTCCGGCGCGAACGAGAGCCGCTCCGGCGGAGCGTATTCCAGGCACCGCCGCACCCGCGCCGCCACGTCCTCGACGGTTTCGAGGTAGTAGCTCTTCACGTCGATAATCCCCGCTGCCACGTCCATCTTCCGGGCGATGTCCCCGATGATCTCCAACTCGGCGAACTCGCGGCTGGCCATCTCCAGGTGAATCTCCTCCACCCGCATCTCCAGAAACGCGGGGAACATGGGCGCATACCGCCGCGGCCCCACGGCCCGGCCCTTGTAGTTGCCGAAGCACAGATGTGTGGAGAGGCGGCAGCGTCCGGCCGCGGGCTCCACCGTGCGGTTAAACAGGTCCACGAAGCGCCGCGGGTCCTCGCGGTAGGCATAGCAGCTCATGGAGGGCTCATCCACCGTAATTTCGCGGCAGCCGGCGGCCACCAGGGCTTCCAGTTCGCCTCGCACGATGGGCGCGAGCGCCTCGGCGATCGCCCAGCGGTCCGGATACTGCCGGTTGGGCGCCAGCCGCCCGCTCAGGGTGTACGGGCCCGGCACGCTGGCCTTGAGCGCCGGACCCGCCGGCGCCACCCGCCGCAGCCGCTCGAACTCCGCCACCACGCCCAGGCCGCGCGGCGCGGCCAGCTCGCCCGTCACCGCGTGTTTGCCCCGCTGATCGTGCGCCGGAGGGCCGAACCGCCGCCCCGGCGCCGGCTCCATGCGAATGCCCTCCAGGTAGCCGTAGAACGAGAGGTTGAAATCCAGCCGCGTCTGCTCCCCGTCGGTGATCACGTCCAGCCCCGCGGCCGCCTGGTCGTGCACCGCCGCGATCACCGCGTCCTCCTGCATCTCCCGCACGTCGTCCTCGCCGAACTGGTCCAGGTGCGCGCAGGCAAACTCCAGCCATCCCGGGAAGGGGTAGCTTCCGATCACGGTGGTGCGTAAAGGCCGGCCCTGCATGTCTTATTCGTACAGGTGCGCCAGGCTCCGGCGGTACCCCTCGTAGAACCGTTCCAACTGTTCTGCCGCGCTGGTGTTCCCCACGAACTGGTGGCTCGGCAGCAGCACCGGCTTCACTCCCTTCGCCAGCAGCCGCTCCGCCACCTCGCAGCGCAGCATGTTCATGATCATGCCCCCGGTCACCGTGGAAGCCGGACCCGTGCGCCAGTCCAGGCCCTCCAGTTCCACCACGCAGTCGCCCGGAGGGCACTGGTTGTCCAGCACCACGTCGGCCACGTCGATGAGCTTCTTGCCGGACGAATGCGCCGGCGGAGACTGCTCGCAGTGCTGCCGCGAGCACAGCGCGATCACCGGCAGGCCGCGCCGCTTCGCGCCCAGCGCCATTTCCACGATCACCGGCCGGATGCCGCTGGTCGAGATCACCACGAACGCGTCCCGCGGGCCGAACCGGAAGCTTTTGAGGATCTCCTCCGCGTAGCCCTCGTATTTTTCCAAGTACAGCGCGCTGCGCAGCCCGTTGGTGCCCACAATCGAGGCGTGCGTGGAAAGCGCCAGTTCCACCAGCGCGAAGAAGCCCACGAAGCAGCCCTGCCGCGGCGTCATCTCCTCGCACATCATGCGCGAGTGGCCGGCCCCGAACAGAAACACCAGCCCCCCGCCCGCGATGCTCTGCGCGCAGATCTCCGCCGCCCGGCTGATTTCGGGCATCTGCGTTTCCCGAATCTTCTGGAGCAGCCCGATCGTCCGGTCGAAGTAGGTCGCCGCCGCGCTCACGCCTGCTCCTTCCATGCCGGGCCCTGCGGAAACTCGTATTCGTCAAGCGACTCTTGGCGCATGGTGATACTGTATCCCGGCTGCTCCGGCGCCTGGTAGCGCCCGCCGCGCATGCGCACCGGATCCACAAAGTGCTCGTGCAGGTGGTCCACGTACTCCACCAGCCGGTTTTCGAGCGACGCGCTCACACAAATGTAATCGAACATGGCCAGGTGCTGCACGTGTTCGCACAACCCCACGCCGCCCGCGTGCGGGCACACCGGGATGCCGAACTTGGCGGCCATCAGCAGCACCGCCAGGATCTCGTTCACGCCCCCCAGCCGACAACTGTCGATCTGGCAGAAGCGGATGGCGCCGGCCTGCATAAGCTGTTTGAAGATCACGCGGTTCTGGCAGTGCTCGCCGGTGGCCACCCCGATGGGGTCGAGCGCCCGCGCGATCGCGGCGTGCCCCAGCACGTCGTCCGGGCTGGTGGGCTCCTCGATCCACCAGGGGTCGAACTCCGCCAGTTGCCGCATGTGCCGGATGGCCTCCTCCACGTCCCAGCGCTGGTTGGCGTCCATCATGAGTTTGCGCTGCGGCCCGATCTCTTCGCGAATGATGGCCGCGCGCCGCCGGTCGTCGGCCACGTCCACGCCCACCTTGATCTTGAAGTGCGACATGCCCTCCGCCAGGCCCTCGCGGCAAAGCCGGCGAAGTTGCTCGTCGCTGTAGCCCAGCCACCCCGCCGAGGTGCTGTAGGCGGGATAGCCCTCCCGGCGCATCTCCGCCTCGCGCGCCGCCTTCCCCGGCGCGTTGCGGCGCAGGATCTCCAGCGCCTCCTCCGGCGTAAGCGCGTCGGTAATGTAGCGGAAGTCGATGGCGGCCACCACCTGCTCCGGCGGCAGGTCCACCAGCAGCTTCCAGAGCGGTTTGCCCTCCAGCTTCGCGTACAGGTCCCACACCGCATTCACCAGCGCCGCCGTCGCCAGGTGGAGCACGCCCTTCTCCGGGCCGATCCAGCGCAACTGGGTGTCGTTGGTCAGGCTGCGCCACATGCCGCGCAGGTCCGCGGCCAGCCCTTCCACGGTTTTGCCCCGCAGAATCGGCGCCAGCGCCCGGATCGCCGCCACGCAAACTTCCGTCCCGCGCCCGATCGTAAACGCCAGGCCGTTCCCTTCCAGCCCGTCCGTGCTGGTCCGCAGTGTCACGTACGCCGCCGAATAGTCCGGATCCGGGTGCGTGGCGTCCGACCCTATGTGCGCCCGCGAAGTAGGGAAGCGAATGTCCCGCGCCACGATGTCCGTAATGGTGGTAGCCATAGGTTGATTGTGACGCAACCGCCGCGCTCCTCGCGAGCCGCGGC
Organism: Solibacteraceae bacterium; assembly: GCA_021324015.1. Taxonomy (GTDB): domain Bacteria; phylum Acidobacteriota; class Terriglobia; order Bryobacterales; family Bryobacteraceae; genus JAJPJX01. The sequence goes on along the minus strand of JAJPJX010000176.1, from coordinate 32,499 downwards.
GCTGTTCAGCATGGCCGAACAGCCAATTGACGCCTCACGCACAGATAAAATATATTCGATCTCACGTGACACAATCGGCTGCCACTTCATCTGGTTCAGAATCACTGAACACCCTGGCGCCTGTTTCCCGGGACTATGGCGTCTCCTCCGTGCGCAAGGCGCTCGAGCTGCTGGTGCGCTTCACCCCGCAGGTTACCTCGTGGAGCCTGTCAGACCTGGCCCGCGCGGCGCACATGCCGAAGAGCACCGCGCACAACCTCCTGCGCACGTTGCAGGCCTTCGATCTCGTGCGCCAGGATCCGGACACGCACAGCTACCGGTTGGGCCCGCGGGCCCTCGAACTCGGGTTCACCTTCGCGCGCGGCGCCGACGTGCTGTCGCGCGCCCGCCCCGTCCTGTCCCGGCTGGCGGAGACCACCGGCGAGACCGTCAAGCTGGGCATGCTCTCCCAGGGCCAGGTGCTGATCATCGCGTCCATGGAATCCACCCGCCAGTTGCACACGCGCGGCGACGTGGGCACCCGCTGGCCGCTGCACTCCTCGAGCCTGGGCAAGGCGATGCTCAGCGTCCTGCCCACCCGGGAGGCCGCCGACATCCTGGCCCGCCGGGGAATGCCGCGCTTCACCCCGGCCACTTTCACCACCCGGGCGGGCATCGAACGCGAGATCCAAGGCATCCGCAGCCGCGGCTACGCGCTGGACCGGGAGGAAAGCGAGCCAGGCGTCTGTTGCGTGGCTGCCCCCATTGCCGATGCGCTGCTGCACACGGTGGCGGCGATCAGTGTCTCCGGCCCGGGCGTGCGCATGCAAGCGAACGTGCTTGAGGAGTACGCCACGCACGTGACCACCGCCGCCCGCACCGTGGCCAGGTACTTCGAACGGCAAACCCTATGAACCTTTCCGATATTCACGGCATCATCCCACCCATGGTGACGCCGTTCCGGCAGGACAACAGCATCGACGAGCAGGCGCACCGCGCGGACGTGCGCTATCTGATCGAAACGGCGGGTGTGCACGGTCTGGCCGTGGGCGGCAGCACCGGCGAAGGCCACACGCTTTCGACCGAAGAGACGCGCCGCCTGGTGGCCTGGACGGTGGAGGAGGCGCGCGGCCGCGTGCCGGTGATCGCCGGCATCATCACGAACAGCACCGCCGCCGCCGCCGAGCGCGCCCGGGCGGTCGCTGATCTGGGCGTCGCTGCGCTGCAGATCACGCCGGTGCACTATGTGTTTCGCCCCGACGACGATTCCCTGCTCCGGCATTTCGCCGCCATCGCCGGCGAGAGCGGCCTGCCGGTGATTATCTACAACGTGATTCCCTGGTGTTATCTGCTGCCGCCCTTGCTGGTTCGCATCCTGCGCGACGTCGAGGGCGTGGTTGGGGTCAAGCAGAGCGCCAGCGACATGAAAACCCTGGCGGACCTCCTGCTGCTGGTCGAAGATGCGGGCATCGCGGACCGCGTGCGGATTCTCTCCGCGGTGGATGCCCTGCTCTACCCGTCGTTCCAGTTGGGCGCGCACGGCTCCATCGCCGCGATCCTCACCGCGGCGCCGAAATCGTCCGTGGCGTTGTGGAACGCGGTGAGAGAGGGCCGCCAGGACGAGGCTCTGCGCATCCACAAGCGTTTGCTGCGTCTCTGGAACGCCATGGACGCGCCCAACCTGCCGGCCACCGTGCGCGCCGCCATGCGGCTTCAGGGGCGCGAAGGAGGCGTGCCGCGCCCGCCCATGCCGCCGGCTTCGCAGGCCCAGGAAGAACACATCCGGCAGGCCCTCGCCTCGTGACCTTCTGAGAGAGCCTGTCCTATGCGCGCATCCGGAACATTGGCGGTGCTGGTGCCTCTTCTGCTGCCTTTGCCCGTCCTGGCGGGCGGCGGACAGGGGCCCGAACGCCCGCTCATTAGCCCCTCGCTGGCGCACGTGGCCCCGGGCGCGTCGCAGCCATTCCGCGTGGAAATGGCGGGCCAGCCGGGGCGCGTTGAGGAATGGTCCGTCAACGGCGTTCCGGGAGGCAACACGGCCCTCGGGCGGATCTCCCCGGCCGGCGTCTATACCGCCCCCGCCGCGGCCCCCGTGCCGCGCGAGATCCACATCGGCGCGGTCGTCCCCCGGCCGGCCCGGCTGCACGCCTGGGCAACCGTGGTGATCGGGGAGGCGCCTCCCGCCTACAAGCTGGTGTCCCGCTTCGGCGAGAAAGGCTCGGGACCGGGCCGGTTCATCGACCCGCACGCCGTCGCGATCGGCCACGACGGCAACTTGATCATTGTGGACTCGACTCCCGCGCACGTCTACCGCTACACCCGGCAGGGCCGCTACCTCGGGGAGGTCGGCTTGGGGCCAGGCAGCGGGCCAGGGCAGTTCAACGGCCCGCGCGACGTGCAGGTGGACCCCTCCGGAAATATCTTCATCGCCGACGCCAACAACGGGCGCATCGAGGTCTTCAGCCCCTCCGGCAAATTTCTGTTTCAGTTCGGCAGGAAAGGCACGGCGCCCGGCGAAATGCTGCGCGTGCATGCCATCTGGTTCGGCAGCGGGAACCGGTTATATGCCGCCGACGTGGACAACAGCCGCATCATGGTCTTCAGCGATGCCGGGAAATTCCTCTTCCAGTGGGGAAAAGACGGCCGCGGGCCCGGGGAGTTCCACGCGCCGCACGGCCTGGGCGGGGACGTCAACGGCGATCTGTTCGTTTCCAACTATCACGGCCCCTGCCAGAAGTTCACCGGCGACGGGCGCTTCCTGTTCGATTTCGCGCCCGTGAGCCGGACCGGCGGCCCCACCCACTGGCACGCCATGACCAGCGACCGCTGGGGAGACGCCTACCTCATGGCGCGCGATAAGGACAACCGCAACAGCATCATGAAGTACAACAACAACGGCACTTTCGTGACGAGCTGGCCGCCCTTGCGCAGCGTCAACGAGTGGGGTGTTAAGGCGGCCACCGTGGACGAGGACGGCACGGTCTACGCGTGTATCGAGTCCCGCGACGACGTGGGCATCGAAGTCTATCACGAAGAATAGCCCGGCGGTCTTCCGCAAACTTCGCTATCATGTACCCTGTCGCCGGATGCGCGGCGTCCACCAGGAAGGCCGGGAACCATTATGAGCTTCTTCTCCAAACAGTTTATCGATGTCATTCAGTGGACCGAGTCGGGCGATGCGGTGCTCGCCTGGCGATTCCCCATGGAGGATCAGGAGATTCAGACCGGCGCCCGGCTGACCGTCCGCGATTCGCAAATGGCCGTGTTCGTCAACGAAGGCCGCATCGCCGACGTGTTTTCTCCGGGCCTCTACACCCTGAGCACCCACACCCTGCCGCTGCTGACGAATCTGCTCAACTGGGACAAGGCGTTCAAGTCCCCCTTCAAGTCCGACGTCTATTTCTTTTCGTCCCGCCTGCGGATCGATCAGAAGTGGGGCACGGCCACGCCCATCACCATCCGCGACCGGGAGTTCGGCGCCGTACGGATGCGCGCCTACGGCATCTATGCGTACCGCATCGCCGATCCCAGGGTCTTCTATGAAAAGGTGAGCGGCTCGCGCGAGGTGTACCACGTCAGCGACCTGGAAGGCCAACTGCGCAACACCATCGTGGGTCGGATGACGGACGCGTTTGCCAACGCCAACGTCAATTTCCTCGATATGGCCGGCAGCCAGGCGCGGCTCGCCGACACGATGCTGGCGGCTCTGCGGCCGGTGTTTGCCGACCTCGGGCTGTGGCTCGACAGCTTCGTGGTGGAGAATATCTCGCTGCCCGAAGAACTCCAGAAGATGCTGGATCAGCGCATCGGGATGAACATGCTCGGCGACATGAACCGCTACACGCAGTTCCAGGTGGCGCAGTCCATGCCCATCGCGGCGGCCAACGAAGGCGGCGGCGCGGCGGGCATCGGCGCCGGCCTGGGCGCCGGGCTGGTGATGGCGCAGCAAATGATGAACGCGATGAAGCCGCAGGCTCCCGAACCCGCGCCGCCTCAGGCTCCCCCCGCCCCTGCCGCCCCCGTCGCGGCGGGTGGTACGAAGTTCTGCATGAACTGCGGCAAGTCCATCCCCCGGGCCGCGCGGTTCTGCCCGGAGTGCGGCGGCGCCCAACAATAGCTGCCTGCGGGCGCTACCAGCGGGTGACAGTGGCGTTGGACCAGCGGGTCATATTCCGCGACTCGCCTTCAATCCGCTCGAAGACGGACTGTATGGCCACCCGGCCGGGTCCGCTGAGGCGCAGCCACAGGTACCGGTTCCCCCAGGGGCGCCAGGTCGCGTAGATCGCTCCGGGTTGTTCGAAGTGGAGCTGCATCTCGACCGCCGGATCCTTGAACACCAGGGCGCTGGGCTTCACCAGGATGGTCTGCCCGGGCGCCAGGTTGCGCACGAAAATATTGCCGCCCGCGTGCAACAGCAGCAGCCCCGGAGTGTGCGAGGCCGTGAAGCGGTCCATGAAGCGGCCCACCGGGTAGTGGGTCTCCGTGTTCTTGTCTTCTTTGGTCTCGAACCAGATGTTGGTCTGAAACCAGTCGTAGGCGACGTTGGAGGTGGCCGCGAGCAGCATGTGCTCGCGCACATCGATGGACTGGCCCGGCTGGAGGGCGACCGGGATGAGCTCCCCGGGATCGTCCTTCGAGAACGCGATGCGCCCGGGCCCTTCTGCCTGGGTCATTATTAGCGGCAGGCCCGCGAACATGCGCTTCCAGGCGCCTTTGAGCGACATCACGCTGATATTCACCTGCGGCTCTTTCCAGAGCAGCACGTGGTGCGTAAAGTAGACGCTGTCGCCGGCGGCCAGGTTCATATCCGCGACCGGCACATAGAGGCCCTCGATCTGGCAGGAGGAGTTGCCGAACTGAAGCTTGGCCATGTCCTTGCGCGCGGGCAACTCGGTCCAGCCGCTTTCGGTGGCGGCTGGCGGCCGCGCCAGAGCCGCGCCGCAGCGGGGGCAGGCGGCGTCCGCCGCATCCGCGTCCGCCCCGCACCACTGGCAGCGCGCGCTCGCCTTTGCCGCCCGCGGGGGCGGAGGTGTGGCAGCCGCAGCGGCGCGTGGCACGGCTTTGCCGCAGCCTTCGCAGAAATTCTGGCCTTCTCGAAGCGGGGTACCGCAGTTTACGCAGAACATGGGCTCACTCGGTGTGATGGTGCACGTACATGGACTGAATTCCGACGCGGCCGGGGCCCGTCATCCGCGCGAGGCTCATGTTGGTTCCCCCGAACAGCCCGGTGCCCAGCCTCTGGATCTCCACATTCATGGTGACCGAGGAATCCTTATACAAAAACGCGCCGGGCTCCACCAGGATGCTTTCCCCGGGGGCGAGCCGGCGCTCGAACACATTCCCGTAACCGTGCAGGATCAGCAGGCCAGGCGCTCCCATGGTGACAAAGCGGTCCATGTACATGCCCTGCCCGCCGAAAAGAATGTTGGACAGACCCTTGATCCGAACGAAGGAGTAGGCCACCTGGTGGGAGCAAAGCAGGAAGGCGTGCTCCCGAACGTCCAGCTCCATGCCCGGATGTAGCGGCAGGACCACCAGCTCGCCCGTGGCATCGCGGGAAAAAGCGATGCGCCCGGGACCTGTGGCCACGCTGATGAGGAAGGGCATGCCGGCAAAGACGCGCCGCAGCCCTCCGGAAATCTGCATCACCGACATGGCCACCTGCTCTTCCTTCCAGAGCATCACGTGATGCTCGAAGAAGACCGAATCGGCCGGCCCCAGATGGATCTCCGCCGCCGGCACGATCTCGCCTTCCACCTGGCAGGTGCTGGAGCCGAACTGAATCTGGGTCATGTCGCGAATGCGCGGGGCTTCGCGCCATCCCGATTCACTCACCAGGTTGCGGATATCCAGAGGCGCCCCGCAGGCCCGGCAGGCCAGCGCGGACTTCTCGTTCATGCTCTGGCACCACTGGCACTGGATTCGCTCGAAAGGCTCGGCTGCGGGGCTATGAGCAGCGTCAGTCATAGCCTCGGATTATATCGCGGCTTGCCCAAGCTCCTTTAACAAATCCGCGGCAATTGCTCCCCGAACGGCAAATCCACCACGCGCGTGCCCCCGATCTCCGTCTTCATGAGCACCATGCCCGGATGCGCCGCGACTGCCTCGCCGATGATGGCGGCCTCTCGCCCTTCCGGCCGCTGCCGCATGGCTGCCAGCACCGCGCCGGCGTCCTCCGCGCGCACGAACGAAACCAGCTTGCCCTCGTTGGCCACGAACAGCGGATCCAGTCCCAGCAGCTCGCAGGCCGCGCGCACCTCCTCGCGCACCGGGATAAGCCGCGCGTCGATCTCCACGCCCACCTTCGACGCCGCGGCCATCTCGCACAGCGAGGTGCCCAGGCCGCCGCGCGTGGGATCGCGCAGCGCGTGGATCTCGCCCGCCGCCAGCATGGCCTCCACCAGCCGGTCGAGCGGCGCGGTGTCGGACAGGATGGCGCCGTCGAACTCCAGCCCTTCGCGCCGCGACATCACCGCCATGCCGTGATCGCCGATGGTGCCGCTCAGCAGCACCCGGTCTCCGGGCCGCGCGTTCGAAGCCGAAATCTCCACGCCCTCGGGCACTACTCCGATCCCCGCGGTGGTCACGAACATCCGGTCGGCCGAGCCCTTGTTCACCACCTTGGTGTCGCCCGTCGCGATGGCCACTCCCGCCGCGGCGGCGGCGCGCGCCATCGACTGCGTCACGCGCGCCAGGTCCTCCAGCGGAAAACCCTCTTCCAGAATGAACGCCGCTGAAAGGCAAACCGGCCGCGCCCCGCTCATCGCCAGGTCGTTCACCGTGCCGTTCACCGCCAGCTCGCCGATGTCGCCCCCGGGGAAAAACAGCGGCGTCACCACAAACGCGTCCGTGGTGAAGGCGATCCGGCCGCCGTCGATCGAAATCACCGCCTGGTCGTCCAGCTTGCGCAGCCAGGGATTATCGAAGGCCGGCAGGAAGATCTCGCGGATCAGTTGCGCGCTCAGCTTCCCCCCGCTGCCGTGTCCCAGCACCACGGTCTTGCGCGGCGTGAACGGCGGCGGGCAGGAAAGCGTGAAGTCATTCGGCATGGCGCACCAGGTGACGTCCGTAGTTGTAATAGGCGGCGCAGGCCCCCTCGGCCGAAACCATGGTGGCGCCCAGCGGCGTCTGGGGCGTGCACTCTTTCGCGAACGCCGGGCAGTCGTGCGGCTTCTTCACGCCTTGCAGCACCAGCCCGCTGATGCACGCCTCCGGCTCCTCGGGCCGGATGCTTTCCACTTCGAACCTCCGCCCCGCGTCGAACTCCTGAAACTCCGGCCGCAGCCGGTAGCCGCTCTCCGGGATCACGCCGATGCCCCGCCACGCCCGGTCGCAGGTCTCGAACACCTGGAACATCCTGCGTTGCGCCTCCGGGTTGCCTTCCCGCGTGACCGCCCGGGCATATTGATTCTCCACTTCCGCGCGTCCCTGTGCGAGCTGCCGCACGGCCATCAAAATCCCTTCCAGCAGGTCCACCGGCTCAAAGCCCGTGATCACCACCGGGACGCGGTAGCGCGCCGCCAGCGGTTCGTACTCCCGCCAGCCCATCACCGCGCACACGTGCCCCGGGCCCAGGAACGCCTGCACGCGGTTGTTCGGCGATTCCAGGATCCCAGTGATCGCCGGAGGCACGAGCACGTGCGAAACCAGCACGGAGAAGTTCGCCAGCCCCTGCGCGCGCGCCTGCCATACCGCCATGGCGTTGGCCGGGGCCGTGGTTTCAAATCCTACCGCGAAGAACACCACCTGCCGGTCCGGATGCGCCCGCGCCAGCTTCAGGCAGTCCAGCGGCGAATACACCACCCGCACGTCGCCGCCCTCGGCCTTGATCTGGAACAGGTCCCCGCGCGATCCCGGCACACGCAGCATATCGCCGAACGAACAGAAGATGACCTCCGGCCGCCGCGCGATGGCGTGCGCCCGGTCCAGCATCTCCAGCGGCGTCACGCACACCGGGCAGCCCGGACCGTGCACCAGTTCCACCTCCCGCGGCAGCAGTTCGTCCAGGCCGTACTTGACGATCGAGTGCGTCTGGCCCCCGCAGATTTCCATCAGCGCGGCCGGCCGCGTCGCCGTGCGCCGGATCTGCTCCGCCAGCTTCCCGGCCAGTCCGGCGTCCCGGTACTCGTCAAGGTACTTCATCCGGGCCTCCGGGCTCTTCCGGCCCGGCTTCGGCGAGCTGATCCATCTCCCGCAGCAGTTCCAGCGTGCGGGCCGCCTCGTCGGCATCCACGCGGCTGATCGCAAAGCCCACGTGGACCATCACGTAATCGCCCTCCCCGGCTTCGGGAACATATTCCAGGCAAGCCTCCCGCCGGATGCCGCCGAAGTCGATGGTGGCCATCCGCACACCGCTGCTTTCCCGCACTTCCACGATCTTCCCGGGAACGGCCAGGCACATGCGATTTCATGGTAGCAACATTGCGTACCCGGAGCCCGGCGTATAATACCCCCATCATGAGGACCACACGCAGAACTCTGCTCCAGGGCGCGGCCGGCGCCCCTCTGTTCGCCCGCGCCGGCAAGTTGAAGCAGCCGGCGGCGCGCAGCGTTTACGACGAGTTGGGCATCCGCCCGGTGATCAACTTCCGCGGCACCCACACGGTGATCGGCGCCTCTAAGATCTGGCCTGAAATCCACGACGCCATGGCCGAGGCTTCCCGGCACTACGTGGAATTGGAGGAATTGCAGGACAAGGTCGGCGAGCGCCTGGCCGCCCTCATCGGCGCGCCCGCCGCCATGGTCACCACCGGCACCGCCGGCGCCATGGCCGTCGGCACCTGCGCCTGCCTCACTGGCGCCGACGTGCGCAAGGTCCAGCAACTGCCCAACCTGGAAGGCATGAAGTCCGAGGCCGTCATCCAGAAGGTGCACCGCAATGCCTACGACCACGCCGTGCGCATGGCCGGCGTGAAGATCGTGGAAGTGGAAACCCGCGAGCAGTTCCAGAACGCCCTCGGCCCCCAGACGGCCCTCATGTACTTCCTGGGCGGCAGCTCCGGCGACTGGGCCTGGGAAACCCCCATCCCGCTCGAAGAGAGCCTGGAGATCGCGCACAAAGCCGGCGTGCCCGTGATGGTGGATGCCGCCAACATGCTGCCTCCCTGGGAAAACATCCGTAAACTGGCCGCCCAGGGCGTAGACCTCATCTGCATCAGCGGCGGCAAGCACATGCGCGGCCCGCAGTGCTCCGGCATCCTGGCCGGGCGCAAGGAACTGATCCAGGCCGCGCGCCTGAACATGAATCCGCACTCCGACTCGCAGGGCCGTCCCATGAAGGTGGGCCGCGAGGAGATCGTGGGTGTCTGGCTGGCGGCCGAAAAATACTCCAAGCTGGATTTTGATGCCCTGGACCGCGAATGCCAGGCGCAGGCCGAATACCTCCGGCGCGAATTCTCCAAAATCCCCGGCCTCCGGCTGTCCTACGCCCCCAGCGATCGCACGCGCAAAGTCCGCCGCCTGGTGGTGGATTGGGACGAAAAGGCCATGGGCATCACCGGCCCCGAGTGCGAGCGGAAGCTGCTGGAAGCCGAGCCGCGCATCGCCGTGCTCCGCGAAAAAGGCCACCAGTTAGTCTTCACCGTCTTCATGAACGATCCCGGAGACGAGAAACTGGCCGCCCGCCGCATGCACGAGATCTTCGCCGGCATAACCAAGGCGTGAACCTGGCTCTTATCGCACCAGCGGCACGTACGCCCGCACCCGCCGCTTGTACTTCGCGAACTCCTCGCCGAAACGCGAGGCCAGCAGCCCATCCTCCACCTGCACCCGCACCTCCGTGCCCGCCAGGAACACGGCCAGCGCGATACCAAACCGGATCCACGGGGTGATTAGCAAACCCATGCCCAGGAAAATCGCCAGCATGGAGGCGTAAATCGGATGGCGCACGATGCGGTAGGGCCCTGTCCGGACCAGCTCATGGTCGGGATACAGCCCGGCGTTGAGCCGCCACTGCTTCCCCAGGTGCCGCACCGCCGCCCACGCCAGTGCCACGGCCAACGGACCGCAGATCATCGACCCGGCCAGCCGTCCCGGCCCCACCGCCTGCCGTGGCAGGCGAAAGCTCAATGCCACAAAGTAGGCGAGCGCTTGCAGCAGCATCCCCCACCGGGCTGAGGAGAGCGTCACCTGCGACGGCCGCTTGGGATCCGCCACAATGCGCCGCACGAACACCAGCACCCACAGCACCCAACAGACCGCAAGTTCCGTCAGCGCGAGGGAATACACCGTTCTTTTCCGACTGATCTAAGATGAGAAAGCATGTCCAATCGGAGAGACCTTCTCAAGATAGCAGGCTGGAACGCGCTTGCGGCCCTCAGCACCGCCGGAGGCGCCGCCCCGTTGCCCGACGTCACCATCGACGCCAAGGATGCCCGCGTCTCCCACGAGCCCTTCGGCGACCTGCGCATTTACTTCGATGGTCCCACCGGGCAGCTCAGCGCCATGACCGCGGGCAGTCTGCGTCTGAAGCCGGGCATGCGCCCCCATCCGCCGCATCAGCACCCCGAGGAAGAGTTCATGGTCATCACCGAAGGTTCGGGCGAGATCACTGTCGGAGGCAAGACCACCCAGGTCGGTCCGGGCTCCATGATGTATTGCGCCGCCAACCATGTGCACGGCATTGTGAACACCGGCAAAGCTCCGCTGCTGTTCTATTTTTACAAGTGGAAAGCGTAGATCGCCCCGGGTAATTCTTACCCGCCGACTCTCCCGGGAATCCCGTAATCCGTTCAGAACCAAGCACGATCCCGCATTGGCAAGCCGCCTGCATCGACTCCCGCCAGGAGCTCGCTCATGAAAACCACAACCGCTTTGGCCGCAATTGTATTTCTTGGCGGGACGGCCGGCGCATTGGCGCAGCAGGCGCCGCCGGCCCCTATTTACCGCGTAACTGTGGAGCAACGTACCATTCAGGCCGTCAATTACGGGCACAGAACCGCGCCCACGAAGATCGGCTTCCAGGGCACCGTGCTGATGCCCAAGGCCGCGGGGGAAGCCGTGGTGCACAGCCGGCGGGGCGCCGTGAGCATCGACGCGCGCTTCGAACACCTCGAGGAACCGGTCCGCTTCGGGGCGCAGTATCTCACCTACGTGCTCTGGGCGGTCACGCCGGACGGCCGCGTCACGAACCTGGGCGAGGTCGTCACGGACGCGCATGAGAAGGCCCATCTGGCTGTCACCACCCAATTACAGGCCTTCGCTTTGATCCTGACGGCCGAGCCTTACTACGCGGTCACCCGTCCGAGCGATGTGGTCGTGATGCAGAACCAGATCCTTCCGGACACCACCGGCCGCATCGAAACGGTGAACGCGAAATATGAACTGATGCCCCGCACCGACTACACCTACCACGTGAACCAGGCCGACGAGATCGCCGCCGCCAGCCGCCGCAAAGTCTCCGTCGAAGAGGCCAACGCCATCACCGCGCTCTACCAGGCCCAAAATGCCCTCCAGATCGCCAAATCCAAGGGCGCGGACCGCTACGCTCCCGACGTGTTCCAGAAAGCGCAGAATCTGCTCACGCAGGCCCAGGCCTATCGCGACCGGAAATCCAATGCCCGGCAGGTCATCACGCTGGCGCGCGAAGCCACCCAGACCGCGCAGGACGCCCTCATGATCGCCGGCCGCCACAACCCCGAAGAAGTGGCCAAAAACGCCGCCGATCCGCGGCCGTAAGAGCTATACTGATTCCGCCTCCGGACGCACCCACGGATGCCGGTACGGGCGGCGCAGCAGCCGGTTGGCTTCTTCGTCGCCCACCACCTGCTGCCGCGCTCCGTCCCAGCGCAGCGACCGGCCCAGCTTCATGGACAGATTCGCCAGGATGCAACTCGCCGTCGAGATGTGCCCCTGCTCGATGTCCGCCACCGGCCGTGAGCGCGCGTCGATGGCCGCCAGAAAGTTCCGCATGTGTCCGCGGATCGCCGGCGCCACGTGCCGTTCCAGCCGCTCCTCGGTCTTGTCCTCGGGATACTGCTCCAGTTCGTAAGTAACGTCGCGGTGCACCGGCTCGCTTTTGTCCATGGGGAGGAAGTCGTAGCTGAACACGCTCACCTTGAGTGTGCCCTTGTCGCCGTAAAAGGTCGCGCCCCACGGGTACTTCGGGTCGGCGGAGTGTCCCCAGGTGCGGTGCTGCCACACCACGCGCAGGTCGTCGTAATCAAACGTCGCGGTCTGCGTGTCGGAGATATTGGCCTTGCTGCCCTTCTCCACCAGGATGCCGCCCGTCGAATCCACTCGCGTGGGCCAGCCCAGGCCCAGCATCCAGCGCGTCATGTCGAACATGTGGATGCACATGTCGCCCACGATCCCGTTGCCGTATTCCATGAACGCGCGCCAGCTTCCCGGGTGCACCAGCTTGTTGTAGGGGCGCATCGGAGCGGGCCCCGTCCACATCTCGTAGTCCAGGTACTCCGGCGGCTGCGTGTCCGGCGGATTCGCGGTCGGGCGCATGTGGTAGTAGCAGTAAATCTCCACCAGGCCGATCTTGCCCAGCTTGCCGGTCTTGACGAAGCGGTCCATGGCCTCGATGATGTGCGGCGTGCTGCGCCGCTGCGTGCCCACCTGTACCACGCGCTGATGCTTGCGCGCCGCCGCCAGCATGGCCTGGCCCTCCACCACGTCCACGCTGATCGGCTTCTGTACGTAAACATCCGCGCCGGACTGGACCGCGGCGATCATCGCCAGCGCGTGCCAGTGATCCGGCGTGGCCACCTCCACGATGTCCAGGTCCCGCTCCTGGAGCATCTCCCGGTAGTCCGTGTACGTGCGCGGCTTCTTTTTGGACTTCTGCCGCGACGCCACGATCTCCGCGGCCTGGGCCAGCATGCGCCGGTCCACGTCGCACAGGGACACCACTTCGACCGGAGAAGCCTGGATCAGCCGCAGCAGGTCGGCCTTGCCGTACCAGCCGCAGCCGATCAGACCCACGCGGCGGACCTTCTGGTCATCGTAGGCCGCGGCTTGCCCGGCGCCCATAGCCAAACCCGCGGCGCTCGTGGAAAGGAATTGTCGGCGGTGCATGATCCTACAGTATAAGCCCCGCCATCAGTGCAGAATGCCGGTGGCGCAGCAGTGCTCGTAGATGGCGCTGCCCACCGTGTCCACCGGGCCGGTGAAGCCTGGCCCTCCCGCGGCCACGTAGCCGTGGCTCGCCCCGGAGCGTTCCGGGCTCACCCAGAACGCGTATAGACGGCTCGCCCGCAGATGGAAACGGAACTTCACCGGTTTGCCCGCCAGCGCCGCCAGGTCCGCCCCGCTCTTCCAGCGCACCAACTGCTGCGTGTTGTCGCTTTCCACGGGCAGGCACTCGGCCGCCGAAAACGGAGGGATCACGCGATCCCGCCCATCCAGCACTTCCACCCGCAGGCTTCCTGCCACCGCGTTCGCGTTCACGAACAGGTAGCGGCCCTTGAATCGCACCGGCCGCGTGGTCAGCACGCCCCCGGCGCTGCCCGCGTCCATGGAAGCGAACCCGTCCCGCCGCAGTGTCGCCAGGCCCGTGCTGTCCGTCTCGTTGTCGCGCCGTCCCGTCCGTCCGCTGACGTAGAAAAACAGGCGGTCGCCTACCACCAGGAACCCGCCGCCCGCCGATTGCACGTTCCCCCAGTTCCAGTCCCCGCCGTTCTCCGACACCGTGACCAGCGGGTGGCGCCACGGACGGCTCCAGTGAAAGCCGTCGCGGCTGAAGCCCACCACCACGTCATTGGGCTTGGGCCGGTCCGGCGGCTGCCCGCGCCAGATGCTGAACAGGCCCACCAGCAGGCTCTCGTACGCCACCGCATCCAGGTTGTAGAGTTCCGGCCGGACGTTCAGATCCACGCGGCTCGCATCCAGCCGGTCGGCGCCTGTCCATTTCACCGGATCGCCCGGATTCCACGCCAGCGCGGCGGCCAAGTCCGGCGCTTCCCGATAGGACCGCAGGCGCACATGGTCGCCGGGCACCGGGTGTGCCACGCGGCCCGACGGTCCGGGGCCGGAATCGCGCAGGCTCGCCACCCACACCTTGCGGAACGGATTCCAGAACACCGTGGTGCGGTCCCCCGCCGCCGGGCTCTCCGCCACCGCCTGGCCCCAGTGAATTCCGTCCGCGGAATAGTACAGCGAGACTGGCTTGCGGCTGCCGTTGGAATACGCCAGCTTGTAACGCCGCGCGGGGTTGCGTTCCTCCAGATCCAGCCACACCGTGGACGAATCCCGGCGCGCCGCGTGCACGATGTTGGTCCCCGGCTGCACGTCCAGCATGGGCTTGCGCCAGTGGATGCCGTCGGTGGAAGTGGCGTACAGCGTGGCGTCCAGCCCCATGTACCACATCTTGTACAAGCTCTCCGCGGGGTCGTACCACACGCCGTCGCTGAACACCATGGCCCGGCTGACGTTCTTCCCCTGCTCCCAAGGCTGGTCCGGCCGCACCACGGGATTCCCCGGAAAATACTCGGCTGCGTGAAAGCTGCGCCGCAGGTCGGTGGATTCGATCAGGAAATCGTCCACGAAAAACTGCCGCCCCACGTCGATGGGGATGACCTCGGGAGGGTGCAGCAGGTAGGGAGGCGGCCCGGCGGGCTCCACACTCACTTCCTGATCGCGCGGCGGCCAGTGCGCCGGCAGACGGATGCCGTTGTAAAGCGTTTCCTGCCCCAGGCTGGCAGCCGCCAGCAACAGGCCGAGCAGCAGCCCGGGTCTTGCGTAGAAATTCGTCTGCATGGGATTCCGAGCCGGTAACAGCCTACAATATCCCACAAGGAGGGAAAATGAATATCGGGACCTTTCTGGAGTGGATTGCCTCGGCCCTGCACAAGGGCCTGAGCAGCGAAAGCACGACCACGGCGGGTTTCTATGGCGGCAACGGCACCCTCTACATCACCCACCAGTCGAACAAACACTACCAGGAGCTTTTGAGTATCGAGTTCTCGAAGATCATCGAGAGCGACGGCGACAAGATCGCCCGGGATCACCTGCTATATCTGTCCAATCCCACACGCAAGCAGGAATTGGCGAAAGCCCGTACCATCTCGAAATACGATTTCAAGGAGGTGCTGAAGACGGTCCTCAAATTCCGTGTGACCGTACCCCAGCAGGACGTCCGCGACCTCTTCTGCCAGTTTTTGGACTGCATCCTGTCGGTCAAGGTGGTGCTTGACACGGACCTCTTCGTTCGCTCCGAGCAGCACAGCGGCTTTCATGGCGAGGGGCGGATCATCCGCTATCTGTTTCTGAAGTACCTGAAGCGAATTTCGTTTGACGAACTGGAGAAGCTCGATTCCCAGGACCTGGAAGCACAGGAAAAAGCCTTCACGGAGAAGTTTCAGGGCCAACTCTGGATGGGCTCCAGTCAGGGCGCATGCACGTACTGCGGCGACCTGATGGGGCGGCTGGCGATCGTCTACGACGGCACCCAGGATTTTACGAAGGACCGGAAGGAGACCTGGCGGCACCCGTTCACGATGACGACCGGAATGCAGGGTTATGGGCGCCCGCTGGTGGGCAATTTGATGGCGACCTCCGCGGCCCAGCAAAAAGGCGTCTGGAAGGGGCCCAAGCAGTAGGTGGCTCTCTGCCGGCGATCATTGGATCGGCCGCGCGATTTCCTGGTAAAGCTCCGGCCGCCGGTCCCGGATGTCCACGTCGCGGATTTGCGAGAGATCCACGTCGCACACCAGCAGACCCGGCACGTTGCTTTGCAGCTTGGCTGCCAACTGGCCGCGCGGATCGGTCAGAAACGCCACGTGCGGGTGCGCGAAGGCCAGGAAGTTCTCGTTCTCGTAGGAACGCGTCCGCATCCACCACTCGTTATCCAGGTGCCACATGCCGTCCGAAGGGATGAGCGTAATCCGCGCCCCCTTCAGCCGCAGCACGCGGACCGTCTCCGGCCAGCGGCGATCCGCGCAGATCAGCACGCCTACTTTCCCCCACTCCGTGTCGAACACCGGCAAGTCGTCGCCCGGGCTGAACCGCAGATCCTGATTTTGCAGGTGGGTCTTGTGGTACACCCCCACGGTGGCGCCCGTGCGATCCACCAGGATGGCGGCATCGTACAGCTTGCCGGCGCGCTTCTCGGTGAAGCCCAGCACGATATAGGTCTTGAGCCGCGCCGCGAGCGCCCGCAGCCGCGCGATATACACACTGGTCTCCACGTCCTGGGCGATGGAGGCGAACCGCCCGGCCTCCCAGTCTTTGGCGGCGGCCACATAGCCGTCCAGATAGCATTCCGGCGTGACGATCAGGTCCACCCCTTCGCCGGCGTGCATGCTTACCGTGCGCTCGAAGGTGCGCCAGTTGGCCTCCAAATCCCACTCCGCCGGCACGGCGCTGAACAGCCCCAACCGCATCCGGTCGTGCGGCGGGCGCGGCGTCTGCGCCCAAAGCGGCGCCGTCAGCATGAAGCCCAGAAGAACTCGTGCTAGCATGTACGCACCGATCGAGTATATCAGCCTCGGTAACCGGGCCGCGACCGTTAGGGAGCGGTCGTTTTCGGGAGGGGGAACGGTGTCGTCTAAAGGCAGGCTGGGTGCGCGGCAAATCAGTCTCGTAGCGCTGATGTTCGCCTTCAGTGTGCTCAGCTACTTCGACCGCACCATCATGTCCATCGCCGGGCCGGAAATCATGCGGGAGTTCGGTCTGCCCGCCACGCAGATGGGCGCCGTGTATTCCGCCTTCATCCTGACCTACGCGCTCTTCATGGTGCCGGGCGGTTGGATCGTGGACCGCCTGGGGCCGCGCGCCACGCTCACCCTGATGGGCCTTTCGGCCGCGCTGTTCACCGGTTTGACCCCGCTGGGCGGCCGGCCCGGTCTCGGCTCCTGGATCGGTGTGGCCCCGGCGCTCATCGCCATGCGCCTCGGCCTGGGCCTCGGCACCGCGCCGCTTTATACCTCCTGCGCGCGCATGTGCTCTCGCTGGATTCCCCCCGCCCGCCAGGCCCGCGTCCAGGGCCTCATCATCGCCGGAGCGCCCATCGGTGGCGCTGTCTCGCCGCTCGTGTTTTCCTGGCTGATGCACCTGTTCCACTGGCGCCGCGCGTTCTGGGTGGCGGGGTTTGCCACCGCTATCGTGGCGCTGGTTTGGTGGTGGTACGCGCGCGACCGCCCGCCTGGCGCCGAACCTGCCCCGCTCGCCGCGCCCAGCCGTCCGCCCACCCCCTGGCGAGCCCTGCTGGCTAACCGCGCCCTGCTGCTGGTAGCCTTCGCCTATTTCACGGTGGGTTACTTCGCCTATATCTTTTTTTACTGGATTTACTATTATTTCGGCGCAGTGCGCCATATGGGCTTCGCCAGCAGCGCGCGCTACACCACCATCCTGTTCCTCACCATGGCGGCCATGATGCCGCTGGGCGGCTGGATGTCCGACCGGCTGACCAGCGCCTGGGGGCCGGGCATCGGCCGCCGCGCCGTGCCACTGGCCGGACTGGTGCTCTGCGGCGCACTCCTGCTGGCCGGCACAGTCACCTCCGGAACCGCGGCCACGGTCGCGGCCATGTCCCTGGCCATTGGATTCGCGGCCTTCACGGAAGGCCCTTTCTGGGCCTTCGTCACCGAGATCGGCGGCGATCACGTCGGCGCGGCGGGCGGCATCCTGAACACCGGCGCCAACGTGGGCGGCTTCTTCGCCCCCGTGCTCACTCCCTGGATCGCTTCCTGGGCGGGATGGTCATGGGGCCTGTATTCAGGCAGTTTGATGGTCTTCGCCGGGGCTCTGGCCTGCTATTTCGCGGATTCTTCTAAGGGGGGCAGGACAAATTAGAATTTTCCAGATAATCTTACTTATATGGCAAGACTAGTCGTGGACCGCGAGATACTGGAAGCCGCACTGATCGGCTTGCGAGTCCGAGAAACGGAGATTGACGCCAGGATCGCCGACCTGCGTAAGCAGGTCACCGGCAGCCCTGGCGGGGAGGCCGCCGCGCCAGCCGGCGAGCCAAAACGGGTGAGAGGCCCAGTTCGTGCTGCCGCCAAGAGAAGGATCTCGTTGGCGCAGAAACGACGCTGGGCGGCGTACCGGGCGGCCAAGGCGGCTGCCCAGGCCGAAGCCGAGAAGAAAGCCGCTGCCAGGCCGGCAGCCAAAAGGTCCCGGCCGGCGGCGGTCAGTCAGAAGCCTAAGCCCAAACTGGGCACTAAGACCCAGGTCGCCAAGCCTAAGGCCAAACCGGCGCGTGCCGTCAAGACGGCTACTGCGG
Organism: Solibacteraceae bacterium; assembly: GCA_021324015.1. GTDB lineage: Bacteria > Acidobacteriota > Terriglobia > Bryobacterales > Bryobacteraceae > JAJPJX01. Next base: position 14,348 of record JAJPJX010000176.1, on the reverse strand, counting down.
CCGCAGCCGCTAATCCGGCGAGCCCCGCGGAGTCGCCGTCCGAATAGGAGGTCCGGCCCGGGAAAGCCGGGAGGAATTCCAGATGACCGAAATACTGGAGAGCACCATGGCCCCGGCGGCCATGATGGGATTTAGTGTGCCCGTCACCGCCAGGGTGATGGCCGCAGCGTTGTAGAGGAACGCCCAGAAGAGGTTCTGCCGGATCACTCGCACGGTGCGCCGCGCCACCTCAAAGGTTTCCAGCACCGGCTCCAGGCGCCCGCTGGTGATCACCACGGGCGCGGCCTGGATGGCGATATCCGTCCCTGATCCGAGGGCGATGCCCAGGTCCGCCTGCGCCAGGCTGGGAGCGTCGTTCACCCCGTCGCCGATCATGGCCACCACCGCCCCGCCCTGTTGCAGCGCGCGGATGGCATGCACTTTCTGCTCCGGCAGCGCTTCCGCGATCATCTCGTCCACGCCGATTTGCCCGGCCACCCACGCGGTTGCGGCGCGCGCGTCGCCGGAAACCAGCAGCGTGCGGACGCCGCGCCGCTTCAGCTCGCCGACCACCGCGGCGGCTTCCCGCTTGATCCGGTCGCCGAAGCAGAGCGCCCCTTCCACCGCGTCGCCGCTGCCGAAGAACACCACCGTGTGCCCTTCGCGCTCCCATGCGGCGGCCTGCTCGGCCAGCGCGGCCGGCGGCGGCGCGGGGCATATCCGGTGGTTGCCCGCGAACACCTCCCGCCCGGCGACCACGCCGCGGATGCCCGCCCCCTCGCGGATCTCGATCTCCCGCGCCTCAGCGCCGGCCCAGCCCAACTCCTCCGCCCGCCGGCAAAGAGCCCGCGCCAGCGGGTGCGGCGAGTAGGCTTCGAGCGCCGCCACCAGCGGCAGCCTGCCCGTTTCCCCCGCCGTCTCCAGCAATTCGAAATTTCCCTCGGTCACCGTGCCCGTCTTGTCCAGTACCGCGGCCGTCACTCTTCGCACGGTTTCGAGCGCCTGGCCGTGAGTCACCAGGATGTGCCGCCGCGCCGCCGCGCCGATCGCGCTCGTCATGGCCAGCGGCGTGGCGATGCCCAGCGCGCAAGGGCACGCGATCACCAGTACGGTGATCGCGCGCAGCAGGGCCTCCGGAAATCCGGCCCGCGGCAGCAGCCAGGCGAAGGTCGCCAGGGCCACCCCGATCACCGCCGGAACGAAGATTCGCGACACCCGGTCCACCTGCCGCTCGATCCGCGACCGGCTGGCCAGAGCCGCCTCCACCGAGCGGATGATGCGCGCCAGCGTGCTCTCCGCGCCCGCGTGCGTGGTGCGCACTTCCAGCACCCCGCCGCCGTTCACGCTGCCGCAGATCACCGCCTCGCCGGGGCCCCGGGCTCGCGGCGCGGATTCCCCCGTCAGCACGGATTCGTCCACGTGCGAACGGCCTTCCACGACCACCCCGTCGGCGGGAATCCGCTCGCCGGGCTGTACCACGAAGACCACGCCTGCGGCCAGCGCCTCCACGGAGACAAAGCGCTCCCGGCCGTCAGTCCGCACGCGGGCCTTCTTCGGCATCATGCGGTAGAGCAGCGTGATGGCGCGGCTGGTTTTTTCCTTGGCCCCCTGCTCCACCAGCTTCCCTGCCAGCACCAGCGTGACGATCGCGCAGGCCGTATCGAAATAAAAGTGCCGGCCCCCGCGGAACGCCCCGGCCGCGCTGTACCCGTAGGCCGCCAGGATGCCCAGCGCCAGCAGGGTCTCCATGCGGATGGCCCCGTGCCGCAGCCCCTGCACGGAAAGACGCAGCACCGGGGCCGCCGAATAGAACACCGCCGGCGTGGCCAGGGCCAGCAGCACGAAGGGCAGGAACTGCCGGATGCTTTCGGCCAGGCTCTGGAAATAGCCCACGTACAGCACCATGCTGAACGTCATCACGTTCAGCCACAGGAAGGCTGCCACGCCCGTGCGCAGCAGCAGGTCCTTGCGGACTTCGCTCTCGCCCTCGTTCTGCCCGGTGTATTCGCTGGCCCGGTAACCCAGTTCCGCAAGCCGCCCGGCGATCCGCCCGGGCGGCACATACTGCGGGCAGTAACGCACTTTCATCAGGTCCGAGGCGAAGAAGACCTCCGCCGAAACCACCCCGCGCTCCCTCTCCAGCACGTGCTCGATGAGCCAGCCGCAGGCCGAGCACCACATGCCGCCCACCTGAAACATGGCCTCCCGCACCTCGGCCGCCGGGGCCGCCGCCGGCTCGCGTTCACCCGCCTCCGGGTTCGCGATCAGGCCCAGCTTGAGGCTCTGCCGGTATACCTCGCTCTCGCGGAAGTCCTGGCCGGAAGCCAGCACCCCGCTTTCCGCCAGGATCTGGTAGACGTGCATGCACCCGGTGCAGCAGAAGCTGCGCTCCTCGCCGCCGATGCGCCTGGTCACCGGATGCCGTCCGCAGTCCAGCCCGCACAGGCCGCAGGCGATGCCCGCGGCGGTCATGCGCGCCGGCTCAGCGCGGCCCAGGCCCGCGGCCTCCCCTGCTCGTCCAGCATGACCGGGTTGGCCTTCTTCGCCTCGATCCACGCGTAGATCAGGATGCCGATGAATAACGCCATCACCGCCGCCAGCACGTAGACCAGCGGCGCCGGGCGGGACTTCTGCGTCAATTCGACGGCCGGTGCGCTCATGGATGCTCCTCCCCGGCCCCTCCGGCCGGCATGAGAAAAGTCATGGGAAACGTGTCCGTGGCGCCGTCCGCAATGGAAGCCGCCACCACGGTGAAATGGTTGACGTCCTGAAACCGCGCCGCCGGACGCACGGCGATCTCGAACTCCCCCTGGGCCGTGGCCCCGGGGGCCACGCGGATGGGATTCTCCGCCAGCAGCAGCGTGGCGCCGGGCAACTGGTGGATCGTGAACACCACCGCCGCCGGCGTCCGCCCGCGGTTGGCCAGGCTATAGCGGAACTGGTTGCGGATGCTGCCGTCCTCCGCTCTGCGGTATAGGACCGTGCGCACCGGCGCCAGGCGCACCAGCACGTTCCGCCGCATGGAGAGCGCCACGTACAGGCCGGAGGCGTAGAACAGCAGCACCAGCAGGACCACCACGCGCTTGGCGTCCCGGATCCCCAGGCGCCGGTGCCACGGCTCCGCGCGGCCCGTCCGATCTTCGTGTTCGCCCCAGGTGTAGTGAATCAGCCCCTCGCGGCCGATGCGCCGCAGCACGTCCTCGCAGGCGTCGATGCAATCCCCGCAGTGTACGCACTCGATCTGGAAGGGCGACTTGCGGATGTCTATGCCCATCTGGCACACCCGCACGCACTTCTTGCATTCGATGCAGTGCTGTTGCTCGTCGTGGTAGGTCACCAGCAGCGTGTTCTGGTCGCCCAGCATGCCTTGCAGGTAGCCGTAGGGGCACACCGTGGTGCAGAAACGCTGCCGCACGAGCGTGAAATCCAGAAACGTGATCAGCGTGACCGCCGCCCCGGAGATGCCGCCGGCGGTGTGCACGTCGAGCGCCCGCAGCCGCGCCAGCAGGTCGCGCGGCTCCACGAAATACGCCACGAAGACGAAGGCCAGAAACACCGAGCACACCGCCAGCACGAGGTAGAACAGGGCCATGGCCGCGCGGTTCCGCTGCTTCGCGCTCCAGTTCGCGCGGTGCTTCTGGAACCAGCGCTTCAGCCGGTTCTCCAGCGCCAGGGAGGCTTCGCTGAAAATCATCTGCGGGCACAGGTACCCGCAGTAGACCCGCCCGTACAGTACCGAGGAGGCCACCACCACGAACATCAGGAACATCAGCGCGAAAAAGATGATGCCGAATTCGTTGATCCACAACTCGTAGCCGGCGAAGTAGAAGCGCTGCCGGGGGATGTCGAAGCGCATCACGTCCAGAAACGGCAGCGCCAGGAAGATCAGGAAACACACTAGGTGCACCGCCTTCCGCAGGCGGTGAAAGCTGCGCGTGGCAGGCGGCAGCGGCGGCGCTTTCTTAACCGTGGTGACCATGGGACATGGGGGCCGGGGGCATCACACCCCGCCAGATCAGGAACACGCCCATCGCGGCGATGCTCGCGGCAGCCAGCGCGTTGCTCCACTTTCCCAGGCGCAGCCCGGCCGCCGAGGAGGCCAACCCCAGCAAAAGGAGCGTCGTGGCTGTGCCCAGGCCGAAGGCCGCCATGGTCAGCGCGCCCGCCGCCGCCGAGGCGGTCTCCACCGCCTTCAGCAGGGCGGCGTAGACCAGGCCGCACGGCAGAAACCCGAGCAGCAGGCCCAGGCCGAACTTGCTCGAGGGCGTGGGCGCCAGCATCAGGCGCGAGACCGCGCGGGAGAACAGCCGCAGCGGACCCGTGCGCTCGATCTGGACCAGCCCGGCCCGCGGCAGCACTCCGGAGAGGATCACCGCGGCCAGGATCATGGCCGCGCCCGCGAAGATGCGCGCGCCGTTGGCGATCCCCGCCAGCCGGGAAACCAGTCCGACCGCCCCGCCGGCCAGGCCCGCCAGCGCGCCCAGCATCGCGTATGTCGCGAGCCGCCCCGCGTGATACGCGGCGTGTGCTGCGGCCAGCCGCTTCCTCCGCACCCCGCCCGCCGCCAGCGGCAGACTGTAGGAAAGCACGATGGGGCCGCACATCTGCACGCAGTGCAGACTGCCGGCCAGTCCCAGTCCGAAGCCGAGGGTGAACTCGAAGGCGGTCATCGCGCCGCAACCTGATAGCGGATCTTCGGGTTGGGTGAAGGCACCGTGACGCACTCGGTATGGAACTCGAACTGACGCATGGTCACCGCGTGCGTGGGGCAGCGCGAGGCGCACAACGAACAGCGGATGCAGGTCGTCTCATCCTTCAACATGACCCCGCCCAGGGCATCCAGGTCTTCCGCCGGCATGGCCTTCAACTCATCGGCCGAAACACCGAAATCCGCGGAGGCCGCCGCCAGCCATGGATCGTCGGCGATCAGCCGGCTCAGGCCCACCAGGCGGATCAGGTTCTCCGGGCACACGTCCACGCAGCCGTTGCAGGCCACGCAGAGGGAAGTGTCGAAGACCGTATTCACGTTGCACCGCAGGCAGCGCGCGGCCTGCCGGCGCGCCTCGCGTTCCGGGTAGCGCTCCTCAATGATCTCGAGCGAGGCGGCCCGGCGTTCGCTCTCCAGCACCGGGGGATTCTCGCGCGGCAGCCGGTTCCAGCCTTCGGCCATCGTGTAGGCCGCCGGCGCCCACTTCTTGCGCACCACCACCTCCGTGCGCGTCCCCCGCAAATAGTCGTGCATGGACCGCGCGGCCACCTGCGCCGATGCGATGGCGTCGATGAACAGCCGCGGGCCGTGCGCGATGTCGCCGCACGCGAAGATGTCCGGAGCGCTGGTCTGGTAGGTTTCCGGATTCACTTTGATGAGGCCGCGGGCGGTCTCCACGCCGTCTTGCGGGTCCAGGAACGACAGGTCCGACGTCTGCCCGATAGCGAAAATCACGCTGTCGGCCGGAATGTCCTCGATCCCGGTCTCGTCGAAGGTGGGGTTGAACCGGCCCGTGGCGTCGAATACCGAGGTGCAGCGCACCGTGCGCAGCGCGGTCACCCTCCCGTTCTCGCTGAGGATCTGCTTCGGGCCGCGGCGGTTGTGCAGGTGGATGCCTTCCTCCTCGCCCTCGATCACCTCGATCTCGTCGGCGGGCATCTCTTCCCTGCTCTCCAGGCACACCACGTGCACCTCTTTGTCGCCGCTCAGCCGCAGGGCCGAACGCGCCACGTCGTAGGCCACCTGCTCGCCGCGCTCCATTTCCGCCAGGGCTTCGCCGCGGGTCGCGGCCTCCATCGGGCGCAGCGCCGAGCGCGCCACATCATAGGCCACGTTGCCCCCTCCGATGACGGCCACGCGCCGCCCTAGCGGCAGCGGCTGGCCTTCGTTGAAGGCCCGCAGAAACTCCATGCCGTCGATGACGTTTTCCACCTCCGCCCCCGGAATCGGCAGCTTGCGGCCCTTGGGCAGCCCTATGCCCAGGAAGATGGCTTTGTAGCCTTCGCGGCGCAAATCGGAGATCCGAAAATCGCGGCCCAGCCGCATGTTGCATTTCAGTTCCACGCCCAGCGAAAGGATGGCCTGAATTTCGGCGCGCACCAGTTCCCGCGGCAGCCGGAACACGGGCACGCCCACCATGAGCATCCCGCCCGGCTCCGAATGCGCCTCGAACAGCGTCACCTTGTACCCGGCCTTCACCAGGTCGTGCGCCACCGTCAGCCCGGCTACGCCTCCGCCCACCACCGCCACGCGCTCGTAGTCGCCGCGGTTCGGCGGGATCATGTGGTCGTCGTATGCCGCGCGATACAGCGCGGCATCCCCCGATTCCGGCCCGTAGGTTTCCGTGACGAAGCGCTTGAGCGCGCGGATGGCCACCGGTGCATCCACGCTGCCGCGGCGGCAGTTGGCTTCGCACGGCGCACCGCAGACGCGCCCGCAGATGGAGGCGAACGGATTGCGCGCCCGCGCCAGGCGGTAGGCCTCTTCGTAGCGGCCCTCGGCGATGGCCGTGACGTACCCGCACGCGTCCGTATGCACGGGGCAGGCGTGCCGGCACTTCACCATCTCCGTCCAGTATTCGGTGGCGTCGGGCAGCCGGACCTGGTAGAAGCCGTTGTGCATGGGCTTATCTTTAGTGCGACTTGCGCAGCGCGAACGCGATCACGATCACGCCGAAAACGATGATCATCGCGGCCACCAGGTACATCAGCACGCCGGAAGCCTCCGTAGCCGCGTTCAACTGCCGCACCAGGGCCCCGCGATCCGCGTGATTCACCTCTCCGTACATGTACAGAAAGAAGTAGCTCAGGCTGCCCGCGGCAATCACCACGAAGGCCAGCTTCAGGAAGCCGGGGACTTCCGTGCCGCTGCGCTCCGTGATCCACCCGCCCGCGTAATCTTTGATTTCAGCTTGTGGTTTGCTCGGTTCCATCTCGGTCGTCCTCTCAAGCGCCCATCCGGGGAAGGTCGTCTTCCGCCGCCCCGGTCTCGTCCTCCAACATCCGGTACTTCGCGTCTTCCCCGTGCGGACCCCAATAGCCGTCCCGCAGAGAGCGCACGAAGAAGAACACGGTGAGGCCGGCCAGCAGCAAGAACAGGAAGTAAGCGAAGAAGATGCTCGGGTACATGTAGTCCGCCATGGCTCACCTCTCGTAATCGTTATCCGGACGCCAGTTCTTCGCCCGGCCTAAGGTTTGCAGGTACGCCACCAGCGCCTGAAACTCGCTTTCGTTGTTGGCGATCCACGGGAAGGGCGGCATCACCGATCCGGGCACCAGGTCCCGGGGATTGCGGAAATGCGTGCGGTGCCACTGCGTGTCATACTTGCCGCCCACCCGCGAAAGGTCCGGCCCCGTGCGCTTGGTGCCGAACATGTGCGGATTGTCGTAGACGAATTCGTCCGGCGTGGAGATCGGCGAATCCACGCCGCGCCAGCCGGAGCGCTTGGTGTCGGCGAGCAGCGTGCGGGTCTGCTGCGTGTGGCAATACCAGCAGCCCTCCCGCACGTAGATGGCGCGGCCGTGCAGTTCCTGCTCGGTGTACGGCCGCAGTTTGCCGGTGGGCCCCTTGGCGGGGTCGTGATTTTCGAAGGGCTTGGCCCAGCTTTTGTCCACCAGCGGCGGCACCACGGTGGTGAGCAGGCCGCCGATGAGGAACAGGCCAAGCGCGGCGGCTACCGCGAAGGTTGCGCTGTTGTCCGCTTTTCTGAGCATCTACGCCTCCTGCCGCGCCTCGCCGCGGGCGCCGATGGCCGTGGCCATGATGTTGTAGCCGAACATCACAATCCCGCAGAAGATCAGCACCCCGGAGAAGAAGCGCACCGTCCACACCGGCTTCAGCGCCACCACCGTGTCGATGAACGGGATGGACGGGTTGTTCCATTGCCAGCCCTGCCAGAAGCCGCCCAGCCACAGCGTCACGAAAAAGCCCAGGCCGCCCATCATGATGAACCAGAAGCTCCAGTTCGCCAGCGCCTCCGAGTGCAGCTTCGTCCGGTAGATGCGCGGGATCACGTAATACGTCCCGGCGATGGCGAAAAACGAAAACGCGCCCAGCACCGCCATGTGCGCGTGTCCGGGGATCCAGTCCGTCTTCGAGACGATGGCGTTCACCGAGCGCAGGCTGTGCATGGGACCCTGGAAGCAGGTCAGCAGGTAGAAAACCACGCCGGACATCAGGAACTTCAGCGGCACGTTCTCGCGCAATTGGTGCCACTGTCCTTTCATGGTCGCGAAGAAGTTGTAGACCACCGCCCACACCGGGATCAGCAGCATCACCGAAAACGTGATGGCGATGGTTTGCAGCCACTGCGAAATCGGCCCGTGCAGCATGTGGTGCGCGCCCGTCCATACGTATACGAAGGCCAGCGACCAGAAGCCGATCATGGACAGCTTGTGGCTGTAAAGCGGCGTGTTCGAGGCCTTCGGAATGAAGTAGTAGGCCAGCGCCAGGCCCACCGGCGTGAAGATCAGCCCTACGGCGTTGTGTACGTACATCCAGTTCAGGTTGGCCTGGTTCACGCCCGTGGTGAACAGCACCGCGAAGTTGCCCGTCAGGTATACAAAGGCGGTCCACAGCACCGTGCCCATCACGTACCAGATCGAGACGTACATCTGTTCGTACTTGCGGGAGGCGATGGTGCCGAAGACGTTGACCCCGAACATCACCCAGGCGATTACCACCAGGATGTCCAGGGGCAGGGGTAGCTCCGCGTACTCCAGCCCCTGGTTCCATCCTCCCAGCAGCGCAACGACAGCGCCCAGAATAATCACGTTCCACAGCGCGGCGGTGGCCAGGCCCAGCTTCTCGCTCCACAGCTTGACCCCGCACAGGCGCGGCAGCAGGTAAAACGTCAGCCCCATATCGGCGGCCAGCAGCCAGCCGAACAGCATGCCGTTGACATGCAGCGGCCGCAGGCGTCCGTAGGACAGGTACGGCACCGTGCCCAGCAGCTCCGGCCATACGAACTTTGCCGCGATCGTAATCGCGATGATGCCGACGATAAAGAAATAACTGATGGCGCTGATGAGGAACCATTTCGCCGCGGCATCCGAGTGCACGGTGGCGGCGGATGGCGTCTCGGCCCGCGCGGCGGCTCTATCTGCGTGCATATTGACTCCCTGTTGGTTTCTGGTTCAGGCTCCGGATGAAGTTGACGATGTCTCCCACATCCTGCTGGCTCAGCCCGTAGTCGATCCATGCCGGCATGGCGGTGCCCTGCACGCCGTACAGGATGGAATCGAACAGGCGCCGGTCGCTCAAGGCGGCTACAAAGAAGCTGTTGCGGAGATTTCGCGGACGGGGCACGATATCCAGCGAATTAGGCCCTTTTCCGTCGGCCTTGCGCCCGTGGCAGCCGGAGCAGCGCTGTACGAAGATCTGCTCCCCGTGGGCGATCGAACCGGCGCTCGAAGCCACCGGGTTGGCTTCCGGTACGCGGTGCGCCGCCTGCTCGCGGCGCGGCTCCCGGGTGAAGGTGGTGAGCACGTAGCCCAGCATCGCTTCGGCCCGCTCGGGCGGAAGGATCTTGCCCCAGGCGGGCATCGAGGTGCCGGGCACTCCGGTCTCGATCGAGTGCAGCAGGCGCTCCCTCGGCTTGCTGTTCATGAACCCGGCCTTGGTCAGATCGCGCGGCGCCGGATCCAGGTAGTAGGCCACCTTCCCCTGGCCGTTGCCCTTCTCGCCGTGACAGCGCGCGCACAACCCCTGGTAGGTCTCGGCCGGACTCGCGGGCGCAGGCGGGCTCTTCCGCCCGGCCAGGTATCCGGCCATGGCATGAAACTCCTCCTCCGGGAACCGGAACGCCGGCATGATCGAGTCCGGAATGCGCGAGCGCGGGTTGCGAAAGTGTTCGAAGATCCAGTCCTCGTCCTTGAGCAGGCCCTCGAAGGTGAGGTCCGGAGCGATGCCCCCGTCCTCCGCCCCCAACTTGTGGCAGGCCGTGCAGGCATGCTCGCGGACCAGGTCCTCTCCGCGGACCCCCGCGGGCTGCGCCGCGGGTTTGATCTCGGCGGCGTGCGTGGCCCGGTAGCGCGCCAGCGAGGTCTCCGCGAAGTTCATGCCCCGGCGGCTCTTCAGGAAGATCACCAGCGACTCCACGTCGGCGTCCGAGAGCTGGAACTTGGGCATGAAAGAAGTGGCCAGGTTGGCGCGCGGATCCACGATGGATTCCCACAGATAGTCCACCCGCCACTTCTTGCCCACCTCGGTCAGGTCCGGGCCCAGCGTGCCCTCCGACATGCCCTCGATGCGGTGGCAGCCGTAGCAGTTCATCGAGAAAAACAGCTTGCGCCCCCGGCTCACGTGCGGCGTGCCGGCAAAGTTTTCCTCGGTGTGGCACTGCGCGCAGTTGGCCTCCAGGTATTCCGGCCCGCGCAGGTGCGGCTTGAATTCCGCGCGCCAGTTGGCCTGCGTCACGAAGCCCAGCAGGGGCTCCGGCCAGTAGGGATCTTCGCCGTGGCTATAGTAATTCTCCAGCCCCCGCCCCTGTCCGTCGTGGCACACCGTGCAGCCGAAATCGGAAAACTTGTGCCGCCGCTCCCACCGGCCATTCCGGAGCGTATCCCCCAGGGCGGCCGAGTAGCTGTGTGTGCGCAGCGGCTGCGCGTGGCCCTGGAAGCGCGGATCGTCCGCCGCGATGTGGCAGGTGCCGCAGCGGTCCACGCGCGTATCCCCGAAGCTGGTGACGATCACCTGCTCGATGCGCGGCGCGCGCGCCTCCAGCTCCGCGCGCTCCTGCTGGTTCTTCGATAGCGCGCGCGCCTGGTCGAAATAGGCTTCCTGGTGCCGCTCCCAGCGGTGGAAAAACTGGTCGTAGAACACGACCCCGTGTACGATCAAAACCACGAAACTCGCAATTGCCAGTGCCAGCCGCATAGCGTCACCACGGAGAGACAAAGGACCAGTTCGGCCCGCGGAAAAACGCGCCGATCACGATGAAAATCACCTTGACCACCACCAGCGTGATAAAGATGGTGTTGGCCAGCAGGCGCTCGCGCGCGAACCAGCGGCCCACGCCCCGCGGATTCCGGTCCAGGTACGGTGCCAGGAGCAGCAGGAGCACGAACACCGTGGGGATGCCGATGCCGCCCCAGAACGCCGAGTAACTCACCATCTCCTGCAAGCCCAGGAAGTACCACGGCGCCTTGGCCGGGTTGGGCGGGTGCATCACGTTCACCGGCTCCTCGAGCGGCGCGTGGAACAGCAGCGAAAGCGTAAGAATGGCGGCCACCGTCAGCACGAACACGAACAACTCGGCCATCAGCAGGTTGGGCCAGCTATATACGGAATTGTCCGGAATGTTGCCGATCTTGGTGAAAGGACCGCGCACGAAGCCCACCAGGCCGTAGGTGCGCTTCTTTTCTTCCACGGCTTTTTCCACCGGCACGGCGGTCACCCGCACCGCCAGGTTCGCAGGTTCCTCCGGCCTGGAAAGACCGCCGTCCTTGCGAATGCGCCAGAAGTGCACGCCGATGAGCAGCATCAGCGTGGCGGGCAGCACGGCCACGTGCAGCACATAGAACCGCAACAGGGCCTCCTGCCCTACCGTGGCATCGCCCAGCAGCAGAAACTTGATCTGCTGGCCCACCAGCGGCGCATAGCCGGCGATGGAAGTGCCCACCGTGATCGCCCAGAAAGCCAGTTGGTCCCAGGGCAGCAGGTAGCCCGTAAAGCTCAAAAACAACGTCACGAGCAGCAGCCCCACGCCCAGCACCCAGTTGAACTCGCGCGGCTTCTTGTAAGCCCCGGTCAGGAACACGCGGCACATGTGCAGAAACACCACGGCCACCATGCCGTGCGCCGACCAGCGGTGCATGTTCCGCAGAAACGTGCCGAACGCCACCGAGCCGCGCAGGTCCAGCATGCGGTCGTAGGCCTGCGTGGTGGAGGGTACGTAATAGAACATCAGCAGGATGCCGGTGACCATGAGGATCAGGAACAGGAAAAACGAGATCAGTCCCAGCCCCAGCGTGTAGATCGGCCGCAGCGTGTTCCGGTGGACCTTCACCGGGTGGATGTGCAGGAAGAAGTTCGTGAAACTGGTGGAGGCGCGCTCCAGGTCCGAGGACGGCAGAGGATTCCGGAAGATGGAACTCCAGAAGTTGCCGGGCAGCTCCTTGACGGCAGTCCACAGTCCGGCTTCTTTGGTCGCTTGGCTCATACGTTGTAATAGGTCCCGGGCATGACCTCCACGCCTTTGTCCACTTCCAGGTCCCCATTGGGTTTGAGGCTGACCTTGTACCAGGGCAGCGGCTTGGGGGCGGGACCGCCGGTGATGTTGCCGTCCTGATCGAAGCGCGAGCCGTGGCAGGGACACGCAAAGCCGGTGTCGGACACGCCCACGATGCAGCCCAGATGCGTGCAGGTGGTCGAGATGGCCGCCATCTTGCCGCCCTCGCGCACGATGCACACACGCCGCGCGTCCAGCGAGATGCGCGTCCCGGGCGGGAACTCCTCGGGCTTGCCGATGGCGAAGCGGGCCGGCTGCCCGTAGGTTGCTCTGGGCTTGATGAAGACGAAGTTGGAAAAGGCGCTGAGGACGGCCGAGCCGAACAGCCCCACGCTGGTGAACCAGCTCAGGAGCCGCCTCCGCGGCATGTCCTCCTGCTCACTTGGGGCCGCTGTCATTCGCGGTCTTTGAGCCACCGGCATTGCTGCTCTCCTTTGGTGCGTCTACGAGTTCTTCCAGGTCCGACCAGAAGACCTGGTATTTCACGTCCTCCAGGTTGCGGAAATAGTCGCGTTTCACCGCAAAAACGAACACGCACGCGGCCGCCAGTCCCATCACCAGGCTGGCCGCAATAGCTACCCAGACCGCCGCCATGGCTACCCCACCCTGGCCCCGTCGCGGGCCAGTTGGGCGATCGAGGCGCGCCGCAGCACCCCGGTCAGGGCCTCCTGCGCCTCTGCCCAGACCAGGTGGGCCGGGCACCAGGACTGCCGGGTGCAGCCCACTCCCGGACCCAGACACAGGTTCAGCCGGATGGGTCCTTCGATGGCTTCCACCACATCCAGCAGGGACAGAGCTTCCGCGTCGGCGGCTAGCGCAAACCCGCCGCTCATGCCCCGCTGGGAGTGAATCATGCCGTGGCGTGCCAGCCTCTGGAGGACTTTCGAGAGGAACTGTTCGGGCACTTCGACGGCCTCCGCCAGGGCGGTCAGGCTCAAACGCGAGCCGGCGGCGAGACCAGCCAGGTGAACCACCACCCGCACCCCGTAATCAGCCGCCCGCGTCAGTTGCATCGCTCAACCTGTCGCAGATATAGACAATTTGGAGTCGCTTTATCCGCAACTTGATTGCCAACGGGAAAGCGCTGAAAAATCGGGACTTTGGGTTTCACTTGGGTGGGGGAAGTGGGAGAAATTTCGCAGGACTCTGTGGCAGTTGGCGCACTTCGGACCGGCGGCGCAACGTATAATACCGGACGTGTCAGGCAAGCGTATTTTTGATCACGTGGGCGTGCCTACCCAGGAGAAACAGCCGCAGGAAATGTGGGTGGCGGCAACACGAGTGTGGGTGACCGACCCGGCGCGTCACCCGCACCGCATCGAGTTCCTACGCTTCGAACCGGACAGCCCCGTGCACGGTCCGGTCCGGGACCTGCCGCACATGGCCTTCCGGGTAGACCGGCTGGAGGAAGCTATCGGCGGCGATCCCATCCTGTTGGGGCCGTTTCAGGCTACCGAGACCCTCCGGGTGGTGTTCGTGCTGCGGGACGGCGCGGTCTTCGAATTCATGGAAAACGCCGCCGAAGGGCATTGGTTCCGCGGGGCGTAACTTCACGCCGCTTTTGCACATCTTTGCGGTATGCGAACACTGACTACCCTGCTTTGTGCATTGGGTCTTTTCGCGGCGGCCGCTCTGGCGGCCGACGTCACCGGCAAGTGGGTCGCCCAGGTGCCCGGCCGAGGCGGCAACATGCAAGAGACGACCTTCCAGTTCAAGGTGGATGGTTCGAAGCTTACCGGAACCGTGGCCGGGCCGCGAGGGGAGCGGGAGATCGAGGACGGCACCATCGACGGCGATAACATCTCGTTCTCGCAGACCTTCGAGTTCAACGGGAACACAATGAAAATCGTGTACAAAGGCAAGGTCAACGGCGACCAGATCGATTTCACCCGCGAGCGCCAGGGCGGCCAGGGACGGTCGGTGACCTTTACCGCCAAAAAGGCTTCGTAAAAAACACTGCGGCTCAGCCGGCGGGAGGGAGGAGGACCTCGGAGGGGATCGTCACCGCCACGGGAGTGACCGTTCATTCAGAAAAATATCTTCCCTGTTTTCAATCCCCCGCGGTCCCAAACGCCCCGCGCCCTCTTCCCCCGTGCCGTACGCTGAAATCAGGAAAGGCTGGTTCGTTCACCCGAGCCGGCCCGATGAGTT
>JAJPJX010000011.1 GCA_021324015.1 Solibacteraceae bacterium | reverse complement strand
ACCGATTGGTTTCATCCAACCCTACGGTAGCCGAAACCGCTCCATTTGTCCAGCGAAATCTTCAGGATGCCGATTTCAGAGGTCGCTCAGGCTGGTAAACAAATACGCGCAGATCTGTTTGCGGATACGCCATATACGGTAGGCATCAGCCTGGCCAATGTGATGTCGAAGTTCCTCTGTCTGGGGGTGCCGTTGGAAGATATCATCCGCCGCACGACCGTGAATCCCGCACAAATGATCCACCGGCCCGAGCTAGGGAACCTGAGCGTGGGGTCCACGGCGGATATCGCCGTACTTGAAATCGTGAACGGGAAGTTTGCCTACCGGGGTTCCGGCGGCGGGAAGATCGAAGGAAATCAGAAAATCCAGTGTGTGATGACCCTGTTCGGCGGCAAGATCCTCTACGATCACCCGTACGGCCTGAGCATCCCCTTATGGCAAGACATCCCGAAAGGCTCACGATATTGGGCCGACACAACGAAACAGAAATTCTGACAGGAATGAGGGAGCACGCGGGCACGCTGCGGCTCAGCGAAGGGAGGGAAAGCGGGGTACGGACAGGCGCAGCCGCCTGTCCTTTGCTTTTTTCCGCCGGGTTCTGCCTGTTTTCTGCTTGCGGGATCGATCCCTGCTCCCCGTCTTTGCAGACGGGGAGCGCAGTGACGCCTGTGACGTTGAAAACTCGGGTGGGCCCACCAACTACTGCGTTCTATCGCGGGTGCTTCGGCGACGAGCACCTCTTTCGATCTCAGAGTAGCGTAGCGGGCGTGCCGCGGGGCACGGATTTTGCGGGCAAATTGTTGAAAAAGCAGCGCAATAAAATTCTTTTCGGGGCGTCACCGCTGGTTGGCGGGATTTGTGGTACGATTCCTCCTTCCATCGCGAACTTTGCGGCGTTGAGTTTTGATCATGATGGACGCGGAAAAACGCGCTCCGACCGATGAAGAGCTGATGCTGCGGTTCCAAAAGGGCGACAGCGCGTGTTTCGGCGAGTTGTATAAGCGTCATTTCGCGGGGACGGTTCGGGCTTGTTTCCGATGGGTGCGGGACCGAGCGGAAGCGGAGGACCTGGCGTCGGAAACCTTTGTAGCCGCGTTTGACAAGGCGAAATCATTCGAGCCACGGTCGTTTCAGGGATGGGTATTGCGGATCGCCCGCAACCGTTGCTTCAACCGCAACAGCAGCGCGCGCGTCAGATGCCACGAACCTTTAGAGAAAGCGCTCCATCTGCCGGTCAGGGAGCAGCCCTCGGAGGCGCACGTCGCCGCGGAAGAGCTACGCAAGGCCTTGCTGAGTCTGTCGGCGAAGCAACAATTGTGCCTCAAGTTAGCGCTGGAAGGTTACAGCTACGAGCGAATTCAGAAGGAGACAGGCTTCTCGGAGAAGGCTGTCAAGTCACACATTCAAAACGCTCGAGAGAAGCTCAAGCGGATCTTAAAGGGGAGCCGCCTGTGACAGAAGGCCCCGGTGAAGACAACGCTTTCGACGAGCATCTGAGGCGAAATTTCGCAGAGATTGTGGCTACACGCGGCCCTTGCCCCGAGGCACTAAACCTTGTTCGCTTCGCGCTCGGGGATCTGGACTCGTGCGAGGCAAGCCCCATTGCCCGTCATGTCGCCGTCTGCGGCCCTTGCGACGCAGCCGTGTTTCGGTTGCGGCGGGCGCGACGCGGACGTGTATGGCGAGAGTTGTTCGCCTATGCGGCGTGTGGGTGTCTCGGGGTTGCACTTGCGTTTGTGTTCTGGCTACGGCCGGCGGCAAGAACGTCATCGGCGAAGTTGGAGACAGCCAGATTCGAATCGGTCCGGGTGATCTCGCTGGATATGACACGTCGAGCCGGCTTGGAGACGGCCGGGCCCTCCGCGGCGCCATTTTGCGCCCTGGCTTTCTTCGTGCCGACGGAAAGCGGCCGGCGCTACACGGGAACTTTGCGAAATCACCGTGGGGAGGCTGTGCTCTCTCAAGCGGATCTTCGAAGCTACGACGGCAAAGGGAACTTTCTGCTGATCCTGCCGCGCGGCGGGCTTAAGTCCGGGGAATATCAGCTCGAGATCGAAGATACTGCCGGAACCCGATACGATTTTGAGTTCAACCTGTAGGGAGGCTCATCATGCGCAGCTTCCTGGCGGCCGTGGCGCTCTGGGTAGGGTCATGTCCGCAGATTGCACGCGGCGACTTCACGGTCCTGGCTGAATACCACCGCGCCTGGGCGTTGGTGGCTCAGCTCCGGACGACGGAGGCGATCCCGCTACTGGACTCCATCGTTGCCAGAGACAAGACCTTCCATCTGGCTTACTCGGCGCTGGCGCGTGCGTACTCCTATAGCCGCGACTTGCCGACAGGTGAGAGGCATTTCAGACGGCTGATCGCAGACGATCCCCAAAACGCGCTGGCGCACTTCGGCTTGGGTTTGCTGTTCGAGCTGTTTCAGATGCATGATGCCGCCCGCAGGGAGATGGCTACCTGCATCGCGCAATCGCCGGCCAAGGCTTACGTCTATGTATGCTACAGTTTCTTTCCGCCGCCGGCCCGCTTCACCGATTTCCCTGAGCGCGTAAAGCACACGGGCGACAACCCCTACTCGCATCTCGCGATCACCGTCTACTTCACGAGGAAGGGCGAAAGCGTAGCCGCGCGCCGCGCGGCCATGGCCGGGCTCCGAGGGGCGCAAGCCAGGCGAGATCGCGAATTGGAAGCCGCCTATCTTGTTCTTCTTGCCGATCTGACAGACGACCCCAGCCAAAGGCTGCCGCTGCTTTTAAGTGCCCAGCCGATTCTCAGAGATCTCGGGGACCGGGACGAAGAGCTCCAGAATGCGATCCGGATCGCTTTCTGTCTCCACAAACTTCATCAGGAGGAGAAAGCCGCGGCGGCATTCTCTCAAGCCTACGACCTTGCCGAGGGTTGGGGCGCCCACTATTTCTCCGGGATCATTCTGCACACCGTGGCCGGACTTCTCGAAGAACGCGGAGAGCTGGAAGAATCGATTCGCCTGAATGCCCGCGCCAAAGCGTTGCTGGAACTCTACCCCCTCGATGCAGAGTATTTCGAGATATTGCGTCACATAGGGGATGCGTACCGCCGGCGGGGAAGAATCGAGGAGGCCGCCGCGGAATACGAGAACTTGAGATGCGCCGCCATCCGCGAACGAGCGCATCCGTTTGAAGGCTTTGCTCTTCGTTACCTGGGAGATCTCTACACCGAACTCGGAGACTATTTCAAAGCACTGGAGTATCAAAGCGAATCTTTCGAGATTTTCGACCAGCTTGGGAGGGCCGATAAAGGCTACCGTGATGCTTCCGGAGCAAGTCTCACGCGCATCGGGAAGATTTATGCCGCTCTAGGCGATTACGAGACGGCCGAGTCGCATTTCCGGCGCGCGCTACGCATCGCGATGGACGTCCGCGATTGGGATCCGCAGGAGCGGGTGCATATCGAGTTGGGAACTCTGTATCTCCAAACCAGCCAGGCGAGGCAGGCGCTGGAAGAACTGACGAAGGCTCAGATGGCCGGCGAGAAGAACCGTCAGCTCGTTTTCGGGCCTCCGACCCTACTGAACATCGGCCGCGCGTACAGCCAACTAGACCGCCTGCCGGAGGCGATGAGGAGCATGACGGAATCCCTGCGCGCGGCTCAGCGGCTCGGCATGCGGGCGGAACAGGCCGAAGCGCTCGGCGAACTCGGCGCCGCGCACCTGCGGGCGGGAGCTCTGAATCTCGCGGAAGGATACCTTTCTCAAAGCCTTGCTATTGCGGAGAGCATCGATTCGCTGCGCCTGATCGTCCCAGCCCGGCTGGGCCTTGCGGATCTGGAAGAGGCCCGGCGAAACCGGCGTCAAAGCCTGGAGCACCTCATGAAAGGCATTCAGGCGCTTGAGGAAATCCGTAGCCGCATTCCGGGTTCCAGTTTGCGTGCGGGCTTGCAGTTGCAATCCTGGAGCGTGTATGAGCGGGCTCGAGACCTGTTGGCCGAGGAAGGCAACGGCGAGGAGGCGTTCCGGCTGGCGGAAGCCGGCCGGGCGCGAGCAATGCTCGATCTCATTGTCGAAGGCGGTGCGCAGATCACCAAGGGGCTGTCGTCCCGTGAACAGGAGCGGCACTTGGCGCTGGTTGCGGCTGTCTCGCGGGCTTCGGCGGCGATGCTAAACGACAGCAGCCCGGCTGGGCGCGAAGCCGTCAACATGGCTGAGCGAAACTTGCGCCAGTGGGTGGCCGAAACCTATCGCACCAATCCTGAGTATTCCCAGTTGCACTACCCCGTTCCTTACGACCTCCAACAGGCCCGGGCGACCCTGCCGGACGATGAAACCGCCATCGTGGAGTTCGCGCTTGGTGAAAGACGCTCAAGCGCCTGGGTCGTACGGCGCAGCGGGTTCCTGATGGCCGAGTTGCCACAACGCGGTGTCTTGGAGGCGGCTGTAAGCGCCATACGAGAAGCAATGTGCCATCCCCCCAAAAGCACCGGGGCATGGGAGGCCTATCAAACCGAGGCCCAAGCTCTCTACGGCATGCTGGTAGCGCCGTTCGAATCCCACCTGCGCGGCGTTCGCCGTTTGGTGGTCGTGCCGGATGGACTGCTGTACTACCTGCCGTTTGAAACGCTCCAGCACAGAGGACGTTACCTGGTCGAAGATTTCACGATTGTCTATGCGCCGTCCGCATCCGCCTACGGCAACCTGGCAGACGTGTGGAGACGCCGAGTACGGAAGACGCCGCAGCGCGAGTTGCTCGCGTTTGGGGATTCCGTGTTCGGCCAGACCTCCGCCACCGTTCGAAGCGTACTTGTGCGAAACGGAGTGTCCCTGGGCCGGTTACCCTATACGAGAGACGAGGTCGAGAAGATCGGCGCGCTGTATCCGCCGGCGCAACGGAAGACGTATCTCGGAGCGGAAGCCACCGAAGACGCGCTGAAACGGGAGATGCTGCCTCGATTCCGCCGGATTCACTTCGCCACTCATGCGGTCATCGACGAGCGGATGCCCATCCGCTCCGGCGTGTTGCTCGCCCCCGGTTCCCAGGGCGAAGACGGCCTTCTCACCATGGCGGAGATCTTCAACCTGGAGCTCGACGCGGACCTCGTAGTCCTGTCAGCTTGCCAAACGGGACTCGGGCAACTCGTGCGCGGCGAAGGGATGGTGGGCCTCACGAGGGCTATTTTCTATGCCGGGTCTCCGCGGGTGGCGGTAAGCCTTTGGGAGGTCAACGACATTGCGACGGCGCGGCTGATGGAGGCCTTCTATCGTGAGATGCGGGATGGCGAGTCCCCCGCCATGGCCCTGCGAAAGGCGAAACTGAGCTTTCTCCGGGGCAATGCAGCGGGCTTGCGCCACCCGTACTTCTGGGCCCCGTTCGTACTGGTGGGTTTATTTTAGTGACTCGTCAGAAGAATTCATGGGTAAGCTGCGGCTCGGGCAGTTTGCCAAGTGAGTGGTAGAGCGCGAGTTCTAGGATGCGGAAGGTACGGAAGCCGTACGATCTT
>JAJPJX010000030.1 GCA_021324015.1 Solibacteraceae bacterium | reverse complement strand
TCGGCGTCAAGGCGTGGCTCTATAAGGGCGAGATCCTGGACGGCGGCAACCGCATGCGCTTCTCTTCCGAGCCCGAGCCGCGCCGGGAGCGCCGCGACCGGGGTGACCGGGGTGACCGCGGCGAGCGTGGCGAACGCCGCCAGCCGCAGCCTCCTCCCGTCGCCGCGCCAGAACCCTCCGGTCCCGCGGTACAGGCCCCGCCTCCGGCTGAACTACCCCGCCCGGCGCGCACCGGCGGCGCGCCTATTCTGCCGCCCCTCATGTCGCCGCAGCCTTCCTGGAAGCAGGAAGTCCGGCATGAGGCTCCCGCGGAAAACAAGCCTGCCGGGACGCCTGAAGGAGAATCCAAGCCATGATGATGCCCAAGAAGGTGAAGTACCGGAAACAGCAGCGCGGACGCATGGCCGGCAAGGCCTGGCGCGGCTCCAGCATCGCCTTCGGCGACTACGGACTGAAGGTGATGTCTTGCGGCTGGATCACCGACCGCCAGATCGAAGCCGCGCGCGTCGCCATGACCCGCTTCATCAAGCGCGGCGGCAAGGTCTGGATCCGTCTGTTCCCGGATAAGCCCATCACCAAGAAGCCCGCCGAAACCCGTATGGGAAAGGGCAAGGGCGCGCCGGAGCAGTGGGTGGCCGTGGTCCGGCCCGGCAAGGTCCTGTTTGAAATGGAGGGCGTGCCGCAGGAAACCGCCCTCGCAGCCATGCGCCTGGCCGCGCATAAGCTGCCGCTCAAAACCAAGTTCGTCTCGCGCGGCCAGGTGGAGTAGCCCATGAAAGTGCAGAAAGTTCGAGATCTGGATACGAGCGAGTTGCAGCAGCAGCTCCGTACCATCGAGGAGCAACTCTTCCGCCTCCAGTTTCAAATGTCCATGGGACAAATGGACGGCTTGAAGAAGGTTCGTGCCATGAAGAAGGACCGCGCCCGCATCTTCACCGTCCTGCGGGAGCGCGAGCTGGCCGAGGAGAGGAAATAAGATGGCCGAGCAGACCCGGAAGCCGTTCAAAAACGAAAAGGTAGGCCAGGTGGTCTCCACTCGCATGAGCAAGACCATCGTGGTCGAGGTCGCCCGCCGCGTGCCGCACCCGCTTTACAAGCGCATCGTGGGCAAGCGTAAGAAGTTCTACGCCCACGACGAGCAGGGGACCGCCCGGATGGGCGATATCGTGCGTATCGTCGAGAGCCGGCCCATCAGCAAATTGAAGCACTGGCGCCTGGCCGAAATCGTGCGCCGCGCCGCGCAGGTCGGTACCCAGCCCGAAGAACTGGATGTGAAGGCGTAAGCTGATCCGCCGCCGGCGGCTTACGTTCCGGCCCCGCGGCTAGAAATGAGGAATTGCCGATGATTGGAATGAGAACCATCCTGGAAGTCGCCGACAACAGCGGCGCGCGGCGCCTGTCGTGCATCCTGCCCCGCGGCGGCGACCTCGGTCTCCGCGCCGGCTTGGGAGACGTCATCACCGCCAGCGTCAAGGAGGCCGCGCCCGATTCCCAGATCAAGAAGGGGAAGGTGGTGCGCTGTGTGATCGTGCGGATGCGCAAGGAAACTCGCCGTAAGGACGGCACTTACATCCGCTTCGATTCCAACGCCGCCGTGCTCATCAACGAACAGGGAGAACCCGTCGGCACGCGTGTATTCGGTCCAGTGGCCAGAGAGCTGCGCGAAAAACGATTCATGAAGATCGTCTCTCTGGCGCCGGAGGTAATTTAAATGGCTCTTGCAAAGAAAAAACCGGCCGCCCCGGTGCGCATTCAGCTCAAGAAGAACGATACGGTGAAGGTGATCGCCGGCCGCGACAAGGGCAAAACCGGCCGCGTCCTGAGCGTGGATCCCTTGAGCGGCCGCATCCTGGTGGAGCATGTGGCCATGATTAAGCGCCACACCCGCCCCAACCCGGCCAAACAGATCAAGGGCGGCATCGCCGAGCGCGAAAGCCCCATTTCGGTCTCCAACGTCATGATCGTCTGCCCGCAATGCGGCCCCGTGCGCATCGCGCATCACGTCGAGCACGCGACCGGCGGCAAGACCCGCCGCACCCGTGTGTGCCGCAAGTGCGGGCAGTCCCTGGAAAGGAAGTAAGCTGTGGCAGCGCGACTCAAGCAACATTATCTGAAAACCGTCGTCCCGGCCCTCAAGAAGGAGTTCGGCTACAACAACGTCATGGCTGTCCCCAAGCTGGAGAAGGTCTCCATCAACATCGGCTTGGGCGAAGCCACGCAGAACGCGAAGCTCATGGATGGCGCGGTCAACGAACTCGCCCAGATCGCCGGCCAGAAGCCCGTAGTCACCAAGGCCCGCAAATCCATCGCTGCCTTCAAGCTGCGCGAAAACATGTCCATCGGCTGCATGGTGACGCTCCGCGGCGACCGCATGTACGAGTTCCTGGACCGCCTGGTAAACGTGGCTCTGCCCCGCGTGCGCGACTTCCGTGGCGTTTCCAGCAAGTCCTTTGACGGCCGCGGAAACTACACGCTGGGCATCCGGGATCAGCTCATTTTCCCGGAAATCGACTACGCCAAGGTGGAGAAAACCAAGGGCATGAACGTGTCCATCACCACCACCGCCAAGACTGACGCCGAGGGCCTGGCGCTACTGCGTCACCTGGGGATGCCGTTCCGCCAGTGATCCGGAAGGAAGAGAAGAGAAATGGCCACAACCGCTAAAATCGCCAAGGATTTGAAGAAGCCCAAGTATGCCTGCCGGCATCGCAACCGCTGCTGGCGGTGCGGCCGGCCGCGCGGATACCTGCGCAAGTTCGGCATCTGCCGCCTCTGTTTCCGCCAGCTCGCCCTCAACGGCGAGATCCCCGGCGTGATCAAGGCCAGCTGGTAGGAGGTTGGAATGACGAGTGATCCCATCGCCGACATGCTCACCCGAGTGCGCAACGCCGTCAAGTCGCGCCACCCCAAAGTGGATGTGCCGGCTTCCCGGCTGAAAACGGAAATCGCCCGCATTCTCAAGGAAGAGGGCTACATTGCCAACTTCAAGGTGGCCGAAGAAGGCCCCAAGAAGACCATCAAAATCTATCTCAAGTACGGCACCAATAACGCGCCCGTGATCAGCGCCATTGAGCGCGTCTCGCGGCCCGGCTGCCGCGTTTACGTCGGCCGCCAGGATATTCCCCGTGTGCTGGGCGGGCTCGGCATCAACATTATGACCACCCCCCGCGGGGTCATGACCGGCCGGGATGCGCATAAGGAACAAGTCGGCGGAGAGATCCTCTGCCGCGTCTGGTAAGCAAGGTTTACGCATATGTCCCGAATTGGAAAAAAGCCGATTCCCCTGCCGCAGATGGTCAAAGTCCAGATCGGCGATGAGTTGGAAGTCACCGGCCCGAAGGGCAAGCTCCGCGTGCCCATTCCCGGCGGCATCAGTCTGCGTCAGTCCAATGGGCAGTTGGAGGTGCTGCGCGAGAGCGACGAGCACGCCGCTCTGCACGGCCTCACCCGCGCCCTGGCCGCCAACGCCGTGCAGGGAGTCTCCGCCGGATTCACCCGGGAACTGGACATCGTGGGCATCGGCTACCGCGCCGACGTGAAGGGCAAAGTGGCTACCTTCACCCTGGGCTACTCCCATCCCATCGAGGTCCTGCTTCCCGAGGGTGTGGAGTTGAAGATCGACAAGCAGACCCACCTCGTCCTGAGCGGCTATGACAAACAGCTCCTGGGACAGGTGGCCGCCAACATCCGCGCGCTTCGTCCGCCGGATCCCTACAAAAACAAAGGCGTCCGCTACACCGGCGAGACGCTGCGCAAGAAGGTCGGCAAGACCGGTGCGGGGGGTAAATGATCACCAAGATTGCCAAAAACGAAATTCGCCAGCGCGTGCACGCCCGCATCCGCAAAAAGCTGCGCGGCACCGCCGAACGGCCGCGTCTGGCTGTCTTCCGGAGCGTGGCGCATATCTACGCCCAGCTCATCGACGATTCCCGGGGCGCCACTCTGGTCTCCGCCTCGACCGTGGAGAAGAGCGCCAAAACCAACGGTGGTAATGTGGCTGCCGCCCGCACGGTGGGCAAGCTCATCGCCGAACGCGCCCGCGAACAGGGTATTCAGAAAGTGGTCTTCGACCGCGGCGGCTATATCTATCACGGCCGCGTGAAGGCGCTGGCCGACGCAGCGCGGCAAGCCGGACTGGAGTTCTAAGCGAATGGCTACAGCAATCGTGAAACGCATCGATCCCCAGACGCTCAACCTCAAAGAGCAGGTGGTCTCCATCAACCGCGTCACCAAGGTGGTGAAGGGCGGCAAAAACCTCAGTTTCTCCGCCCTGGTGGTCATCGGCGACCCGGCGGCCAAAGTCGTCGGCTTCGGCGTCGGCAAGGCCAAAGAGGTCCCCTCCGCCATCCGCAAGGGTATCGAGGCGGGCAAGAAGAATCTGCGCAAAGTCCAGGTGCTCGAACGCACGATCCCTCATCAGGTGCTCGGCCGCTTCGGCAGTGGCCTAGTGCTGCTCAAGCCCGCCCCTGAGGGAACCGGTGTCATCGCCGGCGGTCCCGTGCGGGCCGTTGTGACCGCAGCCGGTATTCCCAACGTGCTTACCAAATCCATCGGCACCCATAACCCGCATAACGTCGTCAAGGCCACCATCGCGGCGCTCGAACAATTGCGCGACAAGAACGAAGTGGCCGACATGCGCGGCTTGGCGGTCGATAAACTATAAGGTTTCCTATGGATGGCAAGATCAAGATCAAGCTGGTGCGCAGCCCCATCTGCGCCCCCGAAAAACACAAGCGCGTGGTGCGCGGCCTTGGGCTCCGCAAGTTGAATCAGGTGGTCGAGCGTCCGGATAGCCCGGTTTTCCGGGGAATGGCGAAGAAGGTTCCCCACCTGCTCAAGGTTCTGGAATAGGAGTCTGGAATGAATCTCAGCGGATTGAAACCACCCGTGGGGCAAACCCGTCCCCGCAAGCGCATCGGGCGCGGTATGGGTTCCGGCCGGGGCAAAACCGCTACTCGCGGACACAAGGGACAGCACGCCGGTACCGGCTTCAGCCAAAAGCGCGGCTTCGAGGGTGGTCAGATGCCCCTCCACCGCCGCTTGCCCAAGCGCGGCTTTACCAATATCTTTAAGAAGCAGTACGCCGTGGTTAACCTGGGGCGGCTCGAGAAACTGGAAGGCGACCACTTCACCCCGGATTCCTTGCGCGCCCTGGGCGTTATCAAGAAGCCCGGCGACGGCCTCAAGATCCTGGGCTCGGGCCAGTTGACTCGGCGGATTCAGGTGGAGGCGCATCAGTTTTCCCGCTCCGCCCTCGACAAGATCCAGGCGGCGGGTGGCACAGCTACCGTCATTGGCGCGGCCGGGTAGCGCCGGGAGGCGAAGGCATCCATGTCGAAGTTCTTCGAGGCACTTGGCAACATCTTCCGGGTTCCGGATCTCCGCAAGCGGGTCTTGTTCACCCTCGGACTCCTCGCGGTCTACCGCCTCGGCGGCCATATCCCGACGCCCGGCATCAACCTCACGGCGTGGGAGCAGTTCTTCAGCCGCAACCAGGGCACCATCTTTGGCTTCTTTGACCTGTTTGCCGGCGGCAACATCCGTCGCCTCACGGTCTTTGCCCTGGGGATCATGCCCTACATCACGGCCTCCATCATCCTGCAGCTGCTCACCGTGGTCATCCCCACCCTGGAAAAGCTCCAGAAGGAAGGCGAGCTCGGCCGGCGCAAGATCACCCAGTGGACCCGCTACCTGACCATCGCCCTCTCCGTTATGCAGTCCTTCGGCATCGCCCAAGGACTCATGGCCATGCAGGGCGGCATCGTCATCAACCCGGGCTTCGGCTTTGTGATGCTGACCATCATTTCGCTCACCACCGGCACCGCCTTCATCATGTGGCTGGGCGAGCAGATCAGCGACCGCGGCGTGGGCAATGGCATGTCGCTGATCATCTTCGCCGGCATCGTCGTGGGCCTGCCTTCGGCCATCAACAACATCTACACCAACACCTTCATCACCCACGAGTGGACCGTACTGCACCTGGTGGTCATCCTGGCGATGATGGTCGTGGTGGTGGGCTTTATCGTCCTGGTGGAGCGCGGCGAGCGCCGCATCCCGGTGCAATACGCCAAGCGCGTGGTGGGGAGGCGCGTCATGGGCGGCCAGTCCACCCATATGCCTCTCAAGGTCAACGCCGGCGGCGTCATCCCCGTGATCTTCGCCTCCTCCATCCTGGCCTTCCCGCAGACCCTGGCGGCCCTGCCCCTGGTCAAGAACACCCCCTGGCTCAACGCCATGCTCACCTCCATCCGGCACGGTGAGCCGCTCTACTACGTGTTCTTCATTGCGGGCATCATCTTCTTTTGTTTCTTCTACGTCTCCATCATCTTCAACCCCAACGAGGCGGCTGACAACATGCGCAAGTACGGCGGGTTCATCCCCGGCATCCGCCCGGGCCGCAATACCGCCGAATACATGAATGAGATCCTCACCAAGATCACTGTGGTGGGCGGCATCTATCTCTCCATCCTGTGCCTCATCCCCGACATCATGATCTCGGGCATCAAGCTCCAGCACTTGCCTCTGCTGGGCAACTGGATCGATAATTACTTCCCGCGCTTCCTGTTGGACGGCCTGAACGTGCAGTTTTATTTCGGCGGCACGTCCCTGCTGATCGTCGTGGGCGTGGCCATGGACACCATCAACCAGGTCGAGGCGCAATTGATCATGCGCCACTACGAGGGCTTCACCCCCCGCTCCGGGCGGATTCGTGGCCGGCGCAGTTCTTTCTGAGCTCTGAGACTCGCGTGGAATCTCTGGAAACGATAAACGGCCAATCGGTGAGGGCGCTCGTGCTCTTCGGCTCTCCCGGCTCCGGGAAGGGCACCCAGGCCAAGCTTCTCATGAACTGCCTGCGCGTGCCGCACGTCTCTACCGGCGACATGCTCCGGGAGCGCATCCGCGCCGGTGTGGCCGCCGGCGAGGTAGTGGCCACCATGCACGCCGGCGCTCTGGTGCCCGATCACGTGGTCAACCGTCTGGTGGAGCAGCGCCTTGCTCAGCCGGACTCCCGGCAGGGTTTCATCCTGGATGGTTACCCTCGCACCCGCGACCAGGCCGAGCACCTCATCGGCTGGATGGACGGCAAAGGCATCCGCGAGGTGGTCATCCACCTCGTGGTGGATTACAATATTATTGTTGCCCGCTTAACCGGACGCCGGCAGTGTCCCCGCTGCGGAACTCTCTATAACATCGTCTCCAAGCCCCCGCGGGTGGCGGGTGTGTGTGACTTGGACGGTGCTGGACTGGTGATTCGGGAGGACGATCAGGAATCCGTGATTCGCGAGCGGCTGGATGCCTACGAAAGGCAGACCCGGCCGCTGCTTGATTTTTTTCGGCAGAGGGGACGGACGTTGTTGGAGATGGACGCCAGCCATGCCTCTCCGGAGGATTTGGCCGGGTGTATTTGTCGGGCGCTGGATGCCCCGGACGGCGGCGGGCGGGCTGTGGAAGGATGATTATTCGGAAGACCGCTGCGGAACTCGAAAAAATGCGCCGTAGCGGCCTGTTGGTCTGGCAGATCTTGCAGAAGTTGGGAGAGATGGCCCGCGAAGGCGTCACCACTTTGGACCTCGAGGTTGCCGCCGATCAGATGATTCGCGACGCTGGGGCGGTTCCCGCCTTTAAAGGCTATTTCGTCCCCGCCGCGGGTGAGGCGTACAAGTTCGTGCTATGCACTTCCGTGAACGAAGAGATCGTGCACGGCATGCCGTCCGCCAAGCGGGTTTTGAAGAAGGGCGATATCGTCTCCATCGATACCGGCGTTCTGCTGGATGGCTATTACGGTGATTCGGCCCTCACGGTGGGCATTGGCGAGGTGAGCGAAGAAGCCCGGCGGCTCATGCGGGTCACCCAGGAGTCTCTGGAACTGGGGTTGGAGCAGGCGCGCGCTGGAAACCGCCTCTTCGACATTTGCGGCGCCGTCGAACGGCACGTCACCTCGAATGGATTTTCTGTAGTTCGCGAGTACGTGGGGCACGGCATCGGCACCAAGCTGCACGAGGAGCCGCAGGTGCCTAATTATGTGGATCGGAAGAATGAGAACCCGCGCCTCAAGGAAGGTATGGTGCTGGCCATTGAGCCTATGGTCAACGCCGGCAAGCCGGATTCGCGGGTGTTGAAGGATAAGTGGACGGCCGTCACCCGGGATGGCTCCTATTCGGCCCACTTCGAGCACTGCGTGGCGGTGACCTCGAACGGGCCGTGGGTTTTGACCCGGCCATGATCGGGCGCGAGCGAACCGTGGAGGCGACCGTGATCGAGGAATTGCCTAGCGCCCTGTACCGCGTAGAGCTGCCCGGCCGGCGGCAGGCGCTGGTCCATCCGGTGGGCGCCGTGAAGCGGAATTTCGTCCGGCTGTTGCCGGGCGATCGGGTGGAAGTCGAGTTGTCGCCGCACGACGGGTCGCGGGGCAGAATTACGCGCCGGGTGACGGGATCGGATCGAACATGAAAGTACGCGCTTCTGTGAAGAAAATTTGTGACAAGTGCAAGGTGATCCACCGCGAGGGCGTGGTGCGGGTCATCTGCACCAACCCCAAGCATAAACAGAGACAGGGATAACGGGAGGAATCGATGGCACGTATCGCCGGAGTGGATCTGCCGCCCAAGAAGAGGGCCGAGATCGGGCTGACCTATATCTACGGTATCGGACGCACCCGGTCCCGCTCCCTGCTGCACCGGGCAGGCATCGACTTCGATAAGAAGGTGGCCGACCTGACCGAAGACGAGGTCAACCGCGTCCGCCAGATCCTGGAGGAAGAGGGCGCCGTGGAAGGCGACCTGCGCAAGGAAGTCTCGATGAACATCAAGCGGCACATCGAGATGGGTTCCTACCGCGGGCTGCGCCACCGCCGCGGCCTGCCGGTGCGCGGCCAGCGCACGCATACCAACGCCCGCACGCGCAAAGGCCCGCGTCGCGGCACGATTGCCAATAAGAAGAAGGCCACGTCCAAGACATAGTAGAGGCGTATGGCGAAAGCACCAGCTAAACCCAAGAAGAAAAGCTTCAAGAAAAAGGAAAAGCGCGTTGTGCACACCGGCGTGGTGCACATCCAGGCTACCTTCAACAACACCATCGTCACCATTGCCGACCAGGAGGGCAACACCGTCTCCTGGTCCAGCGCCGGATCGCTGGGCTTTCGCGGCTCCCGCAAGGGCACTCCGTTCGCCGCGCAGCAGGCGGCGCTCACCGCCGCCAACAAGGCTGTCGAAAGCGGCCTGCGCACCGTGGAAGTGCGCGTCAGCGGGCCCGGCTCTGGCCGCGAGTCCGCCGTGCGCGCCCTCTCCACGGCGGGTATCGAAGTGCGCTCCATCAAGGACGTCACCCCGATCCCCCACAACGGCTGCCGCCCACCGAAGAGACGTCGCGTTTGAGAAAAGCAGGAAGAAGGCCGCCACCGGCCGTAAACTGCACCTTGGAATGAAAGGTAAAGGAGAATAACGTTGGCAAGATATATTGGCCCGGTTTGCCGGCTGTGCCGGCGCGAGGGCATGAAACTGTTTCTCAAGGGGGAGCGCTGCCACAGCGAAAAGTGCGCGATCGAGAAGCGCAATTTCGTGCCTGGGCAGCACGGCAAGGACCGCAAGTCGAAGTTGGTGGGCTACGGCCTCCAGTTGCGCGAAAAACAGAAGGCGCGCCGCATCTACGGCCTGCTGGAGACCCAGTTCCGCAATAACTTTGAAAAGGCCGCTCTACAGAAGGGCATCACCGGCGAGACCCTGCTCGCCAACCTGGAACGCCGCCTGGATAGCGTCATCTATCGCATGGGCTTCGGCACCAGCCGCGCGCAGGCCCGCCAGGTCGTGCGCCACGGCCATGTCCAGGTCAACGGCCGCAAGGTGGATATCCCCTCCTTCCTGGTCAAGCCCGGCGACGAGGTCGCCGTTCGCGAGAGCAGCCGCAACAACCCTACCATTCTCTCGGCGCGGGACGCCACCGCCCATGCCCCGGCGCCCTCCTGGATGGAGGTCGACCGCGAGGGCCTGAAGGGCCGCATCACCGGCCTGCCCAGACGCGATGAACTGGTTCAGATTCAGCTCAACGAACAGCTCATCGTGGAACTGTATTCCAAGTAATTTGAGGTCCAACCATGTTTAAGGGCTTTCAGAAACCCAAACGCTTAGTTGCCAATACCGAGACCCTTACGGACCGGTATGGCATGTTTGCTGCACAACCGTTTCAACGCGGCTTCGGCACCACCATCGGCAACAGCCTCCGCCGCGTCCTGCTAAGCTCGATCGAGGGCGCCGCCATTACGGCGGTTCGCATCGACGGTGTGGAGCACGAGTTCAGCCCCATCCCCGGCGTGGTCGAAGACGCCACCGACATCATCCTCAACCTCAAGCAGATCCCTTTCAAGATCATGGGTGAGGGCGTCAAGACCGTGCGCCTGGTCGCCGAGCAGCCCGGCGAGGTTCTGAGCGGCCAGATCCAGACCGACCAGGATGTCGAGGTGCTGGACCGCAACGTCCACATCGCCACCGTGAGCGAGGGTGGCCGTCTGTCCGTAGAAATGCGCCTCAAGGCTGGCCGCGGCTACGTCAGCGCGGACAAGAACTTCGACGAGGATCTGGCGCTAGGCTATATCCCCATCGACTCGGTGCACTCCCCGGTCCGTAAGGTCAACTTCACCGTCGAAGCCGCCCGCCTAGGCCAGATGACCGACTACGACAAGCTCACCCTCGAGGTTTGGACCAACGGCGCCATCTCCCCTCAGGACGCCATCGGCTATGCCGCCAAGCTCCTGAAGGACCACATGGCCATCTTCATTAACTTCGAAGAGCTGCCGGAGTCGGCCGAAGAGGTCACCGAGCGCGGTATGGACAAGATGAACGACGTCCTGAACCGCTCGGTGGAGGAACTGGAACTCAGCGTCCGGTCCTATAACTGCCTCAAAAACGCCAACATCCAGACCATCGGCGAACTGGTGCAGAAGACCGAAGCCGAAATGCTCCGGACCAAAAACTTTGGCCGCAAGTCGCTCAATGAAATCAAGGAGATCCTGTCGAACATGGGCTTGACCCTGGGAATGCGGCTGGATTCCCATGGCCGCCTGGTGGCCCCCTCGATGCCCGCTGGACTGCTGCCGGAAGTCCACATCGAGGATTCCGACCAGGACCAGGACCAGGATCGCATCGGAGAGTGAACCCAGCATGAGACATAAAGTAGGCGGATACAAACTCAAGCGCGATGTGGGTGCCCGCAAAGCCCTGCTTCGCGGCCTGGTGACCAGCGTCATTGAGCAGGAGCGGGTCATCACTACCGTGCCTAAGGCTAAGGCCGTCAAGCCATTGGTAGAAAAGATGATCACGCTGGGCAAGAAGGATAACTTGCACACCCGCCGCCTGGCTGCGGCGTTCCTGGAAACCCCGGCATCGGTCAAAAAGCTATTTGATACCCTGGCGACCCGGTTCGGTCAGCGCAACGGCGGTTATACGCGCATCGTGCGCCTCGGCCCCCGCAAAGGCGATGGCGCGGAGTTGGCCATGATCGAATTGGTTGGCTCCCAGTTGGTCAAACGCGCTGCCGAACGTGCCAAACGCCGGGAAGAGCGCCTCAAAGCCCAGCGCGAAGGCCGTGAGCCGGAAGAGGGAGAGACGGAATAGCTTTAATTTCAACTGTTTGGCGGAACTGAAAGGCCGCCGGGGGTCACCCAGACCTGCCGGCGGCCTTTTTATTTTTCGTTGCGCAATATACTTGACAAACATACGCTCATATTTTATTATAAGTTTCAGATGAGGTATCTAAAGCCTATGTCCATCACTCACTTCGATCCTTTAGCCAATCTCCGGCTCTTTGAAGACGCCGTCAGCCGTATGTTCAGCGAACCCCAGGGTAATCGCCCCTGGAGCCCCGCCGTCGATATCTTTGAGACCGAGCACGAGCTCGTTCTGAAAGCGGACCTCCCTGAGATTTCGCTCCAGGATATCGATGTGCGTGTCGAAAACCAAACCCTCACCCTGAAGGGTGAACGTGACTTCGAGAAGCAGTCCGCCGGCAAGGGCTACCACCGCATCGAACGCGGGTACGGCCAATTCGTCCGCAGCTTCGCCGTGCCGTCCACGGTGGATACCGAAAAGGTCGCCGCCGAATACCAGCATGGCGTGCTCACCGTCCGCCTGCCCAAGAAGGAGGCCGCCAAGCCCCGCCAGGTAAAGGTCGAAGTCAAAAACTGATCCCGTACATCTAATCTAGTAGGCAGACACGGTGGGACAGGTGCTTCGCCTGTCCTACTTTTTTTGGGTGAAAAGAGATCTTCATGTTTCGGCTTGACAAACTCACGCAAAAGGCCCAAGAGGCCTTACAACAGTCCCAGGCGGTTGCTGAAAAAGGTGACAGCCAGGTTATTTATCCCCTCCATCTCCTGATCGCCCTCGCCCGGGAGCAGGAGGGCATCGTGCGCCCGGTGCTCGAAAAGTGCGGCGTGCAGCCGGATGCCATCGTGGCCGAAGCCCAGCACATCCTTCAGTCCCTGCCCAAGGTTTCCGGCATGCAGCCGGGCATGTACCTCTCCCAGCCTCTAAACCAGGTCATGGAGCGGGCGTTCGAGGAAGCCGCGCGCTTCAAGGATGAGTTCGTCTCCACGGAGCATCTGCTTCTGGCTATCTCCGCCCAGAAAGGCGACCCCGCCGGGCACCTGCTCGAGCGCGCCGGCGCCGGCCACGAGGCCATCCTCAAGGCCTTGGTCTCCGTCCGCGGAACTCAGCGCGTTACCGACCCCAACCCGGAGACGAAGTACCAGGCCCTGGAGCGCTACGCCGTGGACCTCACCGAGGCCGCCCGCCGCGGCAAGCTCGACCCCGTCATCGGCCGCGACGACGAAATCCGCCGTGTCATGCAGGTCCTGAGCCGCCGCACCAAGAACAATCCCGTGCTCATCGGCGAGCCCGGCGTCGGCAAAACCGCCATCGTGGAGGGTCTGGCCCAGCGCATTGTCAAGGGCGACGTCCCGGATCAGCTTGCCAATAAGAAGCTGGTCGCTGTGGACCTCGGCTCTATGATCGCCGGCACGAAATTCCGCGGCGAGTTCGAAGATCGCCTGAAGGCCGTCCTTAGGGAAATCGTCGAGTCGAACGGCGAGATCATCTGCTTCATCGATGAGCTGCATACCCTGGTCGGAGCGGGCTCGGCCGAAGGCGCCATCGACGCCGCCAACATGCTCAAGCCGGCGCTGGCCCGCGGCGAGCTTCGTTGCATTGGGGCCACTACCCTGAACGAGTACAAAAAACACGTCGAAAAGGATGCCGCCCTCGCCCGCCGCTTCCAGACCGTCCTGGTCGGCGAGCCCAGCGTCGAAGACACCATCGCCATCCTGCGCGGTCTCAAGGAAAAGTTCGAGATCCACCATGGCGTGCGCATCAAGGATGCGGCTATCGTCTCCGCCGCCCTGCTCTCGCACCGCTATATCAGCGATCGCTTTCTGCCCGATAAGGCCATCGACCTGATCGACGAGGCCGGCTCCGCCCTGCGCCTCCAGATCGGTTCCCTACCCATCGAAATCGATGAGTTCGACCGGAAGATCTCGCACCTGGAAATCGAGCGCCAGGCCCTGGTGCGCGAGAGCGATCTAGGCTCCCGCGAGCGCCTGCGCCACGTCGAAAATGAACTCGAGCGCCTGCGCGCCGAGTCGGCGTCCCTCAAGGAGCGCTGGCAGCGCGAAAAGTCCGCCATCTCCCGCGTGCGCGAACTCAAGGAACAGCAGGAACAGCTCCGCCAGGAGGAGGAAAGGGCCAGCCGCGCCGGCGAGTGGGAAAAGGCCGCTCAGATCCGCTACGGCCGACTCGCTCAGATCGAAAAAGATATCCAGGCCGCCGAGCAGGAGCTCGAAGCCGTCAAGGAGCACGCGCTGCTCAAAGAGGAAATCGACGAGCAGGATATCGCCCGCATCGTCGCCAAGTGGACCGGCATCCCCGTGGCCCGCATGCTGGAAGGCGAAATCCAGAAGCTCGTGCACATGCCCGAGCGCCTCAAGGAGCGCGTGGTTGGCCAGGAGGAAGCTGTGCGCCTGGTATCCAACGCCATCCTGCGCAACCGCGCCGGCCTCAGCGACCCCAACCGGCCCATCGGCAGCTTTATCTTCCTCGGTCCCACTGGCGTGGGCAAGACCGAGCTCGTGCGTGCTCTGGCCCAGTTCCTCTTCGACGACGACAAGGCCATGATCCGCGTGGATATGTCCGAGTACATGGAGAAGCACGCCGCCGCCCGCATGATCGGCGCGCCTCCCGGCTACGTGGGCTACGAGGAGGGCGGCCAGCTCACCGAGCAGGTGCGCCGCCGGCCCTACTCGGTGGTGCTCTTCGACGAGATCGAAAAGGCCCACCCCGACGTGTTCAACACCCTGCTCCAGATCCTGGACGACGGCCGCCTCACCGACGGCCAGGGCCGCACGGTCAACTTCAAGAACACCGTCATCGTCATGACCTCCAACGTAGGCTCCGGCCACTTCAAGGAAGCCGGGCCCATCGGCTTCTCCGTGCATGCCCGGAGCGGCAATGAGAACCTGCGGGGGCGCCTGCTGGAAGCCCTGCGCCAGACCTTCCGCCCCGAATTCCTGAACCGCGTGGACGACATCATCGTCTTCAATTCGCTGACCCGCGACCACCTTGCGCAGATCGTCGACCTGCAACTGGTCCGCGTCGCCGGCCTGCTTCAGGATCGCGGACTGCGCCTGGAAGTCACCCCCGCCGCCAAGGATCTGCTGATCTCTGAGGGCTACGATCCGCAGTACGGCGCCCGGCCCATGCGTCGCGCCGTGCAGCGGCTGATCCAGGATCCCCTGGCGCTTAAGCTGCTCAGTGGGGAGTTCCACGAGGGCGAAACCATCCTCGTGGATGTCGAGCCCGGCGAGCAGGCGTTGCACTTCGCCTCGCAACCGGAGCTCGCGCCTGTTGCATCATAACAGTAGCGGGTGATTTCATGCATACTGCCAACACGCTTAAGACCGCGTTCCTCCTCGGCCTGCTCAGCGCGCTGCTGATCGTCGGCGGCCGTGCGCTGGCGGGCCGCCAGGGCCTCTACCTGGGCCTCGCCATGGCCGTGGTGATGAATTTTTCGAGCTACTTCTTCTCGGATAAGATCGCCCTGGCCTCCTATGGGGCCATGCCCCTGACGCCGGAAGAAAACTCCGAGATCTACTATCGCGTCGAGCCGATGGTCCGGGGCCTGGTGCAGCGCATGGGCCTGCCCATGCCCCGCCTCTGGCTCATCCCCGAGGACTCCCCCAACGCCTTCGCGACCGGCCGCAACCCCGCGCATGCTTCGGTGGCTTTCACTGTCGGCATCCTTCGCCTCATGGACGACCGCGAACTGGAGGGGGTGGTGGCCCACGAACTCGGCCACGTCCTGCACCGCGATATCCTCACCAGTTCCGTGGCCGCCACCATCGCTGCGGCTATCACTTGGCTGGCCCAGATGGCCTTCTTCTTCGGCGGCCGCCGCGACGACGAGGACAACGGCGGGGGCATCGCCGGCGCCCTGCTGATGATGGTGCTCGGCCCCATCGCCGCCAGCCTCATTCAGATGGCGATTTCCCGCACCCGCGAATATTCCGCCGATGCCGCCTCGGCCAAGTACGCTGGCTCCCCCTACCCCCTCATCTCGGCCCTGGGGAAGCTGGACACCTGGTCCAAGCGCATCCCCAT
This sequence comes from Solibacteraceae bacterium, assembly GCA_021324015.1. Taxonomy (GTDB): domain Bacteria; phylum Acidobacteriota; class Terriglobia; order Bryobacterales; family Bryobacteraceae; genus JAJPJX01. The sequence goes on along the minus strand of JAJPJX010000030.1, from coordinate 12,376 downwards.
GGATGCCACTCCTGCCACCGCGCACTTGTTTATCATCAAGCCCTCCACCGGGCAATGGCTCATGCGCCTATTCTCCACGCACCCCTCCACGGAAGACCGCATCGCCCGCCTTCAGGCCATGCGGTAATTTGCGGACACCGCCGGGAACATCTGACACATATCACCCCCGAGATCCGCGTCATTTCATAGCGGAATCAATTGGCGATCCGCTTGCATACCTGAACATGTAGGGAAAAGGGAGGACCGCATGAAAGAGCTCTGGGCTCGTGTGGAAACGCTTTGGTGTCAGCAAATGCACCCCGCGCCGATGTGGCCGGCGCATGGCTATTACCAGTGCCCGGAGTGTCTGCGGCGCTACCCCGTGCCCTGGGAGACACCAGGTAAGGATTCCCACCGCGTAACTCCTACGCTGTCGGTGAGCCCGGCGCTTTCGCCCGTCCCTCCGGTACACTAGCACTGAGTGCTTTCACATACCGATTCCTCCCGGGCGGAGGTGCGCGTCAACCGCAAAGCCGCCGCGCGCGTCGCCTCCGGGCACCCTTGGATTTTCTCGAGCGATCTGCTGGGTACCCCGCAAGCCGAACCCGGCGCGGCCGTTCGAGTCCTTGATCCAGCGGGCCGCATCCTGGGCATGGCGCATTTCAGCGCGGCTTCCCAGATCTCTCTGCGCATGCTCAGTTCCCAGGTCGAGCCCATCGACCGGAGCTTTTACCTCCGCCGCCTGGCCGCCGCCGTGGAGTACCGCCGTCTGGTGGTCTCCTCCTCCGACGCCTTCCGCGTGGCCCACGGCGAAGGTGACCTCCTGCCGGGCCTGGTGGTGGATCGCTATGCGGACTTTCTGGTCCTGCAGACCCTCAATCAGGGCATGGACCGGGCCCGCGAAACCTTGGTCTCCTGCCTCCAGGAGTTGCTCCAGCCGCGCGGCATTGTGCTGCGCAACGATGCGCAGGTGCGCTCCCGCGAGAACCTGACGCTCGAATCCGCGGTGATCTCGGGCGATGTGCCGGACCTCGTCGCCGTGAGTATGCACGGCCTGCGCCTGCACGCCGACCTGCTGCGCGGCCAGAAGACCGGCATCTTCCTCGACCAGCGCGAAAATTACCTGGCCGCCGCGCGCTACGCCCACGGCAAGGCCCTGGATTGCTTCACCTCCACCGGGGGCTTCGCTCTGCATCTGGCCGCGCGCTGCGAATCCGTCGAAGCCGTGGATAGCTCCGAAGCCGCACTGGCTATGGCCCGGCGCAACGCTGCGGCCAACGGCATCGCTAATGTCGAATTCCGCGAGGAGGATGTCTTCGACCTCCTGGGCGGTTATGCCGCTGCGCGCCGCCGCTTCTCCACCGTGGTGCTGGACCCCCCGGCTTTCGCCAAGTCGCGCCGCGCCCTCGAAGGCGCATCCCGCGGATACAAGGAAATTAACCTGCGCGCCCTGCGTCTGCTCGGGCCGGGAGGCATTCTGGTCACCTGCTCCTGCTCGCATCACCTCAGCGAGGCCATGCTGCTCGAGCTCGTGGCCCAGGCAGCTCTGGATGCCGGCCGCACTCTGCGCGTTCTCGAACGCCGCACGCAGAGCCAGGACCACCCTATCCTGCTCACCGTCCCCGAAACGCATTACCTGAAGTGCCTCATCCTTCAAGTGCTCTAAAAAAGGACCGCGAAGGCCGAGCACGCTCGACCCTCGCGGGGCGGAAACCGGGACCGGGCCTGAGAGGACACTTCAGGCGGGAGGGCGAGCCTTTCAACTGGCCGGCCCCATCTGGCGGTCAAGCTATGGCGGGTGGGTCGTGGCGGTTCTTGCGGAGGTCCCTGACGCCCCGGTGAAGATGCCTTATTCCGTTCCTGGCCCCGGAGATCGCGCTGGCGACGCCCTCGGCCTTGCATGTCGTTTTTTCATATCCCCGTTCCCTCCGATCATCCCGGTTGCAACTTCAATACCAGGATCTGCCTGCATGAACCCGTTCGCAGCCCCGCGAGTTGCTCCCATGAAAGGGAATTAATACGCATCCCTCCATTCCTGTACACTTGTGAACGGACCTGCCATAGTGTTACAAGTCCGCCGCTGGTGGCGGCTTGTGCCACTCCCACCTCCGGATGTACTCTATTCTGGCGGAACTTAGTTAGGAGGGAATACATGCCGGCTGAAGCTGTCCTCAATGTGCCCGCGTCTGTGACGCCGCCGCCCGGCCGCGGCGTGGCGCTACCAGTCGCCCGGAATATCGCCGTGGATGCCTACCGCGGTCTGGTTATGTTCCTCATGATGGCCGAGGTGTTGCGCCTCGCGCGGGTGGCCCAGGCATTCCCGGGCAACCCGTTCTGGGCCTTCTTGGCCTATAACCAGACACATGTCGATTGGGCCGGCTGCTCGCTCCACGACCTCATCCAACCCTCCTTCTCGTTCCTGGTGGGCGTGGCCCTGCCCTATTCCATCGCCAGCCGTGTGGCCAAGGGCGGCACCTTCGGCAAAATGTTCGCACACGCGCTATGGCGCTCCCTGGTGCTGATCGCGCTGGGTATCTTCCTGCGTTCTCTGCACAGCACGCAGACTTACTTCACCTTTGAAGACACGCTCACCCAGATCGGCCTTGGCTATCCCTTCCTCTTCCTGCTCGGCTTCCGCCCGCCGCGCTGGCAGTGGACCGCGCTGGCTGTCGTCCTTACCGGTTACTGGCTGGCTTGGGCACTGTATCCCGTGCCCGGTCCGGGTTTCAACTTCCAGTCCGTGGGCGTGCCGCCGGATTGGCCGCACTACTACCAGGGCTTCGCCGCGCACTGGAACAAGAACGCCAACCTTGGCAACGCCTTCGATCAGTGGTTCCTGAACCTGTTTCCGCGCATCCGGCCGTTCGTCTATAACAGCGGCGGCTATCTCACTCTCAGCTTCATTCCTACGCTGGGCACCATGATTCTGGGCCTTGTGGCCGGCCGTTGGCTGCGCGCCGAAGCCCCGCGGATTCCCGTGCGCCGCTTCCTGGTTGCCGGGCTGCTGGGTGTCGCCTCCGGACTGCTGCTGCACTTTGCCGGCATCTGCCCCGTCGTCAAACGCATCTGGACCCCCAGTTGGACCCTCTTCAGCGGCGGCGCCTGCTTCCTGCTGCTGGCTGCCTTTTGTTGGGTCATCGACATTAAGGGCTACCGCAGGTGGGGCTTTCCGCTGGTGGTCATCGGCATGAACTCTATCGCGGCGTATCTCATGGCGCACCTGTTCGAGCGATTTTTTATCGATTCCTTTCGCATCCACCTGGGCCCGGATTTCTTTCGCATGCTCGGCGCCGGCCTGGAGCCGTTCCTGCAAGGTTCCGCCGTGCTGCTCGCCTACTGGCTGATGCTCTACTGGATGTACCGCCGCAAGCTCTTTCTGAAAATCTGAGGCGTTGGCGGGCCTCGCCCACAGGTGGTGCCGGTACTGCCAGCGTCAGAAATCTCTATTCTTTTCCGCTCTCCGAGGGTACACTAGGCAGGATCGAGGGAGGGGCGGGAATGCGGATCGTTTCTTTGTTCGCGGCGGCCTGTGCGGCCGCCGGTGTGGCCTTTGCAGGCCAGGCGAACTACCAAAGCAGCGGTGGCACCGTCACCCTGGGCTCCGACTTCGTCGTCTCCGCGTCGGTAGTGAGCAGCCCGCCGGGCACGCTCTCTATCTCCTGTCCGGTGACTCCGTACGCGCCCGGACAGTACAGCCAGCTATGGGCCTGCGCCGGGGGTACCCTGACCTTGCAGTCGTCGGATGGCTCCACCTCGATCACCACCTCCTCCCTGACCGGCACGCTCACGCTCACGGCCAGCGGCGGAGGGCGCGGCAACCCCACTAAGTATTACTATTCGCTGGCCGCCACCTTTGCCGGCACCATGACCGTCAACGGACAGTCACAGGCCATTCTCGGATCCACCACACAAAATCTCGCCCCGTCGACCAGCAAGCTGGGGACCGGCACCATCGGATCCGCCACCACGGCCGTGAACTCGCGCTACGAGCCGACATATATAGCGGACACCTACAACAACCGCATCGTTCGCATTGACGACATCCTGGGGTCCAACTGGCGCACTCTGGGGACCGCCGGCGCCGGCGTGAATCAGTTCTCCACGCCCTCAGCCGCTGCCCTCGACCCCGCCGGCCGCATCTACGTGAGCGACACCGGCAACTGCCGCATCGTACGGGTGGACAACATCACCGGCAAGAACTGGACCTCCTATGGATCATGCGGCGCGGGCATGGGCCAGTTCAGCGCGCCCGTGGGCCTGGCCGTGGACGCCTCCGGCCGAATCTACGTCGCCGACTCCGGCAACAACCGGGTCGTACGCCTCGACGATATGACTGGTTCCGGTTGGGTGGCTCTGGGCTCCGCGGGTAGCGGCGCCGGCCAGTTCGCCGGCCCGCAAGGAGTGGCCGCGGATGCCGCGGGCCGTATCTACATCACCGACGCAGGAAACGCCCGCGTGGTGCGCGTGGGCGACATGACCGGCGCCAACTGGACCACCCTCGGAACCGGCGGTTCCGGCAACCTGCAGTTCTCCAACCCAGCCGGGATTGCCCTCGATCTCTCCGCCCGCATCTACGTGGCCGACGCCTACAACAATCGCATCGTCCGCATGGACGACATGACCGGCGCCAACTGGACCGTGCTCGGCGGCCAACTCGGCAGCGGCGCGTACCAGTTCATCAATCCTTATGGCGTGAGCGTGGATTCTTCCGGCGGTATTTACGTGGCCGACACGCACAGCCAGCGCATCGTGCGGACCTTCGATATGACCGGCCTCGGCTGGACGTCGTTAGGCACCGGCGGCGTCACCGGCGTGGGCTCTTTCAATACGCCTTACGGCGTGTTCGCCGTGCTGCCGCCCAAGCCCGTGCCCGTCGTGCTCCTATCTGCCACGCGCCTGGCCTTCCCGGATGAGGTGCTGGGCGTGCCCAGCCCCTCGCAGACCGTCACCCTCACCAACATCGGCTCCGCGCCCCTGAACTTCCTGAATATCTCCGTCACCGGCGACTTCACCCAGGTGAGCACCTGCCCCGCTTCGCTGGCGGCCGGGCAAAGCTGCACGTTTACCGTCACCTTTCAGCCGTCCGCTCCGGGCCTCCGCAAGGGAGCTCTGACGCTCAGTCTGGGCGGTGGCGCAACGTCAGCGATTGGTTTGAGTGGCATCGGCACGCTCGTCTTGGTATCGCCCCTGTCGCTGAATTTCGGCCAGGTCCTGGCCGGCGACCTCGGCGCGACGCTGCAGTTAACGGTCTCGAATCCGTCGCCGGCGGCCGCGCCGCTCCAGAGTATCGCCATCACGGTTTCGGCAGGCGGCGTCTTCCGCCAGTCCAACAATTGCGGAAACTCCGTTCCCGCCGGCGCAAGTTGCACGGTGACTGTCAGGTTTGTCCCCCAAGCCAGCAACACTTACTCCGGCATGCTCGCCATTACCGACGGCTCGGGAACGGTGCAAAAGGTGAGTCTCACCGGAGTGGGGGTCAGCAACTAGCGTAGGCGCATGGATCAGCAGGGTACGGCCCGCGATGAGTGGAAGGCGGCGCGCGACAGCGTTTCGGCCGCCACCAAGTACGCCATCATCCTGTTTGCGGCGCTCATTCAGTCCTGGGTGGGAATGAACGATCGCATAAACACCTACCGAGCTGCCCTGGCCTCCGGAAGAGCGGTCCAGACCAGGGCCGAGAAAGCCCTCGGCACCCTGGGCCGGCGCGTCTCCGGCAATTTGCTGGCACAGAGAAAGAAGGGCGATAAAGAGCGAAACCAGGAACTTGAGAAACTGGCGGATAAGGCCGCGGCCGATCCGCGGGGCTATCAGGAAGCGCTGCGAGAGGCGCCGCCGAACCTGCTCTCCGACCTCCGCTTCGCCATCGAGGAAGCGGAACGCAGTCTGCCGAAGAAACAGCGTGCCGCCCTCCACCGGTTCGCGGAAACGCGCGCCATCGCCGAACGTGTGCCGCTCAAGCTGTTCGGCCTGGAATTTGCCGTCAACGGCTTTTGGGCCTGGACGGTGTGGCTGCTCTTGCTGTCCGGCGGTGTCTTCTATCTGTGGCTCTCGCGGCGCGCCCTGATCCGCCGTTGCCGCGCGGTCTGGCAGCCTCCCCAGGGCCTCCATCCCACGCGCGAGAGTCTCCCGGTGTGGGTCTGGCCGTTGCCCCGGAACGAGCCCTGGGTCGCCTGTCTCTCTCAAGGCGTCCGCGGCGATGCCGCGATGGACCCGCTGGGCGTGCTCTGCGCCGCGTTGCTCGTGGCCGCGCTGGCCCTCACGGTGCCGGTCGTGCGCATGGCGGTAGCCTGCACGCGGCTTCTCTGGGCCGGGGAGAACCTCACGGCCGAAGCGCTGATCCATGCCGCGTGCGTCACCCTGCTGGCCGGCTGGATCCTGGGCCTGGCCCTCACCTGGTCCTCGGCGCCGGAATCCGGCCGTCCCGCCAGCAATCACCCGGACGCGGTGGAACTGATGGGCCGCCGTACGTGGCTGCTCAGTTCCCTGGGTTGCTCCGCCGTCGCGGCCCTCTACCTCATCGGCCCGCTCAACCGGCGCGTGCGGTATTCGTTGCTTGGGAATCCCCGCTTTCGTGTCAAACGAAGGCGCAAATCTCAGCTTCGTCACGACCGGCGGACCTTTCCGGGTCCTTTCAACGCGGAGACGCTCGACAACGTGCACCCTAAGGAGCTCACTCCGTTTGTCAGGGCGGGTGTGCGACACTTGTTGCGGGGTGTCACTCATCAGCCGACCGCGGAGAAGAAGGCTGAGGTGGATCGTCTGGCCGAAACGCAGCGCCGCTACCGGGAGGCATTCGACTTCACCCGCGCGGCCATCCGGCTGGACGAGAACCTCCGGCGTCCGGGAAGGGTACCCAACCTCCAGTTATACGACCTCCTGATCGCGATCGCCCTGAATGGCGAAAATAAGGAACTGCTCGCCGAAGCCCGGCAGATGATCGCCGCGGCGCAAGTGCGCGTCCCGAACCTTTCCCGCGCGCCTGCCGTTCATCCCAGGCGCAGCGCGGCCCCTCACAGCCGGCATTCCCGGCGGAAACAGCGCGGCCCCTGGTTGGAGCGCCGTCAGGGGAGGCTGAAAGCGTTCCAGAAAGATCGGATCAGTAGCCTGCGTGAGGATCGCATCTCCTCCCACGTGGCCAACTACATCCACATAGGCCGACGCCCGCTTTGATACCATGACGCGGAGGGCTGGCTGATCTTCTAACGTCAAGATCCCACCGCATCCGGTGAGCAATGTGCGTTCGAATCGCACTCAGCCCGGCCCTGTCAGAAACGCATGCGCCGCCGAAGCTTCCTGGTGAGTCCTCTGGCCGCCGCCGTGGCCGCCCAAAAGCCGCATGTCCTCATCGGCGAACCGCGCCTGGTGGCCGAGGCTCCCGCGGAAGAGAAGCGCTGGGGACACTTCCAGTTCCCCAGCTTCCATCCTCTCCGGGACGGGCGTATTGCCGTGCGTTTCAGCGTGCATGACGATGCCGCGGAGGCCTACGGCCTGCCTGCCGCCGTCCCAAACTCCTACGTCTCCGCGGACCAGGGCCGCACCTGGCGCGCGGACGCGGACACCCGCGGCGACGCGGCGCTCCTGCTCCCCAACGGCGACCGCTTACAGGTGATCACGCCCCGGCCCTTCCAGGTCGCTGACCTCTCGTTGCCGCGGCCCGTGGGTTCCCACCCCGGCTCCTACAACGACGGCCTCACCACCTTCTACCGGTTGCCCGAACTGCCAGAAAAGCTGCGCGCGGTCTGGTGTTCCCGCCTGGCGAAGGGCGCCGCGGAATGGGTCGAGGAATACGGCCGCCTGAACGATCCTCAGGCTCTGCGCTACTCCCTGCGCGGCCTGTTCCCCATCGTCTGGTGGGGCGACATGCGCGTCCTCCGTGACGGTTCTCTGCTCGCCGGCATCTATCCCGGCTACCTCGAGGGCCAGAAGAATTTTCCCAGCAATGCCTTCTTCTACCGCTCCACGGATTCCGGAGGATCCTGGGACGTCCGGGGGCGCATCCTCTACGAGCCCGATCTCCAAGCCGATTCCCACGGCGCGGAACGTGGCGGCTTCACCGAGCCCGCCTACGAGATTCTGCGGGACACTTCGCTGCTCACCGTTCTGCGCACCACAGACGGACTGGGCGTCGGCCCCATGTATCTGAGCCGCTCCCGGGACGACGGCAAAACCTGGAGCCGCCCGCTAGCCTTCACCAGGACCGGCGTGCTGCCTCGCCTGCTCCTGCTGCGGAACGGGGTGCTGGTTCTCAGTTCCGGCCGGCCGGGCGTGGACCTCCGCTTCAGTTTCGACGGCCGGGGCGAGCGCTGGACCGAGCCCTATACCCTCGTGCCGGTTACCTCTGCCAACCTCAGCGCGGACTCGTGCGGCTACACCAGCCTGCACGCCCTCAACGCCCATAGCTTCCTGATCGCCTACTCCTGGTTCAAGCGCCCCGGCGCCGATGGCCGGGAACACAAAGCCATCCTGGTCCGCCGCGTCGAAGTTGGATAACGAAAATGTAACCGAGCCGCGACCACCGGGAGCGGTCCCGCTGTAAGATACGGTTCATGCAGAGACGCGACTTCTTCACCCGCATGCTGGCCGGACTGGCGGTCTCGAAACTCTCGCCCGCCACGGCGCAGACCGCCCCTCCTGCTCCCTTTCTTGAGCGCCCGCAGTCCGGCACGCCGCACAAGGGCAAGGTATTGGCCGCCATCCAGCCACACTCCGACGACGTGGCTCTGCTGTGCGCCGGCACAGTGGCCAAGCTTATCCGGGAGGGCTACACCGGATACATGGTCCGCGCCACCAACGACGACATGGGCGATGACGTCGGCGAGCCCGGCACCATCGGCGAAAACGTCCTGCGCAACGAGCGCGAAGTGGACGAGCAGACCCGCGTGCTCGGCCTCAAGCACCACTTCTCGCTGAACTACAACAACCACCGCATGGCGGACATCTCGCGCAACGAGCTCATCAGCCGCTTTATCCTGCTGTTCCGCATGCTGCGCGTGAACACTGTCTTCTGCTATGATCCCTGGGCGCACGACGAGGAGAATCCGGATCACTACGTGCTCGGGCAGTGCGTGGAAGCCGCCTGCTGGATGGCCGGCCGCGTGCACGACTATCCCGAGCAGCTCTACGCTGGGCTGAAGACCCACGCCGTCAGCGAGAAGTATTATTACGCCCGTCACCCTACCATCACCCGCGTGGTGGATATCACCGCCACCGTCGAAACCAAGATCGACGCCAACCTGTGCAACGTCGCCAAGGGGCCGGGCGGCCATCACGGTTCCAAGCTGCGGGCGGAGCTGGCCAAACAGGGAAAGACGTTGCCCCTGCTGGGCGGCGACGACCGCACGGCCGACCGCAACTACATCCGCGAATTCCTGCTGGCCGGCAACCGTGAGTTGGGCAAACGCTACGGAGTGGAATATGCCGAAGCCTTCCACTACATCGGACCGCCTCACTCGCGCGTGGAAGACTATGTGAAACAGCACGCCGTTCCCGCGCGCTGAAACGGCCCGCCGGGTTCGCTGTGATACACTGAGGCCACTCCCATGAAGTCTCGCCTGCCGGCTGTCTGTTTTCTGGTGTGCGCCGCGGCATTTGCGGCCGAGCGCGGAGAGGAGATCCGCCTGTGGCCCAACGGCGCGCCCGGTTCGGAAGGCGAAACCGCTCCGGAGGTTTCGCAGCCCTCGGACAATCCCCGGCTCCCCAAGCGCTTCACCGTGGTGCACTACCCGTCGATTTTCGTGTTTCTGCCGCCCGCGGAAAAGGCCAATGGTACGGCCGTGGTGGTGGCCCCCGGAGGCGGCCACTCGCAGCTCGTCATCGATAAGGAGGGCTGGGAGATCGCCGGCTGGCTCAACCAGAACGGCATCGCCGCTTTCGTGCTGAAGTACCGCCTGGCGCGCGCCCCCGGCTCGCATTACACCGTGCAGCAGCACGCCCTGGCCGATGCCGCCCGCGCCATGCGCTTGGTGCGCAGCCGCGCCGCGGAGTGGCGCGTGAACCCCGCGCGCATCGGATTCATGGGATTCTCGGCCGGCGGCGAAGTCGCGGCGCTCATCGAAACGCGCTTCGATGCGGGTGTTCCGGCTGCCGCCGACCCCATTGACCGTGTCAGCTCCCGCCCGGATTTTGCGGTGGTGGTCTACCCCGGCTACCGGCCCGGGACCATCACCGTGCCCAAGGACGCGCCCCCCACGTTCCTGGTCTGCGCCGACAACGACCGCTCGCACGTGGTCACTACCGTGAACCTGTACCTGGACCTGGAGAAACAGGGAGTGCCCGCGGAGATGCACATCTACGCCAGCGGCGGACACGGCTTCGGCATGCGCCCCTCGGCCCTGCCCGTGGCCACCTGGCCGGACCGGCTGAAACAATGGATGCAGGATCAAAAGCTGATCCCGTAGGCGGAGCCGTGCGCGCGATCCTCTTCACCCTGCTCGCTTCCGCTGCCCTGGCGCAGCCGCGTCTGCCCGCCGACAGCCACATCACCATCGTGGACCGCGACGGGAGCCATGCCCGCGTAGTCTACTCCTCGCCGCGCATCTTCGAGGCGCCCAACTGGTCTCCCGACGGTAAGTATCTGCTGCTCAACTCGGAGGGCAAGCTGTGGCGCATCCCGGTGGAGGGCGGCGAACCCACCGAAGTGCCCACCGGCGAGATCCGGGGCATCAACAACGACCACGGCATCTCGCGCGACGGCCGATGGATCGCTATCTCTGCCCGGCAGATCTACGTGCTGCCCGCCGCCGGCGGCGCGCCGCGGCAAATCACCGAAAAGACGCCCAGCTACTTTCACGGCTGGTCGCCAGACGGCCGCACGCTGGCCTATTGCGCGCAGCGGGACGGCAATTTCGATCTCTACGCCATCTCCTTCGAAGGCGGCCCGGAGAAGCGCCTGACCACCAGCCCCGCCTACGACGACGGCCCGGACTACTCGCCCGACGGCCAGTGGATCTACTTCAATTCCGACCGTTCCGGCAGTTGGGACATCTGGCGCATCCCCGCTGAGGGCGCGGGTCCGGAGGACGCCCGCGCCGAGCGCATCACGCGCGACGAATACGAGGACTGGTTCCCGCATCCCTCGCCGGACGGAAAGTGGATCGTGTTTCTCTCTTTCGAAAAGGGCACCAGGGGCCACCCCCCGGACAAGAGCGTGCTCCTGCGGCGCATGCCCGCCAGGGGCGGCAAGATCGAGGTCATCGGCCGCTTTTACGGGGGGCAGGGAACCATCAACGTGAATTCCTGGTCGCCGGACAGCCGGCATTTCGCCTACGTCAGCTACACCCGCCGGTAATCTCTATGACTCTCCTCCGCGTCAAGGTCTCGCGCCACTCCGCTTTCTACAGCCCGGTGATCGGCGCCATGGCGGCGGGCTTCCTGCGCGAGGAAGGTATTGAGGCCGAATACAGCGTGCTTCAGCCCGGGGAGCGTTCGCACGAACTGATCCGCGCGGGTGCGGTGGATATCATGCAGTCGGCCGTTTCCTCCAACTGGAAGCCCATGGAAGCCGGCATCGCGGACCTGCCGGTGCACTTCGCGCAGATCAATCGTCGCGACGGCTTCTTCCTGGTTGCGCGCAAGCCCGAGCCCGGCTTTCAATGGGTCGGCCTCCAGGGGAAAACTCTACTCGCGGATCACGGCCTTCAGCCGCTGGTGATGCTCCAATTCGCCGCCCGTTGGAACGGCCTGGACTGGGGAGAGATCCGCGCAGCGGATGCCGGGACGCCCGAGGAGATGGCGGCGGCGTTTCGTGCCGGCCAGGGCGATTACGTCCACCTGCAGGGCCCCGCTGCCCAGCAGTTGGAACACGAAGGCGGCGGACACGTCGTCGTCTCGGTGGGCGCCGCCATGCCGCCGGTGGCCTTCAGCAGCTTGTGCGCCTCGCGCGCGTTCCTGGAAACGGAAACCGCCCGGGCCTTCGTGCGGGCCTACCGCCGCTCGCGCGCCTGGGCGCGCGAAACCTCCGCCCGCGAGGTGGCGCGCGTCGAGCAAGCCTTCTTTCCGGGAATCCACGAAGCGGCGCTCACCGCCGCCATCGAGCGCTACCAGCAACTGGGCTGCTGGGACCAGGACATCGCCATTCCCCGCGACCTCTACGACCAGGCGCTGGCCGTCTTCCGCGATCACCTCACCCGCGCGCACGCCTACGAAGATGTGGTAACCCCGCCGCCCGAGTAAGGCCCAATACGGTTCATGGAAGGTTGAATATCCCGGTACCTCCCAGGCTCGCCGGTGGTGAGGCTAATATTCGGGTGGCCGACAGGCATCGGTCCAGGGCCTGTGGGCTAACCCGTCTTTCGCAGTTGATGGGGTCGGCGGCAAGCTAACCCGTCTTTCGCAGTTGATGGGGTCGGCGGCAAGCTAACTCATTCTGAATCAGTGAAGGGGTCTGAAAGGTCTCCAC
>JAJPJX010000012.1 GCA_021324015.1 Solibacteraceae bacterium | reverse complement strand
GAATCGACTTCGCCCCCCGGGCCGTACCACGCTCGCCGCAGGCTCCCGCAAATCTAATTTGACAAAAATGTCGGTCTAAGCAGGGGAAGATCCTGACCCGTTACAGCATCTCGCCGACTTGACCTCTTATGTTCAGGCACATCAGCGCGTAGATGAGCTCTACCGTGACCAGCGCGCATGGGCCCGTAAAGCCATCTTGAACGTGGCCGGCTCCGGCAAGTTTTCGAGCGATCGTGCCATAGCGGAATATGCATCCGGCATCTGGGGGGTGAAGCCGTGTCCGGTGCGTTGAAGACACCAGTGGTGCCACGCCTCTCGCCCCTTGCCGGCAAGCCCGCGACGCCCGAAATGCTAATCGACCCTGCCCGTCTCGATCGCGAGTACTTCGAACGCCGGCCCGATCCTGGTGTTCCGGAACAGTGCGTTAGGTTCGGAACCAACGGGCATCGAGGGAGTCCCCTCCTCGGCAGCTTCAACGAAGCCCACATCGCCGCCATCACGCAGGCCATCTGCGAGTATCGTGCCTCAGTGGGCAGCAGCGGGCCTCTCTACATGGGCAAGGATACGCATGCGCTGTCCACTCCGGCGCAGCGAACGGCGCTCGAGGTTTTGGCGGCCAATGGAGTCGAGACCGTCATACAGCGTGAGGATGGCGTCACTCCCACGCCGGTCATCTCCCGTGAAATTCTGGTCTACAATCGCGATCGCAAACACCATCTCGCCGATGGCATCGTCATCACACCTTCGCACAATCCACCGCAAGATGGCGGCATCAAGTACAACCCTTCGAACGGTGGACCCGCCGGCACCGGCACAACGAAGTGGGTCGAGAACCGCGCGAACGAGCTGCTCCGCAGCCGCAGTGCAGGCGTGAAGCGCATTCCCTTTACCTCCGCCCTGAGCGCGACGACCACTCACCAGCACGATTTCGTCCTTCCATACGTACAGGACCTCAGGAATGTAGTCGACATCGATGCCATCCGCGCGGCTGGCCTCAAACTCGCTGTCGATCCCCTGGGCGGCGCCGCCAGACGGTATTGGGAGCCGATCAACTCCATTTACAGTCTGGATATTGAAGTCGTTAATCCGGTCATCGACCCGACGTTCTCGTTCATGACCGTCGACCACGACGGCCAGATCCGCATGGACTGCTCAAGCCCCTATGCGATGGCCCGATTAATCGGCTTGAAGGACTGCTATCAAGTGGCTTTTGCCAACGATCCGGACTCGGACCGACACGGAATTGTCACGCCTTCCGTTGGTCTGATGAATCCCAATCATTACCTGGTCGTCGCCATCGAATACCTGCTTCGGAACCGGCCCAACTGGCGCGCGGACGCTTCAATCGGCAAGACCGTTGTCAGCAGCAGCATGATCGACAAGGTCGTACAGAAGCTGGGCCGCCGGCTCATCGAGGTCCCCGTCGGATTCAAATGGTTCGTCAACGGTCTTCTGGACGGATCCTGCGGCTTCGGAGGCGAAGAGAGCGCCGGCGCGAGCTTTTTGCGCTTTGACGGCACAGTCTGGACCACGGATAAAGACGGCCCGATCATGGACCTCCTCGCCGCCGAGATCACCGCGCGCACAGGCAGCGATCCCGGCGAGCACTTCAAACGGCTCACAGCCGAGTTCGGAACGCCGTACTACGCTCGCATTGAGGCGCCTGCCACTCCCAGGCAGAAGGCGATGCTGCTCAATCTTGCACCGGAAAACGTCAGAGAATCGCGCCTCGCTGGCGAACGGATAACGGCGAAGTTGACCAGATCTCCCGGTAACAACGAGCCCTTCGGCGGACTGAAAGTGATCACCCCCAACGGATGGTTTGCCGCCCGGCCTTCCGGCACGGAAAACGTATACAAGATCTATGCCGAAAGCTTCCGGGACGAGGCGCATTTGGATTCGATCATCAGCCAAGCACAGCAGATTGTCGACGGCGCCCTGAAATCGGACTGACCGACAGGGCTCTGGCTGGTTTGATTGCAGCGCTGAAGATCACGGAGGAGCCCATCACGGCGCAGTGTGTCCTCTTCCTCGGCGCGGGTTCCGCCGGCACGGGAACCGCGGGACTGATCTTGTCGGCCATGAAGATGGCGGGTATTTCCGATGCCGACGCACGGAGAAGCATCGCCCTGTTCGATACTACAGGGCTCGTGGTCGAAGGCCGCGCCGATCTCGCCCGCACAAACAGCCATGGGTACAGAAGCTGGCCGCCAGCAAACCATTCGACGTCCGGGATCTGGCCAGCGAGTTGCCCGAGGTTGTCGCCGCAATCCCACCCGCAATACGGAGTGCACGGTATAAAGCAACCCACGCCCGGTCGCTATCTAAATTACAGGACCGCATTGCTGGTCATCAGGTATGGAGGTCAGGATACCTTACGGCTTACCTGGAATCGCTTCCTGAGCTGAAGTCTTTTGGCGGGCCGAGCCATCTAATGAATGGAGTTGCAAACGATATGACGAAGACGCTTATTATTTTTGGATCACGGCTGTCCGGCTAAAAGTCGAACAGAATCAATTGGTTGCCAGAG
>JAJPJX010000206.1 GCA_021324015.1 Solibacteraceae bacterium | reverse complement strand
TGCCGCGGGACTGGCCCTGTGTGCCAGATGCCGCGGACGGGACCAACAGAAACCGGTTTTCGGCCAGAGTTTCGGGAATTGGTTCGGGTAAGTCTGGGGTTTCCCCCTGGAGACTGCCGCCAATAAGCCCCGTTACGTTTCACCCCGCCTCGGTCCCCGCGTTCCACGCGGAGGGCCGGGGCGGTGACGATCACCTCCCCATCCGCAAGCCACCCCCGTTACAGCCGTAGTGTGCCTGTACGCCCGGCGCGCTCCCCTGCATCCTCACCCAAACCGCCTCCATCCTGTTGCGACCGCAATCTCCGACCACAAAGAACCATAGCGCTTTCCAGTCAACTTGCGGACGAAAAATGGGCCCGGCGGCGTGTGACGGCCTTTGCCGCCTGACGTGATGTGGCCACGAAATAACACACGGATTTTTAGTCGACCTCCGCGGCTTCGCCGAAAAGCCGGGCACCCAGATCAGCGAAGAAGCGCCGGAACACGACCTCTTTTTCATCGGGGGGCTCGGGCTTGTCGTCGAGAAAAGGGATGTTTTTCCGGCGGAATGCCACCACTTGCTCGTGCCCGCCGCCCGCGCTCCTCATGTTGGCGCGATAGTAGTCTTCGAGCAACGTGCCAAACCCAAATGCCTTCATATCCGGCAACAGGTCCTCGAAATGCTCGATATCGATCAAGGTGAGAGGCGCGACCCTAACGCGTGATCGCTTGAACGGTGCCCGGCCGAACTGACTATTGATATAGCCGGACATACCTGGACAGAGCATGGCGTCCTCAAGACAGACCATAACGGGCTGAACGATGCTCCAATTTCGTGACGGCAGGCCGCTGACGGGTTCGCCCTTGAGCAGGCGATCAATGCTGTGGCTCAACTGAGCAATACCCTTGCGACCGTCGGCGTCTCCGGTCACGAACTTCTTACGAAGGTCCGGTTCCAGAACATCGAGGCGCCCGCTCAGCTTGGCCTCTGCTGTGAGCACACTGCTCTTGTACTCGCATAGAATGACACGCGATCCGTCGATGAAGAGCCCGTCGCAGACCTCGGCATCATCAGAGAATTTCGGACTGTCGATATAGGAATCCGGAGCAAAGCCCGCGCGCCGCACGCAATCGTGCAGGTAAGCTTCAAAGGCACGCCCGTAGGTGCCGCCTAGTTTGCTCTTAACGCGAGCATCTGCAGCACCGAACAGGGTCCAGTACAGACCACGGCCGGTCTTGTCCATCAGACTCGCGACGTCCAAACAGTAATATCGCTCGGCACCTTGTACTTGGATGACAGGCCACGATTGAAATACTGTCGTGTCGGCGAGGGGACGTTCGCCCCGCGTCGGCAGGTATTCCGCAAGCTGCTGAGCCGATCGCGCCACGGTCCCGAAAAACGAAGTCAGCTCGGCATCGCTAATCTTCATGTTGGCGAAGCGGTTCTTGTCGACGAAGAAGGTCAGATCGTTGCTAATCAGCGATCCTGCATTCATCATTCGGTAAGGGGTGCCGATTACCAGGCACAATTCAATAAACTGGCGCGGCGAAAGCCCGGTCTCGCGTCTGAACTCCGCTTCCAAATCCACCGTCCCCGGCTGGCTTGCTAACAGCGCGCGGTTACGCTCGAACATCGCCAGGCTGCGAAGCAGGTCTCCGCGGAAATCATAATGCGCCATGGCGTTGTGATTGGGCAACTGGTGGACGAGCAGATCGGCCACGCCGGTCAGTGGCGCGGTGCTGGAGGTGAGTTCGTTCATCATTAAGCAGCACGCCAACACGTCCGCCGCCTGTTGCGGTTCCGTGATATCGGAAGCCTCTGGCCTGTTGCACGCGCTTAGTGCCAGTCGCGCCGTCGCCAGCACACCGAGCCGCGTGAAGAACAGGCGGCGCGGGTTCCCGACCATCGAGTGGGCCTCGGCGCGTCGCGCGTTCTTGAACACATCGCGCGCCAGCCCATTGTCACGTTGATAATCCGGTCGGAACCAGATGCGCAGCCCCGCGCTCAGTTTGGCGAGAACGAGCAGCACCGCATCTCGCTTGTATTGAGAGAGGACCTCGAGCGCCCCTTCGAGAGTGGCCGGGCGATTGAAGATCTCGGAGAAGGAGACGACAACGCCCATTTCGAGATGAGGCGGTTTCGCCATAACTATTCTGATTATCCGCTATAGAGACGTGAGGAGGCCAAGGGGTGTCTTTCATCTGCATCATCAAAATCGGAGACGAGGTCCAACTTGACGGTCTGTCGCCATCCCGGACTCTCGCCTCCCGCGGTCCGGATACGGCGATTTGGCAACACCGCCAGGCACCCTCGAGTAAACTGTATTGGGCCCATGCCAATAGCGCCCGAAGTCGTCGGCGGTGAGCTTGCCCTGGCAGTAGACCGTGCGGCCGAATTCGCGGTCCCACACCACTTCAATCGGCTGCAGTTTTCGGCCAGAGTTTCGGGAATTGGTTCGGGTAAGTCTGGGGTTTCCCCCCGGAGACTGCCGCCAATAAACCCCGTTACGTTTCACCCCGCCTCGGTCCCCGTTCTCCCAGCGGAGGGCCGGGGCGCTGACGATCACCTCCCCATCCGCAAGACACCCCCGTTACAGCCGTAATGTATTCAATCGGCGTTTAAGCCCGCATGCACTCCGTGGAATCTCTATTCGGTGCGTAGTGCCTGCGCGGGATCGGTCCGCGCCGCCCGCCGGGCCGGAATGATCCCCGCGATGCAGGCGGCCGCCGCCAGAGTCAGGATCGCGGTCATCAGCGCGCCGGCGCCGATACCCGTGACTTCATAGAGCTGCGACTCGACGAACCGCACGCAGAGCAGCGCGGCCGGGATGCCGATCGCCAGGCCGATGCCGATCTGGATCATGGCGCCGCGCATCACCATCGCAATCACGCCGCCCCGGTTCGCGCCTAGGGCCATGCGGATCCCGATTTCGCTGGTCCGCCGCGCGACAGCGTAGGCCGTCACGCCGTAAAGCCCGATGGCCGCCAGCAGCAGGGCGACCGCCCCGAATAAGGCGGTAAGCCGCGTCACCAGACGTTCCTCGGTAAACCGGTCCGCGATCTGCTCGGCGAACGTCTGGAACTTTACGATAGCTAGGTTCGGATTGATTCCCGCCAGCGTGCGCTGCGTGATCTCAGCCATCTGGCGGATGGGCCGCTCGGTTTCCAGCACCACGGCGCCCGCGAAGAGCGACTCGTCTTTGTCGATGGGGCCCTTGTCGCTGGCGGGACGTTGTAGCATCGGCAGAAAATACATCCGGTGATTCTTCCAACGCACGCTGGCATAGACAGTGTCCTCCACCACACCCACGATCTCGAAATCTGCGGCTGACGCCGCGCCGGTGCCGAAGTGCCGTCCGAGCGGGTTCCGGCCGTCGAAAAATTTCTTCACAAACTCCTGATTCACGACCGCCACGGCGCGAGCCGCCGGGGTATCCTTCTCGGTAATCCCGCGGCCCATCAGGACGTGCGTGCCCACGGAATCGAAGTATTCCGGGCTCACCTTCACCACGGACGCTCCCGCATGCAAATCCGGCTCTCCCTGCACGTGTATGCCGGTGCCCCAGTTGTTGTCTTCCATCGGCGTATAAAGGCTCAGGCCGACCTTCTTCACTCCGGGTACGGCGTGGAATCGATCCTCGATGGTCCGGTAGAGCGCTGCCAACTGCGAAACCGTATAACCGGCCGCCTGCGGATTGATGTGCACGATATAGCGGTCCGTCGCGTCCAGCCGCAGGTTGGTATGTTGCAGTTTGCTCAAGCTTTGCGCGAACAGGCCCGCGCCCACCAGCAGCACGAGAGACATCGCCGTCTGGAGAACCACCAGCCCGCGTTGCATCAGGGAAGCTCCCGACCCGGTGGTCCGAGCTCCGCTCCGCAAAGCGTCCGCGGGGTCAGTCTGGGCGGCGAACCAGGCGGGCGCGATACCAGACAGGACGCCTGTCAGTAGCGACAGGCCAAAGGCGAATCCAAGTACCGCCATCGATGGGCTGGCATGGATGGGAAGATTTCGCGCATCGGAAAACGCGAGCGCCAGGAGCGTGCGCGTGCCAGCGTAGGCCACGGCCAGTCCGGCGATCCCGCTCAGGACGGCCAACAGCACGCTTTCGGTAAGGAGTTGCCGGATGATGCGGCCCTGCTGCGCGCCCAGCGCCGTGCGCAGGCAGATCTCCGCCCGGCGGCCCATGCCGCGCGCCAGCAGCAGGTTCGCGATGTTCGCGCACGCGATAAGCAGGACCAGGCCGGAGACGATCATCAGCAGCCGCAGATTAGAAGCGTACTGCTCCTGCAAGCCCTGGATGCCGGCGCCGCCCGGCGTGAGCACCACGTGCACCTTCGCGAGCAGCGCTTTGCCTTCTCCCGCGGAGAACGTCTTGGTTTCGGCAAACGAGTTTTTCACCAACGCGCTCACCTTTTGCTGCAGTGCGGCTACGGATACGCCGGGCTTCACTCGTCCGATCATGTACAGCCACTGGATGTCGGGATTGTGCACGTAGGCGACATTCGCCAGCACCGGCATCGACTCGATGGGCAGATAGAAATCCGGAGGATCGCTCGACAGGCGGTCTCCATAGAACCCCGGCGGCGCGATGCCGACGATCGTCACCGGCTTGGTGTTGATCCAGAACGTGCTGCCGATGACCGAAGACTCGCCCGCGTAACTGTGCTGCCAGGCCGCGTAGCTCATTACCGCCGTCATGGGCGCGCCGGCCCTATCGTCGGTATCGGTGAGCAGCCGGCCGGCCTTCGCACGCAGGCCGAACGTGCGGAAGTAGTTGCCGGAAACGAACTCGCCCATCACCGAGCGCGCGCTGGCGGGGTCGCCATCGCGCCGGGCGATGATCGGCCGGTAGCCGAAGCCGGCCTGCATGGCGGCCAGTTCTTCGAATTCCGGGATGCTCTTCTTCAGCAGTAGCCAGGTTTCGGTGGGAAACAGCGAGTAATCGCCGTTGTCGCGCGCGCCGCCATTGACGCAGCAGTCGTTGGTGTCGCCGATTCGGATCAAGCTCTTCGGATCGGTTACGGGAAGGTTCTTCATCAGCACGGCGTTGACCAGCGTGAAGATGGCGGCATTCGCGCCGATTCCCAATGCCAGTGTGAGCATCGCGGTGGCCGCAAAGCCGGGTGTTTTCCGCAGTTGGCGAAGGGCGAAACGGAGATCCTGGATCATGGTCGTCTTCTCTGGCTCCCGGACAGGCGAATGGTTACATGGATTCTTTCCCTTAGACGTCGCGGGGGCGTTTGAGTTAGCGGGCGAAGTGACGGATCAGGTCGGCGCTGGGGTGGGAGATTGGCCGGCTTAACGCAGGTCTCGGTTCATGGCTCGTGGCAGCGGCCTGCTGGTCGGCAAGGTCTTTCTCCCGCAGCGCCAAATGGGGCGGCTAGAGAGGCGAAGTCTCAATCAAATGACAGAATCCTCCAACAGTCTCGGTTACTACCAGTCAGGAATGGACTCTTGGCGTGAAGCTTGAATTCCGGGTGAGCGAACCCCTATGATGGCTTCGGTATCGTCCCGGGGGCTGTCCAAATTCACGCGTGAATGCGCGATTGAATGCCGCCTCCGATTCGTATCCGACGTCTGCTGCGATTTCCGCTACGCTCCTGGACGTCCTCTCGAGCGACCGCGCGGCCAATTGAAGCCGCCAGTGGGCCAAATAGGTCATCGGCGGCTCCGAGAGATATCGCGTGAAGCGCTCCACTAGCGCGGACCGTGAAATGCCCACCTCGTCCGCAAGATCCGCGATAGTCCATGGGTGGGCGATTCGGCCATGCAGCAATCCAAGGCTTTTCCCCACTATGGGATCTCGGGCTCCCGCGAGCCACCCCACTTGGTGATCGGGCAATGCGGCCACGTACCTCCGCAAAATATCGACGAACAGGGCCTCGGAGAGCTTGGCAAGCATGGCCTCGCTGCCGACCCGTCCGGAAGCTGCCTCCTCCACCAGATGCAGGATCGAATTTTCAAGCCAGTGCCCCGAGCGGTCCGTACGAATATTGACCTTGAAGACAGAGGGCAGTCCGCTCAGGATCGGCCGGTTGAGGAAGGGGTCGCAGGCCATGTATCCACAAATATACCGGGCAGGTTCGCCGCCTCCGCCCGCCTGCATTGGACTCAAGTCGCGGGATTTGACCTTGGAAAGAATCGCTGAAGTCAGGGACGCCGTGGTCACACCTCTACTGCTGGTCATTGTGTGAGGGTCCCCACGGGGAAGGACGACGACATCTCCGGGGCCAAGCTCGATGGATTGTCCATCTTCCATCTGCACGAAAGCTCTGCCGTCGATGACGAAGTGGTAGATCACCAGGTGGGGCGCTCCCGGGGAAAGCACGGGCGTAAGCGTTTTCGACGCAGGCGACGAAAAACACCACGGAGCGGAAAATTCGGCGCTGAAGAATAGCGCGCCGTTCAACTTTACGCCGCTCAGAATTTCGGAGATTGCATCCACCCGGTTTCTCGCACGCCCGGCAAAGTTCCCTGGTCTCCCCGCAAAGCTATCTGACATGGTCAGCCGCCCGGGCAAATGAGAAGGACGCCTGAGCATGGGCGGCCTCGCAGACGCACTGCACAATTGTAGACCTGAAGCGGGCTCACCGCAATTCGTCAGGCGGCCAGTTCCCGATCTCGGAAAGGAAGGATGCTGTTATGAATGCAAACAGAGAGTTGTGGGAGAAGGGCGATTTTACCCGCATCGCCGGTTTGATGCGGGAGTCCGGAGAGGCGCTGGTTCAGTCCCTCGAGATCGCTCCGCCCGTGCGGGTCCTCGACCTCGGCTGTGGAGACGGCACAACGGCGGTTCCACTGGCTCATTTGGGGGCCGAGGTGCTTGGAATCGACATAGCCGGCAACCTGGTCGAAGCCGCGAAGAAGCGAGCGGCGGAAGCGGGTCTCGACCGGCTGCAGGTTCAGCAGGGAGATGCATGCAACCTCCAGGGGGTCGGCGATGCCG
Source organism: Solibacteraceae bacterium (assembly GCA_021324015.1). Lineage (GTDB taxonomy): Bacteria > Acidobacteriota > Terriglobia > Bryobacterales > Bryobacteraceae > JAJPJX01. The sequence goes on along the minus strand of JAJPJX010000206.1, from coordinate 11,389 downwards.
CATTTGACCTGACCCTTTCGGTATTCGGCGCCATGTTTGCGCCTAAACCGTATGACGTGGCCAGGGAGATGGTCCGGGTCACAAAACCGGGTGGCCGCATTGTCATGGGCAACTGGATTCCGGACGATCCGACCTTTGTGGCCCAGTTACTGAAGATCAGCTCATCTTATGCGCCTCCACCTCCGGAAGGGTTCGTAAGCCCCATGACCTGGGGCGTGGACAGTGAAATAACGGATCGTTTTGGCCGTGCCGGAGTGCCCCCGGAGAACATCTCCACGACCAGGGAGACTTATCATTTCATTGCGCCGGACAAGAATCCGACGGAGGTGATCGATACCTTCAGACGATTCTATGGCCCTACCATGAACGCCTTCGCGGCCGCGGAAGAATACGGAAAAGAAGAAGAACTTTACAACCGGCTGACGGAGCTCGCGAAAGCGCAGAACAGGGATACGAACGGCGGCACGTCCATCCCTGCAACCTTCCTGCGCGTTACGGTTTCCGTTTGAGGGCCGCCGGGAACGCGCGGCAATTACCCAAGACCTTGCAAGAACAAAGAGGAGATTTCTAACTATGAGATGGCAACCGGACCCAACGTTTTATCCATCGCCCAGGATGGCCATGGAAGCGCCAGCCGAGAAGCTGGCATATGTGGCAATGTTGAACCCTACGGGGAAAAATGGCGATGCGATGGGCATCGTCGACGTGGACGAAGCATCGAAATCATACGGCAGGATGGTGGGGCGCGTGGATATGCCGAACGCCGGCGACGAACTGCACCACTTCGGGTGGAACGCGTGCAGTTCCTGCCTGGGCCCTTATTCGCCGCATCCTCATATGGAGCGCCGCTACCTGGTAGTGCCCGGACTGCGGTCGTCGCGAATCCACATTCTGGACACGAAGCCGGACCCGAGGAGTCCGGAACTGGTGAAAGTGATCGAGCCGGAGACGGTCATGAGCCGAACCGGCTATAGCCGCCCTCATACGGTTCACTGCGGTCCCGAGGGAATCTACATGAATGCCTTGGGTTCACCGAGCGGGGACGGGCCGGGCGGAGTCTTCGTCCTGGACGGTGAGACCTTCGACGTGCGCGGACCGTGGGAGATGGACCGGGGCCCTCAGTATCGAGCTGAGCCGCGACGGACGGCGCGCGTACGTGACCAATTCGCTCTACGCGGCGGTGGACGAACAATTCTACCCGGATGGCATCAAGGGCTGGATGATGAAGGTCGACATGGATCCCGGGACAGGCGAGATGCGCGTCGATCCGAGATTCTTCCCGCACTTTGACGGCCTGCGGCCACACCAGACCAGGCTGGAGGGCGGCGACGCTTCCTCCGATTCGTACTGCTACGCATAAGGAGTCGCTAACCCATGAACACAACAATCACCTCTTTGCTCACCTTGGCGGGATTGGGGGCCTTTCATGGCCTCAATCCCGGGATGGGGTGGCTCTTTGCGGTGGCGCTCGGGATGCAGGAAGGCAAACGGAGCGCCGTATGGCGGGCGATGATTCCGCTAACGCTGGGGCACCTCCTGGCGATAGCGGCGGCTATCGGCGTGGCCATGCTGGCGGGGATCGCGCTGTCGCCCACGATGCTGCGCTGGCCCGTGGCGGCGCTGCTCGCGGTGCTTGGCGTCCGCCAGTTGTATCGCCACTTGCATCCGCGTTGGGCGGCCATGCGTGTGGGAATGGGAGGCCTTACTCTGTGGTCCTTCCTGATGGCCTCGGCGCACGGTGCGGGGCTGATGGTGCTGCCGGTGTTTCTTTCGATGACCGCATTGGCCCAAGGTCCTGCCTGCCATGCGCGGGGCGCATCGACACAAGCCCTCACGGCCGGTATGGCCACGCTGGTCCACAGTGTGGGGTACCTGATCGTGACGGCATTCGCGGCGTGGGTGGTGATGGATCGACTCGGCCTGGGACTCCTGCGGAAGGCTTGGATCAACCTGGACCTGATCTGGGCGGTGGCCTTGATTCTCACTGGGGGCCTGACGGCATTGGTATGAGGCGGTCATGAAAGAACCACTAGATTTCGCGCGAAGCATCAATCCATCCACCGTTCCGGGCGGCGGCGGCGACCGATTTTCCGGCTATGCGGTGCTCGGGCTCCCGTTTTCCTCGGGGCACGTTCTGGCGCTCCGGCGCATCGAGGCGTCTTCCATCGGGGCGGCATACACCTCGGTGTGGCAACGGGATCCGGACGGGCGTTGGACCTTCCACCAGAACGTCCCGCCGGAACAATCGTGCCCACGCTACTTCGGTGCGGCCATCAGTGAACATACGACCGAGCCGATCCGCATCGATTGGAGCGATGGCCACCGGTTTCGCGTCACGGTGGGCGCTCCGGGCGAGATCATGTGGGATGTCCGGCTCGCGGCAACACCGGCCACCAGGATCATGAATGCCGCCGCGAGCGTCATGCCTTCGCGGTGGTGGGAGAAACGCGTGGTGCTTTCCGCGATGGAAGCAGCGGCGCGATCGATACTCGGGACCGGACAGATGAACCTGACCGGCCGCACTCCGAATGGCCACGCATTCATGGGGATTCCGCGAATGATCTGGCGGATCGCGGAGAGCCGCGCGACGATACGAGGGGTGGATGTGGGCACGCCTGCTCCGCTGGACCAGCAGGCGACGCTGGGAGACTTCCGCATCCCGCAGCGGGGAATCTTTGCCCTTTTCACTTCGGTATTGGAAGGTCAGGGGAACGGAGGCGCAAGCGGAGGCGTGTTGGCCCACCAAAGTGGACGAAAGAATCCTGTTTCCGGAACCGAGCCGCGATGGCGGGGAACGGTTACCCCTGGCGCCTTTCCAGCAAGTCCAACATCCCCAGAATCGGAATCCGCGCCCAGTCCGGACGCAGCCGCAGTTCCCGCCGCACCTCGGTAATCGCTCGCTCCAGCAGATACGCCTCCAGCACGATGCGCAATCCTGCCGGGGAGTCCGGCAGAAACCCGTGCGGCTCGGCGGCATCCAGATATCCCCGTAGAAACGCCGCCCCCACCCACTCGTACCAGTAGCGCGCCCACTGTTCCAGGGGCGCCATGTATTCTTCCCGAGTCAGCACGCCGGGGACTTCGCCGAACAAGGGTGCGTGAGCGGCATAGTGGAAGGAGCGCAGCATCCCGGCGACGTCCCGCAGGGGCGAGCGCTTGATGCGCCGCTCGCTCAGCGGACGCTCGACGTTGCCCTCAAAATCGATGATCCGGAAGTCCTTTCCGGTGAAAAGCACCTGCCGCAAGTTGTAGTCGCCGTGAATGCGGATGCGCAGGGCGCGGAATCGCGCGTCGCGCAGGGCCTGAAAGCGCTCGCGAATCTCCGCCGCCCGCTCCAGCAGGCGGCGGGCGCCCTCCTGCGCCTGCGCCGGCAGCCGCCGGGCGTGCGCGCGCAATTCCTCGAAGCAGCGCATGGCCTGGCCCAGCATGCCGTGGTAGAGGCCGTGGCGGTAGAAATCCGTAAACGCTTCCGGCGCGAAATCGGGATCGTCGAAACGGCCGGAGAGCGCCGCATGCAGTTCCGCGGTGCGCCGCCCGAGCAACCGGATCATCTCCAGGTAAGAGCCCATCAGGTCCAAGGCGGTTTGCGGCGGCGGAGTCTCTGCCAGCGAGAGCAGCGGCGGGTGAGGCCCGGCATCCATCAGTTCCGCCCCTCCCGCCGCCAGGGCATGCTCGAAGAACAGGCCCAGGTGATCCATGGTGTAACCCCAGCCGTCGCTCTCGTGCTTCAGAAACGCGTGCAGCACGGCCAGCGTGCCGCGGTCGCCCTGGCGCGACTGGTACTCGATCGCCCCGGCCAGCGGCGCCACCAGGGGATCGGCCGCCTTCTCCGCCAGGAGCCGGCCCACCTCCCGCTCCGGATGCACGCCGGCCTCGACCTTGCGCAGCAACTTCAGCACGAAGCGGTCCCCGTAGTTCACCGGAAAGTTGTTGTAGTCGCCGGCAATCGGGTTGGCCTGCAGCGCCGGATGATCCGGCCCCCACGCTTGCCGGAAGGCCCGCGTGTGCGACCCCACCAGCTCTCCTTCCTCTCCCCGCAGACGCCGCCGGCGGGCCATGGCGTTGAGCAGGACGGCCCACAGTTCCTGGTCCTGAATCGCGCAGTAGAGCACCCCTTCCGCTCCTTCCGGACCTGCCAGCCGCGCCAACACCAGTTCCGGCGAGTTCCGTACCGCCGGAGCGGCGGCATCGGACGCAGTCGCGGCCAGCGGCAGCACATAGTACTCGGGATCCCCTTCGCTGTAGCTGGCTCGCAGGATGAGCAGGTGGATGGAACTGGCGGGTACCGGCACATAATCCAGAATCTCGATCGTACGCAGGCTGCGCCAACCCGTGCGCAGCCAGTGCAGCCGCTCCAGGAAAGCCGGCAGCAGGCGGCTCAGCAGCGGGCGCATCCGCTCGGAAAAAGCCTCTTCCCAGGAGCCGACTGCCACTGCCGCCTGCGGAGACGCACTCTCCACCGAGGCCTCGATCGCGGTTGCCGGCGCCTCCAAAGCGAACCAGTAGAAGGTGTGCGGCCCCAGGGAAAGCCCATAGGGCTTCTCCGAGATCGGCGGAAAACGGTTGCGCCCGATCATCTCGGTGGGTACCAGGCCCCGGAATGCGGAAAGGTCCAATTCCGCGTATTGCACGAAACGCGACAGGTTTGCCACCACCAGGATCCGTTCCTCGGCGTAGGTGCGGACGAAGACCAGCACCCGGCGGTTCTCCGGATAGAGAAATGCGAGGCTGCCCCGGCCGAACGCCTTCGAGCGCTTGCGCTGCTCGATAATGCGTTTCATCCACCACAGCAGGGAATGCGGATTGTTCTGCTGCGCCTCCACGTTGACGGATTCGTAGTGATACTCGGGATCGATGATCACGGGCAGATAGAGCCGCTGCGGATTGGCGCGCGAGAAGCCCGCGTTGCGGTCCCCGCTCCATTGCATCGGAGTCCGTACCCCGTTGCGGTCGCCCAGGTAGAAATTGTCCCCCATGCCGATTTCGTCGCCGTAGTAGATCACCGGCGTGCCGGGCAGCGAAAGCAGCAGCGCGTTCATCAGCTCGATGCGGCGCCGGTCGTTTCCCAGCAGCGGGGCCAGGCGCCGGCGAATCCCCAGGTTGATGCGCATCTGCCGGTCGTGAGCGTAAACGCGATACATATAGTCCCGCTCCTCGTCGGTCACCATCTCCAGCGTCAATTCGTCGTGGTTGCGCAGGAACAGGGCCCATTGGCAACCCTCCGGAATCGGCGGGGTGAGCTGCAAAATCTCGGTGATGGGAAAGCGGTCCTCCATCCGCGTGGCCATGAACAGCCGCGGCATCAGCGGAAAGTGAAAGGCCATGTGGCATTCGTCGCTCGCGCCGAAGTAGGCGATGGCGTCTTCGGGCCACTGGTTGGCCTCCGCCAGGAGCATACGGTCGCGGTAGCGCGCCTCCACGTGGCGCCGCAGCTCCCGCAAAAAGGCGTGCGTCTCGGGCAGATTCTCACAGGTGGTGCCCTCCCGCTCGTAGAGGTAGGGAACGGCGTCCAGCCGCAGTCCGTCGACCCCCATGTCCAGCCAGAAATCCACGGCCTGGAGCATCACCGCGCGCACCTCGGGATTTTCGTAGTTCAAGTCCGGCTGGTGGGAATAGAAGCGGTGCCAGTAGTAGGCTTTGGCGACTGGATCCCAGGTCCAGTTGGAGGCCTCGAAATCTTTGAAGATGATCCGCGCCTCGCGATACTTCTCCGGGGTGTCGCTCCACACGTAAAAGTTGCGCCAGCGGCTGCCCGGTTCCGCCCGGCGGGAGCGTTGAAACCAGGCGTGCTGATCGGAGGTGTGATTCAGCACCAGTTCGGTGACCACTCGCACCCCGCGGCGATGCGCTTCGCGCAGGAAAGTCTGGAAGTCTCTCAGCGTTCCGTAGGCGGGATGCACCCCGTTGTAGTCGGAAATGTCGTAGCCGTCATCCCGCCACGGCGACGCACAAAATGGTAGCAGCCAGATGGTGTTGACGCCCAGGTCGTGCAGGTAGTCCAACTTCTGCGTCAAACCCGGGAAATCGCCCATCCCGTCGCCGTCGCTGTCGAAGAACGCCCGGACGTGAACCTCGTAGAGAATCGCGTCCTGGTACCACAACGGGTCGCCCTCCGGCCCCCGATTCCAATCGCCTTCCCGCATGTTGTTATTTCAACACCCGGGTGGCCGGTTGGGGTGCCGGTCCCGCCGAGCGCCTTCAACGCGGCTGCAATTGGGGCGGTGGCGCGCTGTTCGCAGGCGTACCCGTATCGGCGGCCAGTTCTGATTTCTTGTATTTCGGCTCGCTGAGGTAGCCCGCCACGTGATTCTTGCCGATCTGGTTCACCACCAGTTGCAATGGCTGTGGACGGTCGCTGAGGTTGATCCAGACAGGCTCGTAAAGGTTCACGTGTTTCTTCTCCAGCTTGAAATCGTCCACTTGCATCGTCATGTCGTAATAGTCGTGCTTGGTGTTGGTCTTGCGCAAAGCCAGGCTGATGGGGCCAACGCGCTGGAGTTCCTTGGACTTGTCGAGTTGGAACTCATAGTAGTTGCGTTCGCCCCGTTTTTCCATCGCCACCAGTTGGTCGTGAGTTTTGGCGATGGAGGAATTCAGGTCGTCCCGCGTGGAATTCAGCCGGCCCTCCATGTCGGTCTGGGCCTTGGCCAGGTCGTCCTGGGTCTTGGCCAGTTGCCGCTGTTGGGCGGCAAGCTGCGACTCGATCTGGTTCAGCCGCGGATCATCTTTGGGTTTCCGCTCCGCTACCCGGCTGTGGCTCGCGAACCGGGCGGCCGCGCCGCGGTGAGACGCCGCCCTTTCCGCGCGCCCCGTTTGCTGTGCCTCCGCTTCCCGGGCCTGTTCGGCGGCATTCAGAGCCTCAAGCTTCGCGGTCAGGGCTTGAATCTGGCTCTGCGCCTGGTTCAGCGCTGCGCTCACCTGCGCCCGGTTGGCGTCCATTTCCCGGGCCTGGTTGCGGGCCCGCACCAGGCCCGCCACGGCCAGGGCGGTAATCACGGTCAACGCCGCGATGCCCACCCACCAGCCTGCCTTGCTGGGTGGATCCGGATCGCGGTGAATCATGGCATCATCGTTTTCTTGCATGGGCTTCCACTCCGATTTTGGGGTGCTCCTCAACCTCGCAGTCCTTCCGATGCAAGTGCGTTGCCAGGATTGGCCGGCGGCTAAGTGACGTGGATTCAACAGGCTCCGGCAAGGCCCGGGGGCGCGTGGTAGAAGTTACATGCCCGCCGCTGCCCTCAGGAACCGTATGGACCGAAAAGCGTCTCTACTTCCCGCCGGAATTCGGCGGCCAGCAGGGCGCCCGTTCCGTTCTCCAGGCTGCTTTCGAAGACTTGCCCCAGTTGGCGGTAATACCAGGCTTGCTGCTCGCGGGAGGCCCTCAGGGCGTCCCAGACGGATTCGCCCATGGTGGCGCAATCCTCCCGCAGAGAGCGCAGGTTGTCCAGTTTGTCGGCGCAAGCCAGCAGCAGCACGTCCTGGGAGGCGGTCTTCAGGCGTTCGAGAGTCTGCGCTTTCCGGTCCCACCACGGCCTCGATTTGTCGGGCTCCGTCATTTCCGCCACCAGCCGGGCGACCTCGCCCCCGAATTCCCGCCGGATCTCGTCGAGTGAGCAGGCACCGTCTTCCACGGTGTCGTGCAGGAGCGCGGCCACGGCGATTGGCTCGCCGCAGCCGTGCCGCGCCAGAATGCGCAGCACGCCTAGAGGGTGCACAATGTACGGCACCGGCGTCACCTTGCGCAACTGCCCGGAATGCGCCCGCACGGCAAATTCCACGGCTCGGAACAGCGTGTGATCGACGTGGTTCACAGTTTCCTCGTTCCGCCCTTCCCTGGGAAGCCATCTTATGATAGTCTCGGCACGAAGAAAAGCCTGAAATGCCTGTTTTCGCTGACTGACTGAACAGTTTGCACGCGTTTTGAGATACTGTAAGCAGCGTTGTCACAGTTTGCATCACGGAGGGTGCTTCCATGTCGAAAACCGCCACCACCCGCGAAAGCGTCCTGAAGTCCACCCGAGAGCGCAACGGCTTCCGCGACGACGAGATTCTGGCCGCGGTGTGCAACTATTTCTGCGCTGGGTCCCCGGTGGCACAGATTCTACAACAGGTCGAAGAGAAGCTGCACGTTCGCCTCAGCCGGGAGGAGCCTTACCGGCTTCTGGCGCTGGCTGCCTCCCGCGGCTGGCTGCAATTCGATGCACCGCTGGCCATTAATCTGGAAGATACGATCCGCAAACGCTGCCCCTGGCTGGAAACCGCGACTGTCGTGAGGACCGGCGTTTCGGAGGATATTTCGTACCACGTGGCCCGTATGCTGCTGGAGATGGTGCAGGCCCTCTGCCGCCGGCGGGGCCAGCCGAGCGATGTCCACATTGGCTTCGCGGGCGGCCGCTCCTTGCGCAAGACCGCCCGCTGGTTCGCGGAAATGCTGCGCGAGCCCGCGGAGAACCTGCCCAGGCGCATCGTCTTCCACGCCATGGTGGCCGGGGTGAATTTCAAGGATCCCACCACTGAGCCGAACGCCTTCTTTACGTATTTCGCCGGTGAGCCGCCGCTGCAAGTGCAGACCAGCTTCGTGGGGTTGCACGCTCCGGGAATCATCAACACCTCGCGCATCGAGGAACTGCGCTCGATTGACTCCGTGCGCGAAGCCTACGAGGGAGTCAAGCAACTCGATATCGTGGTCACCGCCGCGGGTGGCCACTGGCAGGAGGGTCATAGCGGGCTGTACGCCATGTACCAGGCCTCTCCACGTTCGCTCGAGCAGCTTACCCGGGCGGGTTGCGTGGGGGACATGATGTGGCGGCCGCTCGGCCCGGCGGGCCCCCTCGAGATCAAAACCGAGATCCGCACTCTGACCCTCATGGAAATCAGTGAGCTGCCCGGGTTTATCCGGCAGGGCAGGCAAGTGTTGCTGCTGCTCGGCCCCTGCGGACAGTGCGGCGGGCCAAAGAGCGAGGTGCTCCGGGCCATCCTGAGCCACCAGCCTCCCTTGATCACTCACCTGGTGGCGGACAGCCGTTCCGTGCGGGGGCTGCGCGACTCCGCCTGACGGGCCGCTGCCACCCCCGGCGGCGCACTCTACGCGCGTGGGCGGCTATCATGGGTACTTGAAACTTTCGATCTTTCTGCTCTCGGCCTCCACCGCCGCCGTGTTCTCGATCAACCTGTGCGCGGCCATATTTCGCTGCGGCTGCCGTTCCTGGTGGGCCGGGGCGGCGGCGTTGTGTAACATTCACTCGCTGGGGGTGAGGCACTGTCCCTGGTGTGATCCGACGACCTCATTCTGGGTGTCGCTGACGTTGATCGGGGGAGTCCAGTTTCTGCTCAGTTTCTGGCCGGCGAGGTGGAGCCCGGCTCTCCGCCTGTTTCTTGCTTTGGCCGCCTTTCCCGCCTGTGGCCTGTTGCTCGCGGGCCTTCGCGGAGCAGCTTCCGGGTACTGGAGTCGCTGAATGCCGGAGGTCATCGTGCTGGGCGGAGGGTTGGCAGGTCTGGCGGCGGCGGCGGCCCTGGCCGGAGCGGGCTTTGATGTGCGGCTCTTCGAGGCACGGCCTTTTCTCGGCGGACGGGCCACCTCCTTCCCCTTGTCGCCCGCCGACAACGGCTCCGAACTGATCGACAATTGCCAGCATGTGCTGCTGCGCTGCTGTGTCAACCTGCTGAATTTCTACGAGCGGCTGGGAGTCGCAGGCAGCATCCGGTTCTTCCAGGAGTTCTATTTCATTGAACCGGGGGGCCGCATCTCCACGCTGCGCCGCGGGTCTCTGCCGGCGCCGCTGCACTTCACCGAGTCCTTCCTGCGCATGCGCTGCCTGGGCGCGGCCGACAAACTGGCCATCGCCCGCGGCTTGGTGGCCCTCCAGCGCGAACGCGGGCGCCGCAAGGACCTGGACGAGATCAGCATGCTGGACTGGCTCCTGCAAAAGCGCCAAACGCCCCGCGCCATCGAACGCTTCTGGCAGCAGGTACTGGTGAGCGCCGTCAACGAAGAATTGGGGCGCATGGCGGCCCGCCATGGTTTTCAGGTCTTCTGGCTGGGCTTTTTGGCCAGGGCGGATTCTTACGAAATGGGCGTGCCGGCGATCCCCCTGGGCGAGTTGTACCGCGCCGACGCCTGGCAGCGCCTGGGAAACGTACGCATGCACTTCCGCAGCCCGGTTGAGCGCCTGGATGACAGCGGCGTAATCGCCGCGGGCGAGCGCCACACAGCGGACTATTACATCTGTGCGCTGCCGTTCGAGCGGCTGGAGGCCATCGGTCTCCCCGCGCCTCCCTTGGAGCATTCGCCCATCACCGGGATTCACCTGTGGTTCGACCGGCCGGTGACCGATCTTCCGCACGCCACGCTTCTCGACCGCACCATCCAGTGGATGTTCAACAAAGCCGAGGGCCGCTACCTGCAACTGGTGGTCAGCGCCTCGCGGGACCTGGTGCCCTTGAGCCGCGGCGAGGTGATCGAAATCGCCGTGGGCGAGTTGCGGGAGTTTTTCCCGGAGGCGCGCCGCGCCAGGTTGGAAAAGGCCCACGTGATCAAAGAACTCCGCGCCACGTTCTCCGCCGCGCCGGGAGCGGGGAAACTGCGGGCGGGAGCGCGCACCCGCTGGCCCAATGTGTTCCTGGCCGGCGACTGGACGGACTCCGGCTGGCCGGCCACCATGGAGGGCGCCGTTCGCTCCGGATACATCGCCGCCGAAGCGGTGGCCGCCGCCGCCGGCAGGCCCGGAAATTTCCTGCTTCCCGATACCGCCTGAGCTTCTGGCATAATCGGGCTATGGGCAAACGAGTTCTTCTGATCGCGGGGCTCCTGGCGGGCGCGCTGACGCTCTTCGCCGCTACGCCCATGACCAAGCTCAGCATTGAGGTGAAAACCCAGGGAGGCCATCCCGTGGACCGGGCGGGCGTGGTCGTGCGGTTCGTCGAGGGCCGCTCGTACGTCAAGCTGGGAAAGAAGATCCGGACCACGTATGAAATGCGCACCAATCAGGAAGGCCTCGCCAGGATCCCCGAGATCCCGCAGGGCAAGATCCTGATCCAGGTGATCGCTAAAGGCTACCAGACCTTTGGACATACCTTCGACGTGGATGAAGAAGAGAAAACCATCGAGATCAAGCTCAACCCGCCGCAGGCTCAATATTCCGCCCACGAGTAGGCCATAGCCCGGCAGCGGAACCGGCGCAGGTATTGATCTAATGGGCGGTAGGCACGATCCAGCGCCGGGCTGCCGTCTCATTGTTGCGCGAACGCGCTCAGAAACCGGGACTCGCTGTACATCCGGTGCGTTAGCCCGTCTTTCGCAGTTGATGGGGTCGGCGGCAAGCTAACTCATTCTGAATCAGTGAAGGGGTCTGAAAGGTCTCCACCACAAATCGTGCGTATTCGGAGAGGT